>RAZJ01000219.1 GCA_003612625.1 bacterium 1XD42-1 | reverse complement strand
ACTTGATGTCATCTTTTTGACTTTTGTCTATTTTGCTCTTGCTGTGGATGCTCTTATGTGAACACGTCCTAGTTGAACTTCTCAAGAAAAACGGATTTAAAGAGTCGGAGTCTCCTCTAAAGGATATCTACTTTAACCATCGTTATCTTACCTATTCTGTAGAAAGAAACAGTTCTGTATACTGGTGTGGGCCTGTATTATCCGAATTAAAGGTGGAGGTGCTTGTAAATCTGGACAGCAATATTTGCCGGGTGGATTATTATAAGAGCAGCCGTCGTGCCTATAAATCCCGCTGCTATGCAAATACGGGGAAGCGTACCTATAATGCTATCGCCGCAACAGTTAAAAACGCTGGATTTCAACTAAGGGAGGGATAAATCGTGAAAAACTTAAAAACCATATTATTTGAAAAAACCGCTGCTGCTTTGGAAACCTACCAGCGAAGCAAAGCCCAGGAACCGAATGCTGATTGGGAACTTGACCGCCGCACATTCTGTGCCTTGTATGGAGTAATAGAGGAAAGTGGTTTGGAGGATGAATATAACAAGTGGAAGTATGGAAAACAATCTTAAAGTAGTCCCCCTTCCATCTAAAAAATAAAGTTTCTGGAACGAGCACCTTGTAAATGATAGAGCCTGCGCTGCTGTTTAAATCTTTTGAAAATCTCGTAGATAGACTTGTAAAGTTTCTCTATGAGATTTTCCAATTAAACATTTATACTATAAATGAGCAAATTCAGGAATTGACGAAAGCAGACCGGCAGCGGTGAAGGCCGGTGAGGAAGGGCACA
>RAZJ01000218.1 GCA_003612625.1 bacterium 1XD42-1 | reverse complement strand
ACCTTGATTTTGCTGCCGTAGGTTTCCCGCAGCAGGGCGGCAATCTCTTTGGCAAAGTTGGTGCGGTTGTCCACCATCGTCAGCAGGATACCGTCTATTTGCAGTTTCGGGTTGATCTGCCGCTTGACTTTGGCTACCGTAGAGAGCAGCTGTTCCAGCCCTTTGGCGGGCAGATACTCCGCCTGGACGGGGATTATGATCCGGTTGGCGGCGGCCAGCGCGTTGACGGTGAGCATACCCAGGGAGGGCTGGCAGTCTATGAGGATATGGGAATACTGCCCCTTTACACTGTCCAGATATTGCCGCAGAATCGTTTCCCGGCTCATAGCGTTTACCAGCGACACCTCCATGCCGGACAGCTGAATATCCGCCGGCATCAGGTCCACGCCCTCCGGGTGGCGCAGAATCCCCTCGCCGGGGCGGACCGGCTGATCGGTCAGGATACGGCCCATTGCGTCAGAGAGGGTAAAGGGCAGCTTATCCGGCTGGGGATTGCCCAGGCTGATGGTCAGGCTCCCTTGCGGGTCCCCGTCAATGAGAAGCACTTTCTTTCCGGCCTGCGCCAGTCCAATCCCTAAGTTGGCACAGGTTGTGGTCTTGCCCACACCTCCCTTTTGGTTGGCGATGGCGATGATTTGCGTGTTCAAGATAATCACCTCGTTTCTTGGTATGAAAAAAGGGAGAATGTGACCGGAATCAACATTCTCCCTTAGAAACGATATGTGATTGTGCAATAATCTGTCTTTTGTGAGGTTAGCTTTTGAGAGCCATCTCGCCGCAAACCCGCATGAATACTGG
>RAZJ01000217.1 GCA_003612625.1 bacterium 1XD42-1 | reverse complement strand
TAGGGGAATTTATTTCCACTATGTCCAACCGTAACACCTTAAATCGTGTTCCGTTACGATTCGAGCAAGTGGTCATCATGACCACTTGTTTTATCCGTAACACTCTGACGATACGCCCGCTGGCGGCAGGCATTGCTACAATAGAGCGCGTCTGACCGCTTGGGCGTGAATGTGTTCCCGCACACTTTGCAGACCTGAGTACGGGGCGGCTGCGCCAAACGCCGCTGTATCAACTGCTTTTTATAGCCGGTATTGCCGCATTTCTTGTAATAGCAATATTTTTTGGACCAGATTCGCGTATAGAAAACACACCCGCATCCCTCGCAAATAATCTTACGGACAGGGTCATTTTTCCCATAGGGTCTGCCAGCCATCTTGCGCTCGTAGCAATTCTTCAAAACATCCTGGTGCTGGTACTCCCAATCGCAGTTCCACATGGACTTTCAACCTCCCTTGTGATGGAAAAGAGCGGTCCACAGCATTGCGGACCGCTCCGATACAAATTCATGATACTTTTGACTTCGCTTCTCTCGCCATGCGGCGGTAATCCTTCTGCCTGCAAGCAGGACAGCAGTATTTCGCGTTTGGCCGCAGAGCGGAGAAGGTTTTGGCACAGGTCGCGCAGGTCCGCTCAAAAGGAGGGCTGAGATTCTCTCCGGCCTTCAAACGGCGGTATCTCTCCCGACTGCGGATACGCTCCTTCTGCAATCGCTCCTGCTCCGCGATCTCTTCCGGAGTAGGTTCCGGCATGGGGGCATCAAATTTACCGATGAATTTCAGATAGATGTCCACCTCCTGCA
>RAZJ01000216.1 GCA_003612625.1 bacterium 1XD42-1 | reverse complement strand
CCGCCAGACGGTAGGCCGTCCCCGCTTTCAGACAGGCCCACAGAACGAATAGATAGGGGATATTGGGTAAAATGTACTTGCGGATATTATCTTTCCTCACGCTCCGCCTCCTTTGTCCGCTCCTTTTGCCGGGGCTGATCGCGTACCAGCTCCTGGGCGCGTTTGAGCTGTTCCCGGAGGGGGATGTGCCGATCCCGGCCCCGGTTCATCATCCGGCGGGAGTATTCCGAAAAACAGCCCGTGATGGCGTCTGCCTGTTTCGCCTTGAACAACAGCAGGTATTTACCCTTTTCCACCCGCTTGATGGCATAGTCCACGCCCCAGCGCCGGGCCACCCGGTCAAAATCTTTTGCCCGCCCCGGCAGGTCGATGGCGCTGGCCTCCCCGCCGTGGCGCAGGAGCTGCTTCACCGTCTGCTTGCCCTGGGGCGCTTGGGACTTGCGGATTTTCTTGGCCGCCTCCCCCAGCGCGTAGGCCAGCCCCCGCGCCGTCAGCTTGCTGGCCCGGACGGAGATTGCGATGGTGCTGCGGGAAATTTCTTCATCTATCATTCAAACGCCCCCTTTCTTGGGCCGCGCACCTCTGGCCAGGATGGCCAGAAGCTACCTGTCCTCCCGGCCAGTGGCAAGCCGCTGTTTCCCCTCGTTCAGCGCGGAGCGGTCAATCACCTCCTGATAGGCCGCCATCTGCTCCCGGATATTGAGCTGGGGATAGGCGAACACCTGATGCTCCGGGGGAATGTCCTCTATGCCGTGGTAATGCTCCACAAAGGAGCCGTGGTTACACATGACATAGCCGCCGGGGGC
>RAZJ01000215.1 GCA_003612625.1 bacterium 1XD42-1 | reverse complement strand
TCGCTGGTACGGTCTGCTTCATCCTGTGCGACTGATAACATGATATTGATATGTAACCTGCCGGAAGCCGTAGACGTGTCATAATTTTCATAAACGGTTTTCCAGTCTACATGATGGGCCTCCAGGATTTCCTGCACTTTATAATAGTCCTTTACAGATCGGAACCAGCGATCTAATTTGATTATGAGAATTAAATCCAGCCTGTTATTTTTCACATCATTCAGCATCCGCATAAATTCCCCACGCTTTGTATAGGATTTTCGTGCAGACAGTCCTTCATCCACATAATAGTCAACAATGTAATAGCTGTGCTCCTGAGCGTACTTTGTAAGCGCTTCTCGTTGAGCATCCAGAGAGTAGCCGTGTAAAACTTGTTCCTCAGTTGATACTCTGATATACAAACCTGCTCTTAACATAAAAAAATCCCTCTTTCTTTTGACACAAAGGTGTGCTAAAATAGAGGGGCAGTAAGAACTCTTCAAAATTTTACTGCCCCTTATGGAAAACGCTTTCGGTGTTCCCGCACCGGAGGCGCTTTTTTATTAGATAAAGTTTAACTTGCTGGCAACTTGCTAGGTAGTGTTCACATAAGTTGGATTGTGATATAATTAAAGAATGGAAATAAAGAAAGAGCAATACGAGCAAATCAAAGAGTGCTTTCCCAAACAGCGGAAACCAGCCAAAATCAGCAACCTGGACGTATTGAATGCAGTGCTATACGTAGTGGAAAATGGGTGCAAATGGAGGAGCTTGCCCAAAGAATACGGAGATTGGCACGTGATCTATGTTCGGATAAACCGCTGGGCGAAAAAGGGCGT
>RAZJ01000214.1 GCA_003612625.1 bacterium 1XD42-1 | reverse complement strand
AGCGGCAGATTTTTTGACCGTTCTGCCTACTCCCGCATGATAGAGGACGTGGAAAACGGCAAAGTCGGCGTATGCATTATGAAAGATATGACCCGTTGGGGGCGCGACTATCTCCAAGTGGGAAACGCTATGGAGATTTTCCGCAGAAACAACGTGCGCTTTATCGCGGTAAACAACGGAATAGACAGCGAAAAGCCCGACACGTTGGAGTTTGCGCCGTTCATCAACATCATGTCAGAATGGTACGCAAAGGACATCAGCAAGAAAGTGAAAACGGGCATTAAGACCAAAGGCATGAGTGGAAAGCCAATCGCAACCGAAGCCCCCTATGGTTATGCTGAATTTCCTGCAAGCCAATAACATCATGGATATGTTGTAGCTTTTTCCATGCGGTTTTGGGTCCTCTACAATGGAATAGCCATTCTCAACGCAGATGGTATCATTCAGCCGCCGGACCGCGCGGGTGCTGCCCCAGAAGTTTCGGAATTTCCGGTCACAGTTCACATTGACTGCGTTCCAGATGATGTGGTTATGGATATGGGATTTGTCGATATGGGTGCAGACCACAAAGGCGTGATTTCCCTTGGTGAACCGCTTTGCAAACTCCACGCCCAGCCGGTTGGCTTCTTCCGGGGTGATCTCACCGGGGACAAAGGACTGCCGGACATGGTAGGCCAGCACATCGTCCGCGCCCCGTACCCGTCCGGTGGTGGAAATATACTCCCGTTTTGCCAGCAGAAACTCGGCGTCGGCTACCCGGCTGTCACACGCAAAGCCGGTGACGAGCCTGCCGTTATCTGTCTTTTGCGGGTTGGATACATAGTC
>RAZJ01000213.1 GCA_003612625.1 bacterium 1XD42-1 | reverse complement strand
TATGCCGTCCACGCCGATATTCTTTAACAGCGCCTCCACCGCCTGGGGGCTGGTGGGGAATTTCAGCGTTTCCCCCACCAGCTCGCCCTCGTTGTATTTCCCCAGATTGGTGATGTACGCCTCGAACAGCGCGGCCACGTCAGCGGCGGCCCTGGCCCTTGACGGTCAGGATGCCCTCAAGGGTGGTGGCGGTGATGCCCAGCCGCTGGGCCACGGCGATGTCGTTCTTCATGGACTCGGTGACGGTATGCCCGCACACCACCAGCACCCGGGAGCGGCGGAGCAGGTCGCGGCCAATGTCGATGCTGCTCTTGTGCTCCTCGGGAACCGCGTCATTGAGGAAAAGGGGCAGAAACAGCGCGGGGCAGATAGGGGCAAAGCCCGCATCGTAAACCGCCCGGCAGTACTGCGCGGCAAGTTCCGCGTTTTCCGTGTCGCCGCCATACCAAGCGGCGGTGATGTAAGCAAGGGGTCGTTTCATAGTCGTTTACCTCCGATATTTTAATAGTTGTCGTTCAACCCTATCCCCCCGCCCTTTCCCATTCATGGGAAAGGGGGCGGCTCTGGAGGATATATCCCCCGCCGCGCCGGGAGGGGTGGCACAGCCGGGGCGGGCCGTCAAGGGCAAGCCGCCGCAGGCGGCGGGCGTTCCGCCCCTTGACCGCCCACTCCCGGCTGTGCTCAGTAGCAGGCGGCGACGGGGGATATACCACCAGAGCCCCTCTCTAAAAGAACGCCATGCAGGACGCGGGGGAGGGGCGCGGGAAAGAGAAAAGCCTTGGGACAAAATGTCTCAAGGCTTACTTTTCCCGGTCGGTCTTTTTCTCCGG
>RAZJ01000212.1 GCA_003612625.1 bacterium 1XD42-1 | reverse complement strand
GACAACCGCACCAACTTTGCCAAAGAGATTGCCGCCCTGCTGCGGGAAACCTACGGCAGCAAAATCAAGGTGTTCGGCACAGAGATTCCCCATTCTGTCCGGGCAAAGGAAACCAGCGCAGAGGGCAGGAGCATTTTCGCCCATGACCCAGGCGGCAAAGTAGCGGAGGGCTACGCAAATCTGACCAAGGAGGTGTTGAAACTTGAAAAGCAGCGCGAAAAAAGTAGAGCTGGCATCGGTCGATGATCTGTTTTCCACCGAGGAAAGCCGCGCCGATGCGGGGCGGGAAAAGGTGGTAGAAATCCCTTTAAGTGAGCTGCACTCGTTCAAGGGCCACCCTTTCAAGGTCAAAGATGATGACGCCATGATGGAAACAGCGGACAGCATCCGGCAGTACGGTGTTCTGGTCCCGGCGATTGCCAGACCTGACCCAGAGGGCGGCTATGAGCTGGTAGCCGGACACAGGCGGCATCGGGCCAGCGAACTGGCAGAGAAAGAAACCATGCCGGTGATTGTCCGGGATTTGGACGATGACGCCGCCACGATTATTATGGTTGACAGCAACTTGCAGCGGGAAAGCCTGCTCCCCAGCGAGAGGGCCTTTGCCTACAAGATGAAATTAGAAGCTATGAAACGGCAAGCAGGTCGGCCCTCCAAAGAAAATTGTTCCCAAGTTGGGAACGATTTTGGGAAGAAGTCCAGCGAGGTTCTGGCGGAACAGGTCGGCCAGAGTAAAAACCAGATTTTCCGCTACATCCGCCTGACCGAGTTAATCCCCGAACTGCTGAACATGGTGGACGAAAAGAAAATTGCCCTGAACCCGGCCTATGA
>RAZJ01000211.1 GCA_003612625.1 bacterium 1XD42-1 | reverse complement strand
GCCTACGCAGGCGGCGGAGAGGAACCGGCTGATGGAACCAACGATTCCAACGTACAGGTGGAGCAGCCGGAGGAAACGCCGCCCCTCACCCCGGATGGCAACGCCACCCTGGTGGACGATTACGGCGGGAACAAGCAGCTGATTACCGTTACCACCAAAAACGGCAACTACTTCTATATCCTGGTGGACCGGGATGACGAGGGGGAAAACACCGTCCATTTTCTCAACCAGGTAGACGAAGCCGACCTGATGGCGCTGATGGAGGACGAAAACAGCGAGGAACCCCCCGCTGTTTGCAGCTGCACCGAGAAATGTCAGGCAGGCGCAATCAACCGGAACTGCCCGGTCTGCGCCTTTACCATGACAAGCTGCACCGGCAAGGCGGCGGAACCGGAGGAGCCGCCTGCAATGGAGCCGGAACCGGAGAAAAAATCCGGCATGAATCCGGCTGTCCTGCTTTTGGTTGTGGCCCTGTTAGGCGGCGGGGGCGTGCTCTACTACTTCAAGTTTATGAAGAACAAGCCGAAAACCAAAGGCCCGGACAATCTGGACGATTACGACTACGGCGATGAGGAAGATGAGCTGTGGGAATCCGAGGAGGGCGCGGAGGAGGAACCGGAGGAAAGTGAGGAAGAACCGGAATGACCCGCTTTACCGACAGCCCCTTTGAGCGCATGATGACACAGAAACCGGAGGGCAGGAAGAAAACTTCCCGCCCTCCTTCTTTACCCAAAAGCCACCCCTGCTATGGCTGCGGCAACTACGGGAGGCCCTGTGTGGGATTCTGCCACCGGGAACTGGAAAAGCAGCTGAAAGAAAGGAGAGATCGGAAATGAAGTATCTTATTTTATT
>RAZJ01000020.1 GCA_003612625.1 bacterium 1XD42-1 | reverse complement strand
GCTTCCTTGCTTTCCTCTGCGGCGCTTTTTGTTCGGCGCTCTCGAGTCAGCTTGTATATAATACCACGCCCCTTTTCATCTGTCAACCCCTTTTTTACATTTTTTTTAGCTTTTTTTATATTTTTTTTGAAATCTTTCTTCCCTTCCCATTCCTTGGGCTTTTTGCCATGCTTTTTTATCCAATCGCCCGCCAATATAGAAGGATAAAATAGCTGTTACTTATTATTATACAGAAATATCTAAATTATCCGGGAAAAGAATCAAGAAAATGCTTGCATTTTTTATAAACTATGGTATAATAATAACTGCCGCTTCTGAAAGTGGTATATATGCGCCTGTAGCTCAGTGGATAGAGCACCGGCCTCCGGAGCCGGGTGCGCTGGTTCGATTCCAGTCAGGCGTACTTGATAAAACAAGCTTCTCACAAGTTGTGGGAAGCTTGTTCTGTTTTTTCATAATAATTTCAGGTTCTATTGCTTGTATTTTAGCATCTGTTTGTTTATAATGATTCCATTGGATCCTTTTTGATGGGAGGCAACATGAAAAAAATTCTCCATATAATAGGCCGGTATATCCGCCATACTGATATTTGGCTGTGGTTAATCTGCCTTTCCTTTTCTATTTTCAGCCCGATTTTATTGGCAGGCATTGCACATACTGGATTTTTTAAAGATGTTAATTTAAGGCGTATTGGTGTCCAGGCCATTGCCAGTTGCTTAGGGGTTATCTGTGCCATTGGAATTTCAAAATTTGACTATCATATTTATACCAAACTATGGAAACTTCATACAACCGGTGCTTATTTGCTTGTACTCCTGACTTTTATTCTTGGGAAAGGTACTCTGGAACGGCCAGGGGACAAGTCCTGGTTCCAGCTTCCTTTTGGAATGACCTTTCAGCCCAGTGAGCTGTTAAAGATATCTTTTATTCTGACTTTAGCTTACCATATTTACACAGTCCGGGAGCATCTGAATATTCCATCTCATTTAATCGGGCTTTGTATTCATGGAGCAATCCCTGTGCTGTTAATCCACATCCAAGGGGATGATGGCTCCGCTATTGTTTTTGGATGTATTTTTATTGCAATGATGTTTGCCGCAGGGCTTTACTGGCGGTATATTATAGCCGCAGCAGGGGCCGCCGTAATAGCAGCGCCATTTTTATGGTTTTTTGTAATGAATGATTTCCAGCGACAGCGGTTTTTAATTTTATATGTGCCGGGGTTAGCCAGTACCCAGGGGGATTATTACCAGCAATACCGGGGTGCTTTAGCAATCGGTTCCGGCCAGATTTGGGGGAAAGGGATTTTCAGCGATAATCACAGTTATGTACCTGCCGCCAATACAGATTTCATATTTGCTTTTATTGGAGAATCCTTAGGTTTTGTAGGCTGTCTTGCTGTTGTATTAGGCTTAGTATTTTTATGTTCCCGTATTTTAGCAGACGGGCACCGGGCCCGGGATTTACAAGGTCGTTTAATTTGTACCGGTGTATTTGCCATGATTGCAGCCCAGTCCATTATTAACATTGGAATGTGTGTTTCCCTTTTGCCTGTTATCGGCATCACCCTGCCGTTTTTATCGGCAGGAGGCAGCTCTGCGGCTATCACTTATTTGGGGATTGGCCTTGTGTTATCAGTCTATATGAATACGTCAAAATCTATTTTTGATTAAAAGAAAGTGGTTATTCGGATATGTTGTCAGTTATTACCCACACGCCGGAAGAAACAGAAGCCTTTGCTGCCCAGGCAGCAAAACAGTTAAGCCCTGGAGATTTGATTGCCTGCCGGGGCGGGATGGGGGCAGGCAAAACTGCCTTTGCCCGTGGCCTGGCAAAAGGGCTTGGACTAAAGGACCGGGTATCCAGCCCTACTTTTTCTCTGGTACATGAATATACCCAAGGCCCGCTGCCTTTATATCATTTTGATATGTACCGGATTGATGGATTTGAAGAATTGTATTCAACTGGTTTTTTTGATTATTTAGAACAAGATGGTGTTCTTCTGGTGGAATGGAGTGAAAATATTGCGGATGCCCTGCCGGAAAATGCGATTATCCTGGAAATCCTGTCAATAGATGAAACCACCAGAGAAATCCATTTAGAAGGAGGCCCCTTTTGAAACTGCTTGCGATTGATACATCTTCCCGTACCGCCTCTTGTGCCGTAGTGGAAAACGGCATTTTATTAGGCGAATTTTATGCCAACATAAAATTAACCCATTCCTGTGTGATTCTTCCGATGGTGCAGGATTTGCTGGCCCGTTTGAAGCTTTCTGTAAATGAAATTGACTGTTTTGGTGTTACCACCGGGCCAGGTTCCTTTACGGGATTACGGATTGGGCTTTCTGCCATAAAGGGCCTTGCCCATGCTTTAGGGAAGCCTTGTGTTGGGGTTTCCACATTAGAAGCCCTTGCCTGGAATTTGGGATTTCCCTGTTTGGTTGCGCCTGTTTTAGACGCCCGCTGTTCCCAGGTTTATACAGCTCTATTTTCTTGGGAGCAGGATGGGACATTAAAGCGTTTATCTCCGGATGAAGCTTTATCCTTAACAGATCTTGAAATCCGTTTAAAAAGTCTGAAAAGTTCTATTTATTTGGTTGGAGATGGAACAGAATTATGTTATAATATGTTACAGAACCGCATTCCTTGTCTGCTGCCCTCACCGGCACAGCAATTCCTGCGGGCAGCTTCGGCAGCATTTGCCTGTGAACAGGCCGCTTTACAAGGAAAAACGGTTGATGCCGGCAGCCTTGTTCCTGCATATTTGCGGCTGCCCCAAGCGGAACGGGAACTGCTTGCAAAAAATAAACACTAAAATAATAAAAACGGTAGGAGTTGAAGAAGATGGTTGCACTGGCTGCGGATCATGGTGGCTACCAGCTAAAAGAAGAAGTAAAAAAATGGCTTGATGAAGAAAATATCGCATATAAAGATTTTGGCACCCTTGAAGAAATGGCTTGTGATTATGCAGATGTGGCCCTTCCTGCCTGCGACGCCGTAGTATCTGGGGAATGTGAAAAAGCATTGCTGTTTTGTGGTACAGGCATTGGTATTTCCATGGCAGCAAACAAAGTAAAAGGAATCCGGGCTGCTTGCTGTTCCGATTATTTCAGCGCTAAATATACCCGTGCTCATAACAATGCAAATGCCCTTTGCATGGGCGGGCGTGTTGTAGGGCCAGGACTTGCAGTAGAATTGGTGGATGTTTTCCTTCACACGGAATTTGAAGGAGGCCGTCACCAGCGGCGGATTGACAAATTAAAAGCAATCGAAGACCGATAATTTTTTTAGAGAGAAGGAAAGCCTATGCCAAAACCATTTTTTATGGATCATCCCCTCATACAGCATAAAATTACATTGCTCCGGGATAAAAATACAGGTTCTAAGGAATTCCGGGAATTGATCAATGAAGTTTCCATGTTAATGTGTTATGAAGCTACAAGGGACATGCCAACGAAAAGCATTGAAATTGAAACACCCATATGTATTGCCAAATCCAATATTATTTCCGGACGGAAAGTTGCATTTATTCCGATCCTGCGGGCAGGCTTAGGGATGGTAGACGGCCTGCTGCAATTAGTACCTGCCGCTAAAGTAGGGCATATTGGGGTTTACCGGGACCCGGACAGCCATAAACCTGTTGAGTATTACTGTAAGCTTCCTGCTGACGTAGAAAACCGGGATATTATTGTGCTCGACCCAATGTTAGCCACAGGCGGTTCAGCTATTGATGCCATCAGCCAGTTAAAAGAACGGGGCTGTTCCAATATTAAATTTATGTGCATTATTGCTGCTCCAGAAGGGGTAGAAGCCCTTTCTGCTGCTCACCCTGACGTGCAAATTTATTGCGGCGCTTTGGACAGCCACTTAAATGAAGACAAATATATTGTACCGGGCCTGGGGGATGCAGGCGACCGTATTTTTGGCACAAAATAATCTTTTCATATTTTCATATAAAGAGCAGGCTTCCAGAAAAAAAGGAAGCCTGCTCTTTTCATTTTCCCCTATTACAAAATAAGGGAAAGCCCCTGGCATGGAGAGATGCCAAGAGCTTTTCCTTTGTCTTTTTATTTGAGTTCTTTGTCGGGGACTGCCCGATAAGAAAAACTCTGTTAAATTAGAATTTGCCAGTGTTTGCAGGAGCTTTGCTGCCGCTGCCGCCGTTGTTGCCAGGAGTTACATCAACAGGAGCATTGGTGTTGTCATCAGGAACCAGATCGTCTGGAACCAGATCAACTACGTCGTCGTTAGAAGCTTCATCAACTGGTTTTTGGCAGATGATGTATGTGCCCAGGAAACGGGTACGGGTGCAGAATGCCATATCGCCGTTGTCGCCTTCTTCATAAGTGAAACTATCGGTAATATCAAACAAATCACCATCGACTACCTGATAGATAACAGCTTGTTCTGGGTCAAAGGTTTCATTGCCGTCATCATCTACAAATGGGCTGTAAATTTGGAGGTCAGCACGGCTGGTGGAGGACAGGCTCGGAGAACCAGTGAACTGGAAGATATAAGCATCCTGATCGTTGAAGTAGGAAGCATAATCAGCATGTTCCCATTTGGTGGACAGTTTGGCATAGAATTTGCCGGTGTCGCTGTCGCCAAAGAACTTCAAGTATGCCAAATCGCCGTCTTCATCATAGTATGTGACTTCGTTCCAGTCATTCTTAACAGGATTCAACATCAAGCCGCCAACACCAACTCTCCAGTCACCGTCTGCTGCTTTGACCAGATTCTTCATATAGAAAGTGAAATCACTGACTTTAAATTCTGTATCATCTTCAATCGGGAAATTGCGAACTGCTGCATCTTTTGCAGTCAGGCGCATATCCAAGCTCATTTTGATTTCGTCATCAGTATAAATTTCACTTAATTCTACTTTGATATAACGATGACGAGCAGCACCGGTATTTTGAACAACACCACCATTAACAGCATTGTACAGATTACCGCTGAATTTCTTGGTAACATCAGAAATAGCCTTGATGTATTTGCCGTTATCACCTTTGCTGACTTTCAGTTTCCAATAGTCGTCATTACCAAATTTATAATCGCCATCTTTGATCATGAAGTAAACAGTAGAACCGGACTGAATGCCGTCATCACTGTTCAGATCTTTATCTACACCACGGGGATCTTCGGTCAAAGGAATTGGGTTACCTTCACCATCACAAACAATTACATCTGCGGCTTTCAGATGGGTACCAACTCTTTCAATATCGGCTGTTTCTCCATCTTTAGTATCTACAACAGTTGCGCCAACACCATTTGTTGCAGATTCTGTTACTGTTTTCTCTTCATCAGCAGGATCTACACCTACAAAACGGAGATCAAAATTATCCTTTGATTCAGTGATTGCTGCAGGAGAAAGAACGGCTGTTATCTTTGCACCAGCGTCTTTTCTCAAAGAGATCTGATAAATTTTCCCGCCAATTTCTACGTTTGTAAATTCTACACCATGTAAGAAACCTGCTACTTTGGCAGCATCGCTAGGTTTTGCAGTACCTACGATTTCAATGTCTGCTTCGCCTATAACTACTCCTTCAGTTGTATTTACCAACTGTACTTTACTGTAATTAAGTGAAGTAAGAGCAGTAACATCTACGGTAAATTCAATTTTCGGATTGGTTGCAGCAAAGCTTGCGGTGGCGCAGACAGACGCAACCATAGCTGTGGCCAGAAGGCCGGATAACATTCTTCTCATTGGGGTATTCGCTCCTCTCAAAATTTCCATCTCCGTTTTCGGGATGAAATGTATATTTGTGCACAGGTTTTTGTATTTTTCCAGCTAAAGGAGGCTGTTGAAAACTTTCCGTCATCAGACGAAAAATAAAATTTTTCCTGTGCAACCAAAGTATACCTCCTGCCTGCCTGCTTTGTCAATCCTTTTATTTTACGAATTTTAGTTGTAAATTTTTGTGCAACATTTTCTGGAAATTTTACTCTATTTATTATATATAAATTTGTGCTGTTACATCCTAAATTTTATCATGAAAATTTCCAATTTTACATAAAAAAGAGCATAGAAGCTACATTTTTCTGTAACTTCTATGCTCCTGGAACTTTTTTATTTTATGACCGATCCGCTGCAATTTTAATGATCTGGATGATAACCGTAGGCACAAATGCCAGCCCAATAATAGCGCCTGCCTGCCTGCCCGTTAAAGGAGCTGCTAAAAACAGGGCTGATAATATTGGAACAAGAAGGACTGCGGCCAGCAATAAAATACCGATACCAAATGCCGCCAGGCTAAAGGGATTATTCATAATTCCAAGGCGGAAAACAGAATGATCTCCCCTGCAATTAAAGCCGTGGAACAGCCGGGCCAAAGTCAGCGTAGCAAAAGCCATTGTGCTTGCCGTAGCCGCATTCGTCTGCAATCCCAGGAAAAAAGCCGTTATCGTTGCTGCGGCAATGAGAAGCCCTTGTATGCCAATCTTTTTTAACAGGGCTTTGGTGAGGATTGGTTCTGCGGGATCTCGCGGAGGCCGGTTCAGCAAATCCTCCCGGGCAGGTTCCATACCAATAGCGATTGCAGGCAGGCTGTCTGTTAATAAGTTGATAAAAAGCAAATGTACTGGCTGGAAAGGGACTGGCAAGCCCGCTAAAGAAGTAAATAATACACAGAAAATCCCTGCGGCATTGCCGGATAATAAAAACTGGATTGCATTTTTAATATTAGCATATACATTGCGCCCATTGACAACCGCTTTTACAATGGTAGCAAAATTATCATCTGTTAAAATCATAGAGGCCGCATCTTTACTGACTTCTGTACCGGTAATGCCCATAGCAACGCCAATATCTGCTTTTTTCAAAGCCGGGGCATCATTTACCCCATCCCCTGTCATGGAAACAATACATCCCCGTTTTTGCCAGGCCGATACAATCCGGATTTTATGTTCCGGAGAAACCCTTGCGTAAACAGAAATATGTGGTAATTTTTCCTCCAATTCCGTTTCACTCATGGCATCCAGCTCCATACCGTCTACTGCCATATCGCCTTCCTGGAAAATACCAATTTGTTTTGCAATGGCCGCCGCCGTTACTTTATGATCCCCTGTAATCATAACGGTACGGATTCCGCCTGCTTTCGCGTTAGCGACAGCCTGGACAGATTCCGGGCGGGGCGGGTCCATCATAGAAATTAAACCTATAAAAATAAAATCTTTTTCATCTTCTGTGGTAATCTCCTGCAAAGATTCCATTTGCCGGTAAGCAAAGGCCAATACCCGTAAGCCTTCACCGGATAAATCCATATTTGTTTTGATTATCTTTTCTTTCCAAGCTTCTGTCATTGGTTCAATGCCCGTTGGCGTCATAATCGAAACAGACCGGTTTAATAATACATCAATAGCGCCTTTTGTTAATAAAGTCGGTTTGCCTTCAAAATCATGGAGGGTACTCATCAGTTTCCGGTCAGAATCAAATGCAACTTCCCCAAAACGGGGGTGCTGTTCCCGGTAAGAAACCTCCTCTACACCGAATTGCTCCGCTAACTGCACCAAAGCAATTTCAGTAGGATCTCCAATGGCTTTCCCATCTATATCAATAGCGTCACTGGCTAAAATAGCTGCTTTCAACAGCAGCCGCTGGCAGTCATTGGCCAAGTCCAAGCTTTCTCCGGAAAACACTTTCCCTCCTGCGTAAAGCTTTTGAACCTGCATTTTATTTTGGGTGAGAGTCCCTGTCTTATCTGAACAAATAACCGATACCGAACCAAGGCTTTCCACCGCTTTTAAGTCTTTTATAATCGCATTTTGTTTCGCCATTTTCTGGGTTCCAATGGCTAAAACGATTGTAACAATAGAACTTAATGCTTCCGGAATGGCAGCTACTGCCAAAGCTACTGCAAACATCAAAGAATCCAGCAAAGGCATTTTCCGGTAAAGGGACAAGCCAAAGACTACAACGCAAATTGCCATAATGACAATGGCTAATTTTTTGCTGAAATCATCCAAGCTGTGTTGTAAGGGTGTTTTTCTTTGCTGGGTTTCATTCATTAAAGAAGCAATTTTCCCCAATTCCGTCCGCATTCCGGTAGCTGTAATCAATATGGAAGCCCGCCCATAGGTGACTAGGGAACCGGAAAAAACCATATTTTTCTGGTCGCCTAACGGGACTTTTTCCTGGGGGATTACGGCAGCATCTTTTTCCACGCTTTCCGATTCCCCGGTTAAAGAGCTTTCATTTACTTTTAAAGAGAAATTTTCTAAAATACGTCCATCTGCTACTACCAGATCTCCAGCTTCCAGCAGGACTACATCTCCAGGGACAACTTCTTTTGAAGGGATTTGAACCGTTGTTCCATTCCGCAATACCTTTGCTGCCGGAGAAGATAATGCCTTTAAAGCTGCCAGGGACTTTTCTGCTTTAAAATGCTGTACCGTTCCCAAAACGGCATTTAATAGCAGCACAATTAAAATAACAATGGTACTGCCCCGCTCTCCGGATATAAAAGAAATCCCTGCCGCTATCAGCAGAATCACAACCAGCAAATCTTTAAACTGCTCTAAAAAAACCACAAAAGGACTTTTTGTTTTCCCTTCAGCTAAGGCATTGGGGCCAAATTCTTTTAATTTTTCTTCTGCTTTTCCGGTTGTAAGTCCGCCTGATGTGGAACCTATTGCTTCAAGGGCTTCTTGAGGGGAACGGTTAAAATAAGTATCCATTTTTAAAAAAACTCCTTTCTCAAACAAAAAAGACTTTTGTTTGGCTCTCCGCAAGTACGGTTCAGCCATCCAAAAGTCTTGTTGCCGGTGGGACCGGTTCCGCCGCCAGGCTCATAAAAAGCCGGGGGTGTTGACAGCGGACTTATAACTACTCCCTTTTTGATGTATATTTTCTTTTGTAGGGGCCTTTTTTTAAAATGCCCTGTTTTTATGTTAATATACCTCTTTTATTTTTTCTTGTCAAGAAATTTTCCTGTCAAAAATCTTAACTCTCTTTTATTTTTGCGACATGCCTGTAATATATGCTTTTATGAGTGCTTTAATTTCTTCGGAGGTGTAATGATCTTTTTCCGGATTTGACTCGATAATATCAATTAAATCATACGCCATTGATTTTTTAATTTCATTGGATTCCCTGTCTGTCGGCATTTTATGAACCTCCTTTTCTAGGATAATTTTATTATATCATATGGTTCCCTGCTTATCAATAGCGTATGGAAAATGAATTTTTAAGATTTTCAGATGTATTTTCCGGCTGTTACATTCACAAATTATTCATAGAATGCTTTTTTCTTTTCTGTTTTCATCTGTTATAATATAGTTGGAAAATTAGCGTTTTTTATATTTGGTTAATTTTTCCTGGCAGTAAATTCTTTTTACTGCGGCACTAATTGATTAGGGAAGGTGATCTCCATAGCAGGCCAAATGGATGAACGGTTTGCTCATGAAAATATCCCAAAGCTGATTTTATCCCTGGCTGCTCCCGCCATTGCGGCTCAGGTTGTAAATGCTCTATATAATGTGGTAGACCGTATGTATATTGGGCGTCTTCCTGATGTAGGGACAACAGCTTTAACAGGATTAGGGCTGGCTTTTCCAATTATTATGATTATTTCTGCTTTTGCCGCCCTGGTAGGCAGCGGCGGTGCGCCTTTGGCTTCCATTCATATGGGGGAAGGCCGCATCGAAAAAGCGGAAGCTTTATTAGGCAACTGTTTTGCCGCGCTTCTTTTTGTAGCTATCGTTTTAAGCGTATCATTGCTCCCTTGCCGGGATATATTGTTGCAGGCTTTTGGTGCCAGCCCGGAAACGCTGCCTTATGCCTCATCCTATCTGCAAATTTATTTGGTAGGTACAATCAGCGTTCAAATCGCCTTGGGGATGAATCCTTTTATTTCTGCGCAGGGGTTTGCCAAAACTGCAATGCTTACTGTATTTTTGGGAGCAGGGCTGAATATTTTATTAGATCCAGTCTTTATTTTCAAGCTGGGGATGGGAGTCCAGGGGGCAGCCTTAGCCACTGTCCTATCTCAAACCGCTTCTGCTTTATGGGTACTGCGGTTTTTAATATCTGGAAAAGGGATGCTCAAATTAAAATGGGAACATTTCCGGATCCGGCCCAAAACCCTGCTGCCTGCTATGGCCTTAGGGGTGTCCCCATTTATTATGCAGTCTACCGAAAGCCTTGTACAGGTTGTGTTTAACACTTCCCTTTCCCATTACGGCGGCGATAATTATGTTGGCGCCATGACCATTATGCTGAGCATTATGCAGTTCCTGCTTCTGCCTTTGCAGGGCTTTTCCCAAGGGGCCCAGCCGATTATTGGCTACAATTATGGTGCTGGCGCATATGGAAGGGTTAAAACGGCAATCAAGTACAGCGCTATATTTTGCGTAGGGTTTGGATGGATTTTATGGGGGATTGTAGAATTTCTTCCCTGGCTGCCTGTACGGATCTTTACCCAGGATGACGCTTTAATTGAATTGACATCTTCCCTGCTTCCCTTGTTCTTTGCAGGAATGGTGATTTTCGGATTCCAAATGGCATTCCAGCAGGTTTTTATTGCCTTAGGCCAGGCGAAGGTTTCTATTTTTATTGCCTGTTTACGGAAGCTGATTTTGCTGATCCCACTGACTTTAATCCTGCCCCGCGTAATATCCCCATCTACTATGGGCGTTTTTTGGGCGGAACCCATTGCAGATGTTACAGCAGCCCTTACCTGCTGCGCCTTATTTGCCCATAAATACCGTGTTTTGCTTTGCCAGCCTAAAATGCCTGGTTCAAATCAATAAAATTGTATTCTTTTCCAAAAGGAGGATTTTCCATGTTATCCCTGAATCCAAAAAAGTGTACAGCTTTTGCTGCGGCATGTATGCTTTCCCTGTCCATCCCAGGCTTTGCCTGTGCAGCCACTACGGTTGCCAACACGCCTACTGAAGATTCGGCTGTTGCCGCAACAGCCCTTCCTGCCGCAACTCCCAGTGTCCCTGCCCATTTATACAGCGTGTCTGCTGCGGAAGGCTCCCTGAATTTTATTAAAAACGGCGTCCAGGTGGGAACCTATCCCATGCGTTCTTCTGATATTACATTATCTATCAATTCCAACAATAACCTTCTTGTCAGCTTTGTCAACCAGAATGGACGGACTTCTTCTGTTACATTGGGAGATCAGCGGACAGTCCAGTTTGGCGGTACCTATAATTCGATTACTGCTCAAAGCTCTTTGGGCGGCAGTGTTTCCCTGATAACCGATTCCCAGTCCAATGTTTCTACTTTAACATTGAATGCCCCTGTTGAAACCCATATTTATGGCCGGGCTGGTACTGTAAATGTAGAAGCTGCCGCAGATGTCATTGTAGAAAAAGGTGCTACTGTAACCCGGGCCCGGATGGTAAACAATAATTCCATGATCACTGCCAATGGTTCTGTGAAAACCTTAGAGAAAAATACAAAATCTTTGGTAAACGGTTCCGGTGTTGTACAAACCACTTCTTTAACCAATAAATCTTCCCTGGCCAGCGGCACCAGCATAGCCCGCAGCAAATCCGGGCTGATTATCGACCGGGGCAATACTTATAATACCAGTTATATCACTTCCCGTTCCAATACTTCTACCACTTCTACTAGCGGCGATTTACGGCTGACGGCTTCCACCATTTATGCAAATTATCGGGATGATTTACGGAGCCTGCGCAATGATTTGCAAAACAGTGTCCGGGCCTATGACCGCAAAACAGGCCGCCGTGTTTACGGGGATGCCTACTGGGTCAGCAGTGAAAATACCACTTTAACCCGTTCCGGATCTTACCGTTTTGCTTTTGAAGCAGACAATGATGATTATGGCGAAGTACGGGGAAATATCCGGATTGTTGTAGATGATGACGACGATGATTATTATAACGACCGTTACAGCTCCAGCAGCCGGGGCAGCCGGAAATATTATTTTGAAATTGATAAACTGGAAGTTGATTTTGACCGGAGCGAACGCCGGGATTATACTGTCGGTGATGTAATCGACGAAGATGATATTGACAGCTATGTAACCGCTTTTGACGACAATGATGACGACGAAATTGACGGGGATTATGAACTGACTTCAAGGGAAAGCGCTACCTTGGGCACCAGCATTAGCTTCCGGTTCCGTCCTTCCAGCAGCCGTTATCCAGTGAAAACAGGCTCTATCAAAATTGAATTTGAAGACGACTAATCTGTTCTTTCCCGCAGCCTCTGTGGAACTTCTCTGAAAAGAAGTCCCACAGAGGTTTTATTTTTGCTGTTTCCCAGTAATTTTACGGTTCTTTTTGAAATTGTTATAGACTTTTGGTAATTGCTCATGTATAATAAGGGGTACTGAGGCGGGAGAACCCCGCCATTCAGCGTTATTTAGGAGGAAATAAAAAAATGAAGGCAGCACAGAAGCTTTTATCAGGATTTTTAGCAATAGGACTTTGTACAGGGCTGGCAGCCTGCCATACAGGACAGGATACCATGTGGATTGCAAAAGCAGGGGAAGATACTGTACCAGCAGGCGTATATTTGTATTTCATGCAGGATGCCTATTATAATGTAACAGGGGAACTGACGGGAGAAGATGGTGAAAAACCCGAAAATCCATTAAAAGAACAAATTGACAGTGTTCCCGTGCCGCAAATGATTACCGAAAAAGCCCGGGGTGAATTAAATGAATATCTGGCTGTGGAACAAAAATGCAAAGAATTAGGGGTTGTCCTTTCGGAAGAAGATGAAGCCCAAACAGATTCCATGACTGAAATGTACTGGGAGTATATTCGGGAAATGTATGAAAACAATGGTATTTCCAAAAATTCATACCGGATGGCAGTGGCAAATATTACAAAGCGTGCAGAACTGTTTGAAGCGATTTATGGAAAAGACGGAACCGATCCGGTTCCGGAAAGTGAATTAAAAGACAAATATAACAAAGATGTGGCAAAAATCATTTTGATCACCCGGAACCTCAGTTTTGATTCCGACGAGGCTGTAAAAGAGGAAGAAAATAAAAAAGCCAAGGATGCTATCAACCAGTATTATAAGGAGCTGGAAGACGGGATCGCCATGGAAGAAGTCTATTATCAGGCTCTGCGGGAAAATGCAGAAGATCCGGATTCTGTTGAAAAACCGGAAGCTGGTGCTTCTTATACGTTTGTACTGCGGGATACTTCCGGTCTGGAAGAACCTTTATTAGAAGCCATCTTTGCAGCAGAAATTGGGAAGCCTGTTAAAACGGAAACAGAAAATGCTTCTTATTTATTTGTCCGTTATGACGCCAACAGCGATCCAAAAGATTTTGAGGCACAGCGGGAGCCTCTGACCCGGCAGCTCCGACAGGATACTTTTAACGAGCAGATTACAGAATGGGGTAATTCTCTGGCTGCCCAATGGAATGAAAAAGCCCTTCAGCGGTACACGCCTGAAAAGTTAAAACTAAGTTAATATTACAAAAAAAGCCTGTTTGGATTCCTGGAAGGAATTGGAACAGGCTTTTTACAAAATATCCCAATACGGAAAAATTTTGCAAAATCCTAATGGACATTTTACTGGGAAAATGGTAGAATGAAAAAGAATAGAATATAGATGGGAAGAAATACATTCCCATTTGGGCGTAATAAAATTTTAATTTGGAAAGGAAGAATGTTATGCTTGACCTACTGAATGAGATTTCAGAGATGGTTTATGTGGTAGACCTGGAAAACCATGACCTGCTATATATGAATACAGCAGGCCGAAAAAGTTTTGATGCAAAAGAGTTTGAAGGGAAAAAATGCTACCATGTAATCCGTCACCGGGAAACCCCTTGTGAAGAATGTCCCAATAAAGAATTGCGGCAAAAGGATTTTGTGTCATGGAACTTTACAGATCCTGCTACAAGCCTCCATTATGCCATTAAAAGCAAACAGACAGAATGGGAGGGACGGCCCGCCTGTTTAGCCCTTGCAGTTAATGTAACCGAATCCGAAAAGGAAAAGAACGCATTAAAGAATGGGATGGAAGGACAGGAAGTCCTTTTGGAATGTGCCAAGCTCCTGCATATATTAGGAGATACGGATTTGGAGCAGGCGATTGACCGGGCTTTAGAAAAAATCGGCGCCTATCTGGAAGCAGACCGGGTATACATATTTGAAATCCATAATGGGATTATGAGCAATACCCATGAATGGTGCGCCCCGGGGATTGAATCCCAGATTGCAGCATTGCAGAATATGCCTGTCCCCCAGGACGAACAGCTTAATTCCCTGTTTCATGATACGGATGATATTACCATGTCAACATTGGATCATCTGAAAGAAAAGTATCCGGATGAATGTGCGGAGCTTTTCAATGAACAAGGCATTCAGCGTATGATGGCTATTCCTTTGGAGCAAGGAAAAAAACTTCTGGGATATCTTGGCGTCGACAATCCGTCTGCCCAGAAACTAGAAAATATTTCTAAATTAGTCCATGTTTTAGCTTACCTGCTTTCGGCAGGATTGTGCCGCCGGGAAGATCAGATTATGCGGGAAACCTTAAGCTATTTTGATCCTTTGACAGGCGCATTGAACCGCAGTGCTTTTTCCAGGGATTTAGAGCTGTTTATCAGCCTTCCGGAATCCGTAGGCGTTGCCCGGATCGACATTAACAATATGAAGCAGATCAATGATGAAAAAGGCCAGGCCTTTGGGGATCGGGTTCTGATTGCCATGACAGAAACCCTGAAATCCCTGTTTGGATCTGGAAACATATACCGTTCCAGCGGTGATGAATTTATTGTCATTTGCCGTTCCATATCCCGGGAAAAACTGGATTCCAAGGTGCAGGAGCTTGGTTCCCTCATTGAAAAAAATGTAGAATGTCATGCTTCCATTGGCCATCAGTGGGCAAGGGAATGTTCCGCCATACAGCGTATTATCTTTGAAGCTGACGAAATGATGGCTGCCAACAAGAAAAAATACCATCAGGATACTGGTATTCATCATCCAGTTGTTACAGATGATATTTTAGGGCTGGCCCAGCCGGAAAATTTGCAGAAAGTCATTCGGGAAGGCCGTTTCTTAGTCTATTTCCAGCCCAAGGTATCCATTCAGAATGGGAAGCTTATTGGGGCTGAAGCTTTGGTACGGCTGCGGACCCCGGAAAATGTTATTGTAGCCCCAGACCGGTTTATTCCCCTGCTGGAGCGCTCCCGTATGATCAGCCGGATCGATTTCCATGTGTTTGACCGGGTATGTGCCTATTTATCCCGCTGGCAAGCAGAAGGGCTACCCTTATCCCCTGTATCGGTGAACTTTTCCAGATATACCTTGACGGAAAGCGGATTCCAAAGGCGTTTACAGGAAACGGTAGAGCAGTATGGGATTCCTAAAAACCTGATAGAAATTGAAGTAACTGAAACCATAAAAGAAGATGACAGCTATAACTTTACCCGTGTCATTGAAGAAACCCGGAAAAGTGGTTTTTCTGTTTCTATTGATGATTTTGGTGTAAAAAATGCAAACTTATCATTATTTACGGCACTGGAATTTGATGCTTTGAAAATTGATAAGAGCCTTATTTCCAAGGTGCCGGATCATCAGAAAGCTTGTGCTGTTATCCGTTCTATTTGTGTCATGTGCCATCAAATTGGGATTCATCTGGTGGCGGAAGGTGTCGAAACAAAAGCCCAGGAAGCTGTCCTTCAGGAACTGGGATTTGACGGCGCACAAGGCTATTTATACAGCCGTCCTTTGCCCCGCAAGGAATTTGAAGAAAAATATTTGCGCAAGTGATTTTTTTGGAATATGTGAAAAAATATAACAAATCAGGTAAATAATTCCTTCTTTTTTCTTGATTTCCTGGGGAAAGGGTGATATAGTAAAATTTAAAGCTGCAAACCAGCTTTAAAAATTAAGGGGTGTTAATGTTGAAAAATTTAAAAATCCGGGTAAAATTGCTTCTTTTGACAGTATTTTTATTGATTGTCACAGTGGCAATGAGTGTTGTATCAATGATTTGCATGAACAGCTTGAACAGCAACAGCAATTTCATTAGTGATACATGCCTGCCTGCCGTTGTACTTGCAGAAGAAATTGATACTTTTACTTCGGATTTCCGCTTAAATACTTATGGACATGTGGTATCGACAGATAAAGCAACGAAAGACAATTTTGAAAAAAATCTGACAGAACTAGCCCCGAAAATCCAGGATAATTTCAATTCTTATGCTCAGTATACGGTCAGTGATGAAGACCGCCAATTGCTTCAGAATGCCCAAACAGCATGGAACAATTATATGCAGCACCACAATCATATTATAGAGCTGAGCAGCGCAAATAAAGTGGCTGAGGCAGGCGCTTATATGCTGGGCCAGCCAAAAGTCGAATATGATGCAGCCTGCGCTGCGGTAGAAGCTTTGGTAAACTTTAACCGGCAGGATGCGCAGAGAGCCAGCACAAAAGGCGATCAGCTGTATAATTTGGCTACCAGAAATTTAACCATTGCATTGGTCGTTTGTATCTTGCTGGGCGGCTGTTTTTCAGCAATCCTGGTTCGCAGTATCTTAAAACCCATTTCTGAAATTGACCATGTAGCTAAGGAAATTGCAAAAGGCAACCTCAGCGAATCCATTCATTACCAGTCTAAGGATGAACTGGGAACACTGGCTACGAATTTCAACCAGACCGTAGTCCGGTTACAGGATTATATTAAATATATTGATGAAATCTCCCAGGTTTTAAATGAAATTGCCGGCGGTAACCTGTTATTTAAGCTTACCTATGATTATGCTGGTGAATTTTCTAAAATCAAAGATGCCCTGACCAATATTTCCAATACTATGAATGATACACTGGGCCGGATTAACCAGGCTTCTGATCAGGTAGCCAGCGGCGCGGATCAGGTTTCTTCAGGCGCCCAGGCCTTGAGCCAGGGCGCTACCGAACAGGCTAGTTCGGTTCAGGAATTGGCAGCAACCATCAATGATATTTCTGCTCAAATTACAAAGAATGCTGAAAATGCCCATGAAGCAAATGACGAGGCCAAAAATGTGGAAAATGAAGCCCGGGAAAGCAACCGCCGGATGCAGGAAATGGTTGCTGCCATGGCTGATATCAGCGACAGCTCCAGCCAAATTGGAAAAATCATTAAAACAATCGAAGATATTGCATTCCAAACCAACATTTTAGCCTTAAATGCTGCCGTAGAAGCAGCCCGTGCCGGAGCAGCAGGCAAAGGATTTGCCGTGGTTGCTGACGAAGTGCGTAATCTGGCCAGCAAGAGTGCGGAAGCCTCTAAAAATACTTCTGCTTTAATCGAAGCTTCTTTAGCGGCAGTGGAAAAAGGTACGTCTATTGCCGGCAGTACCGCAACTTCTTTGGAAAACGTCATGGAAGGCATTCAGCAGGTAGCTGCAACAGTGGATCAAATTTCCGCCGCTTCTACCACCCAGGCAGAAGCCGTTGTCCAAGTGACCACAGGGATTGATCAGATTTCCAGCGTTGTCCAGACAAACTCTGCAACCGCAGAAGAATCTGCTGCTGCCAGTGAGGAACTGTCCAGCCAGGCCCAGGTGCTGAAAACTTTAATCGGCCGTTTCCGTCTGCGGAATTCCGATTCTGGTGCATCTGCCCTTCCTGGCGGCATGTCTTCCCGTCATATTCCTTCCATTCCATCTGCTTCTTCTGTCCAAGCGGATTCTTATGAGGAACATCCCCTTTTAGATATGCAGTCTGCTGATATGTATTAAAAAAGGATTTCAGCAAAACAATAAAAAGCTTCCGGAACATTTCCGGAGGCTTTTTATTATTTCTTCAAGATAATTCTTTTGAGCTGTAACAAATTAAAGCGGTACGGTTTGGCATACAAATTGCCCGCTGCCCCGGTTCCTTACACCAGCCAGCCTTTTCACAAAGATGATCGGGGCAGTCTACCTGGATAAAACGGATGGCCTGATCCTGGATTTCAAAGGAAACAGGTTTTCCTGTTTTTCCCTGTATGGAAAAGGTTTTATTTTCCGCTTGTGACAAGGGGATACGTTCTATCTCTTTTCCATCTACTGTAATGACAGCAACCGTTTCTTCCCCCATCCGGGGACGGTATATTTTCCAGCCTGCAATCAGGCATACTATAAGCGCAAAAGCGAATGTGATCCATTCTATCCGGCGGGCCTGTTTTCCACGGCCTTTCTCCATATTTTTTCCTTTCTTTCCTGTTTTTTTATCTTTTTTTGTATTATACCATTCAGCGGTTATTTTCGCAATCCTATCAAAAATGATCTGTTACAGGCCTATTATTTGCGTCATATCAATAATAGAAACGCCTTTTTTACAGAAATCTTACATATCTGTCATTTTCCTTAAAAGATTCTTACAACATCAGAAAAAGGGTTGCAATTTTTGGCAGGGTATGATATTGTATAACTGTGCTAGTACGAATAATACAACTGATACAGGAGAAGCCAAATTTTATGAATAAAAAATATACAATCAATATGCGTTCAGGAGCTAGTGCTGTGGAAGGTCATGGGGTACTTTCTGCATATTATGAAATGGTGAATCTGGTAAAGGAACTGGAGGATTTTGAAATTCACGAAAATTCCTTTGGCTGTGCCGATATTACCCATTATCATACTGTAAATCCCAGTTATTTTTTAGGGATTCCCTGGATGAAAATGAAAGGGAAAACCGTAGGATATGTTCATTTTTTACCGGAAACAGTAGATGACAGCTTGCATCTGCCGAAGCTGGCCCGGAAAATTTTTTACCGGTATCTGATTCTGTTTTATAAAAGTATGGACCGGCTTGTTACAGTAAATCCTTATTTTATCGAAAAATTAGAAGCTTATGGAATTGAAAAGGATAAAATTACATATATCCCGAATTATGTATCGTCTAAAGAATTTTATCCCCTTTCTTCTGAAGAAAAAAAGGCTTTGCGCATTTCTTACGGCTTAGATCCCAACCGCTTCACAGTTGTTTGCGCCGGACAGCTTCAGACTCGTAAAGGTGTTATAGATTTTGCTGATTTAGCCGGGAACCTTCCAAAAGTACAGTTCGTTTGGGCAGGCGGGTTTTCTTTTGGCAAAATTACAGAAGGCTATACCGAAATTTCACAGCTTTTACAATCCCATCCGGAAAATTTATTTTTTCCAGGCATCCTTCCCAGGGAAAAAATGAATGATTTTTATAATCTTGGAGATGTTATGTTTTTGCCTTCTTATGGGGAATTATTCCCTATGACCATTTTAGAAGCAATGTGCTGCGGACTGCCAATCCTGCTGCGGGATTTGGATATTTACCCAAAAATCCTTTTTGATTTTTATTTGAAAGCGGAGGATCAAACGGGATTCCAACAGGAGCTGCTCCGTTTATCCCAAGATCCGGTTTATTATAGCCAGGCAAAAGAAAAATCTGCAAAAGGCCATGATTTTTATAATGAGGCCCATGTGCAGACCATGTGGGAAAATTTTTATAAAGATTTAATCCGGGAAAAAGTATTGGACTGCCATCCGGGATGGCTCCAGGCCCTTATGCCTGCTAAAATGAAGTGAGTGTTTATGAAATGTAAAAAATTAAATTTCATTATTATTTCTCTTATATTGGTTATTACTTTTGTTTATGTGTTCCGGGTAGACGGAGCAAAAGGCTTGTGGGAAGCATTGACAGCGGCAAGCCCTGTCTGGCTGGGAGCTGCTGTCGGGTTAATGGGGATCTACTGGATTTTAGAAGCCCTAATCCTCCATTTATCCGTGAAGCAGTTCCATCCCTTTCAGCCTTTCCGCAATTCTTTACAGACAGCCATGATTGGGCAGTTATTTAATTGCATTACCCCTTTTGCCAGCGGCGGACAGCCTGCACAAGTTCTTCATATGGGCCGGGCAGGCGTCCCGGCAGGCTCTTGTGCCTGCGCTTTAACCGTAAAGTTTGTAGTTTACCAGTTTGTTTTAACGGTTTATTCTTCTGTTACTTTATTGTTTAAATTCGCGGATTTTTCTGATGAAATCCATGGATTGAAATATTTGGTTCTGGCCGGCTTTGCGGTCAATACAGCCGTTATTATGGGGTTATTATGTATCTGTTTCGGCCGCAAAGGGACTGAAAAATTTTTAGAAAGTATCATCCGTTTTTTTAGCTGGATGAAGCTGATCCGGAATCCGGAGGCCCTTTACAGCTCCATGAAAAGCCAGACAGCACTTTTTTACAACAGCTTTTCCGCCATCCGGAAGGATAAACGGCTTTTGGCTAAAATGGGGATTTTATCTGCTGTACAGCTTACTGCTTATTTTTTAATCCCTTATACATTGCTCCGTTGCTTCCATGTGAAACCGGATTCCATTTTTTCCATGCTGGTGGCCCAGGCTTTTGTATTGAATGTTTCTTCTTTTGTCCCGCTGCCTGGGGCGGCAGGAGGCGCAGAATATAGCTTCCATACCATGTTTGCTATGTTTTTCCCTGTCCAGCTTTTAGCTTTAGCTGTTTTACTCTGGCGGATTGTCACATTTTATTTGCCGATTTGCGTAGGGACAGCTTTTTTATGGAATGGCGCCAAACGCCAGAATAAAATAAAATGTGTTCTATAAAAAAGGCCAGGAACCCTTTTTCCAAGGATTCCAAAGCCTTTTTTTTCATATATTCATTAACCACGGATAACAGTACCGGTTTTTCCTGCAATTCCGTCTTTTGCTTTTTCCAGCAAAGTAATCAAAGAATAACGGCCCGGTTTTGACTCGGCAAACTGTAAAGCAGCCTGTACTTTCGGCAGCATGGAGCCAGGAGCAAAATGGCCTTCGGAAATATACTGGCGGGCCTGTTCCGGGGTAATATCAGACAGCCATTGCTGTTCCGGTTTGCCAAAATGAATTGCAGCTTTTTCCACGGCAGTTAAAATAATCAGGCAGTCTGCATCTACCTGCTGGGCCAGGACACAGGAAGCAAAATCTTTATCAATTACAGCCGCAGCGCCTTTTAAATGATGGCCCTGGGTCGTTACAGGAATTCCGCCGCCGCCGCAGGCTACTACAACCAGCCCGGCATTAACCAAAGCATGAACCGTAGAAATTTCCACAATGGACTGGGGTTTCGGGGAAGCCACTACCCGGCGGTAGCCCCGTCCGGCATCTTCTATAATTTGATAGCCCCGTTCTGCCACCATCCGGTCAGCTTCTTCTTTTGTCATAAAGCTGCCGATGGGCTTTGTGGGATTTTTGAAAGCAGGATCTTCTGAATCTACAACAACCTGTGTCAATACAGTAGCAACGCCTTTTTCAATGCCCCGATCCAGCAGTTCTTCCCGCAAAGCATTCTGTAAATCGTAGCCTATGTATCCCTGGCTCATAGCAACACAGACAGATAAAGGACATGGAATATATTTTTCCGGATCGCTGCGGACCAATTCTGTCATAGCTGTCTGGATCATGCCAACTTGAGGTCCATTGCCATGTGAAATAATCACTTCATGGCCTTCTTCAATTAAATCCGCTATCGCCTTGGAAGTCTTTTTTACTGCGATCATTTGTTCCGGAAGATTATTCCCTAAAGCATTGCCGCCTAAAGCAATTACAATACGTTTTCCCATTTTAAAAAGGCCGCCTTTCTATTTGAAAAATAACAGCAGCCCGCCCAGAAACGGTATTCATGGACGGGCCGCCAAAGGGAGAAAATTTCAATACAGTGGGAATGAAAGAAGATAAAAAATTATTTCAGGTTAAAATGACGGGAGGTGCCGCGTTCTTCAAGGAGTTTTAAAGTTTCCTGTGGATCTTTACATTTTGCCAGGAAGATCATTGCAGCAATAATATAAGGTTTGAAGGAAGCTTCTTTATACAGAGGCACACGGTACCGGTCAAATACGGAAGCTTCTACTTCGCCATCTTTACAGCTTACATCATTGATGTCAGCAGGCAGGCAGTGGAGATATAAAGCTTTTCCGTCTTTTGTTGTCTTCATCAATTCCTCAGTGCAGCACCAGTCTTTATGCTGGGCATTTTGTGCCAGCAATTCTTTTTCCAGGGCTTTAATGCCTTCGGAGTCGCCTTCGCCATAAAGGTTGGTACGTTTTTCCATCGCTGCAAAAGGTGCCCAGCTCTTTGGATAGACAATATCAGCATCTTTGAAAGCTTCTGCCATAGAATTGACACGTTTGAAGCTGCCGCCGGATTTTTCAGCGTTTTTCTTTGCAACTTCTTCTACTTCCGGCATCACTTCATAGCCTTCCGGATGAGCCAGAACAACTTCACAGCCGAACCGGGTCATTAAGCCGATAACGCCCTGGGGAACGGAAAGGGGTTTGCCATAAGAAGGAGAATAAGCCCATGTCATAGCAATTTTTTTGCCTTTGAGATTTTCCACGCCGCCGAATTCATGGATGATGTGGAGCATATCTGCCATACACTGGGTGGGATGGTCAATGTCGCACTGGAGGTTGACTAAAGTTGGTTTCTGCTCTAAAACGCCATCTTTATTGCCTTCTGTCACAGCATCAACCACATCATGCATATATTTATTGCCTTTGCCGATATACATATCATCACGGATACCGATAACATCAGCCATGAAAGAAATCATATTAGCAGTTTCACGGACGGTTTCGCCGTGGGCAATTTGGGATTTGCCTTCATCCAGATCCTGGACTTCCAAGCCTAACAGGTTGCAGGCAGAAGCAAAGGAGAAACGGGTACGGGTAGAATTATCCCGGAATAAGGAAATGCCTAAGCCGCTTTCAAAAATTTTAGTGGAAATGTTGTTTTCCCGCATATAGCGCAGGGCATCCGCAACGGTGAAAACAGCTTCCAATTCATCATCGGTTTTTTCCCAGGTCAGGAAGAAATCGTTATTATACATTTCTTTGAAATTGAGTTTGTTCAATTTGTCAATATAGGCTTGTAATTTCTGATCCATTTTACATTTCTCCTTATTTATATATGATTTCTTATGATGGCGGCGGGGATTTTTAACCGGCCCGCCGCCTTGCGGCTAAAACCTTATTTGCAGTAAGCTGTCGGCAGAGCTGCATATACAGCGGCGCAGCGTACCAGATCATCTTTCCAGGTTTTCTCATTGGGGGCATGGGCCTGGGCTTCTGCGCCGGGGCCAAATCCAATACAAGGGATGCCTGCACGGCCCATAATGGCAACGCCATTGGTAGAGAAAGTCCATTTGTCAACCAGCGGACGGGCTTTCCGCATGGCTTCAGTTTCCGGATTGCCCTGACGGTCATCACCATATAAGCCTTTGTAAGCTTCAGCCATAGCTTTGGTAACGGCATGGTCTTCAGGAATCACCCATGTTGGGAAATAACATTCTGTTTTATAGACTAAACCAGTATAAGCTGGACGGTCATATTCATACATGGAAACTTTTACGTCATCACCATATTTCTTTACGTTAGGAAGCTGGCGGATTTCTTCCAGGCAGCTTTCCCAGGTTTCACCGGCAGTCATGCGGCGATCCAAAGACACAGCACAGGAGTCAGCAACAGCACAGCGGGAAGGAGAGGTAAAGAAGATTTCAGAACAGGTAACGGTGCCGCGGCCTAAGAAACGGGCTTCTTTCCATTCTTTGTTGTATTTTTCATCCAGCATTTTGACTAAGCCTTTGATTTCAGTGGCATCGGCTGCATCATTTTCATTCAGGGCGCGGACATCTTGAAGGATGTCAGCCATTTTGTAAATGGCGTTGTCACCCCGTTCCGGAGCGGAACCATGGCAGGAAACACCTTTTACATCAATACGGATTTCCATACGGCCCCGCTGGCCCCGGTAAATGCCGCCGTCAGTTGGTTCTGTGCTGACAACAAATTCCGGTTTTACATGATCTTCATTGACGATATACTGCCAGCACAAGCCGTCGCAGTCTTCTTCCTGAACGGTACCGGTTACGAGAACCTGATATTTATCGGAGAGCATCCCTAAATCCTTCATGATTTTTGCGCCATAAACTGCGGAAACAATGCCGCCCATTTGGTCGGAAGTGCCGCGGCCGCCGATTTCCGTATCGCTTTCAAAGCCGTCATAGGGATCGAATTTCCAGTTTGCACGGTTGCCGATACCGACTGTATCAATATGGGCGTCATAACCGATTAAGGTTTTGCCGGTTCCCATGTAGCCTAAAACGTTGCCTTGTGGATCGATTTCGACTTTATCAAAACCAACTTTCCGCATTTCTTCCGCGATCCGGTCAATATGGCCTTTTTCGCCGCAGCTTTCACCGGGGATTTTTACTAAGTCCCGCAGGAATTTTGTCATATCGCCTTTGTAACCTTCTGCCGCATTTCTAATTTTTTCAAAATCCATTGTGGTTGCCTCCAATATTTTATATTTTAATCACGCAAGGTTTCTTCTATAAAAATAATACTTATTTATAAGAAGGATATGCACCGTTCCATACTGTTTTACGGTAGTTGACGGGATCGGTATCGCCTTCGGTAGAGAACATCAAAACTTTGCTGTTTTTATTTAAACCAATGGTTTCCCGCATTTCTTTGTATTCATCGCTTTCCATTAAGGTTGCGATCAGGCCCATGCCAACAGCGCCGCTTTCGCCGGAAATTACCTGAGGATCACCTTTCAAAGGTGCGCCTAACATCCGCATGCCTTTTGCAGAAATCCAATCCGGGCAGGAAACAAAGAAACTGCTGTGGTTCTTGAGAATATCCCAGGAAATTGTATTGGGTTCGCCGCAGGCCAGGCCAGCCATAATGGTTTGCAGATCGCCGTCTACAATACGGAATTTACCATCTCCGGCAACAGCGCCTTTGTAGAGGCAGTCGGCAGCCTGGGCTTCCATGATAACGGTAGTGGGCGTATTGTCCGGGAACAGGTTTGCAAAGTAACCTTGGACAGCCCCTGCCAAAGAACCTACGCCAGCCTGTACAAAGATATGGGTTGGACGGTCTATACCGGCAGCTTTTAACTGTTCCGCGGCTTCCGCAGCCATTGTGCCATATCCCTGCATGATCCAGGAAGGAATTTCTTCATATCCATCCCAGGCTGTATCCTGAATCACAACACCCCGTGGTGTTTCAGCGGCTTCTTTTGCAGCCATGCGGACACAATCATCATAGTTGACATTTTCAATGGTTACTTGTGCCCCTTCTGCCGCGATATTGTCAAAACGGGCTTTGGTGCTGCCTTTCGGCATATGTACAACGGATTTCTGACCTAAGCGGTTTGCTGCCCAGGCTACGCCCCGTCCATGGTTGCCATCAGTAGCGGTAAAGAAAGTGGCCTGGCCAAATTCATCTTTTAATTTTTGGGAAACCAAGTAATTATAGTCAATTTCGGAAACGTCCCGTCCCAGCTCCTGGGCAATATAACGGGCGATTGCGAAAGATCCGCCTAAAACCTTAAAGGCATTCAAGCCAAACCGGTAAGATTCATCCTTGATGAATAAACCACCCAATCCTAAAATGCCAGCCATATTTGGCAGTGCGGTTAAAGGTGTTACAGAATACTGGGGAAAGCTGCTGTGAAATTTCCGTGCTTTGGCTACATTTTCTAAAGACATAACACCCAGTTGTTTGTCCTCGGTTTTTGGCAGCCGGTTGGCGGTCCATTTGATCTGCTCCATGTTGGCGATACCTCCTGTATGGTTATTAGACTTTTGGAAAAAGTGCTGTAAATTTCCTTGTGTTTGGAAAATTTATGTTCTTTGTATCCATAATACCACAAATTTGGGGAGAGTCAATAGTTTTCTAAAACTTTTTTTGCAATTCTAAAAAAAAATTTGAAGTTAGGCAATTTTCTCATTATATACACTTGATTTATGAAAATTTTCATGTTAAACTGATAAAAGTAGAACTTTTATTCTCCAGAATCTGTTGTTTATCTTTCAGTTGATAAACTTTTTTCATTATTTCTTTTTATTTATTTTATTTTTTTGACCATTCCCCTGCAATGTGCCCTAAAAAAATTTGTGAACAGGAAAGTTGAGGTTGTCTGCCATGTATGAATTTACTGTAAATGGAAAACAAGTATCTGCTCCAACCGATGAAAAAATCATCTTTTATCTGCGGGATACTTTGAAACTAACCTCCGTCAAAAACGGCTGTGCGGAAGGCGCCTGCGGTGCCTGTATGATCTTAGTAGACGGGAAGCCCACCAAAGCATGTATTTTATCTACTGCAAAAGCGGTTGGGAAATCCATTGTGACTTGTGAAGGGCTTTCGGATCGGGAAAAAGAAGTTTACAGCTATGCCTTTTCCCATGCAGGGGCAGTCCAATGCGGCTTTTGTACGCCGGGCATGGTCATCAGTGCAAAAGGGCTTATTGACCGGAAGCCCGATCCCACTCCGGCTGAGGTGAAAGATGCCATCAAAAATAATATCTGCCGCTGTACCGGATATAAAAAGATAGAAGAAGCCATCCTTTTGGCAGCAAAAATTTTCCGGGAAAATACCCCGGTACCCCAGACCGATTTTTTAGGCTGTGTCGGCGAAAGCATCCACCGGGTTGACGCTCCGGCAAAAGCTTTAGGCACTGCAAAATATGCGGATGATCTTGATTTGCCGGGAATGCTTTATGGAAGTGCTGTCCGTTCTGCTTATCCCCGGGCAAAAGTTTTATCCATAGATGTTTCCCAGGCGAAAAAAGCCGAAGGTGTAGCCGCAGTTATTACGGCAGCCGATCTATCCGGCAAAGAAAAAGTAGGCCACTTGAAAAAAGATCAGTGGGTGCTTGTTCCGGTAGGAGGCATTACCACTTTCTTAGGGGATGCAATCGTTTTGGTTGCTGCCGATACCAAGGCCCATTTGGAAGCGGCAAAAGCCTTAGTAAAAATAGAATATGAAGAACTGCCTGCTGTATTTTCCGCTGAAGAAGCTGCCAAAGAAGGCGCTCCCGAAGTCCATGAGGGCCTGTCGAATTTATTGTCCCATGAACATTTGATCCGGGGGAATGCGGAACAGCGCATCCGGGAATCAAAATATGTTGTAACACAGAAATACACCACACCGCCCACAGAACATGCTTTCTTGGAGCCGGAAACAGCCGTTGCAGCTCCGGAAGGGGACGGGGTTGTCGTTTATTCCGGGGATCAGGGGATTTACCAGACAAAAGGCGAATGTGCAGAAGCAACGGGCCTGCCGCCGGAAAAAGTCCGGGTTGCAGCTATGATGGTAGGCGGCGGCTTTGGCGGCAAAGAAGATATGACCGTTCAGCATCATGCTGCTGTTTTGGCTATGGCAACGGGGCATCCCGTTAAGGTTTCCTTGACCCGGAAAGAAAGTATTCTAATCCATCCAAAACGCCACGGCATGAAAATGCAGTTTACTACTGCTTGTGATGAAAAGGGCATTTTAACGGCAATGAAAGCAACCTTGCTGGCAGATACCGGAGCCATTGCTTCCTTAGGCGGGCCAGTATTACAGCGGGCCTGTACCCATGCCGGCGGGCCTTATAACTACCAGGATGTGGATATTGAAGGAAAAGCCTATTATACCAATAATCCCCCTTGCGGCGCATTCCGCGGCTTTGGCGTAACACAAAGCTGTTTTGCGGCTGAAATGAATTTAGATTTGCTGGCAGAAAAAGCCGGGATTTCTCCCTGGGAAATCCGTTACCGGAATGCCATCCGTCCGGGACAGGTTTTACCCAACGGACAGATCGCCGATGATTCCACAGCTTTAGCGGAAACCCTGGAAGCGGTAAAAGATTATTATGACGCCCATCCCAAAGCAGGGATTGCCTGTGCCATGAAAAATAGCGGTTTAGGCGTAGGCATTCCGGATTATGGCCGGTGCCGTTTAACTGTAGAAAATGGCGTAGTTCATATCCATACCAGTGCCGCCTGCATTGGCCAAGGCATGGGGACTGTGGTAACGCAAATAACAGCTTCTACAACAGGACTTTCTTTGTCCCAAATCCAATATGAAACACCGGATACCGGAAAGGCTCCCAATTCCGGCAATACAACCGCTTCCCGTCAGACAGTATTTACCGGGGAAGCCTGCCGCCAGGCCTGTTTGGAACTGATGAAAGCCAAAGGGGATCAGCCCTTGGAAGCATTAAACGGACAGGAATTTTACGGGGAATACCTGGGCGTCACAGATAAAATGGGATCGGATAAACCCAATCCTGTGAGCCATGTAGCTTATGGCTATGCAACCCATTTAATTGACCTGGACGAGGAAGGCCGCATTTCCCAAGTGATTGCCGCCCATGACGTAGGCCGGGCAGTCAATCCGGTTAGCGTTGAGGGCCAGATTGAAGGCGGCGTCGTTATGAGCCTGGGATATGCCCTGACAGAAGATTTCCCCCTGGATCATGGACGGCCCACTGCAAAATTTGGTACTTTAGGCTTATTCAAAGCCAACCAGACGCCGGATGTAAAAGCTGTTATTGTAGAAAAAAACAAGGCAGATCTGGCCTGCGGTGCAAAAGGCATTGGCGAAATTTGTTCCATTCCAACTGCACCAGCCGTGGCATTGGCTTACTATCATAAAGACGGAAAATTCCGTACATCACTGCCTTTAGAAAGCACCCCATACAGCCGTAAAAAGTAAAAAAGACAGAAAAAAGCCCGTTTCAATCCGGTTTGGATTGAAACGGGCTTTTGCAGTTCAGTCAATTCCAGTTACATGATATTTTGTATCTTGTGCCACAACCGCTTTTAAGCTTTCATCCGGTACAGAAGCATCCTTTTTTATGAAAACTTCGGCCCAGCTTTTTTCCGGCTTTACTTCCACAGAGTCTACCCCGGGGACGGCTTCCAGTGCACTTTTGATTTTCACAGAATCATTTTCTGCCAGACCTGCAATTTTAACCACTTTATAATCCATACGCTGAATTTTAAAAATAACAGGGCGGGTTCCGTCATTACAGCAGGCAATCATCATCCGTTCATCATTGGTCCAATTCCGCATAATGCTACCGCCCTGCAAAGCGGTATATATGTACCTGCTGATGCAGTCCCAAGCTTCGGCACATTGGGTGCCGTTGCCTTCCCGCCAGAACGTATCTTCTTCTCCATAGCGTTCAAAAATAAATTCATCCCCCACATTGTAAAAGGGGCAGGAACCGGATTTTGGATCGGCTAAATATTGTTCCTGATAATCTGTAAAACATTTTTTATCGATCACAGTCACTTTACATTTGTGCTGCATTTTAAGGGTTCCCCTCTTTAAAATTTATCCGCTAAAGCTGCGGCTTGTTTACAGCCATCTGTTTTCTGAATATCCCCCAGTCTATTTACGCCGGGGATCAAAACTTCCCCAACCATTTCCCATTTCAGCAAAGCGGCAGACCGTTCGATCGGCATCCGTACCCCATCCATAACAGATATATCATCTTCTTCACAGCAGGCAATCAGGCCGTATTTTTTTCCGGCTATATCCTTCTGACCCACAACAAAGCTGAATAATTTGTCAATAACGCACTTAATTTGTGCCGGAATGGTATACCAATAAACAGGCATTGTAAAAACAATGCCATCCGCTTCCTGAATGGCTGGCGCAATAGTATTGAAATCATCATCATAGGAACAGGCTTTCCCTGTTTTAAAGCAGGTTTCACAGGCATGGCAACCTCCTACATTTTTGAAAGCGGCATCAAAGCGGGTAATTTGATAGCCTTTCTCCTGGGCAGCCTGAATAAACGCATCTGTCATAGCAAAACTATTTCCATTTTTCCGAGGGCTTCCGGTAATTACAACGATTTTTTTACTCATGTGATATGGTTCCTCCTATTTTTAGTATAGCAAGTTTGACTTCCTATATCTTTCTTATTATAATTATAATTAAGAATAGAAATTAAAACAAGTACGTACATAGAGGTACGATACTTACCGGAAGGAAAGTGTCCATATGACGAAACGCTGTATTACGGAAGAATGTCTTGGTTCAACAGGATTTAGTTATACCTTATCTTTGATCAATGGAAAATATAAAATGACAATTCTTTATACTTTAATGGAATTTGGTGTTGTCCGTTTTAATGAAATGAAAAAATATATTGGGGATATTTCTTATAAAACATTAAGTTCCAACCTGAAGGAACTGGAAGCGGATCAACTGGTACACCGGAAGGAATACCCGCAGATCCCGCCAAAAGTAGAATACAGCCTTACAGAACGGGGGAAATCTTTAATTCCGATTTTGGACGGCATGTGCGAATGGGGACATAAAAACCGTTTATAAAGAAAAAAGATGGAATTGCTGCATTTTTGTTACACAGCAATTCCGCCTTTTTTATTATTTCAGAAAATCTTTCAGCTTATCAAAGAAGCCTTTCCGCTTCTCATAATTTTTATCACCGGTAAGCTTTTCAAATTCCCTTAAGGATTCTTTTTGCTTGCCGGTTAAATTCCGGGGGACTTCAATATTGACTTTCACATATTGGTCGCCCCTGCCTCTGCCATTTACATAAGGAATGCCTTTATTCCGCAAACGGAATACCGTTCCGGACTGGGTACCCTCCGGCACCGTATATTGAACTTTTCCATCAATGGTAGGTACAACAATATCATCACCCAAGACAGCCTGAGAAAAGGTGATGGGAATATCACACCATACATCAAATCCATCCCGTTCAAACAGGGAATCCGGCCGCAGGTTTACCATAATATTTACATCTCCGGAGGGGCCTCCATTCAAGCCATTATCCCCCTGACCCCGGAGCACAAAGGTCTGGCCGTCGTTAATACCGGCAGGCACATTGACCTCCAAGGTTTTGGACTTCCGTACCCGTCCGGCCCCCCGGCAGGCAGAACATTGTTCCCGTACAATTTTGCCTTTGCCGGAGCATTTTGTACAAGTGCGGGTTGTCTGGATGACGCCAATGGGTGTGCGCTGCTGGACTTTTACCTGGCCGGTGCCGCCGCATTCCGGACAGGTTTCCGGTGTTGTGCCTTTTTTCGCACCTGTGCCGCCGCAGGTATCGCAGGATTCCAGCCGCTGGATATTGATGGTCTGTTTGCAGCCTTTCGCCGCTTCCATAAAGGATAAACCTACGGTTACACTAATATCATTCCCACGGATTGGGGCATTGGGATTCCGTGTACGGCTGCTGCCGCCAAAACCGCCGCCAAAAAAGCTTTCAAAAATATCCCCTACGTCAAAGCCGCCAAATCCTCCGAACCCTCCAAAGCCGCCAGCACCACCGCTGCCTGCGCCATAAGAAGGATCGACTCCTGCATGGCCGAACTGATCATACCGCTGGCGTTTTGCCGGATCGTTTAAGACTTCATAAGCTTCATTGACTTCTTTAAATTTTGCTTCTGCATTTTTATCTCCCGGATTCATGTCGGGATGATATTGTTTTGCCAGCTTCCGGTATGCCCGTTTCAATTCATCCGCAGTAGCGCTCTTTGAAACGCCCAGGACTTCATAATAATCCCGTTTTTCTGCCAAAAGTTTTCACCTCTCTTGATTCACAACTGCCAGTTTACCGGACAACCATGATATTTGTCAAGCCCTGGCAAAACGCCGGAAGGAAGCCGGTGAAGAATCCTTCTTCCCAGCTTCCTGCCTTTTTTATGAATGCCGCATTTGATTACTTGTCATCGTCTACTTCTTTAAAATCGGCATCTACATAATCCGAACCGTTGCCATTACTGGAATTATTGGCCTGGGATTCTGTACCACCCATATCCGGTGCTCCTTGGGGCTGGCCAGCCTGGGCCTGCTGATAAACACGGGAGCTCATTTCATAAAAATCTTTTTGTAAATCTTCCTGTTTGGCTTTGATCTCTGCAATGTCAGTGCCTTTTAAAGCATTCTTCAAAGCTTCCAGTTTGCCTTCAATTTTTGCTTTTTCATCAGAAGGAACTTTATCGCCAAGGTCTTTCAATGTTTTTTCACACTGGTAAACCATTTGATCGGCGCCATTACGGGTATCAATTTCTTCCCGGCGTTTTTTATCTTCTGCTGCATAAGCTTCCGCATCTTTTACAGCCTGATCGATATCTTCTTTTGACATATTGGTAGAAGCCGTAATGGTAACATCCTGGCTCTTTCCGGTGCCAATATCTTTTGCAGTTACATGGACAATGCCGTTGGCATCAATATCAAATGTGACTTCGATCTGAGGCACGCCACGGGGGGCTGCCGGAATCCCATCCAGACGGAAAACACCCAGTTGTTTATTATCTTTTGCCATTTCACGTTCGCCCTGGAGAATGTTGATTTCAACAGAAGTCTGGCCATCTGCCGCAGTCGAAAAGACCTGGCTTTTTTTCGTAGGAATGGTGGTATTCCGTTCAATAATTTTGGTGCAGACACCGCCTAAAGTTTCCAGGCCCAGGGACAAAGGCGTAACGTCCAGCAATAAAAGGCCCTTTACATCGCCGCCTAAAACGCCGCCCTGAATAGAAGCGCCAACAGCTACACATTCATCCGGGTTAATACCTTTGAAGGGATCTTTGCCGCAGAAACTCTTAACCGCTTCCTGTACGGCAGGAATACGGGTGGAACCGCCAACCAGAAGGACTTTATCAATATCAGCGGCTTTCAGGCCGGAATCAGCCATGGCGCGGCGAACCGGTTCCATAGTAGCTTCTACCAGATCGGCAGTCATTTCATTGAATTTTGCGCGGGTCAAAGTAACATCCAAATGTTTCGGGCCGGTTGCGTCGGCTGTAATAAAGGGCAGGTTGATATTGGCTGTGGTTACGCCGGAAAGTTCAATTTTTGCTTTTTCAGCAGCTTCTTTCAAACGCTGCATAGCCATTTTATCGCCCCGCAGGTCAATGCCGCTGTCCCGTTTAAATTCGTCTGCCAAGTAATCAATGATCCGCTGGTCGAAATCGTCGCCGCCTAAGCGGGTATTTCCGTTGGTAGCCAATACTTCCTGGACGCCGTCGCCCATTTCGATAATGGAAACGTCGAAAGTACCGCCGCCTAAGTCATATACCATAATTTTTTGTTCTTTTTCCTTATCAATGCCATAAGCCAAAGCCGCCGCAGTCGGTTCGTTGATAATCCGTTTTACATCTAAGCCGGCAATTTTACCGGCGTCTTTTGTAGCCTGACGCTGGGCGTCGGAGAAGTAAGCCGGGACTGTAATAACAGCTTCTGTTACTTTTTCGCCCAAATAACCTTCCGCATCATCCCGGAGCTTTTGCAGGATCATTGCGGAAATTTCCTGAGGAGTGAATTTCTTCCCATCAATTTCGACTTTGTAGTCAGTACCCATATGGCGTTTAATAGAAGCTATTGTACGGTCCGGATTTGTAATGGCCTGACGTTTTGCCACCTGGCCTACCATACGTTCGCCGTCTTTGGAAAAAGCCACAACAGAAGGGGTTGTACGGGAACCTTCTGCATTTGCGATTACAACAGGCTCGCCGCCTTCCATAACAGATACACAGCTATTTGTAGTACCAAGGTCAATCCCAATAATTTTTCCCATAATCTATATGCCTCCTAAAATATCTCCAATAAAAAATTTTATATCAGATTCTAACCAGATTAGTTTGCTACCTTTACCATTGCATGGCGGATCACACGATCCCCTAAACGGTATCCTTTTTGGAACACTTCCACAATGACGCTGGAATCTAAAGAACTGTCTTCTATGTGCATAACGGCATTGTGCATTTCCGGATTGAAAGGATCCCCAGCTTCCGCAAATTCTTCAATTCCCAGTTTTTTCAAAGCATCCTGGAAACTCTGATGGATCATTTCCACGCCTTTTTTAAATTCCTCATCCATACAGGGGGTGCTCAAAGCCCTTTCAAAATTATCAAGGACCGGCACAAACTGGGCAACCGCTGCCACTGTGGCACGGGGATAAATTTCATCTTTTTCCCGCTGGCTGCGGCGGCGGAAATTATCATATTCAGCAGCCGTCCGCAGCAGCCGGTCATTTAAAACTTCAATCTGTTCCCGCAATTTGTCTTCTTCCGTTTTTTCCGGAGGAGAAGCTTTTTCTTCCCCTTCCGCAGCAGCCTGTGATTCTGCCTCCTGGGGGGTATCCGGGGATTGCACCGTTTCCTGCGCTGCCTGGGCAGTTTCCTCAGCAGCCTGCTGCCCTCCGCCTTCCTCACGGATGGCTTCTTGTTTATTCTGTTCGGACAATCTTCTCACAACCTATCGTTATTTATTCCTGCTCAAAAGTTTCCGTTAGGAGCCGTCCTAACATTTGTGAAAAATACTCCAAATGGGGGATCAATTTTGCATAATCCATACGGACCGGGCCGATAACGCCGATAGCACCGGAATCTTCTTCTCCGATCCTGTATTTTGTAATGACGACTGAAGTATCAGCCAATTCACTGCGATTATTTTCTTTGCCGATTGTAATGATGATATTGTCTTTTTTCGAGGCCAGAACTCCTAAAAGTTCTTCCCGATCATTCATTACCAGCAATAAATCCCTTGCAACATCCGTAAATTCCTTATATCCCAGTAAATTTGTCCGGCCGCCGGTATAAAACTGGCCGTCATTCACTTCCCGGCACAGCTCATAAACTGTAACCAATACGGGGATAAAGAGGGGGGAATAATCCCCTAATGTAACGGAAATGGAATTGATATACCATTGTGTAATATCACTGATTGATTTCCCCACCATGCGTCCATTGGTAAACTGGTTCAGGAATTCTACCGTTTCCGCCGTAATGCTGAAATCCACCCGGCATACTTTATTCTTAATGACGCCATTGGTTGCAATCAGGAGCACAACACAAGTCCGGGAACCGGCTGGTACAATTTCAATGTGTTTGACGCGGACTGTTTTCGGGGTAATGGTCGTGGAAACCGTAGCGCATTTCGTATAATCCGCCAACGCTTCCGCAGCATCCTCCAAAAGTTTGTCGGGATCCGGGTCCCGCACATTGAACAGGGCTTCGATTTCCCGCCGTTCCTCATTGGAAAGGGGCTGGCAGTGCATCAGCCGGTCAATATAAATCCGGTATCCCAAATGGGAAGGGATACGCCCCGCTGATGTATGGGGCTGTTCCAGCAGGCCCATATCGAACAGGGCCGCCATATCATTACGGACAGTAGCGCTGGAAACACCCAAGCCAAGGCGCTGTAAAATTGCCCTCGAGCTGACTGGTTCACCGGTATCGCTGTAAAGCTCTACAATGGCAGCCAGAATCCGCATTTTTCTTTCGTCCAGCTTCATCAGAACCACCTCACTTGCTTTCCGAGCTTCCATTCTTTTTTTAGCACTCATGTTTTCTGAGTGCCAACAACTATAATGTACCACATTTTTTGAAGAAGTCAAGGGGATTCACGAATTGTTTACAGTTTTTTTAGCACTCAATTATATAGAGTGCTAATTCAAAATGAATGCACTTTTGTGTTTTGTGCAATATGCCTAATTTTGAGAAATTTAATTATACATATTGACATTTCTGGATTTTTGTTGTTTAATAGAACCCGTAGAACGAATATATATCAAAAACAGTTTGCGCAAAAGCGCAATAAGGAGGATTTTTATTATGATTAAAAAAGTAATGCTTCATACCGCAGAGGATCTTCGTGAATTTATGTATTTGGCCATGCAATCCGCAGAAGACATTGGCGTCCATACAGAAGATAAAATTGCGGATGCCAAATCCATATTAGGCTTAATGGTATTGGATTACAACAAACCTGTAAAGGTTGTTACAGATGACCAGCGTTTCTTAAAGCAAATTGGTAAGTGGGTTGTAGAAGAATAAGAACCATATAAGCCATAACACAAAAGGAACCGGGAAGCTTTCAGAAAAAGCTTTCCGGTTCCTTTTTGTTTGCTGTCATACCGCGCAATTAAATTAAAGCATCCAACTGGCGACCGCTTTCTTTTGACGGGATAGACAAACCTACGCCGAACTTGTTTAAAAGTTCTTCCTGTTCATCATCTTTTTTTGTACGCTCCCCGGTAACGGTCCGTGTCACGCCTCCCGCAATATAAGACCGCCCGCATTCCGGACAGATTGCAGAATGAAGCATAACCGATTGGGAAATGACTTCCCGGCCTTCTGATTTTGCTTTTGCCTGGTTCCGGGTAACATGTTCCATTTCATGGCCCAAAACAGCAGATGCCGCCTGTTCCGGAGACATTTTCGTGGGTGATTTAAAAGAAACCCCTGGATCGTTAGAACCATCCTGATATTTCCGGTTTTTACAAGTCTGACATTCGCCCTTGTCTGAACGGCCATTTTTATTTTTAGCGCCGTCAGCACCTTTTCCATTTTCCGCATTCCAAGCGCCGCCAACACGGCTTGGATCATTTACATTTTCTGCGTTTCCGTAAGCGGCATCCATATTGTTTGATGAAGGATTGATACCGCCCATACGGCCGGCGGAAAATCCGGAAAACCGATCAAACCCCGATAATGCTGAACCAATTGTCATACCGGCCAACCCCTTTCTCTTGTGGGAATTTATGCTTTTATTATAATCGGTTTATGATAAAAATTCAATGGTCTGGCTGGAAAAATTTCATTTGGCAGAGGCCCTATTTGCATACGTCAATCCAGCCCAGACTGCCGGAATAACGGAACAGATCGTCACAGCTCAATTCAATGGCACTGTTGCTGCTGCCCGCAGCAGGGAACACGGTTTCAAAGCGCTGCAAAGAAATATCTGTGTAAGTTCTGGCCTGGGGATTGGAAGCAAATGGACAGACCCCGCCAATTTGATGGCCGGTAAGCCGTTCCACATCCTCCGAGTGGAGCATTTTTGCCTTACAGCCAAACTGGGCTTTAAACTTTGCGTTATCAATTTTCCGATCCCCAGCCGTTATAATCAGAATACACCCATCCCCGTCTGCAAAAGATAAGGTTTTTGCAATCCGGGCAGGCTCGCACCCCACAGCTTCTGCCGCCAGTTCAACGGTGGCGCTGGAAGAATCAAATTCCAGAATCCGGTTTTCCATACCGAACTGGGCAAAATATGCTTTTACTTTGTCGATTGCCATAACTCCATCCCTTTTTCATTCTTTATCAATTTGTACAACCGCGAAATACCGCGGATCTAATGCTTTAATTTTCTGCTGGACTGTTTCAATCAATTCTGAATCGCTCATGCGGAACTGATAAGGGGCCATCACGTCAAAAATCAGGTTGGCATGGGTAGGCCCATCCACCATACGGAAATCGTGAATCGTGAGATGGGGATCAATCCCCTTCACTACTTTTGTAACCTGGCTGCGCAAAGCGTTAATAACAGCATTGTCTATAACGATCGGGTCCATATGTACCGTCACGTCACATTGGAAACGCTCCCGCAGTTCCATTTCCAGATGATCGATTACATCATGGGTTTCCAGAATGTCCCGGTTGCTGGGGACTTCCGCATGGAAAGAAATGATCCGGCGGCCCGGCCCGTAATCATGAACAATCAGATCGTGTATTCCCAGGATTTCGGGATGAGCCATAGCTGCTTGCTGAATAGAAGCTACAAATTCCTTATCCGGAGCCTGCCCCAGCAAAGGGGAAAGGCTGTCACGGGCCGTTGTAAAGCCGCTGTATAAAATAAACGCTGCCACCAGCAGCCCAATATAACCATCAATCAGCCTGCCGGATAAGTGGCCCACCGCCATCCCCACCAAAACAGCTGAAGTTGCTGCCGCATCTGTCAGGCTGTCTGCGGCAGTTGCCATCATAGCCGAAGATGAAATCCGCTTGCCCAGACTGCGGTTAAAATATGCCATCCACAGCTTAACCAGTATGGAACATATTAAAATAACCATAGGCAGAATCCCCATCCGCACAGCCTCCGGATGGATAATTTTTTCCACAGAACTTTTTCCCAGTTCCAAGCCTACCAGAAGGATCGCTGCGGAAATGGCCAGACCGGACAAATATTCCAGCCTGCCGTGGCCAAAGGGGTGCTCCCGGTCCGCAGGCATACTTGCCATTTTAAAGCCGGCTAAGGTTACCACAGAAGATCCGGCGTCTGACAGGTTATTAAAAGCATCGGCTGTAATTGCAATAGAACCGGTAAAAAAACCGGCAAAAAATTTGCTGCAAAATAAACAAAGGTTTAAAAGGATCCCCATTCCTCCGGCTAATATGCCATATCTTCCCCGCACAACAGGATCATTGATTTTCTGGCTGTCCGGTATGAACAAACGGATCAAAAAATTTACCATGCAATCCCCCTTCTGGTATATAAAATCATTGTCAGTGCCTTTTTAAAGCCGCACGTTTTTTCCGTATGGCTTCCCGGCGGGCCTGCGTTGCTTCATGGTCAATTTCCCATTGCCCCTGCTGCCCCCGCCGCAGGAGATCGCCTTCCGCGGCATCAGGCGGCAGTTCTTCCAAAGGGATATTTTCCATCCTGTCATCCGGTGTTTCACAAACGGCAAACCCTTCTTCCAAACGGTCAATGCAATAAAATTCCATTTTTGATTCCTTCCTCCCGGAAAAAAGCGGACGGCCAAAGGCCGCCCTTCCTTGCTTTATGATTCCCCGATAGAATATAAAATAAGCCCTACTGCTTTTTCACGGGACAGCCTGCTGCTGTCAAAAGATAAATGGTAATGATCGGCAGCCCCCCATTTCCGTTCCGAATAGGAATTGTAATAAGCAGCCCGTTTTTTATCTGTTTTTAAAATTAAATTATTGGCTTCCTTTTCCGTCAGCTTCATCCGTTCTTTTACACATTCCACCCGTTTTTCCAGCGGGGCATGGATAAATACATTGAAACAGTCCGGATTGTCCCGCAGGACATAATCGGCACAGCGGCCAACAAAAACACAGCTTTCTTTTTCAGCCAAGCTTTTAATGGTATCGAACTGTGCTAAAAATAATTTTTGCGGGATAGGCATATGGGCTGGCCCCGCAATATGATTCATTGCATAAGGATTGACGGATAAAGAATAGAGCAAACTGTTAATAGGCTGTTCGTCATTATGTTCAAACAGTTCCGGATTCATGCCGCTTTTTTCCGCCGCCAATGCCAGAAGTTCCTTATCATAAAATGGGATGCCTAATTTTTCAGCCACTTGTTTTCCAATTTCCCGGCCGCCGCTTCCAAACTGCCTGCCAATGGTTATAATAATTTTCCCTGCTATGGAAACCGCCCCCTTTTCAGGATTTTTTTATAATAGTATTATACGCTGAATTGACACATTTGTACAGCTTTTTTCGCCGGAGAGGTCTTCCAGAAAAATACTTTGTTTCCAAATTGTGAATAACATACAAAATAAATATCGAAAACTGTTTTTTTATGCGCCTTTCGGGTATTATTTTATACAATGGGATTTTCCTCTTTTAAATCTGGGGGGACTGTGGTATAATAATGGAAACATGGTGCAGAAAACCATGGAAAAGGATTTTTCATTTGATTTATGTTTATAATTTTAAATAGAGAAAATAAAATATGCTTTGCGCCGTTGGATTCAGGCGCAAATGAATAGTTAGGGCCGCAGCGGGCAGGGTGCTCATCCTCTGAGGAATGGGTATGTTTTATTGTGCTTGTGCGTCCTGCGGATGCGGCGGAATGGGAGCATAAAATGGAAAAATTTGTTGTGGAAGGCCCAGCCCCATTGCAAGGGGAAGTTACCATAAGCGGTGCAAAAAATGCAGCAGCAGCCATTATTCCAGCCACAATTCTGGCTCAGGGAAAGTGTATTATAGAGAATATTCCAAATATCAGCGATATTACAGTTTTGTTTAAAATATTACGGGAATTAGGCGCACAGGTGCGCATGTTGGACAAGTCTACCGTCGAAATTGACACCTCCTATTTGACGGAACCAGTGGTTCCTTATGATCTGGCGCGGTGTATGCGGGCATCCTATTATCTTTTAGGCACATTGCTGACCCGCTGCAACCAGGCTTCTGTTTCCATGCCTGGAGGGTGTAATTTTGGGGTACGCCCCATTGACCAGCATATGAAAGGATTTGAAGCGTTAGGGGCTTCTGTTTCCATTGACAGCGGCATGATTAACGTCCATGCTGATATGCTGTTAGGGGCACATATTTATTTTGATGTGGTTTCCGTGGGGGCTACAATCAATGTTATGCTGGCTTCGGTGAAGGCAAAAGGCATTACCATTTTGGAAAACTGCGCCAAAGAACCTCATATTGTAGATCTGGCAAACTTTTTAAATTCTATGGGGGCAGACATCCGGGGGGCAGGCACAGATGTTATTAAAATTCATGGGGTTGACCTTTTGCATGGCACAACTTATTCCATTATTCCGGATCAAATTGAAGCCGGTACTTATATGGTAGCGGCAGCAGTTACCGGCGGGGATGTGCTGATCAAAAATGTCATTCCCAAGCATTTGGAAGCCATTACGGAAAAACTGGAAAAAGCCGGTGCGCAGGTAGAAGAATATGATGATTCAGTTCGGGTCTGCCGCACAGGAAAGCTGAAAAAAGTGAATCTGAAAACCATGCCCCATCCAGGATTCCCTACGGATATGCAGCCGCAAATGACTGCATTGCTGGCCTTAGCCAATGGGACAAGTATTGTGACAGAAGGGGTATGGGACAACCGGTTCCGTTATGTAGATGAATTGCGCCGTATGGGGGCCCATATCCAGGTAGACGGGAAAGTCGCCGTAGTGGAAGGGCCTTGCCAGTACAAAGCAGCGCCGGTACGGGCAGTGGATCTCCGGGCCGGGGTGGCTGTGCTGATTGCAGCAATGGCGGCAGAAGGCCGGACTGAAATTGAAAATATTGAATATATTGAACGTGGATATGAAAACATTGTAGAAAAGCTCATAGGATTGGGGGCAAAGATCCACCGGACAGTAGAACCGAAAATAACGCTGCCGGAAGCGTTATAATAAAAATAAAATATCATAGGCGGTACCATAAGGGAACCTGGCAGATGGAAAAAGAAGCCTTCTGCCGGCTTCTTTAGGGTTTTCTGGAGATATGATGTTTTGGAGAGGACGTCATATTATGGCGAGGTTTTGTACCCTTTTTAGTGGTTCCGAGGGGAACTGTACTTATGTATCTTGTGGAGATACTTCTGTTCTGATTGACGTAGGGCGAAGCGCCAAGCAGGTTCTGGAAGCAATGGAAGCCCGTGGAATTGATCCCAAGGGATTATCAGCCCTTTTGGTTACCCATGAACATGGGGATCATATCAAGGGAATCCGGGCCTTTTTAAAAAAAGTTCCTTTGCCTGTATATGCCACCCCGGAAGTATTGGAAAAGCTTCTGTGGGATCAGATATTAACAGAAAGCAGCCCAAGGACAGCCATTGAAGAAGGGACGCCTTTTCAGGTAGGCTCCATAGGAATTCATTGTTTTGATATTCCCCATGACAGCATCCACCCGGTAGGTTATCAGTTTGTTCTGCCGGACGGACGGAAAATTTCCTTAGCAACGGATATGGGGTTTATGTGTGATTCTGTACGGAATACGATTACAGGCAGCGACTTGGTTTTATTGGAATCCAATTATGATCCCAGTATGTTAAGTGTTTCTACATATCCTTACGCATTAAAACAGCGGATCGTATCCAATTTGGGCCATTTATCCAATGATGTCTGTGCAAAAGAATTAGCCGGCCTGGTGCGTACCGGCAGTACCCGTTTGATTTTAGGCCATTTATCCCGCCGCACCAATATGCCGGAGCTGGCCGCATACAGCGCCCGGAATGCCTTGCAGCAGGCGGGAATGCGGGAAAATTATGATTATCGGTTATGGGTTGCCCCAAGGGATGAACCCATGGAAATGGTGGTTTTGTGATACGCCTGGAAATTTTCGCGGTAGGGAATTTAAAAGAAGCTTGGCTGCGGGCAGGCTGTGAAGAATATTTGAAACGGATGGGCTTATGGAGCCGGGCTGCTGTAACGGAACTGGAGGAAGCCCGGCTTCCCAAATCCCCTTCACCCGCCCAGATTGCAGCAGCCCTGGAAAAAGAAGGACAGCATATTTTAGAAAAACTGCCGAAAAGCAGCAAAGTGGTTGCCCTTTGTATTGAAGGGAAACTGCTTTCCAGCCAGGAGCTGGCAGATTCTTTTTCACGGTGGGCAGAGCAAGGGACTGGTGAAGTTTCTTTTATTATCGGCGGTTCCTATGGCCTTTCAGAAGCCGTAAAAAAACGGGCTGATCTGCGGCTGTCCATGTCGCCTATGACCTTCCCCCACCAGTTGGCACGTTTGATGCTGTGTGAACAGATTTACCGGGCTTTGTCTATTTTAGGCGGGGCAAAATACCACAAATAAAAGCCTTTATTTTTGTACAATATTTCTCTTTTCAAATTCTTGTCAAAAAGAGTTTTTTCTGTTATGCTAATACTGTTCAATAAACAGTATTGATAAACAGGAGGCGGTTTTATGGAACGGGAAATCTATTTGGAAACCTTAGGAAAAAAGTTAAAAGCTTTTTGCAGCCCCGGGGAACGGGAAGCGGTTTTAACGGATTATGCGGCAGCCTTTGAGGAAGGCATGGCTGGCGGCAAAAGCGCCGAAGAATTATGCAAAGCTTTTGGTACGCCGGACAGTGCCGCAAACTATCTGCTGATGGAACAGCAGGGTTCTTTTTGGAAAAGCTGGCCTGGTTCTGTATTGCTTTTTATGGGAATAGCTGTTATGATTGTTTGCAGTGTGGAACAGATATGGATAATCCGGCTTTTAGCTGTATCCATCTGGTATTATGTCTGGCGGCATCTGCCCTCCAAAAGGGCGCGGAAAGAAGGGGCAAACCGGGCCTGGCGGATTGCTTCCATTTTAAAAGATCCAGTTGAATCCCTTTACTTAGCCAGTCTGGCGCAAAAGCTTCGGTTCCATTTTTTCAAAAAAGACCAGCAGGAAATTTTATTGGATTACCAGGAATATTTTCAGGCAGGCAAGGAAGATGGCTGTCAGACAGCGGAACTGTTGACCCGTTTGGGGCGGCCGGAAAAAGCTGTACAAGCCCTTCTGAAAGAACGGACCGCAAAAGAAATCCCCTGGCTCAGATGGGCAGGCTTTGGAATTGTATTGTTTTGGGTTTTTTTATCCCTTAACGCTTCCCATTTTAACCGGCTTCTCATCATAGATGAAAAAATGGGATCATTCCTGTTTTATGGGTTTCCTGTGGCGGCGTCCTGGCTTTTATTGTGGCTATGCCCTGCCAGTACCAGCCATATGGGAGAAAAAACAGGTAACAAAGTATTGCTTCCTTTGTATATTGGCACTGTATTTTGTATTGTGGCTGCTATATGGGCTTCTGCAAGCGGAATGATGGGGAAATGGTTCCTGCCGGCAGCAGCTTTAGGGCCTTTTGTAGCTGCCCTATTATCCTGTGGGGCAATTTTAATGTTAGCAGCTTCCGGAATGGAGCTTTTTGTGTTCCCCAACTGCCGATCCGCATTATTTTTAAACCTGGGGATCTTTGCAGCACTAACAGAATTTTTACAGTATTTGTATCATTTGGATGACCAGCCTGACTGGGAGATCTGTATCCGGGCTGCGGTTCCTGTTTTTATTGGCTTGTTATTGAGCTGTATCTGGAAAAAATCCCATGATACCGATCTTGGTGATGGTTCCGGCATGTCCTCTTCTAATGAAAATACCCGTTCCAGAAAGGAACGGGTAGATCATATAGAACGTGTCAGCCGGAGCATACAGGAGGCTGGCGTATGACAGGCCAAATGAAACGGGGGATTTTAGAGCTTTGTATTTTGCAGGCAATCGGCAGTAAAGAACGATATGGCTATGAAGTTATGAAAGAAATTACGGCAGCCTTTCCGGAAGTGACAGAAAGTACAGCGTATGCTGTATTACGCCGCCTGCACAGTACAGGAAAATTAGAAGTCCGGCAAGGCGGCAGCGGGGAAACCCGCCGGAAATATTACCGTTTAACGGCCCAAGGGCAAAAAGGTCTGGAAGAAGCCCGACAAAACTGGAAAGAACTGCGGATTGCGGCAAACCGGTTTGGCTTATAGGGGGAACAGAGAATTTGAATAAGGGGAACGAGAACTTATGAATTTTGCGGCATTTTTTTCTTATGCTTTTTTAACCTTGTTTACGCCTGGCCCCAACACCATTATGTCTATGCGGAATGCCGGGGAATATGGATTAAAAAAAGCATTTCCATTTAATTTAGGGATTTTAACAGGCTTTTTTATTTTAATGTGCTGCTGTGCCGCATTTTCCTCTTTTTTATATCATGTTATCCCTTCTGTAAAGCCGGTAATGTTATGTTTTGGAGCCGCATATATGCTTTGGCTCGCATGGACAGTGTGGCAGGGAAAGCCCCGTAAAAAAAGGAAAAGTTTCATGGATACCAATTTATTTTTAGCAGGGATATTGCTCCAGTTTATCAATGTAAAAGTGATTTTATTTGGGATTACGGCATTATCTTCTTTTGTATTCCCTTACTATCATAGCTTTGGGGCACTGATCGGGTATTCTTTCCTGTTAGCTGTCATTTCGTTTACTTCCACTTGCTGCTGGGCACTTTTTGGGGCAGGCTTTGAACGATTTTTCCAGCAGTACGGAAAAGTTTTCAACAGAATGATGGCGTTATTGTTGATATATTGTGCCGTTACAATGCTTTTGGGAATCCGTTCGTAAACAGATTCCCAAAAGCATATTTTTTATTTTCCTTTTTCTAAAAGGGAAATGCCGGAAGAAATCGCCCCAGTGGGACAAACCGATTTGCATTTCCCACAGCGGATACATTCTGTACTGTTGATATTTTTTGTTACTTCCACAGCCATTGGACAAGTGTGTTCACATTTCTGACAGCCGACACACTTTGACGGCTCCAGCTTCATTTGAAAAAAGCTGAACCGGTTAAATAAGGCATAAAAGGCTCCCAATGGGCAGAGGTACCGGCAAAAAGGACGGTGTATCAGCATGGATACTGTTAAAATAACCACCAATACCAGCATTTTCCAACCGAACAGCATCCCCGCTAATTTCCGCAGCATCGGATCAGCAATCATCAAAGGAACTCCGCCGCCCAATGTACCGGCAGGGCAAATATATTTACAAAAGTAAGGCGGAGCAATTCCTATTTTTGTGACTGCAAAGATGGGAAGCAAAATAACAAATACAAGCAGGACAACATATTTCAGCCAGCGGGCAGGTTTATCAATCCTTTTTGGAACTTTTATTTTGGGTAAGGGGATTTTATATAATAAATCCTGTACCAGCCCAAAAGGACATAACAAGCCGCAGACAACCCGCCCCAATACAATGCCGAAAAGCATCAGCAGGCCCAAGATATAAAAAGGGAAATGGCGCTTCATGCCGCCTAATGCAAATTGAAGGGAACCGACAGGACAGGCTCCCAATGCCCCGGGACAGGAGTAACAGTTTAACACAGGGACACAAAGTGCCTTTGAACTGCCGGTAAAAATTTTCCCTTTTTGGAAGCCAATCAGATAGCCGTTGACCAGGACAGCGGAAACCAGTTGCACTACACGCTGGAAGGAAATCCTGGGATTGGAAGGCTTTGATTTTACCCGATTCCGATACATTCCAGACATATTGTCACCGCCTTTTGCATGACTTCCAGATGTTCCTGCTTCAGCAGGCCGACTGCAATAAAAACAACTGCCGCTGTCAGCAGGCCAAGCCGTATCCATGAAACTGTTTTATGATGCAAGGCTGATTTCCGCCTTTCCGCCAGATTTCAAAATGGCATTGACTGCCTCCAGAAAGCTTTCTGACAGGTTTGGCTGTCCGCCAATGATAGCGTCGCCCACCATATTTCCTTCTGCATCTATAAAAATAGTGGTAGGGGTATACTGGATATTATTGCATATATTTGCAAAATCCCCATCTCCAGAAACCAGTGTGATACCTTCGTAAGCAGAGTCCTGTAAAATCTTTTTCGCGCTTTCTTCAGCGCCCCATATGGCATCCAAACAGACTGTTACCAACTGAACGTTTTCAGGCAGGGCTTTTTGAAAGGCGGCAAGATCCGGCATTTCTGCAATACAAGGGCCGCAGGAAGTTGTCCAGAAGTTCATCACGGTTACATCTTTGCTTTTGATGTCCTCTTGGGCAAAGGTTCCTCCATCCAGGGTTTGCGCTGTAAATGTTTTTAAACTGACGGCTTGTGCAGAATCAGGGGTTTCTCCGTTATTTTCCAAAGCAGCTTCATCTATCCCAAAATATTTATTCAGATATTTGTCCATATTTTTATCAAGATAAGCTTCAATCTGGCTTTCCCAATTTTCATCAAAATAAGCTTCAAGCTGGCTTTCCAGTTTTTCTTCGTCCGTTTGCATACAGCCGGAAATCCCGCTTACAGCAAGAAACATTCCCAATAAAAGGGCAATCTTTTTTTGTGTTTTCATGATAACAAACCTCTTTTCAATCAAATTGCATAAAAAGAATGTCCCGCTTTTCAGACACGGGGCATTCTTTTTTTATGAAGAATTCCAAAATTACATTTGAAGCAGCTTATTTTTCAAATCCCCTTCAATACGCCGTAATTCATTTTCTGCCTCCGCCCGTTTCTGGCGGCCTTCCTGCTGGATACGCATCACCTCATCCAATGTGGAAATCAAAGATTCATTTGTCATCCGTAAGGTTTCCATATCCACAATCCCCCGTTCAGATTCCCGGGCTGTTTCAATGGTAGCCATTTTTAATGTTTCGGCATTTTTACGCAGCAGCATATTGGTCATATCCGTTACTTCTTTTTGTGCCTTCAAAGCCTGCTGGGAATGGGCAATCCCTAAAGAAAGGGCCATTTGGCTTTTCCATAAAGGGATGGTATTCATTAAGGTAGACTGGATTTTTTCTGCCATCTGGGTATCATTATTTTGTACCAGCCGCAGCTGGGGCGCCATTTGGATAGAGATTGTCCGGGTCAGTTCCAAGTCATATAATTTTTTTTCAAAGCGGTTGCATAAAGCAGATAAATCACTGGCAGCTTGTGCATCTTCCGGCAAGCCTGTACGGGCAGCTTTTTCCTGTAAAGCTGGCAGTTCAACAGAACGGGTTTGTTCCAGCTTTTTCTTTCCGGCTAAAAGGTACATGGAAAGTTCCTTAAAATAAGCTTTATTCATATCATAAAGTTTATCCAGCATTGCCACATCTTTTAATAAACGTACCTGATGGCTTTCCAAAGCGGTACAAATCCGTTCGATATTGACAGAAGCTTTATCATAACGGGCTTTTAAAGCAGTTGTTTTATTGGCAGATTTTTTTAAAAAGCCAAAAAGACCTTTATTATCTTCTTCCTCTTCAAATCCCCGCAATTCTACCACTACGCCGGAAAGCATATCCCCAATTTCCCCTAGATCCTTTGTCCGCACATTTTCCAAAGCAGTTTCAGAAAAATCCGCCATTTTTTTCTGGGCTCCAGCTCCATACCGTAAAATCTGGCTAGAATTATCCAGATCAATTTTAGCAGCAAAATCATCTACCATTTTTTGTTCTTCCGGAGTCAAATTTGGTTCTTTAACAGATGGAGATGGCGCAGGCGGCACAGGAACGACTTCCGGCTCTTTTTTTTCTTCTGGTTCCGGTTCCAGCGTTAAAAACGGTATATTTTGTTCCTCATTCATATTCCCAATATCCTCCTATTTAAAATCATCATGGCCTGTTAAACCTTCTTGTGCTAACATGGTTTTTAATACTGAAATATCCGTTGATACATCCATTGCATCCTCCTGGTACAGCCCATCTAATAAAGTTTCAAATGCCGTATTGATTACATCCAAAGTTGCAAGGATTTCATCTTTCGCCTTTGATACGGTTGCTGTTTCCGGCTGGGCCTCAAAATCCTGATAAGATTTTACCAGCTTGATTGCAGACGGCAAATAATAATCCATAAAGCGCCGGATATCTTGTAATTTTTCAGGCCGCTGTTCCACATATTCAAAAATATTCGCTGTTACTTCTTCTAAACGGGTCAATTTTTCTGTAATCACTGCCCCTGGCAATGCTGCATTTGCAGAACGGATTTGACGTACAGCTTCCAGACCTGCTGCAATAACTGCATTTTCACTGCTGTCTTTTAATTCACGCTGTTTTTTGCTTTCACAAGCTGCCTGGTACTGCCCATATAATTCTTTTCCTAAAATCAGGCAGGTTTTTTCTTTATCTAAACGGCCTTCCGGATATAAGTTTTCATCTAATAACTGGGTAATTTCTTTTAATACAAAACGCGGTTTTTTCCTGACAGCTTTTGCTAACCTTTCAATTTCACAAAAGCCTTTCTTCCGAAGCAGCTCCCAATATTTTTTAAACCGCTTTGCCCGTCCAAATTTTGCAATGCCTTTCCAGGCCAAAAAACCGCCGGGAATCGTCAAAAGCGTAAATATAATCAGAAGCACTGTAAAAAAACGAGCGTCATTTCCGGAAAGAAAAATGCTTGCTAAACTAAAAAAAGCTAAAACACAGGCTGGCGTCAGCAAAAGAAAACCAATGACTGCTAATACGACTCCCCCAAACATATCCCCAGTTGTTTTCTTTAAGTAAGGCGGCGGGGAAATGCCTTGGGAAGCTGGTGCAGGCGGGACAGCTTTTACAGGCTGCTTTTTTTTTGGGGGAACTTTTTGCATTTCACTTTTCGGAATTCCGGACGCTTCCGGATTGGAAGAAGGTGGCGGCGGTGGAGGATCAGCCGAACTGGTTTTCTCCGGTTCTTTGACATTTTGGGGTTCCCAAGTTCCTGGCCCCCATCCCGGCGGCGGAACTTTGGGTTTTATATCCCAGTCAAATAAAAATGCTGCATCATCTTTAATAGATTTCGCTGTTTCTATGGTTTTTTTTACAATTGAGGGGAATGTTTCATTTGCTGCTTTCCGCAGCTGTGAATAATCCCCTGACCGCAAAGCATCTTGTAAGGCATCCTGTAAAGAATGCTTAAATTCTGGGCCTTTTTTATTTTCCATTGGGGCCTCCCTGAAAAAATTCCTTCTGGAGCATTTCCTTAATCATACAGCATTTAATGACAGGATGCAACCTTGTAGATTTGAATATTGACTTTTTATGAAAATTTTGTTATAGTAAAAAACAAATCCGTTATTGAAATGGATTCGGAGAGTTATCGAAGTGGTCGTAACGAGCCGCACTCGAAATGCGGTTGTCCATTTGGGCACGTGGGTTCGAATCCCACACTCTCCGTTATTTCAGAAAGCGCATTCTGGTATGGGATCTCGCAGAAATGCGCTTTTTTCCGGCCTTTTTGAATTGAAATTCTGTTTTAAAAATCGTATTATCAATGGATAAAACGGTATTTTTATTTTAAAAGTGTTCAAGAAAGTGTTCATTTTTTTCGCCAATTTCCCCCAGCATTTTTCCAAAAAAGGCTGTTACTTTTTCGCTCTCTTTGTCTTCATAATCAGCTTGCGTTTGCTGATAAATTTTTGTTAAAGTAGATTTATCGCTCCATCCGCCATAAAGCATAATGTATTGATCAGGCACCCCCAATAAATGCGCCATACTGGCATAATAGTGCCTGAGATCATGGAAGCGACATCGTTCCATGCCGCACTGTGTTCTAAGTTTAACATAGTGTCTATAAATTGTAGATGGATTCATATTGCAAAGCCGTTCATCCAGTGCTTTATCTTTAGCACTTTCACGTATCTTTGCAATAACTTCTGGTGGCAGAGGTGATATGCGTTCACCTGCTTTTGTTTTAGGTCGCATCTTGATTTCCCATTTTCCTTGCTGACTATATACCATTGCTTTATTAACCCTTACCCCGCTATCCAAAATATCTTCCACCAGTAAAGGAGCAATCTCTCCTTCACGTAAAGATCCCATTGCTGCTAAAATAATAGGAATTTCTACATCTGTTCCAGCGGCCAGAACAAGAAGCTTCTTTACCTGTTCATCCACCGGAACCACTGCTTCAAAACGTTTTTTCCGAGGCAGTGTTGCCGCAGGCCGAAAATTAGGTAAAAACATATTTAATGCAGCAGTTAAAAGGCCATAGATATTTGCTACCGTTTTTGGGGTATGTAGTTGGGTTTCTATATTCACTGCCTTTTGAATGGCTTCATTGGTAAGATCGCATAATCGTACGTTTTGAAGCTCAATCAGATTATTTCTACAAATGGCTCGGTACCCTCTAATTGTTGACGGCGACAATATATTTTCTTTACTGTCAACATATCTCTTTAGAGCTTCTTTTATGGTCATGCGTTCTTCTTTGCAATTATCTTTTCTGCCAGCCAAAAAACTGGCAGCTAAATATTTCACAGTATTTTTATCTTCATGAGTAAAGGATTTTCTGCACCTCTTACCATTTTCATCAAGATAAAAGACTAATGTACGGTATTTTCCAGACTTTGTGCGTGAGATTTTTGCCATATAAAAAACACCCTTTTAAGCCCTTGCATCCAGCTTTGAAAAGCGTTATAATATGGGTGCAGAGCTAAATTTTTTTCTAGTTTTGCCTGCGAAAGATCCGCCTTCGGTGTTCCTGCACCGGAGGCGTTTTTTTATTTTATAGTTTCTCAATCTGTTCCACTGTTAAACCAGTTCCTTTAGAAACCGTATCTAAGTCAAGACCCATAGCGAGAAGTTTTTTGGCAACACCAATAACACCTTCTTCCCGGCCTTCTTCCCGCTCAATTTTCATGGCTTCATTCCAATCCCATTCAGTAAATAACATATTCTCCACCTCGCTGGCGTGCTCCGTTAAAAACGGCTGCATAATATTATTTTCTCGGCAATAATTTACTGCTTTCCGAATTGCTTCATCTAACAGCAAGCCACTATCCTTGTATTTCTGCACTTTGTCAATAAATATACTGTAATCCTCTAAAGATTTACTCTTTTTCAGTATAGGTTCATTATGGCCATAGCCTATATTTACTACTTTTACAACTAACTCAACAGAAGGGGCCAGTTCTTCCTCATTCTTATGGGGCTGGCTGATAAACGCGTCTGACAAGCGCATATAGGATATATCAGGGTAATCCTCCTGGCCGTTATATAGAACAATAAATTCTGGGGTCATCAAAGGAATCTGTTTTTTCCGGTAAATATTTTCCTGATCCAGAAGTTTTTCCAAAACCCGCCCCAAATAAAGCAGTACCCGGACGGGCATATTTTCATTGATTGTGGATTGGTGCTCCATCAGCACGATATATCGCCCATCTAAAGAAAAAGAAATATCGTTGATCCGTTCCTTATACAAAGCATCATCAAGAGTGTTAATTTCAATCGGAGTATCCAGCGCGTAGTTTTCCCTTTGAATTGCGTTGTAAGATTCAATTAAACGCACGGGATCGCTCATATATAGTGAAAAAACGCTATCTTTATATTTCCTGTTTGGACTATGTTCCATTAAATGAATATTCCTCCCTGCTTTGCCTTGTCTTAAAACAAAGGCGCTTTTTTTATGCCATTTTTGCGTTGAACCCACCAAATTCGGAGGAAACTGATGATTTGACCGCCGCTTCTTTTTCCTCATCAATCTGTTTGCAAAACTCAGCTTTTAAAGCTTCTGTTTCTTCATTAGTTCGATCTTTTGGTTCCTTTTGCATGACATCAAGAATTATATCGCTTTCCGTGCTTTTCTCAAGCGAGGCATCTCCAAATAGATAATTCATATAGTGGCAAAATAGATCACGTTCTTTTCGGCTCATATTGAAATATTTTCTCAAAAAGTCAGTTTCAAATTCCGTACATTTAAAATAGGAAAAAATCTCACAAAGTACTTCATCCATTTTAAGAAGTTTTGAATCACCCGTTCCATAAAACAACCAATTTTCACTATATGAAAAAGTTTGCGCAATGGATTTTAGTATTGCATTTGGTGGGGTTCGCCGTCCTGTTTCATATCCAGAAATAGCCGATTTAGTTAAACCAAGCTTTCTTGCAAACTCTTCTTGACTCATTCCTTCTTTCTCGCGTATATACAAAATACGCTTTCCAATATCATTTCCAATATTATTGTTTTCCATCAGCTACACCTCTTGTCTTATATCATATCAAACAAAGTACGCAATGTCAACATTTTATTTTGAAATCCCTTGACAAAATACGCAACGCGTATTATAATAAGCGCATAGCGTATTTAGTAAAACGCATTGAACACTCAGGAGGTGAAATTATAGCTATTAGTCACATTATGGAATTACAAGAGGCCAAAAAAATGCTAGGCTTTCTTCGAGCAATTGGAAATGAAGATCAACGCATTGCTTACGCTATTCTTGAAGGCATGCAACTTCAGCGACGACTAGATGCTCAACAAAAAGAAACCCAAAACAACAACACACAAATCAAATCAGTTATGCCGAGAGCAACCGCTTAGACCAAAGCCAGCTAAAACAAATACAGTTATAACGTTGTCACCAGGTTTTGTTGATGAATAAAAAAGCCGTCCTGCGGCGGCGGAAAGGAAGAAAAATATGACGATGGACGAATTTAGGCTATTGCTGGAAAAACGCGAAACGGAAAACTCCATTGAAAATACTTTGCGCCATTTTGGATACCCGGAAGACATCAAAACAACACTTTACAGGCAGTGGGACAAATCAGAATACCTTAAAAAACTTTCATTTTTGCCGGAATATATTGATTTCGCACTGCAAGGTAAGCCGTTTAAATTGGTGTTTGATTATGATCCTGATTATCCAAATACACTAATACAAATTTTTCAAAAATAAAAAAGCCGTTCTACTGCGGAAAGAAGGAAATATGCTCCAAATTGTACTTATATTGCTCATTTCTTCCCTTACTTCGGCCTTGGTTTCGTTGGCGGTGGCAAGGGAAGCGGCAAAACACTATGTAGATGATATGGACAAATTCGCAAAGGACACCATGGACGGATTGAAAGAAGCAAAAGATGTTCTATTTGCGACACAAGACAAGGTCTTAGATCAATTTAACGATATTAGAGCTTATTTAAAATCTTTAGTAAGACAAATGTTGTAAAGGGTGGTTTTGAGAAAAACCGCCTAATAAAACAAAGCGGCGGTTCGTTTGTGGTGATCGATACGGCGCAGGGAGGTGAAAGAGGCGGTACACTGGCAGGAGAAGCCCAGACAGTGTACCGCCGTTCGTTTCCCTGCTGGCACAAGCAGACTCCGGAGGCGGCTTTATCCAAGGGCTTGGGGGCTGCGGCCACCAACAAGCACACGCCGGGTATATACCGGCGCATTGCTTGCCGTTACATTCTGTTTGCCTGAATCTTTGTCATAAGGGCTTCCTGCAAAACCTGGGAGAAGTTGATTCCCATAGACACCGCGCGTTCGTTGAGCCAAGCCGGGATTGTCAAAGTTTTCTTGATTGCCTTTGTGTCCTGATACTGGTTGATGTCACATGTGACCAAAGTAACGAAGCTGTCACCACCAGAGGGAACCGTCGACACATCAGAAGGCGGGACAAGCTCCTGGTTCTCTTCCAGCAGCGTCAGCAGATACCCGGCAAGGGCTTCTTGGGCGCAGGCCATGGTTTCGTTGAGCGTTCCCCCGTAAGTCTGGCAGCCCTCCAGATCGGGAAACTCAACCCAGTAAGCGTCATCCTCCTTATGGAAAACTGCGGGATAAACGAACAGCATGATACTACCTCCAATCAGTTGAGGAGCGGGGCTTATTTCAGCCCCGTCCTCTTCAGTATGGCGTTTAGTAAGCCGGTAGGAACATCTTTTCCGTGGACTGGGATGGTTTCGATTTTGCCATCTTTCTGCATGATGTGATGGCTTCCGTGTATCCGCTTGACTTCCCAGCCGTTTTTCTTGAGCAGATTCAGCAGGTCTTTGTCTTTCATGCTCCCCCCTCCTTACAATTATATTATAGCACGTGCTATACGTGTTGTCAAGAGGGATTTTGAGGTTTCTCTGAAGAAAAGGATTTTTCTATATCATCCAGCGAATTGATAAAGGCAAGCACGGCTTTAATCTCACTTTCTGGCATTTTCTCCAACTGTAAAATGACCTGTCTATGAACATCAGACAGATTCGGATTTTTACTTAATTGCTTATATTTGGGTTCATCCCCAGATAAAAGCCATTGCGCATTGTAGCCGAGTTTTTCTTCTATCAAATTGGCTACAGATACAGATATATTCCGATTTCGTCCAGATAGCAAAGTAGAAACATAACTTTCCGTAACGCCCATTAAAGCGGCCAATTCCTTTTGCTTTAGGTGGTTTTCCTTGATGATTACAGAAATTCGTTCTTTGAGTTCCACTGTAGGTTCCCCCTTTCTTATGGGAGAGTATAGCAAAAAAACTTTGTTCAGTCAAGAGGAAGTGTCTTGACAACTTAGTTGAGTTATGATATTCTTTGCTCAACAAAGAATTGGATTGGAGGTGAGCGCATGAGCGAACAGGCATTACAGGCAGTCGCAATTCAAAAATCTTTAGGATTGTCAAAGCAGGACGCTCTGAAAGTCCTTGTATTTATTACGGGGATGCAGGCGGGAAAAGAGTTGCAGCTTGCCGAACAAGCAGCAGAAGCAAAGCAGATGGCCCCAGGCCGGGTGAACGCCATCCGGCCCGCATAGGGCCGCAGCCAGCCCGGAAAGGGTAATGTCTGAAAATCACCCTTTACAACATCTGTAGTAAGATAAAGCATTGGAAAAATAAACCCGCCTGCCATAGCCCTTAATAAAATCACCGGACAATGGGATCTGGAGAAGCTGAAGGAAGCCCTGTCGGAGCTGGATCTGGAAGGATACGATTTTACCGTGACCGGATTCCAGCATGATGACCTGAAGGATCTGATTCAGCAGCTGGACATCCCCGCCGAAGCCCAGGACGATGATTTCGAGCCGGATGAAGCCGCGGAGAAAATCGGCGTCCCCATTACCAGGGCCGGAGACATCTGGCAGCTTGGCCGTCACCGCCTCATGTGCGGTGACGCCACCGCTCTGGAAGATGTAGAGCGGCTTACGATTTACACCACAAAATCCGCCGCCAGAGTCGGCACAGAGAAAGCCTTACATAAAATTAGCGATACGGAGTATGTCATTACCTATCAGGATAATGACAAGGACGCTGTATATATCCGGCTTATCCCGGA
>RAZJ01000210.1 GCA_003612625.1 bacterium 1XD42-1 | reverse complement strand
CTGATCGGCTATCTGAAAGAAGAAGCCCGCATGGACGAGCAGAGTTTTCCGATGGTGATGGAACTGCTGAAATATATGGAGGGGGAAAAAGAGGAAGGCTGCCAGGACCCGGTAGACTGGCTGCTGGAGGACGCCAACAGCCGCGCGCACCGGCATGAGTCCTATTACAGCGATTATCAACGCTACCAGCTGATGCAGGTGGATAAAAAACGTGTCATTCTGGCCTGCCGTATCCTCATCAATGATCTGGTAGGAAAACTGTACCGATATGATTACCGGTTCGGCTATGACCTGATGCTGACAGAGGACAACAGCATTGAGGAAAAGCTGCGTACATCTATGCGGGAAGAATGGGAGGATGAAGATTATGCGCCTTGTGATTGCTGAAAAACCGTCGGTGGCCCAAAGCCTGTCCGCTGTAATCGGGGCCAATGCCCGCAAGGACGGGTATCTGGAAGGAAACGGCTGGCGGGTCAGCTGGTGCGTGGGGCATCTGGCGGGGCTTGCCGATGCGGACAGCTATGACCCTAAATACGCCAAGTGGCGCTATGACGATCTGCCGATCCTGCCCTCGGACTGGAAAATGAGCGTGGGGCGGGACAAGAAGAAACAGTTTGATATTCTCAAAAAGCTGCTGTGCGCCCCGGATGTGACCGAGGTGGTAAACGCCTGTGACGCGGGACGGGAGGGCGAACTGATTTTCCGCAACGTCTATGAGCTGGCGGGCTGCAAAAAGCCCATGAAGCGGCTCTGGATTTCCAGCATGGAGGATTCGGCAATCCGGGAGGGCTTTGAAAACCTCCGCCCCGGCGCGGACTATGACGGTCTGCATCAGGCGGCGCTCTGCCGCGCCAA
>RAZJ01000209.1 GCA_003612625.1 bacterium 1XD42-1 | reverse complement strand
TCCGGGATAAGCCGGATATATACAGCGTCCTTGTCATTATCCTGATAGGTAATGACATACTCCGTATCGCTGATTTTATGTAAGGTTTTCTCTGTGCCGGCCCTGGCAGCAGATTTCGTGGTGTAAATGGTAAGCATGTCTTTTCCGGCATATTCTACTTTTGTAGGGATTTCTATAAGGTTTGTCCCGCCTGCTGGAGTGTCCCCGGCTTCGCCCATGCCGGCACCGTATTGATAACTAAGAGCCATAACCTGTGGCCTGCATCCCAAATGATGTTCTATTTGGATGAAACTCGTGTCCGGATGATCTTCTTTGCTGTGGGCCTCAATCGCTTTTTCCAAAGCAGCTTCTAGGTCCTCTAAAGTTACATGGTCAATAGATGGATCTACGTTAAATTGCACGGCATCCACGTTTGTAAAAAGCACATGAACTAAAATTACCAGCTTAGAGGGGACGCCTTCTAAAATTAGGGCTTTTGGGGTAGCCGGGAAATTGCATATTGCAATTAAATCCCCTTCTTCATCCAGCAGCCCTACTTCCCGGACAGTGAAACCGCCCACATTGCCGTCCAAAATGATTTTGACGTCCACCATGTTTTTAGATAAGGCGTTGATTTCCTGTTTCGCGATTTTCCCGCGCCATACCTCGTTCTTGATTTCCGTCATATCTGGAGTAGGCATATAATACGCGCCATTGCCGTCACCAACCACCGCCGTTACAATATTGACTTTCGGCCCGCCTATTGTGTATTTCGCAAACTTTTCATTGGCAACGTCTGTAACGATGGTTTTATACTTGCTGTCATTGGTCGTAATAATCAGATTCCCGTTGGCTCCGGCTGTTATGCTTTCTGACATCATCCATCC
>RAZJ01000208.1 GCA_003612625.1 bacterium 1XD42-1 | reverse complement strand
AGGCGCTGCTATTTTAGCATGGTATTCCATTAGATATTGATCTATGTACGATTCAAGACTTTCAAGCAGTATATTCTCCAAGACTTTTTCATTTATACGTTTTGAATGTGTACACGCCCTGCGGCGGGAATACAGCTCGCACCGATAATAATAATACTCTATTCTTCTATGGGTCTGGTAAGTTCCTGCCATAGCCTGCCCGCAATCTGCGCATTTAAGCAGCCTGCTAAAAATATATACTCGGTTTGTTGGAGCCGATTTTATCGTACGTTTATTGGCAAACATATCCTGCGCCTGATCAAAAATTTTTTTGTCAATAATACTTTTACAATAATTTTCTATATTATGATAATTACCGATATAAACTGTATTTTGAAGGATTTTTTTTATTGCCGATGGATCAGGATTCCAATTCCAATTTTCCCGAACATAATTTGCTGTCGTATAGTGTGAACCAGAAAGTAAAAAATGTGAAAAAATAGCTTGTATCATTTCAACATCATGGGGATCGCCTGGAACCAGGTGCTTGTTCTCTATCTTATACCCTCTTGGGACAGTTCCGGCTATTACTTCTTTACGCCGCAGTTTATCAGCAAAAACGAATTTAATCCGTTCACTGGTACGGTCTGCTTCATCCTGTGCAACTGATAACATGATATTGATATGTAATCTGCCGGAAGCCGTAGACGTATCATAATTTTCATAAACGGTTTTCCAGTCTACATGATGGGCCTCCAGGATTTCCTGCACTTTATAATAGTCCTTTACAGATCGGAACCAACGATCCAATTTAATTAGACCTCTTGCGAAAATAAGGGACAGTGATAAAATAGGGAGATGAAATACGAAAAGATATCAGAATATTC
>RAZJ01000207.1 GCA_003612625.1 bacterium 1XD42-1 | reverse complement strand
TACGCGGTCTGCCAATATTTTGGGATTCAGACCGGCGCAAACAGCTTTGGGTACATTGCGAACTGGAGCCAGGGCAAGGAGCTGAAGGAACTGCGGGCCAGCTTGGAAACCATCAACAAGACCGCCGGTACTCTGATTGCCGATATTGACCGCCATTTTCAGGAGGTCTGCAAGGAGCGCGGCATTGATCTGGAATCCGGGCCGGAGCAGGACGCCGGAAAAGAAACCATGCAGCCGGAAAACCCGCAGGCCGATACGGAGAATCAAGAGGTTTCCCCTGAACCGGAACCCTCCTGGAAAATCCCCGCCGAACTGCCGGAGCAGGACCCCTCCATGTTCCGCTATTACATTACCCAGGAATCGCTGGATGTGGGAACCTATCCTTTGATGGACGGGAAAACCATCACTGAACTTGCCGCGCCGGTAAAGGTGGAACAGGATTCCATCACTGCCTTTGGCTGTATCGACTACCCCCAGCCGCTGACCGCCGAACAGGAACGGGAATACGCCCTTTTGCCCGCCAGCCAAAACCCGCGGGCGCTGGATTCCATCGGCCATGCCGCAGAAGCCGCCCCGCTGCCTGACGCGCCGGAGCAGACGCTGGATGAATACCCGATGCCGGACCCTTTGCTGCGGGAGGACGATCTGAAAAACTGCGGCTATCAGGACGGGGACTTGCTGCCCCTCTCCAAAGAGCGGGCGCTGGAACTGTTTGAGCAGGATTTGACGGTGTATGCGGTGGTGGACGGGGGCGGCGCGGAAATGCTCTTTGACCGGGAGGAATTTGAATCCCAGCTTCCCGGTACGGTGTTCGCCCTTTCCCGCGAGGAATGGGAGGAAAGCCCAGCCTTTGACGGGCTGGTGCAGGA
>RAZJ01000206.1 GCA_003612625.1 bacterium 1XD42-1 | reverse complement strand
GGTATTGCCATGATTATTTTTAAAGACCATTTACGCAAAATTAGGAAATCTAAGAAAGCCACTCAAAAAGACGTTGCAATAGCTGTTGGAGTGTCCGAAAGAAACTATCAAGATTGGGAATACGGAAATATTAAACCTGGATTTGATGCTCTCATTGCTCTTGCCGACTACTTTGATGTGTCATTAGACTATCTGGTAGGCCGCTCGGATGACCCGACAAGGCACTAAATGTTCCTGCGGCCCTATTGAGTTTAACTAGCTAGGGTTGCGTGGCCTTTCTGCATTTCACGGATGCAGTGGGCCTCTTATTTTTTTAATTACTCTGCTCGTGCCGTGTTTGTTACAAATTGTTGCCTGTTTGGCGACTTTGCGCGTAAAAAAATTTCTGCTATCTCCCCAACAGATTTACCTAATGCATGTGCTAATACATTCAGATCATTTACGTCAGGCTCCTTGTTTCCATTGCTTATTTGGTTGATTTTTTGACGTGACCAACCTATTTCACGTGCAAAATCAGATTCTGTGTCGTATAAACCGTAAATTAGCCCTCGCAGTTCTTTGATTTTAGCCACGGTTTTACCATCCTTTCCTGAATTTCAATCATCCGTTTGGCGACAAAATAAAAATAACATAATTTTAGGTAGTGTTCACATAAGTTGGATTGTGATATAATTAAAGAATGGAAATAAAGAAAGAGCAATACGAGCAAATCAAAGAGTGCTTTCCCAAACAGCGGAAACCAGCCAAAATCAGCAACCTGGACGTATTGAATGCAGTGCTATACGTAGTGGAAAATGGGTGCAAATGGAGAAGCTTGCCCAAAGAATACGGAGATTGGCACGTGATCTATGTTCGGATAAACCGCTGGGCGAAAAAGGGCGT
>RAZJ01000205.1 GCA_003612625.1 bacterium 1XD42-1 | reverse complement strand
TTCCGCTTCAATACGTCTGCAAAACTCCTGATGTTCCGCCCTTGTGAGAGGCGCATTCATATCTGGCATTGTGATCTCTCCCTTTTTTTGTTATAATTAAGAGGCCCCTATTTTTTAGGAGCCTCTAATAGACTAATCAACGAATTTATTGTATTCATGGCGTACAACGTCTTGAGAAATTGATGCGTAAATTTGCGTTGTGCTTATATCCTCATGGCCTAAAAGCCGCTGTATAACGGTAATATCCATCCCGGCATTGAGGGCATGTGTGGCAAACGTATGCCCTTACGGTATAATAAGGACAAATCGGAAAACCCATTATTACCAAGGTTGCTCAGGTGTTGTAAAGCGCGCATATGACACTAAATACAGAAACAAATAATGTATACAATACTATATGTTGTTGTTTTCTGAAAGCAAAGAAATCCATGAGCAATCTTAATCAGAGAGGATTTTCGGATTTGCCACCATTCTTTTTCCATTACAATACGCCCTTTGGTGGGGGCAGACTGGGAGGTGATAAGGAACCATTTCACATAAAGGACAAACGGGCAGCAACCCGGTAATACCGATTTTAATTCATATCAGCCGCACAGTAACTGACGGATGTTCAGCTACTGTGCGGCTTTTTTGTTTATAGATAACTCTGCCCTGGTGACGTAGATCGCCAGGGCTTTTTTCATTTAGACAGGAGGCTTTCAAAATGCCGGAAACTTTGAATCTGAATTATTACTACGGGAATGAAGCCGACCAGTACAGCTTCTACCGTATCCCCAAAATCCTATTGACCGACCGCCGCTACAAAGGCGTGTCGCTGGAAGCAAAGGTGCTGTATGGCCTGCTGCTTGACCGCATGGGGCTGTCTGCCCGCAATGGCTGGCT
>RAZJ01000204.1 GCA_003612625.1 bacterium 1XD42-1 | reverse complement strand
ATAGCCTGCGGCCCTGGCCCGTTCACTGGCGGCTTTGCGCCGCTTTTCGCTGTACGGCTCCCGGACCGATACGCAGCGTTTGGGGACAATGAAGTTGTGGTCGTCCTTCTTGATGATCTGCTCCGGGTATTTTTCCGCCAGCTGCTCCAGCTTCTTCATCAGCTTGGGGTCATGGGTATAGACCTCTGCCGCAGACTCGGCCTGGTTATAAAGGAGAACCGTTTCCTGTTCCAGCAGCGACAGCTTCATCACGAGCCTCCTTTCCGCTGGCCAAAGTCCAGCTTGAAGTTCACATACTCGCCGGTATCCTCCAAAAGCACATCCGCGTCATAGGTTTTTCCGGTTTTTTCCGAGTAGCAGCCGGTGAGCCTTGCCCGCCCGTCTTTTAAGAGGGCCGCGACAATGGCCTTGGTGGGCTGTTTCTTCTTGGCGCTCCACCACTTGCTGTCTTTCCAGATGGCAAATCTGCAAGTTTCACTTTGGCAGAAAAATCCCTTTTGCGATTCTGTAACCTCACCGCCGCACCGGGGGCATCTGCCTACTGCTTCGCGGGGCGGGGAGAACAGGTACTCGGTCCCCTTAACCACCTGATAGGTTGCCGCCAGCTCCCGCAGCATGGCGTAAATCCCGGACAGAAACTCCTCCGGGGAAAGCTCGCCGCGCTCAATCTCGCCCAGCCGGTACTCCCACTCGGCGGTGAGCAGCGGGGATTGCAGCTGCTCCGGCAGAACCGTAATGAGGGAACGCGCGTCGCGGGAGGGCATCAGCTGGACCGTCTTTTTGCTCTTTTTCCGTTCCAGAAACCCGGTGGAGGCCAGCTTTTCCAGAATCCCGGCGCGGGTGGCAGGCGTACCCAATCCCTTGCGCTCGGCAGTATCCGGCATATC
>RAZJ01000203.1 GCA_003612625.1 bacterium 1XD42-1 | reverse complement strand
CGGGAGCGCCGGGTACTCAACGCCAAAGAAACCACCCTTGCCGCCCAGAAGCAGATGGCGATCCGGGAAGCCTTCCGGGACTGGATTTGGAAGGACCCACAGCGGCGGCAGACGCTGGTGCGCCAGTACAACGAGGAAATGAACAGCATCCGCCCCCGCGAGTATGACGGGCAGCATATCCGGTTTGCGGGCATGAACCCGGAAATTACGTTACGGGAACACCAGAAAAACGCCATCGCCCATGTGCTGTACGGCGGGAATACCCTGCTGGCCCATGAGGTGGGCGCGGGCAAGACCTTTGAAATGGTAGCCGCCGCAATGGAATCCAAGCGGCTGGGCCTGTGCCAGAAATCCCTCTTTGTGGTGCCGAACCACCTGACCGAGCAGTGGGCCTCCGAGTTTTTACGGCTCTATCCTTCCGCGAATATCCTTGTCACCACAAAAAAGGATTTTGAAAGCCACAACCGCAAGAAATTCTGCGCCAGAATCGCCACCGGGGACTATGACGCGGTGATTATCGGACACAGCCAGTTTGAGCGTATTCCCATCAGCCGGGAACGGCAGGAGCGCCTGCTGCGGGAGCAGATCAACGAGATCACCGACGGGATTGCCGAGGTGGAGGCCAGCGGCGGGGAACGCTTTACCGTCAAGCAGCTGGAACGCACCAAAAAATCGTTGGAGGCAAGGCTGGAAAAATTGCAGGCCGAGGGCCGCAAGGACGATGTGATTACCTTTGAGCAGCTGGGCGTGGACCGGCTATTTGTGGACGAGAGCCACAATTATAAGAACCTCTTTTTATACACCAAAATGCGGAATGTGGCGGGACTTTCCACCACAGACGCGCAGAAATCCTCCGATATGTTTGCCAAATGCCGCTACATGGACGAGATCACCGGCAGC
>RAZJ01000202.1 GCA_003612625.1 bacterium 1XD42-1 | reverse complement strand
AAAAATTTTTTTGAACTTTTTTCTTAAAGGGCAAGGTTCGCTTGCCCTTTACCAGATACCATTGGTTTCAGAGAGCAAGGGAAAGGGGGTGGACGCATGAATTATGCAGAACGGCGGGAAGCGATTCTGGAAGTGCTGTGCATAAGGCGGCACGATACATACCGCAACCTGGCATTTGAGTTTCAGGTTTCGAGAGAAACCATCCGGCAGGATATAGCTGTCCTCATGTGTTCCTACCCCATCGAAACGGTACGCGGTCGGCATGGCGGCGGCATCAAGATTGCGGACGGGTTTTACCTTTACCGCAAAAAACTGACAGCACGGCAGGCTGCGCTGCTTGTGAAATTAAGCGCCCAGCTTGCCGGGGACGACCTCGCCACGATTGACAGCATTCTCCGTCAGTTTGCTCCCTGAGCATCTATCTATTGAACCTTGAAAAACAGCAGGACAGGCTCCTGCTCATAGTCAGTATGTAAGTGACTGCATCCTGCATCAGCCATTCCACGCCACGACTGCCTGCGGCCAGGGACAGCGAAAGGGGGTGAAAACCTCTGCCCCTGTCCGTCAAACCGATCACATCAAAGGCACGAGCGATACCGGCATGGCTGTCCGGCGCATGGCAGCGCCGCAGACGCGGGATGCACCGCAGACACCCGTATCGCAGGGTAAAAGGGAGGTACTGAGGGACTGGTATGGGCAGCTTCGTCACCTGCCGCCGCCGTCTGTCGGTATCGCGCCGGAGTGCCACACCGGGCTTGCATACTCCCGTGCCGGGGATGAGCAGTAAGGCGGTCATGCCGCCTGATAATACGGCACAGATTTTTAAGAAAGGCATCAAAGAGGAACCCGCGCCGGTCACATTCCCTCACAGAATGGGGGCGCAAAACAGACCGCGCGGGCTTCTCCTTT
>RAZJ01000201.1 GCA_003612625.1 bacterium 1XD42-1 | reverse complement strand
CCCCCGAATAGGGGGCTGCCCGTGGTAAAATTGTGATTGTCAGACCTTTTCGGTGCCCCCTTTAGGGGGCTACCACAGGAGTTAGGCCCTTATAGGGCCTGTTCAAACCACCCGTTCAACGGGTGGTTTTGATTCATTGTTCTTGATTTCATGCAATAGGTATGCTATTCTTTGTATGTACTCATTTTGCCGGATTGCCGTCCGGCTCTTTTTCTATGTCCGGGGTTGCCGCTCCGAACAAGGATTCAACTGTACTATTTAGCGCCTTGGCGATCCGGATTGCCGTCCGGACGCCGGGTTCGCTTTTGTTGTACTCATAGTCTTGATACATTCTATCCGTCACCGCTGCTTCTTTAGCGACCTGTGCTTGTGTCTTGCCAGATCTTTCACGGGCCGCTCTTAACTCCATATTCACACATTCCTCTCTTTCTGAATTTAACACGTAGATTTCCTCGTGCTATATTGTTATAATAACACGTAGATTTCCTCGTGTCAATTCCTTTTATCATAAACTTTTTTGGGGGTATTGCCATGATTATTTTTAAAGACCATTTACGCAAAATTAGGAAATCTAAGAAAGCCACTCAAAAAGATGTTGCAATAGCTGTTGGAGTATCCGAAAGAAATTATCAAGATTGGGAATACGGAAATATTAAACCTGGATTTGATGCTCTCGTTACCCTTGCTGACTACTTCGACGTGTCGTTAAATTATTTGGTAGGCCGCTCGGATGACCCGACAAGGCACTAAATGTTCCTGCGGCCCTATGTTGTTTTAGCTGTGATAGGGTTGCGTGGCCTTTCCGCATCTGATCCATGCGGAGGGCCTTTTTATTTAAGTACTATAAATGAGCAAATTCAGGAATTGACGAAAGCAGACCGGCAGCGGTGAAGGCCGGTGAGGAAGGGCACA
>RAZJ01000001.1 GCA_003612625.1 bacterium 1XD42-1 | reverse complement strand
GGTCGTGCTTCCATTATAACACTTGAGGCTATGCCCTCTTTTTTGTCATTTTTCAGATTTGCTCATTTATAGCTATATTAAAAAAGGAATATATACATAAATATAAATAAGGGGAGTCACTTAATATGCGTATCGTAATCGTGGGAGATGGAAAAGTCGGCGTCACATTAACAGAACAGCTTTCAAAAGAAGGCCATGATATTGTTATAGTAGACAGTAATGAACAAGTTTTGCAGGAATCCTCTAACCGGTATGATATTATGACAATATGTGGAAACGGGGCAAGCCTGACCGTCCAAAAGGAAGCGGGAGTAGGAGATTCCGACTTATTGATAGCAGCAACGTCTGAAGATGAAGTCAATCTTTTGACTTGTATTTTAGGACGCAAACTGGGAGTAAAACACACCATAGCCCGGGTACGCAATCCAGAATATGCACAGCAGTTAGCATTTTTAAAAGAAGAATTGGGATTAAGTCTGTCCATCAATCCAGAACGGACAGCCGCCATTGAAATTTTAAATTTATTACGGTTTCCGGCAGCGTTAAAACGGGATACTTTTGCAAAAGGTCGGGTAGAAATCATTGAATTAAAAGTATCCGCAGACAGTCCTTTAAATGGATGCCGGCTTAGTGATTTGCCTAAAATATCCAAATCAGCGCCGATATTGATCTGTGCCGTTACCCGGGGAGAAGATGTATATATTCCTTCAGGGGATTTCTGTTTGCAGGCAGGAGATAAAATCAATGTAACGGGAACGTTACAAAATTTAACGGCATTTGTACGGCAATTAAAAATTATAGAACGGCGTATTCGGTATGTTATGTTAATAGGCGGCAGCCGGGTAGCATTTTATTTATCAGCAGCATTGTCTGCGGATGGGACAGATGTAAAAATTATTGAACGGGATCCGGAACGTTGTGAACAATTAGCAGCCCAGCTTCCACGGGCTACGATTATTTGTGCAGATGGTTCCCGGCCTTCGGTACTGGCCACAGAAGGCTTTGAACATTGTGATGCTTTGGTAACGTTGACAGATATTGACGAAGAAAATATTGTTGTTTCGATGTATGCATCTCAAATGGGCGTGCCAAAAGTAATTACAAAAATCAATGGTACAGAATACAATGCAGTCTGCCGGAACGTAGGCGTTGAATGTGCAGTCAGCCCTAAGAGTCTGGTATGTTCTGATATTGTCCGTTATGTAAGGGCCATGGAAAATACATCTGAAGATGCCATGCTGACACTGCACCGGATTGTAGACAATCGGGTAGATGCCCTGGAATTCCTTGTAACAAATGATACATTGCATCAAAATGAAAAATTACGGGATATTAAGTTAAAGCCGAATTTATTACTAACTAGTATTAACCGGAATGGAAAGATATTGATACCTGGTGGTAATGACTATTTGCAAAAAGGGGATTCGGTTGTTATTGTTACAACTTCGGATCATATATACCATAATATCAATGCAATTTTTGCTTGAACCGGCAGTTATCTTATGATGTGAAGGAGTAGCAAGGCCATATGAACTATAAATTACTTTTCAATCTCCTTGGGCGTATTCTCTGTGCGGAAGGAATTTTTATGCTGCCGGCGGCAGTGGTATCTATATATTATAAAGAAGCAGGATCTTTCCGTTCTATCCTGATTTCAGCAGTCGTTACGATAATATTTGGTGTTTTACTAATGCTGCCCCATCCGAAATCCCGGAAGAATTATTCAGCAGGAGAAGGCTTTATTACGGTGGCAATGGCCTGGGTAATCCTTTCCTTGTTTGGGGCGCTGCCATTTTACATTGGAGGCGAGATACCTTCCTACATAGACAGCGTTTTTGAAACAATTTCTGGATTTACGACAACAGGAGCCAGCATTTTACCCAATGTCGAAGCCCTTTCCCAAGGCCTTTTATATTGGCGCAGCTTTACCCATTGGCTGGGCGGCATGGGTGTATTAGTATTTATTCTGGCGATCAATCCTTTGCGGCGGGGTTCCGGTCAGGATGTTTATTTATTGCGGGCAGAAAGCCCTGGGCCTACGGTAGACAAGCTGGTTCCCAAACTTCACCAGTCAGCCAAGATCCTTTATATTATTTATATTGGGATGACATTGATAGAGATTGTAATTTTGCTTATTGGCGGGATGCCATTTTTTGATGCTTTAACACTTTCCTTTGGCACAGCAGGAACAGGAGGTTTTGCCCTGCGTGCGGACAGCATAGGAAGTTATTCCCTGTTTTTGCAGGGCGTCATAACGGTTTTTATGGCATTGTTTGGAGTAAACTTTGGTATTTATTATCTATTGCTTCAAAAGCGTTTTAAATTAGCATTCCGGAATGAAGAACTGCGGATGTATATTGCAATTATGCTTGGTGCATCTATTTTAATTGCAATCAATACCCGTTCTATGTATGATAACTGGTTTCTGGCGTTCCACCACAGTGCATTTCAAGTTTCTTCGATTATGACTACAACCGGATATGCTACGGTAGATTTTAACTTATGGCCGGAATTTTCTAAAGTTATATTGCTTTTAATTATGATTGTAGGAGCTTGCGGTGGTTCCACAGGCGGTGGTATCAAAGTTTCCCGTCTTTTACTGCTGATGAAGTCTTTGCGGGTAGAATTAAAACGTTTCTTTTCTCCCCGGGCTGTCTTAGTCGCCCATATGGACGGGAAACCAGTGGGAGAACCTACTTTACGGGGGGTCAGTCTTTTTATGACTTCCTATCTTCTGATTATGGCTGTTTCCATTGCCTTGCTTTCCTTAAATAATTACGGGATTGAAACCAGTGTTTCGGCGGTATTAGCATGTTTAAATAATATTGGCCCGGGGCTGGGGTTTGTTGGTCCCATGAGCAGTTATGCAGTATTTGGAGATGGAACAAAGCTGCTTTTATGTGCAAATATGCTGCTGGGGCGTTTGGAGATTCTTCCAATGCTGATGCTGTTTACACCTTCTGCCTGGCGCGGCAGGCAATAATGGTAATTGGAGGGTGCTGGCATATGTTTTTTATGCCTGCGCCCTATTTTTATATTGACAAGAAAGTTTCTTAGAGGTATAATTGATTACGGATAAGAAACATTTATTATCCAATTTATTTTGTTTTGAAGTTTCGTATAAGAAACAGAAAGGAGTACATATGCAGTATCCATATCCATTAGAAGATCATCCAGTCATTAAACTTTTTGAACAAATTGGAGAGCGGCCCCCTTATATCCGTTACCGCTGCCCATGCTGCGGGGAAGAACTGGAACCGGAAGAAATGGTTTACCTGGGGGATGAAGGGATTATAGGCTGTACCGCCTGTATTTGCTGTGCAGAAGCCCAGGATGCTTTAGGGCCGGATAAAGCGGCATAACAAAAATATGCTAACCGTTAAACAAGCGGTTAGCATATTTTTGTTTAGAAGCCTTTTTGAAGTCTGTAAGATTTCGTAAAGAGGTCAGCAGACAGGAAAAAAGTAAAATTGCTTATTAAGCGGAAAAAGTGTGCCAAGTGGAACAGGATAAGGAAGAAAAAGGATAATTTTATGGAGAACAGCAGGGTTGACACAAAAGAAGGGTTAGGGTATGATCGGGAAAGAAGGTAAGAAGGAAATAGGGATAAACGGAAAACGAGTGTTTTTGAGGGGGAAAGAAAAAATGACGTTGGATCAGTTAGGAGTAGGAAAAAGCGGGATTATCAGCACAGTAGGCGGAGAAGGAGCCTTGCGGCGGCGTTTATTAGATATGGGTTTAACGCCAAAGACGAAGGTAATGATCCGAAAAGTAGCACCAATGGGAGATCCCATAGAAATACATTTACGGGGATACGAATTGACAATCCGGTTAGAAGATGCCCAAAAAATAGAAATAGAGGGGGCAGGGGAATGATTTTTGCGTTAGCAGGGAATCAAAACTGTGGAAAAACGACATTATTCAACCAACTAACAGGATCTAACCAGCATGTGGGGAATTTTCCAGGCGTAACCGTAGAACGGAAGGACGGCACGATAAGAGGGCGGGATGATGCGGTAGTAGTGGATTTACCGGGGATTTATTCCTTATCGCCCTATACCAATGAAGAAATTGTAACCCGGGATTTTTTATTAGATGAAAAGCCCAATGGAATTATCAATATCATAGACGCAACGAACATAGAACGGAATTTATACTTAACCATGCAGCTGATTGAATTGAATCTGCCAATGGTAATTGCATTAAATATGATGGATGAAGTGCGGGCCAACGGAGGGACCATACGGGTTAAAGCGTTAGGGGAAGAGCTGGGGGTACCTGTCATTCCCATATCAGCGGCAAAAAATGAAGGTATTTCGGAACTAATTGATCAGGCGGTGCGGGTAGCAGAAGAACATATGCTGCCAAAGCGGCAGGATTTTTGTTCCGGGCCGGTACATAGGTGCATCCATGCCATAGCCCACCTCATAGAAGACCATGCGGAACGGATTCGTGTCCCAACGCGGTTTGCGGCCACAAAGCTGGTGGAAGGGGATGCCCCTATGTTGGGACGGCTGGGGCTGTCCGACAATGAAAAAGACATGCTGGAGCACAGTGTAACCGAAATGGAAGGGGAACTGGGGACAGACCGGGAAGCAGCACTGGCAGATATGCGGTATACTTTTATAGAAAGCCTGTGTGTAGATACTGTTATTAAATGCGGGGAAAGCCGGGAACACCAGCGGAGCATAAAAATAGATGAACTGCTGACCCATAAATATTTTGCCATACCGATATTTTTACTGATCATGGGAATGATTTTCTGGCTGACCTTTGGGGTTATCGGTGCATTTCTCAGCGACATTTTGTCCATGGGGATTGACGCAGTAACCCAGGCGGTATCAAACGGGTTAAAAGCGTATGGGATTAACCCGGTGGTACATTCCCTGGTAATAGATGGGATATTTGCCGGTGTAGGAAGTGTATTATCCTTTTTGCCGATTATCGTGGTATTGTTTTTCTTTTTATCCATGCTGGAGGACAGTGGATATATGGCGCGGGTAGCCTTTGTCATGGACAAACTGCTGCGGAAGATTGGATTATCTGGGCGTTCCTTTGTGCCAATGCTCATTGGGTTTGGATGTACAGTACCAGCCGTTATGGCAACCCGGACATTATCTTCGGAACGGGATCGGAAAATGACGGTTTTATTGACGCCATATATGTCATGCAGCGCGAAGCTTCCCATATATTCCGTATTTTCAATGGCCTTTTTTCCGGAGCATCCAGCCCTGGTGATGATCCTTTTATATATCGGCGGAATGGCAGTAGGAGTTATCAGCGGCTTACTATTTAAAAATTTTGCGTTCCGCGGGAAACCGGTGCCTTTTGTCATGGAACTTCCCAATTACCGGCTGCCAGGGGCTAAAAATGTAGCGTTATTATTGTGGGACAAAGCGAAAGACTTTTTAACAAGAGCTTTTACGGTTATTTTTTTAGCAACCATTATTATATGGTTTTTGCAGACCTTTGACAGCCGTTTGAATGTAGTTGCCGACAGTTCAGGGAGCCTGCTGGCACAGTTAGGGGAATGGGTAGCGCCCATATTCGGCCCGTTAGGCTTTGCAGATTGGCGGGCTTCCACCGCATTGGTAACAGGCTTTACAGCAAAGGAAGCGGTGGTCAGCACGTTGGCAGTGCTGACAGGGGGCAGTGTTGCGACCCTGCCGAAAATCTTAGGCGGGATTTTTACTCCGTTAGCCGCCGCATCATTCCTTACTTTTACCTTATTATATACGCCGTGTATAGCGGCAGTTGCCACGGTACGCCGGGAATTAGGAGGCCGGTATGCGCTGCTGATGGTGGTATTCCAGACGGGGCTGGCCTGGCTTGCAGGCATGTTGATATACCAGGCAGGAAGCTGGATCCTATAAAATAAAAAAACAGCATCTTTCCAAAAATTACTTTGTACAAAATAGCTTTTTTATGCAAGGATCTTGAAGGAAAATATGGACTTTTTGAAATAGGCATGCTATAATAAATAACAGATATGTAAAATACTCTGGTTTTAAGCCGGGGAACCTAGATATGAATTAATTTGCTGGAGGGGGATGAGTTTTTTCATAACATCTAGGAAAAAGTCCACATTTTTATTTTAAAAAAAGGGAGTTTGTACCATGAAGAATATGAAAATTCAAGCCCGACTATTGTTATCGTATGGAATCATTATTGCACTGCTTTTGGTTATCAGCATTTCCTCTATTGTAATGCTGAGCCAGGTAGGGAAGAGTTTATCAGACTTCCATTCTACCCAGTTCCAGACGGTGCATTATTCCTGGACTGCCCGGCGTTCTACTTATGCAGTCCGTGCTGCTGTATTACAGGCTATCGTTGATCCGGACAGGCAGACAACAACCGAAGCCATCAATACAGCACGAACGGAATACCAGACAATAAAAGATTGCGTATCCACTTTGCGCACTACATATAAAGGTCATCAAAATGACTTAGATACATTGGAACAGTATTTGACGACAGCAACCCCGGTTTTTGAAAACATCCTTTCTTTAGCACAAAACAACCAGAGCCAAAAAGCTTATGAAGTTATGAAATCGGAATATATGCCTGCTATGAATCAGGTCCGCACTGCTTTGTCAAAAATCAGTACAACGGCTGATGAAAATGCCTTGGCCCGTGTCGATCAAGGTACAGCATTAACCAGAGTATCCACTTTAATTACCAGTGTACTGAGTGTTGTGAGCATAGCTGTTAGTATCTTTCTGGCAACAAAAATTTCCCGGGGCATCCGCCTGCCGATTATGGAAATCCGTGAGGCATCCATGAATATTGCAAAAGGCCAGTTGGCTACCGATATTCAGTACCAGTCACGGGATGAACTGGGCGAATTAGCGGACAGCATGCGGGAAAGCATGGAAATCCAAAGCACATATATGGGAGATCTTTCTGTAATTATGGCTGCTTTGGGCAGAGGCGATTTGACTGTATATCCAAAAGTAGAATATGTTGGAGATTTTGTAGCCCTGAAAAACAGCATCAACACATTGATGGGTGCTTTAAACAATACACTGACCCAAATCAACCAGGCAGCCGATCAAGTATCCAGCGGTTCCGATCAGGTTTCTGCCGGTGCCCAGGCACTGAGCCAGGGCGCAACCGAACAAGCTTCCTCTGTGGAAGAATTGGCAGCTACTATCAACGAAATTTCCCGCCATATCCAGTCCATGGCAGAAGATGCCCAAGTTGCTAAAAATGAAAACGTCAATTCCCATAATGAGATCCAGGTTTGCAGCCAGCAGATGGAAGATCTGGTAAAAGCAATGGATAACATTAGTCAAAAATCCAATGAAATCAATAAGATCATTAAGAATATTGAGGACATCGCCTTCCAAACCAATATTTTGGCCTTAAATGCAGCGGTAGAAGCCGCAAGGGCAGGTGCGGCTGGCAAGGGCTTTGCCGTTGTCGCCGATGAAGTCCGTAATCTGGCCGGTAAGAGTGCTGAAGCTGCAAAGAATACAACAGCCTTGATAGAGGAAACAGTCAGTGCTGTGGCAGAAGGTTCCCGTCTGTCTACGGAAACAGAAGCTTCCCTGGCCAAAGTAGTGGAAAATTCTCAAAAAGTCTTAGATGCAGTGATCAATATTTCCCAGGCCAGCGAGGAACAAGCTCGTGCAGTTTCCCAAGTTACAGTTGGCATTGATCAGATTTCCAGTGTTGTCCAAACCAACTCCGCAACGGCTGAAGAAAGTGCAGCAGCCAGTGAAGAACTTTCCAGCCAGGCCCAGGTGTTGAAACGTCTGGTAGGCCAGTTCAAGCTGGCAGAGGAGGACAGCAATGGGGCGGGGTTAGCCGCCTTGCCTGCGGATATTTATTAGCAGGATTGTGAAATACAGACAGAATCATAAAATCCAAGATTCTGTTTGCATGTGATTTCTCCAAATCTTGCAAAAATGTCGCGAAAAAGGTTGACATTGTCTTAGAAAAGGCATATACTTTGCTCATACGAAGCAATGGCGCTTGTAGAAACACCTTCTGCAAGCGCCATTTTTATACCAAATTCCAGGGAGGTTCATAGAAATGAGCAATGTGCCAGAATATTTCGGCAGCATGGTTTTTAATGATGAAGTCATGAAGGAACGCCTGCCAAAAGAAACTTATAAAGCTTTGAAAAAAACCGTTTATGAAGGCAAAGTTTTAGACATCAGCGTGGCCAATGTAGTAGCCAATGCAATGAAAGATTGGGCAGTTGAAAAGGGCTGTACCCATTATACCCATTGGTTCCAGCCCATGACAGGGATTACGGCTGAGAAGCATGACAGTTTTATTTCTTCAACGGATGAAGGCGGCATTATTATGGCATTCTCCGGCAAAGAACTGATCAAAGGGGAACCGGATGCATCATCTTTTCCATCTGGCGGCCTGCGGGCGACTTTTGAGGCCAGAGGTTATACTGCATGGGACCCCAGCTCTTTTGCCTTTATTAAAGAAGGTGTTTTATGTATTCCCACAGCCTTCTGTTCTTATGGGGGCCAGGTTTTAGATAAAAAAACCCCTCTCCTGCGTTCTATGGAAGCCCTGAATACCCAGGCTCTTCGTATTTTGCGGTTGTTTGGCCGTACAGATGTAAACCGTGTTGTCACCACAGTAGGGGCAGAACAGGAGTATTTCCTGGTTGATGAAGAAATGTGGAAACAACGGAAGGACTTAATCTATACAGGCCGGACATTATTTGGTGCAAAGCCGCCAAAAGGCCAGGAAATGGAAGATCATTACTTTGGAGCCATTAAGCCCCGGGTACAGGCTTTTATGACGGAATTAAATGAGGAGCTGTGGAAATTAGGGATTCTGGCAAAGACAGAACATAACGAAGTAGCGCCTGCCCAGCATGAATTAGCGCCAATTTTTGCGGATTCTAACCTGGCTACGGATCATAACCAGCTTACGATGGAAATGATGAAAAAAGTTGCCCGCCGTCATAAAATGGTATGTCTGCTCCATGAAAAACCCTTTGCAGGCGTAAATGGTTCCGGTAAACACAATAACTGGGCCATGTCTACCAATACAGGGATAAATCTGTTAGATCCAGGCAAAACCCCTCATGAAAACGCCCAGTTCCTGTTATTCCTTTGTGCAGTGATTAAAGCGGTAGATGAATATCAGGATTTATTGCGGCTTTCCGTTGCGACGGCTGGCAATGACCACCGGTTAGGGGCAAATGAAGCACCGCCTGCTGTCGTATCCATGTTTTTAGGAGACGAACTAACAGATATTTTGAAATCTTTTGAAGAAAAACGGGAATATAACGGCAGAGAAATGGTAGAATTAGAAATTGGTGTAGATGTATTGCCCCATTTCCCACGGGATACCACAGACCGTAACAGGACTTCTCCGTTTGCTTTTACCGGCAATAAATTTGAATTTCGTATGTTAGGTTCTTCTTTATCCATAGCAGGCCCCAATATTACGTTAAATACCATCATTGCGGAAGAATTAGAACAATTTGCAGATTATTTAGAAAACGCAGATGATTTTAAGAAAGCTTTGAATCATTTAATCCGGAAAACCATTCGGGAGCATAAACGAATCATTTTTAATGGCAACGGCTATGACGAAGCCTGGCTGCGGGAAGCTCAGGAACGGGGACTTTCCAACTTGACCTGCACGCCGGAAGCAATGGTGCATTTCTCTGATGAAAAGAACATTAAACTTTTTACAAAGCACCGTATTTTTACAGAAGTTGAAATCCGTTCCCGGCAGGATATTATGATGGAAAATTACAGCAAGACCATCAATATTGAAGCGCTGACCATGCTGGAAATGCTTCGGAAAGAGATTATGCCTGCTGCTTACAGTTATATCAGGGAAGTCAGTGAAACAGCAAATGCAGCGAAAACCTTATGTCCGGATATTACTTGTGAAAGTGAACTAAAAATGGTGTCCCGGTTAAGTTCTTTAGCCAGTGCCCTTTATACGAAAACGGATCTTTTGGAAAAGGCTGTCCATGATGCTCATGAATATGAAGGCCAGGTAACGAAACAGGCCCAATATTATCATGATTATGTATTTGCAGCCATGCAGGAAGCCCGGGCCGTAGCAGATGAAATCGAAATGATTGCAGGTGAAAAATACTGGCCATATCCCACCTATGGCGATCTTCTGTTTGGAGTTTAATTTTTAGTATTTCATAATAAAATAAAAAAACGCCGCATATTTTTACTCTTAGTAAAAATATGCGGTACTTTTTTAATAGTTTTCAGCTTTGATTTCCGACCAGCCTTGGGGCTTTCCGCATACAGGGCAGGTTTTAGGAGGTTCTGGACCAACATAGGTGTGGCCGCAGTTCATGCAAATCCAGGTAGTCTGCGGGTCCCGCTTAAAGACTTTTTGTTCTTTTATATTTTGCTCCAATGTCCGGTAGCGTTCCATGTGTTCTTTTTCAATTTTCCCCACCAGCTCAAATAAAGCAGCTATTTTATCGAAACCCTCCTCTTTGGCCTCTTTAGCAAATTGAGGATACATGCTTTCATGTTCATATTGTTCCCCTTCGGCAGCAGATTTTAAATTATCGCATGTATCGGGCATTCCGCTTTGTAATAATTTGAACCATATTTCAGCATGTTCTTTTTCATTGTTAGCAGTTTCCGTAAAAATGCGGGCGATTTGTTCATATCCATCCTGACTGGCTTTTGCTGCAAAAAAAGTATAATTGTTGCGGGCCTGGGATTCTCCAGCATAGGCAGCTATTAAATTTGCCTCGGTTTTGGAGCCTTTTAATAATTTCATAAAAAAACCATCCTTTCCGGAAAATTCTGAAAATAGCATTTCCCAAAAAAGATGGTTTTATACGGCAGCTTGCAGGGGTTATTTTTTTAGAAGCTGTTCCACAGCATTTCCGGCATAATCCATCCAGTCACCCTCAAAGGATTCCACAGCGCCATTATCTACAGCTTTAGAAAGGGCCGGCTCGATAGGCAAACGGGCTAATAAAGGAATCCCGTATTCCTGGGCAATACGGCCTGTATCCCCGCCAAATAAAGGAATTTCTTTACCGCAGTCAGGACATTTGATATAGCTCATATTTTCAACCAAGCCTAAAATCGGAATATTCATCATATTAGCCATTCTCACAGCCTTTTCCACAATCAGGGAAACCAGTTCTTGTGGAGATGTTACAACAATGATGCCGTCTACGGGCATTGTTTGAAATACAGTTAAAGGGACATCCCCTGTGCCGGGAGGCATATCAACAAATAAGAAATCCACATTTTCCCATACGACATCTGTCCAAAACTGTTTCACCATACCGGCAATCACAGGGCCCCGCCAGATAACCGGATCTCGTTCATTTTCCAAAAGTAAATTTACTGATATAATATCAATACCTGTTTTGGAACGGACGGGATAAATTGCAGTTTCATTTCCCACCGCTTTTTGATGGAGGCCAAAAGCTTTTGGAATGGATGGCCCGGTTAAATCGGCGTCCATAATTGCAGTTGTATAATTCCGGCGGTGGAGCAATACAGCCAGCATAGAAGTGACAAGAGATTTACCGACGCCGCCTTTTCCGCTTACAATGCCAATGACTTTTTTTACATGGCTCAACTGGTGGGGCTGCTCCCGGAAATCAGCAGGATTTTGCCGGCTAGGGCAGTTTTCCCCACAAGAAGAACAATCATGTGCACATTCACTCATGTTTCCTTTTCTCCATTCTGCCGTTATAAACGGCTAAAATCTATTATTTTAGTATAGTACGGGGCACATCCCTTGTCAACAGCCACTTTTTATTGATTGACAAAATGGGAAATAAGCATTATAATATGAACATAAAAGAGGCACTGTCAGCAGACGGTTAGCCCCTAAATTTGGAAATTATGTAACCGCCAAGCTTTAGGAGAGACTGGCGGTTACAGTACTTTTATGGAAAAAAATAAAAGTGACAGGATGAAACAAATCAGAAAAATGATGGATTTTTTCCACATAACAGCATCACCCCTTTTCAGGGGCAAGAGTTAACCGCCTGCCGAATGCGACAGCACCGGTACATAATATAGCATAAAATGACAAAGTTGTCTACTATGATACGGCATGGGATTTATTTTAAGATATGGAGAAAAGGGACGGTGTAAGCCGTCCCTTTTCGTTGAGATGAGAAAGGAATATTTAGAAATTATCATAAGTGAAAACGGGAAATTTCCCGTATATTTCCTTGGCACAGCCAGCATTTTAAAATTCTTTCATAGCATTCCTCCAATCTCTTGGCGTATTTTTATCATACACCCAATTTGTGACAGAGATTTGAAAAAATCCTAACAATCCTGATAAAAAAATATGTCTGGAATTTGGACAAAGAAAAAAGTTTTTATTTTATTGTTCTTGTTCTTTCTTTTCATTTTGTCCATGGCGTTCATGGCCTCGTACTACATTTACCCCTGACATAATGGCTGTAATAATATCAGTCGTAGGCTGGTTTGTCAGGAAAGCATTCATTTTTGTATAAATCTCTCCTTTATCGCTGGACACATATTTGGGGCGGAGCTGGTTTAGAGCGTAAGCGATAATATCATTACGGCACTGATCGCAGGTGCAGCAGTCCATCATTGGCTTCAAATCGTCAAAACAGGATTCAACCAGGGCTTCCATTAAGTTATAATATTTCCGCATTGATCCGAGTTCCTTTCTATAAGATACAATCCTTTATCTTATATCATAATTTCTTTTTTCTGAATTGTAAAGTTATATCTGTAAGTTTTTTCTGATTTTTGTGAAAAATGTATATTTTTATTCATATTTTATTCATTTAGGAACCCTTCGCGCTCGAAATGGGATCGTAAAGAAGCAATCGCTTTTTTTTCGATGCGGGAAACATAGGAACGGCTGATATCCAAAATTTTAGCAACTTCCCTTTGTGTTAAAGGGGCACTTCCGTTTAACCCGTATCGGAGGATAATAATTTGCTGTTCCCGTGGTTCCAGGGCAGAGTGGATAAAAGAATGGAGCCGTTCTGACTTAATATGTAAATCGATCCGTTCTACTACGTTGTCATCTTCCGCCATAATGTCCATTAACGTTAAAGTATTGCCTTCTTTATCCGTATCAATGGGGTCACTAATGTAGACATCCTGGGCAGATTTTTTCTTATTCCGGAAGTGCATTAAAACTTCATTTTCGATGCACCGGGAGGCATAAGTAGCAAAACGGGTATTTTTCTGGGGGTTAAAAGTAGAAACTGCTTTAATCAGCCCGATAGTACCAATGGAAATTAAATCCTCCTGATCTTTAAACGAGGCATAATATTTTTTGACAATGTGCGCAACAAGCCGTAAATTATGTTCAATCAAGCGGGATTTAGCAGATTCATCTCCAGCAGCGATTGCGTCAAGGCAGGCCCGTTCTTCTTTTGCGGTAAGGGGACGGGGAAAGGAGCCTACCCCGGTAACATGCAAAGCAAAGTATAACAGGTTGCACAGGCCAATGAATAAAGACAACATGGGACAAGCCTCCTATAATTGACGGCAAAGCCGCCTGAATTTGGTGCAGGGGCGCATATGCCAATGTATGTAAAGAAAAGCCTAGATTGTGCAAGTCCCTGGCAATCAAATTTCCAATTTCCAAACGGGGAAAGAAAAAGGCTGGTTTTTTATAGCAGGGATGCCAGAAAAAAACAGGAAAAGAAAATACAAGGGAAGGAAAAAGGAAAAGAATGATTTTTTCTAAAATTGACTAAATTTTAACAATCTTTTTTTTAATTTTAGCAATCTTTGACAAAAAAATAACTTATGCTTGTATGGTTGACATTATGTTTTCTGTGGTGTACACTGAAAGAGTTACAGAATTCATGGTTTTCTGAACTTTTAGAACTTGTAAAAATATAGGTTCTTAACAGATGATAACCGGCTTCCCCTTTTTCTGCCGGAAAGGGATAGATTGGGAATCGCGGAATTTTCTTCATAGGAAAAGATTGGAGGTTATTCAACAAATGAGCAGATTGGAAATGTCAACTCCAAACCAGGCGCAGCTCATCGTGGAACAGTTGTACAAAAATCTGGAACGTCGCATAGAATCAAGCCCGCCGGGATTATGCCCTATTGATGTTTCAAAGGCTTTCCTGGAGTTATGCCATGCCCAGACTTGCGGGAAATGTGTCCCCTGCCGGATTGGCCTTGGGCAGCTTAAAAATTTGCTGGAGGATGTCTTAAAAGGGAATGCAACAATGGAAACCCTTACACTGATCGAAAAAACGGCGGATTCGATCATGCATTCTGCCGACTGTGCCATTGGATATGAAGCGGCCCGGATGGTTTTGACAGGACTTGTCGGATTCCGGGATGATTACGAATCTCACATTCGGGACGGGAAATGTACCTGCAATTATAAACAGGCCATTCCATGCAAATCTTTGTGTCCGGCCCAGGTAGATATTCCTGGTTACATAGCGTTAGTAAAAACAGGACGTTATCAGGATGCGATCCGGCTGATCCGCAAAGACAATCCTTTCCCAACCACTTGCGGCTTTATCTGTGAGCATCCTTGTGAAGCCCGGTGCCGCCGGAATATTATGGATGATGCCGTAAATATCCGGGGCTTAAAACGGATGGCAGCCGATTTTGCCGGGAAAGTACCTCCACCGCCTTGCGCCCCCTCCACAGGAAAACGGGTTGCCGTTATTGGCGGCGGGCCGGGAGGATTAAGCGCCGCTTATTATTTACAGCTTATGGGCCATCAGACCACTGTTTTTGAAATGCTGCCGGAATTAGGCGGAATGCTCCGTTACGGCATACCCAATTACCGTCTGCCAAAGGATCGTTTGGATGATGATATTGAAGCAATCTTAGCAACAGGCGTGGAAGTCAAACACGGATTGCGGATTGGAAAAGATATTACCATTCAGGATCTGCGGAAAGAATATGACGCAGTTCTGATTACCATTGGGGCCAGCACCGACAAGAAATTAGGCATAGAGCATGAAGATGCGGAAGGCGTATTAAGTGCCGTACAATTCTTGCGGGAAGTAGGTCGGGGCGAACTGCGGGATTTAACGGGACAGGAAGTCATTGTTATTGGCGGCGGAAACGTATCCATGGATGCGGTACGTACCTCTGTCCGCATGGGAGCTTCTAAAGTCAGCATTGTTTACCGCCGGCGTGTAGCGGATATGACAGCTTTACCTTCTGAAATTGAAGGAGCCATGGCGGAAGGCGTAGAAGTACAGGTTTTGAAAGCGCCGAAACAGATAGAAGTGGATGAAAACGGCCATGTGACCGGATTATGGGTACAGCCGCAAATGATTGGAGCCATTAAGAATGGCCGGGCCAGTGTAAAATCTTCCGGAGAAGAAGATGTATTTATTCCATGTAATACTTTAATTATCGCCATTGGTCAGGAAATTGAATACCAGCACTTTGAAGAAGCAGGTATGCCTGTTGTAAAAGGCCATATTGTAGCAGAAAAATTCGGTGGTTTTGTAAATATTCCTGGTGTTTTTGCAGGCGGTGACTGTGCAACAGGCCCAGCCTCTGTTATTAAAGCCATTGGTGCAGCTAAAGTTATTGCTGCCAACATAGATGAATATTTAGGATATCATCACACCATTTCCGCAGGCGTTTCCATTCCGGAACCGGATTTGTCTGACCATACACCTTGCGGTCGGGTCAATATGACAGAACGGGAAGCATGTGAACGTGTTAAAGACTTTGAAGGCTGTGAGATCGGCATGAATGAGCAGGAAGGAAGACAGGAAGCTTCCAGATGTCTGCGCTGTGATCACTTTGGCTTCGGTATCTTTAAGGGAGGGAGAGAAACATTATGGTAAACTTGACCATTGATAATCGTTCTGTCAGTGTTCCTGAGGAAACGACAATTATGGAAGCGGCAAAAAGCATAGGCATTCCGATTCCGAAACTTTGTTATTTAAAAGGGGTCAATGAAATTGCAGCCTGCCGGGTCTGCGTCGTAGAAATCGAAGGAAAAGAACATCTTGTTACTGCCTGTAATAACGCAGTAGAAGAAGGCATGATAGTACATACGAACAGCCCGCGGGTACGGAAAAGCCGCAGGACAACAGTAGAACTGCTGATGTCCCAGCATGAATGCAATTGTGCAGTTTGTCCCCGTCATGCAAATTGTTCTTTGCAGAAAATAGCCAGTGATTTTAATATTATAGAAGTCCCCTTCCAAACAGATATTGAACGGATTCTATGGAATAAAGATTTCCCATTGATCCGGGATTCCAGCAAATGTATTAAATGTATGCGCTGCATCCAGATTTGTGACAAAATCCAAAGCCTGCATATATGGGATCTGGTTGGGACAGGTTCCCGTACATCGATCAATGTTTCCGGGGGCCGTAAAATTGAAGAAGCAGACTGCTCCCTTTGCGGGCAATGTATTACCCATTGTCCAACATCAGCATTGCGTGCCCGGGACGATACGGAAAAAGTCTGGGATGCTATCGAAAATAAAGATGTAATTACTGTGGTACAGGTAGCACCTGCTGTCCGAGCCGCCTGGGGAGAACGAATCGGTTTAGGCCGGGAAGAAGCTACCATAGGGAAGATCGTAGATGCACTGCGGCGGATCGGATTTGACTATGTATTTGATACAACATTTTCAGCAGATTTAACCATTATGGAAGAAGGCCGGGAATTTGTAGAACGTTTCCGCAAAGGCGAAACGAGAAACCGTCCAATGTTTACCTCCTGCTGCCCGGGATGGATTCGGTTTGTCAAATCCCAGTATCCTCATTTAGTACCGCAGCTTTCCACAGCGAAATCACCCCAGCAGATGTTTGGTGCCGTAATGAAAACGTATTTTGCACAAAGCATTGGCGTAAAACCAGAAAAGATCGTAACGGTTTCTATTATGCCATGTACGGCGAAAAAGGGCGAATCCAACATGGAATTATTCTATGAAGAATACGCCGGACATGATGTAGATTATGTATTGACCACCCGTGAATTGGTGCATATGATACGTGCGGCCCATATCCAGCCGGATACATTAAAAGATCAGGAATGTGATCGGCTGATGCGGGATGGAACAGGCGCAGGAGTTATTTTCGGCACCACAGGCGGCGTTATGGAAGCGGCATTGCGTTCCGCATACTATCTGATTACAGGGGAAAATCCTTCTCCAGATGCTTTCAAAGCAGTACGGGGCAACATTGATAAAAAAGGCTGGACAGAAGGAACTGTACACATTGGGGAAGCGGAAATTCATGCAGCAGTTGTCAGCGGCTTAGGGAATACCCGTCATTTACTGGAAGCCATTGAAGCTGGTGAAGTACGGTATGACTTTGTAGAAGTTATGGCATGTCCAGGCGGCTGTGTAGGCGGCGGCGGGCAGCCCATTCATGATGGAGAAGAATTAGCCAATATCCGGAAAGGCAATCTCTATGATTTAGATGAAAAAGCGCCGAAACGTTTCTCCCATGAAAACGAAGATGTATTGAAACTTTACCAGGATTATTTAGAAACTCCCGGTTCCCATAAGGCACACTTATTACTCCATACCGATCATACCGTATGGGAAATGCCACGGGCACCTCACAGAGATTAAAATAAAAATCCCCTCACAGAAAGTGAGGGGATTTTTTTATCTGACTGAATGATTTTTTTCCAGCATCCCGGGATTCCAGGCTTTCGCAGAATCTTTCCAGTAATGGGCTTGTTCCGGATTGCCCAAAGCATCCCAGCATTTTGCCAATCCCTCCATAGGCCAGCTTCCGCAAGCCTTTGCAACCAGTAAACAGGCTGCATTTTCAATGGCATGGGAAAACCAGGGAATAGCATCTTCATAGGCACGTCGTGAAAGATAAAATTCACCAATTTCACAACACAATTCCGCACAGGGGGAGCCTACAACCCCCAATAAAGCCGTATGATAGAAGCTGTCAGTATCTCCAGCAAGGCGAGCAGCCCGAGCAAGAATACAGCGGGCTTCGGCTGTTTCATCCAGAGTTCTTTTGTCGCTTTTTATCTCGTTTTCGAAATACGGACGCGCCAGCAGTAAATCCTCCAGTTCCCCAGCCAAATATAACTCCATTGCATACATATGCTGCAAACGGCTGTCCAAAGGATTTTGTTCGGATGCGCGGCGGAATATGGCTAAATCCCTGGCGCCATGAGGGGACTTTGGAAAATGGCCAATAATAATGTCACTGTCAAATATAACAGGGCTGGTGACAATGGTTTCATGAATGGGAGAAGCCCAGCGGAAGGTGCGGAGGCGTTTAAACAGTTTTGGACGGTATTCCTCATCAAAATTGTAAACGCAGCCATTTTCCAATTGGTTGGCATACCGCATTTGGACAATTTCCACTTCCGGCAGCAGGGCAGCCTTCAAAAGGCGGAACCGTTCCTGATTTTTGGGATCGATCCGTTCATCTGCATCAGCAGAATAGATATATTCCATAGATGCTAAGGAAAAAGCGAAATTCCGGGCTTCGGAGAAATTCCCGGTCCAAAGGAAATCATAGACCTGATCGGTATATTGGCGGGCAATTTCTTTTGTATCATCTTTGGAGCCTGTATCAACAATAATGATTTCCTCCACAAAATCCTTGAGGCAGCCCAAACAAGGCCCTAAATTTTCTGCTTCATCCTTCACAATCATGCAGACACTAATGGTAGCCATTGTTTAAGAAACCCGGTAAAAACGGGGGCCATCTTCGGTATTTTCTGTAAATTTAGATAAAGGCATGACCCAAAGGGTACAGTTTCCAAATAATTCTTGATAAACGACGACTTCAGCAAGACCGTCTTCCTCTTTACCTACCCCAATCACCTGATATTCTTTTCCAAAGCTGTCCTGATACCGTCCTGGTTTAACAGGCGTATCTCCCGCAGGAATTTTAACTTTTTCTTTTTCAACAGGTTTGTCCTCTTTTGGAGGCACAGGAGCTTCCGGATGTTCTGGTGCGGCTGGTGCAGCAGGTTTTTCTTCCGGCGTAAAGATAGAAGTCTGAACAGGCTGGGAATCTTTTTGAGCCATAGCGCCGGCAGTTGCCATAATACGGGCGCCATAAGCAGGCAATTCAAATTTGTAATTACCGTCGTTGCTTTCAAATTCCGTACCGGACAGGAGATCGGTTAATTTTCCGGGCTGGAAGCGGAACTCCACATATTGAGGGGTATCGGACAGGTTCAATGCGATAAAGACCCGTTCCCCATCACATTCCCGGCAAAATACGAACTGTTCATTTTTCAACATGCTTTGTTCATATCTGCCATATTGGAGAGGACGCAAGCTTTGGCGCAAACGGCCCAACTGCTGTAAATATTCGCATAAAGCGTTATCCGCATCTGGGATCTGGCCCAAATCCAGGCAAGGACGCAGGACCGTATCAGAATGGGCGTCCCGTTTGCCATGGATACCCCATTCGCTGCCATAATATAAGGAAGGAACACCAGGCATGGTATATAAAATCGTATAAGTGAGGGCTAAATGTTTGGGATTTTTTAAGAAGCTGGCCAAACGGTTGACATCATGGTTATCTACGAAATTATATAAGCAAATATCCTTATAGATACCACCGTTGCCGAACTGGCGGTTCAAAGAATATCCAATTTCAAAATAATTTTTATCATTGTGGGAAGAATACAATCCTTTTTGACATTCGTAGTTGGTAACAGAATCCAGCATAGAAGGATTGGCCCAGCGGTTATAATCGCCGTGGATGATTTCGCCCATAAGCCAGAAGTCAGGATTTTTTCCTTTACAGAAAGAGCGGAGGGTACGGAAAAAATCGGGATCAATGCAGTCTGCGGCATCAAGACGCAGCCCGTCAATTTTAAATTCATTCATCCACAATTCAACAGCGCCTAACAAATGGCTGACAACCTCAGGATTCCGGAGGTTTAATTTCACCAAATTATAGTGGCCCTGCCAGCCTTCGTACCAGAAAGGATCGCCGGCAGGGGAATTGCCGCCAAAGTTCAAGTTATGGAACCAGCCGCAATATTTCGATTGCTGCTGGTTTTTCTGAATATCCTGGAAGGCCCAGAATTCCCGGCCTACATGGTTAAAAACCCCGTCTAAAATGACGCGGATGCCATTTTCATGGAGGGCGTCACAAACCTTTTTAAAAGTTTCATTATCGCCCAAACGGCAGTCAATCTGATAATAGTCTTTTGTATCATATCCATGTTCACTGGAAGAAAATACAGGGCCTAAATAAACCCCATTGACAGAAAGGTCTTTTAAATGAGGAATCCAATCCACTAATTTTTCGATTCTGGGAGTTAAAACCCCGTCATTTTTTTGCGGAGCGCCGCAGAATCCAAGAGGATAAATATGGTATAATATAGATTCATTTACCCAGCTCATAGAAATCTCCTCCCTAAAAATAAAAAAATAAGAGTAACGACATCAACAATAAGTATACACGGTTTCCTGCAATTTGGCAATAAAAAAAGCCGTGGACAACACGGCTTTTGTATAGGATCAATAGTTTTTTGCTTGGATCTGGAAATAGGACTGCGGATGGTTACACACAGGGCAAACTTCCGGAGCAGAAGTACCCACATGGATATGGCCGCAGTTTGCACATTTCCATATAACAATATCACCTTTTTGGAAAACCGAATTGCCTTCTACATTGGCCAAAAGGGTTAAATACCGTTCTTCATGTTCTTTTTCGATTTTTCCTACGGCTTCAAACAAAGCAGCGATTTGGTCAAAACCTTCTTCCTGGGCTTCTTTTGCGAAAGTGTTATACATAGAAGTCCATTCATAGTTTTCTCCGGCGGCAGCATCTTTCAAATTTTCGGCGGTAGTGCCTACGCCGTCATGGAGCAGTTTAAACCAGATTTTAGCATGTTCTTTTTCATTATCAGCCGTTTCCAGGAACAGGTCAGCAATCTGGTTATATCCTTCTTTTTTTGCTTTAGAAGCATAATATGTATATTTATTGCGGGCCTGGGATTCCCCGGCAAAAGCCGCGGCAAGATTTGCTTCTGTTTTAGATCCTTTTAATGGTTTCATAAAAATTCGTCCTCACTTTCAAATTGATTAAAATGTTTTAAACAAGCTTCACAAATGCCGGTAAAATAAATATGACAGCCTGTGATCCGAAAATGGCCAGGTCTTTTTTGCAGCGCAGCAATATCCAGGCGAGGGGAATCCATATCATAAACCCGCCCGCATTGTTGGCAAAGGATGTGGCAATGTTCTTCCAGCCTGCCGTCAAAATGGTCGGAAACATTCGGAAAGGAAATTTTTTGCAGCATACCTTCCCGGACCAGAAGATTCAGATTCCGGTACACAGTACCTAAGCTGATGGTAGGCTGTTCTTTGCGAACCAAAGCATATACCGTATCAGCCGAAGGATGAATTGGATTTTCCATAACGGTTTTATAAATCAATTCCCGCTGTCTGGAATATTTCATCGGGCTTTCCCCTTTAAAATAATAATGATTATTATTATAATATAAAAAGATTGATTACTTGTCAAGTCTTTGAGAAAATTTTACATAAAATAAGCAGCCAATCAAATTAGCTGCTTATAAGTACTTAAAATGCGCATATTTTAAGTTATTCTGCCGAAACCAAAACGGGTTTATTTTTCATTCCCATCATTAAATCAACACAAGCTGTCAGGGAATAAATAAAGTCCACAGCCCAGGAAGGGGCAATTTCCCGATATTGTTCATGGAGCTTGTTAATCTGTTCATACAGGGCTAAAGACTGATCGACTGCCGCCGCATGGGAAATCAGATCCACAGCATGGAGCATTTCACGGTTGCGGTATCCGAAAAGCTGCATACCGATTTCATATTTAAAATGGGCAATTTTGCCGCCGTCAAAATATTCCGCATGGGCGTAGCAAAAAAAGTCAGACATAAAATGGCACAGAATCCCCATTTGCTTGCTGAATTGGGAAGGGGATAAAGAAGCCCCTTCCCGGGCCAGATATTGGGCTTTTTCCATGACCAAATCATAAATATCCTTTTTAAAATGGGAAAGGCGCAATAAGCTGGGAGCTAAATCCGGCATCACGTTCCATAGAACGAAGGTTCTTTTTTTCAGCCGGATATCCATATTATCGCGGAAATACTGATATAAATAGCGTCCCATAGTAATGTGGGAAAAACAATTCATTGGTATCACATCATTTCATAGAAAATTACCGGAGAGCAAAACGCCGGAAAGAAAAAGGGAAAGCAAGACGTCCCCGGTGGTACAAGATATGAAGAGAAGCCATAGCAGTCAAACCATATAAAAGCAGGTTTCCCCAGGAAAGTGCCTGCATAATGACTTGGAAATAAGGTTCTAATTGGGGATGGAAAGCTTTGTCCAAAACAAGGAACTGGTTCAGGAAAACCATAAGAGTCAGCCCGGCTATACCAGCGGCTAAAGGGCGGCTTTTATGGACGATACAGGCTATCAGGCCAAAAGCCAAAGCAGGAATTTGATACCGTTCATGCATCCGGGCTGTAAAAATAAAAACGGATTGGATCAACAGAAATCCCAGAAGCCAGAAGCTTTTTTCCGTAGCTGTCAGGTAGCAATAAGCCAGAGCAATAAAAATCAGGAACAGCATCAAATAAGAAAACATATCAATGGTGAGATACCCGGCAAAAGGGGCATTTACATGGGTAAAGTTCAGCCCCAAAGCGCCATAAAGGTTAAATCCATTGAGTACAGCGCCGGGATAAGACTGGAAGCCGCCGAAGTAAATGCGGAAAGGCAAATCCCAGCCGGAATAGAGCAGGAAAGGGAAAAAGACGCCGATTCCAACCGCAGCCGCAGCCAGGATTGTGTGCAGGATTTGCCGGTAATGGAAGCGGCAAACCAAGCCCAGGGCAAACAGAGGTACAAAATAGATGGTTTGAAATTTCATCAGGCATCCGAAAGCGATTAGAATACCGGAAGCTTCCGGATGGCCTTCTTCCAGCATCCAAAAAGAAGCCAGAAGGAAAGCGATCATAATGCTGTCAGTCTGTCCCCAATAAGCAGAATTAACGATGGCAGCAGGATTGACAGCCCATAAAGCGGCCCCGCCGGCAGCAGCAAAAGGGTGCTTCCGTAAAATGAGATAAATAAGAAGAACGACAACCAAATCTCCTGCAATCTGCCAGCCCTTGAGCACAATCATTTCAAAAGGCGGATAAGCGCGGACAGCATCTAACTGTAAAAGGTGTCCTGTCAAATAGAGAGGAAATAAGAAAAGGGGCGGATAATCCAGATTAGGGATGATTTCATAAGCCCGGAAAAAATCGGCAGCCGCGCCAGTCGCCCAGTCGTAGTAAAAGGAAAGATCAAAGTGATGGACAGTTAGATAAGCCACAGCCAGCCGCAGCACCGCCCCAAATAAGAGCAGATAAACGAGAAAAGATTTTACTTGTTTCATACATTTTTTTGGAAGCTTAAAAAGCTGCCATTGCTCCTTTTAACAATATCACAATTCCGCAAAAACGTCTTGAGGTTTTCGTGAAATTTATGTAAGGAACAAAAAAATTGTAAGAAGCAGCAAAAAGCTATGAAAGAAAAGAAAGGGTGATTGTAAAATTTAACGGGTCAGAACCAGGCATCAAAACAACATTGGAAAATTGTTCAGAAGCGGTAATTTGATTTAAAAACCCTTGTGTATCCGAAATTTCCTGTGTCATACAGGATATGGACATTTCCTGGTTTTCCAGGTCGAAGCCGAAGGTTTGCAATGCAATATGATAGTCCTGGGAGGCATCATACAGGGCATTAAAACTTTGGAAAGGGGCATGGGGCTGGATATCGAGATTTTGTACCGCAGGGGCCATGGCATTGAGGTAATGAAAGAAGGAAACAGCCCATGCAGGATCAACAGATTGTTTGGGAGAGCGTCTTTCAGAATAGAGAAAAGAATCCGAAATAGGCGTTTGTTTTACTTTTTGGGCCAGGAAAACGCCGCAAAACAAAGAGGTGCAAGCCAAAACAAAGGCAGTGGAAACCGTAACCAGCCGGTTTTCCCCATTCATCAGCCGGGTAACAAGCAGTGCCAGCCGCTGACGGTTGATCATTTTTCCAGATATTCTTCCAGACAGATTTCCTTAGACATAATTTCCTTTGCAGCTTCTTCGCCTACATAGCGGTAATGCCAGGGTTCAAAATCAATGTGAGTATCATCCTCTTTGCCTTTGGGGTAGCGTAAAATAAAGCCATAAGAAGCAGCATTTGCTTTCAGCCATTTTGCAGCATCTGTATCAGCATAGCCGTCATCAAGGCCCTGATAAGTGGGAGTGACAATATCAGCCGCTAATCCGGTTTGATGTTCGCTGCTTCCTGGGGCAGCAATCAGCCGCAAAGTAGCTTGTTCCGCATCTTCCCGGCTGTAACCGGACTGCATATAATTGGAAACACTGGCTTCAAAATTGCGGAGCTGGGAAGAGTAGGGCCGGTAAGCAGAACAGACCATTAAATCAATGCCCTGACTTTTAGCGTCAGCGATCATTTGACGCATAATGGGAGCAACCCTGCTGTCCATTTTGTAAGCTCCTTGGATATCTTCCAATTCCGGCTCAAAATTTTCTGAAATAGTATTCCGGTCATTCACCAAAAGCAGCTTCCAGGCATCCTCCGGGTTGGTCGTTTTTGATACAGGTACATCTGATACGACAGAACTTGAACTTTCATTTTCTTCCGTTGTGTTGGAAGCTTTATTTTCTTTTTTATCTTTCAGCAGCCCCGCATTTTGGGAAGCTTCTCCCGAAGCGGAAATATGCCGGGCACAATCTGTAAGCATAAAACAATCCGCAACCAACAACAATGCTGAAATGATAATTACGGGCCAACGTTTTCTTTTCATTATAAATCTCCTGCCTCATATAAAATTGCAGTAATCGCAGCTAAAGGAGCTGTTTCACAGCGCAAAATACGGCTGCCTAAGGAAAGGGGGACCAATCCGGCATTGACAGCCTGCAGGGCTTCAGATACTTCAAACCCGCCTTCTGATCCAATTAAAACAGAAGCTTCTGTAAAATGCTTTTCAGATAGGAAAGAACGTAAAGCTTGTTCCCCATTTTCATAGAAAAACAAAGCCAGAGGAGAAGCTTTCATTTGTTCCAAAGCCTGCTGAAAATCAATCATGGGATCTACCGAAGGAATACGGCCCCGCCCGCATTGCTTTGCAGCTTCCAACGCAACCCGGTTACAGCGTTCCAATTTTTTGGCCATTGCTTTGGCATCTGGCCGGCTGACACAGCGGTGTGTCAAAACTGGAACAATACGTCCGACTCCTAGTTCAACTGCTTTTTGGACAATGGTTTCCAATTTATCGCCTTTTGGAAGGGCCTGATATAAAGTAATAAAAACAGAAGGTTCCCCAGCAGAAGGTAAACATTCCTGAACCGTTAAAGTAACCCGTTCCGGATCAATGGCTTCGATAACACATTGATAATCCATTCCGGCATTATTGCAAATCGTAACCGGATCTCCTGTTTTCATCCGCAGAGATAATGCCATATGGCGGGCGTCATTGCCAGTAATTTCAACCCTGCCATGCTGGACATCCCCAATAAAAAACCGCGGCATAAAAGCATCCCCTAATAGTATATGTGAAGTGGTCTTTTTCATTCGGCAGCTAAAGCAACCCAGCCTCCAGCCGTTACCCGCTGTAAAATTTTCATACCAGCTTTGGATAAAGCCTGAATAACATCCTGTTCCCGGGAATCAATAATTCCGGAAGCAATAAAAACGGAACCTGGCATCCAAAAACGCTTTAAATCGGGAATGAAACGGATGATGACATCTGCTACAATATTGGCAGTAATGATATGGAATTTTCCATTTACTTTTTGGGCGAGATCACCGGCTATCCATTCAATCCGGTCAGCCACACCGTTGGCGGCAGCATTTTCTTTCGCTACCCGGACAGCGGTTTCGTCAATGTCAACGCCTACGGCATCTTTTCCTCCCAGCAGCAAAGACGCAATCGCTAAAATACCGCTTCCAGTACCAATATCTAAAAGATGGCTTTCTGAAGAAATATATTGTTCCAAAAGCTGTAAACAGAGCTGGGTGGTTTCATGAGTGCCTGTACCGAAAGCCATTCCGGGGTCCATGGTTAAAATAATTTCGTCCGGCTTTTTTTCATAAGATTCCCAGGAAGGCACAACAACCAGCCTGGAACCTATTTTTGTAGGGGAATAATACCGTTTCCAAGCAGTTGCCCAATCCTCCTCATTGACTACATTTTGGGTTACTGTATAAGGAATGGCAGCAGCCTGGAACCGTTCCTGTAAAAAAGAAATTGCTTCACCGGGGTTTTGTTCCAAAGGGATATAAAGATGGATTAACGCATGTTCCCGATCCCGTTTCAAAAGCTCCTGTTCAATTAAATCTACATGGGCAATTTTCGGAGCGGTTTCTTCAATATCGCTGTAATCCTCAATATAAATGCCATAGGGTACAGCTAAATTTGCGATAGCCGCGGCAGTATCTACTTGCAGGGCAGGGACTTGGAAGATGATTTCTTGATATTGCATAATACACCGCCTTTCGGGATTATTATAACGTAAAACGGAAAGATATGCAAACGGAAGTTCTTCCTGCTGCCAAAAAAGAAAACACAGCAGAACGGAAACGAACTGCTGTGACAGTATTTAGACATATAAAAGGGGCCGAAATGAAGCTGTTAATTTTCTATAAAAGTTTCATCTTCAGAAACAGGGTCTAATACAAATTTATGAGGTGCAGATACGGTCTGGTCATAACAGGAAAAAGTGACATCCAAATGGGCAGGGGATAATTTTGGAGAAACCAGGCTGACCAAAGGAGCAATGAATAAACTGGCTACAATGGATATGGCTCCAGCGCTGGTAGGTGCGGCGAAATGTGCAAATAAATTATAGACATTGATACCGACGCCGGCAATGAAACAGGCCCAAACACCTGCTTGGGTAGCGCCTCTCCAGAAAAGCCCCCAAACCAGCGGCCCAAGAAAAGCGCCAGCTAATACGCCCCAGGATAAAGACATGAGTGTCGTAATTAAGCTGTTTGGGTTTAAAGCTAACACAACAGATAAGACAATAAAAAAGATACAAAGGACACGGATAAAATTCAACTGTTTATTATGATCCATTTCTTTTAAGAAGACGCCTTTTAAGAAATCTAATGTAAAAGTAGAGCTGGAAGTGATGACCAGAGAAGAAAGGGTAGACATGGAAGCCGAAAGGACTAAAATCATTACTACACCGATCAGTAAATCGGAAAGGCTGCTGCCTAACATTTGGGGAACAATGTTATCAAATACAGGCTGGCCGGATTCCGGCAGTTCATAATATAAACGGCCAAAAGCCCCCATAAAATAACTGCCGCCAGCGATTACCATTGCAAAAACCGTAGAAATAATGGTACCGGCTTTGATAGATTGTTCATTTTTTATGGTATAAAATTTATGTACCATCTGGGGCAGGCCCATAGTCCCTAGGCTGGTGAGAATAACAACTCCTAATAAAGCCAAAGGGTCAGGCCCGAAGAAAGAAACATAAGCGCCGGAAAGCTCTGGAGCATTTGGGGCAGGAATTTGTGATAAGCTGTTTAACGCGGCAGTAAACCCGCCGCGGCCAGCTAAAATGGAACCGACTACCGCAGCAATCCCGGCAAGCATGATAATCCCTTGAACCAGATCGTTCCATGCGGCTGCCATATATCCTCCGGCTACCACATAGATCCCGGTTAGTACAGCAATCCCAATCACGCACCATTTAAAATCAATGCCAAAAGCCATAGAAAATAAGCCGGAAAGCCCTTTATAAACGGAAGCAGAATAAGGAACGAGAAAAATAAAGATTAAAACAGAAGAAACAATTTTTAAAGTATCGGAGCAGTAACGTTTTCCAAAAAAATCGGGCATGGTAGCGGATTCAAAATGTTTTGTCATAACGCGGGTACGCCTGCCTAAAACCACCCATGCCAGCAGACTGCCGATTAAAGCATTGCCAATTCCGATCCAGGTAGCGGATACCCCAAAGTTCCACCCGAATTGTCCGGCATATCCAACAAATACGACGGAGGAAAAATAAGAAGTGCCATAGGCAAAAGCCGTTACCCACGGGCCAACATTCCGGCCTCCTAAAACGAAATCGCCAACATTTTTCGCATTGCGGTTGCAGGAAACCCCAATAGCTACCGTTACCGCAAAAAACAAAAGGATCATCAAAATTTTTACAAACATATTTTTGTACCCTCCCCGCAGCAAAAAAGCGCTTCCGCATTTGGAAGCGCTTTTGCGATTTCTCCCTTTAAAGCGATAACAGAATTTTATCACATAAAATCGCTAAAGTCAAGGCTATTTCTCCTATCGTTCTCTTAAAAGGATATATTCACTTCTGGCAAACCCTTCTTTTCCATAATAGTCCACCTTGTACCATCCGTCCTCAGTTCTGCCTAATACCTGGATGGGGTTTCCGTTCCAGGCACGGGCAATAATCGGCGCATCCATATTTGGCTGGAAACGGATATTCAACCATCCCCATTGCACAGAAACCACACCGCGCCGCTCCAGATCAGGCAGTACAAAGGGAATGCCAAAATATTCCGTCAGGGATTCCACCACATTTTTGGCAATCGTCCCAATATGATCAATAATCCATTGCGCATCCTGGGGATTGTCATGGTAGGCAAATTCTACCAGGACACCTGGGGCGCGGGTTTTGCTGACCTCGCCTAAACGGGTTGTGGGGATCGTTTTCACGTTTTCCGGATCAGGGTAAATCTTTTTTAAATTTTCTGCAATAATATTCGCTGCCCGCTGTCCATTGGTGCTGGTAGGATAATAATAAACTTCTACCCCTTGGCGCTGCCCGGCTTCTGTTTCCGGCGCGGCGTTGGAATGCAGGGCCAAATGCAAGTCATAATGAGCTTGATTTGACTGTCTTATGGAAGATGCAGCCGTCATATCCGGCGTATTACGGACAAAACGGATGTTGCTCGCCCGCAAATAAGGCTCCATAGCGTCAGCTACTAAGTTCATATAGTATTCCTCAGTGCCGCCGTTCACATAATAATTCCAGTCCTGGGTGCTGGGGGATAGGTAGATAATGGGGGAATAAGTACGTTGCTCCACAATACTGGCCTCCTTTTCGGATTGCGGGGAATCCCGCTGTACCAGCATATGCGCAAAGTAAGCTTCCGGTTCAAATAATTATATTATAAAGCGTAAACTGAAAATATTACAATATACGAATATTTTTTTATTTATGGTAAAGTTTTTTTGTCTGATATTCCGGCTCTGTGGTCAAATTGACCCCTAATTTTTTAAAGACAGATACATCCACTTGTGAAAGGATTACAGAAGAATGGGCTTCACACCCTTGTAATTGATCTAATTGGGCCATAGCCCGTTCAGCCTGGGGATTGGAAGCGGCACTGATGGACAAAGCAATTAAAGTTTCATCTGTGTGCAAACGGGGATTATGATTGCCAAGATGATCCACCTTTAAATGCTGGATGGGCTCCAGAATAACCGGGGAAATAATATGTTCCCCATGTTCAATGCCTGCCAGCATTTTTAAGGCGTTCAGCAGGGCAGAGGAGGAGGCCCCTAATAAATTGGAGGTTTTGCCAGTTACAATACGGCCATCTGGCAATTCAATGGCTGCGGCAGGCATCCCAGTTTCTTCGGCCCGCTGTACAGCAGGTTCTACCACCCTCCGCTGGGAAGTTTGAATATGGGCCTTGTTCATTAACAGCTCCAATTTGTAAATGGCGTCATCCCCTGTTATCCCCATCCGCCGATCTCCAAGGGCATTATAATAGCGGCGGATAATTTCCTGTTTGGAAGCTTCCCGAACGGCTTCATCATCTACAATACAAAATCCTGCCATATTGACCCCCATATCGGTAGGGGATTTATAGGGGCACTGTCCACAAATCCGGCTTAAAATGGCGGTCAATACAGGGAAAATTTCTACATCCCGGTTGTAATTAACAGTGGTTTTTCCGTAAGCTTCCAAATGGAAAGGATCGATCATATTCACATCATTTAAGTCTGCTGTGGCAGCTTCATAGGCCAAGTTGACAGGATGTTTCAAAGAAAGGTTCCAAATGGGGAAGGTTTCAAATTTGGAATATCCTGCAACATTCCCCCGTTTATTCTCATGATACAGTTGGGAAAGGCAGACAGCCATTTTTCCGCTGCCGGGGCCGGGGGCAGTTACCACCACCAGGGGACGGGAAGTTTCAATATATTCATTTCTTCCATAGCCTTCATCACTGACAATCAGCGGGATATTAGAGGGATACCCTGCAATTGGATAATGCAGGTAAACTTTAACCCCCAGCATTTCCAGCCGCTGGCGGAAGGCTTCGGCGGCGCTTTGCCCGGCAAATTGGGCAATGACCACGCTGCCCACATAAAGCCCGATGGAACGGAAAGCGTCAATTAAACGCAGCACATCTACATCATATGTAATGCCCAGATCCCCGCGGATTTTATTTTTTTCAATGTCAGAAGCGTTGATAACAATAACAATTTCTGCCTTTTCCTTCATTTGTAAAAGCATCCGGATTTTGCTGTCCGGCATAAAGCCAGGCAGTACACGGGAAGCATGGTAATCATCAAACAGCTTCCCCCCAAATTCCAGATACAGCTTGTTCCCAAATTCTGAAATCCGTTTTAAAATATGGGCAGATTGTTCTCGCAGGTATTTTTCATTATCAAATCCTATTTTTTTCAATCTACTTCTCCCCTAATCTTTTTTGATAGTTTCCATCAAAAATCATAAAGCCATTATAAAGTATTTTTGGCTTTGATACAAGGCTACATTGTATAAATTTCAAAGAACAAGGAAAAATAGTGATGCAATCCAAAGAAAAATACGCAAAAAAGGGGATTTTTATAGATGTACTATGGAAAAACAGAAACCAACCAGTTAGATAACCTTTTGAGCAGGGACAGCCAGGCAAAAGATTATTTTATGGCACTGGGAGAAGCAGAACAGGGTATGATGCGCCAGCGCAGCAATGAAATCCATTCTTTGGATGATATGGTGACTATGGCACGGCAGGCAAGCTTTTAGAGCCAATAAAAATGCCGCAGGAAGGACATTTTTTACCATCTTGCGGCATCTTTCTTACAGGTTTTGCAGGCACTGGATCAGATACTGCACACGGCCCGCAGGCATAAAACGCTGGGCCTGGGCAGCAACAGCATTTAACGTCATCCCCTGCCAGGCAACTGCCATAGGGCTGTTCAGCATCCCGGCTAACTGGGGCACTTCCCTTTGGATCAGCCCACGGGCTTGTGGATTTTGTAAAATTTCCCTGACAGAGATTTGACCATTCCGAAGATTCATAAAATCCCTCCTTAAATGGTATTTTATGCGGAAAGGTGATCCAGTGTTCTTCATTATTTCATAAAAAATTAAAAAAAGGAGTGGGATTATGAACCATAATTATGCCAATAATCCGGAAATGCCTATGGGACTGGGAATGGCTTTGGCACAAAATTTGGATGCAATGGAGTATTTTGCGGGCCTGACTCCGGAACAACAGCACAGTGTTGTTGAACAAACCCATTCCATCCGTTCTAAAAAAGAAATGCAGCAGTTTGTACAAAATCTTCCCATACACAATTCAAAGTATTAAACGCTTCAGCCGTTGCAGAAAGGAATCATTGATTTATGGATCAAAATCAAAAAACAGCCGAATTTCAACAGTATTTTTCCGCATTACCACTGAATGTTCAGGAAACCATCCAGCAAAGCTCCGTAGAAATACAAACCGTTGATGAATTGCGCCGTCTGGCTCATAATTTAATGCGGGGACAGATTTAAAAAATGAAAAAAGAAAAGGCCTTCCTATTTTATTGGGAAGGCTTTTTATAAAGTTTTAAAAAAGGAACCCTAAAATTTTAATAGCAGTATGGTTTGTCACGCACATTCCTGGTACGAATCGGTGAAGATACCTCCGGACTGTTGCACGGCTCACGCCTACGAGGTAAGGAAGCTCCGCTTCGGCATACCCCATAATCGCAAAAATAGTGACAGCCCGCTGTGGTAATGTCATTTGGGCCGGAGAAATCGGCAAATCCAAACGCTCGAATCCTTTTGGAAGCTTATATGTATCCAATACTGCCTGGTTACAAAAATGATATAATAACCGTGCCGCTTCTACGGGGAAAACCCGGTGGTCAGCAGCATATTCAGGATGGACAGCCGTCTTTAAAAAAGCCTGTGCAGCAGCCCGCTCTGCAAAAGCCTGATCCCCTGTTAAAAATAGTGCTGCTTTATATAAGCCGGGAAGATAACGGTCATATAAAATTTGGAACTGGCGGTCGCTCATGGGCCTGCGTACCATTACGGCGCCCCCCTTTTTTCTTGTGATTTTTAATTTTGTAAATTGTGATATTCATAATAACCATCTTGCCCCATGTTTGGGGACACAAGGTTGTAAAAAATTTTTCACGAAGTCCTCACATTCCCCATTATAACATATATTTTTCCATTGTCTACCTTAATTTTTACCAATTTCAAGGGGCTTCTTTGTAATGTTTGCTGTTTTTTGGAGCATATCAATCCAATTCATCCTATTTTAGAAAATTTCTCAGGAAAATCCCCCCGGCAACTGGCACACAAAATTTCAGATACAGCGTATAATGAAGCAAAGGCAAAGAATGGACGGTGGGACGCAATGAAAAAAATGAAACAATTTTTAGATTGCAACTGCTGGGCGCTCTGTTGTGCAGGATTTGGGCTTGGTGTGGTGCTGGCAGTATTTGCTTCCCTGAAACTGGTGCTCATTTTAGCAGGATTTTTGCTGATTGCATTGGGAATCCGGATCTTATTGTTATAAAAAAGAAATTGGAAAATTAAACGGCATTACCGTCCAGAAGCCAGGAAGGAGACTTCATTTATGAAAATTGTCGTATTAAAAAGCCCGAAACTGATTACGCCCTTTTTGCGTTTCTTCTTTAAAATGAAAAAAGGAGAGTAAAACAAACAGAAATCCAACAGCGTACATAAGGGGATCGGCTTATCTGGAAGGATAGGCGGGTCCCCTTTCAGGCGCGGTCTGTTTGACAGGGGGCTGCTTTGGCCTTGGAATCCTGCTATCGTAAAAAAACAAATAAAAGATTAACTTTTTTATGGGAAATCTAGGCAGAATCTGTTGCCATCTCCACAAAAAAATGGTACAATAGGGAAAGAAATCGGGGACTTTGTTGGGGGAGCTGTTGTTCCCGGTTGTCAGATATGCGCATTGTTAGCAGCATATGACATATATCTCTACAAAAAACAATCTATAAAAGAAAAGGAGCAGGCAGAGATATGGAGACAAATATGGTACGGCAGGCAATTTTGGGTGGAAATAAAGAATTGCTTGGATATGAACTTTGCTATCAGGATCGTGGCTCCAGCCTGTATAATCAAGCTGATACACAGGCTGCTAATGTAATTGAAGATTTTTTAGTACAGCTTGATTCTGACCTCTTATTGGATGGGGCTACGGCATTCCTCACCTTTACCCCGAATTTATTGATGAAAAATATCCCGAAAATGTTCCCCCCAGAAAAGCTGGTTATCCAAATTGAGGACAATTCTACTGTTCACCCTCTGGCACAAAAAATTATTTACCGCTATAAAAAACAGGGATACCGGATTGCAATTAAAGGCTTTGAATTTTCTTCCCGTTATTTTTCTCTCCTTGACGTGATTGATATTATCAAAATCAATATGGCTTCCCGGGCCGCTTCTTTAGAGAGTGTTATTAAAATTGGACAAAGTTTCCATAAAGAAATTATTGCTTTTAACGTCAATACCCCCGAAGCTTATGAAGCCGCTAAGAAATTAGGCTGTAAATATTTCCAAGGCTCCGCTGTGGCACAGGCCCTTTCCTCCAAAGTCCAGCATATGGATCATTTGCAGAGCAACTTCTTCCAGCTGGTCATTGCCATTACAAGGGACGAACCCGATGTGGACGAAATTTCAGAAATTATTTCCCGTGACGTCACATTGGCTTTCTCCCTTATCCGGCTGGTAAATTCCGCTTATTTTGCCCTGCGCAACCAGGCAAGATCTGTCAAGCAGGCCTTGGTCGTTTTAGGCTTGGGCCAGCTTAAACAATGGGTTTATTTGTTAAGCTTTAAAAACCAGGACAGCGGCGAATTGTCCAGCGAGCTGATCAAGACTTCCTTCCTGCGGGCAAGCTTCTGCCAGGAACTGGCCCAGTATGTTAGGGATTTGCCAATTTCAAAATCAGAAGCTTATTTAATGGGTATGTTTTCTACGCTGGGGCTTCTGATGGAAGTGCCTTTGGAAGCCGCTTTGGCAGAGCTGCCCGTTGCCCAGGAAATTAAAGACGGCCTCATTACAGGCGCAGGTAAAGCAGGTTCCCTCTACCGGCTGGTGACCAGTTATGAAAATGCGGATTGGGCTGCAATGAACGCTTGCGCTGAAGAACTGGGGATTGCTGCAAATATCATTTCCCAGAAATATTTCGAATGCTGCGAAAATGTCAATAATATTTGGCGGACTTTAACCATGCCTTATCATGCCGACGAAGAAGAACCGGAAGAAGTAGCCAATATTGACGGGGAAATGATCCGTTCCGTCCGGGAGCAGCAGAAAAATGCCAGGCAAAAATTGGAGGAATCCCAGTTATCTGATGAGGAATAGGAAGATAACCTTTCGATAAAGGCCGGATTGGGACACATTAGGGAAAAGTTACATAATTTTTCGGGGATGCTTTTTACAACAGAAAAAGCATCCCCGAAAAGCGTTCCGCCCTTTGCGAAGGGCGGCCAAGGCTCTGCCTTTGGAAACCGCGATTTTTTGAAAAAAATCGAGTAAAACTTCAATAAAAGGTAATTTTTTTCCTTGGCTGGCCGATAGAATAGGTGGGGATATTTTGTTTGCAGACAGAATGGCCCCAATTTTTCCAGAGAAAGGAGGAAATATTTGATATGTCATTGGGAATCAATAATTTATATGCAAATGTGCTGGGCAGCTATCAATATGGCGGCAATACCATAGGCACTGATAAACAATATGGCGCCTGGTATAATAAGCTGTATGGCTCTAAGAAAACAAGCGGCGTTTCTGCTTCTGATTTCGATTATAAGGCCAAACAGGCACAGCTGAAAGAAGCCCTCTCCAAGTATAAGGAGAATAGTGGAAAGCTCCAGACCTTGAAAAAGGATTCAGCCGATTTCCTGACCACTTATACGGATAAAATGACCGATATGGGCGAAGCTGCAAAAGCTGTACAGGGCCGTAATTTTGACAAGCTGGTTGGTGACGTATCCAGCGGGGAGCTTACCGAAGAAGCCATGAAAAAGACTACGGATGCAGTCCAGAATATGGTGAATGCTTATAATGATGCTTTAAGCACGTTAAGCGATAATGCGGACCGGGGGTCCGGTGTTGCGCGCCAGCTTAACCGGATGTCCCGTTCCCCGGAAGCAGAAGCTTCTATGAAGCTTATCGGCATTACCAGAGGCGAAGATGGCAAGCTGTCCTTAAACAAGGATAAATTGACTTCAGCCTTGTCTTTGGCTGCGGCAGGAGATGCCCGCGTCGGGGATACCGCACGGATGGATCTGATTAAAGATATTGTCAGCGGCGGAGTAGCTTCCGGAATCCGCGATAATGCACAGGCTGCATTGAATACGCCTGCCAATACCCTGATCAGCAATGATTTGGCTAAAATGCAAAACCAGCAAAGCGCTGTGAATATGAATAATATTTATACCCGTTCCGGTGCGCAAGGCATGATGAATATGGGTGTTGTCGGTTTGTTAATGAACCTGAGCGCTTAAACAGAGAAATATCCGCTGGCAAAACCAGCGGATATTTTATTTCATATGGAATGGGGCGGCGCGTTCTTTACCTGGAAAGCTGCCGCATATATAGCGCGTACCGTTTCAGAAACCCTGCGCCGGTTGCTGAGGGCTTCTTCCGTCATTTCCTCTGGCAGCATATAACATGGGGCTAGCTGGTTGAATGTAAGGGAAGCAATCTCTGCCAGGCATTTTTCACAACGGCACCCATGAAGCCGGAGGACAGCTTCTTCTATCCAGGGAGCAGCTATCTGTTCTATCAGATTAACTACCTGCCCGTTTCCTTCTGAAAGCGGCGGCAGGGCATTTTGATTTTCTAAATTTACAGGGCTTTGGCCGTCATCTATTTCCGCCTGGAAAGGATGGGGAGCAGGGATATCTTCTTCTATGTCCAGTTCTTCCGCAGCTTCCGGTATGCCGGATTGGGGCGGTTCAGGGGCAGCAGAAGCCGGGGCAGCGGCAGATGGTGCAGGAGCACCAGAGGAAGTATTTCCCTGGATGATGACCGTATCTGTTACCACAGAAGCCGAGTCTGCTACTACGGTAGCATTGGGGGATTCCTTAATGGAGGGAATACCGGATTCCTGGTTTGCTTCTGGAATGGCTGCTTCCGGAGGCTGGGCATAGGGCGGGTATGGGTAGGGAGGATAGGGATAATAGCCCATAGGGTATTGGGCTGGCGGATAGGGCTGCACCGGATAAAAAGGAATTTCCTGGGGCTGTCCGGCAGGATAATCCCACATGGGCTGGGATGGCCAATAAGGAACAGAGGCTTCCAGAGGCATGGGGACGGCTTCCGGCTGGACACCGGAAGATGCAGCCGGTTCGGGAAAAGGAGAGGCTTCCGGCTGGGGATTCGGGGCTGGGCTGGGCTCCGTTTCTGCCAGAGAGGACAGTTCCGGCTGGGGATGAAGGTCGGGGGCAGCAGAAGCCGGAACAGGGGGTTCCTCTTTCTGGAGAGCATTTTCCAGGGCTTTCCTGGGCGGGCGGATAGAAGGAATACGGATGGTAGGCGGCGGCGGAACAGGTGCAGTCGGTGCGGCTGGCGTTGCAATCACGCGCCGCTGGGAAGGGATACCGATTAAACCGTCTTCTAAAGAACTTACGGTAAGATCAATTAAGTCGTCCCCCAAGCTTTTTTTAGAGGGATTTCCTTCAGCAGAGGATGAAACGGCTTCTTCTATGGACAAAGGGTCTGCTGAAGCGGAAGGCATGATCTTTTTAAACATGGCCTCCTTGTTAATACGGTTATTCAAGGGCTGTTTTCTTGGCATCCCGCTTTTCCTCCTAAATCGAAAAATTTTCCAGCATTATCCCGCGTCTAAATGCCGGAAGCCAGCATTTCATCCACAAGGGCTTTATAATCCATTGCAGCAGGGTTTTTTGGCGAATAAGAAAACAAGTCCTGCTGTAAAGACTGGGCTTCACAGACGGCAATGCTGGAACGGATGGATGTCTTAAAAATTGGAATATGCAGTTCAGCAGAAATCATTTCCGCTGTGCCCCGGATTTCAGAGGCAAGCAGTGTACGCGGCATGCATCTGGTAAGCAGAATGCCTGCATAACGCAAAGAAGGATTGCAATAAGCCCGGACCCGTTCCACAGTATCATGAAGCTGGGCAATCCCCTGCAAGCTGAAAATATCGGAAAGCATGGGCACCACAATCAAATCCGAAGCGGTAAAAGCATTGACTGTTAAAATGCTCAGGGCCGGCGGGGAATCAATTAAAATATAATCATACCGGTTGCGGATAGGCTCCAAAGCTTCCCGCATAAGGTATTCCCGCCCGGAGCTGGTGAATTCTAATTCTATGCCGGATAACAGAATATTAGAAGCAATAACATCCACTGTTTTTGTCCGCTGAATGGCAGCTTCAATGGAAATTTCACCTTTTAATACATTATAAATAGAGGCACATAATTCGCCGCCGTCGGCCCCTAGGCAGAAAGAAAGATTCCCCTGAGGGTCCAGATCCACGGCTAACACGCCAAACCCCCGCCGCCGCAGTCCAGCCGCTACTGCGGCGGTAGTAGTTGTTTTGCCTACACCGCCTTTTTGATTGGAAAAGGTAATTACCTTACCCATACTCTCCCCCTCCCTAACGGTAAAACGAAAAACTCAATTTTTATGCCTTTGAAACATAAAAAACAATATCCGACAATATTATACCGTTTGCGACAGGATTTTACAAGCGCTTTTCCAGTGGAATTGTATGGGCAGGCAAAATTCCTGAAAATATTTTTAGTAGAACACGTTAAGTTTTGGACAAATGGAACGATAATATTTTATAGGTGAATAATTGGGTAACGCAGTTTCCCTAGGGGTGATGGTTGGGGGATGCGGATTCCCCTGACTAGAAAAAGGAGGTGGCGATTGGGCATGTCAATGACAGTAAACAGTAATTTATATCATCATTATGCGGTACAAAATGCCAAGGAAGATACCAAAAAGAAGGAAGCTTATTACGGCTATCATCAGGCAGAAGAAACAAAAATGCTGGATAATGAAGCCAAACAGCCACGGCTTTCCAATAAGGCAGCTGCTCTTTTGGAAAAACTGAGGAAAACATATGGCGAGGATATGGACTTTATGGTGGCGGATTTTTCCAGTACGGAGGAAGCAAAGGCTGCCCTGGCCCACGGAACAAAAGAATTTTCCGTCCTGTTTTCCGTTGAAGAACTGGAAAAAATGGCGTCAGATGAAAATATTGAACAGGAATATATGGAGCGTATCCAAAAAGCCTTAAATATGTCAGATGAAATCAATGGAAAATATGGTTTTGAATCTGGATTGGGGAAAAATAATAATGGCGTTTCCGTAACCAATCTGGCAGTTGCTTTCCATGCGGATGGTACCATGACATTATTTGCCGATTTGGAAAAATCCAGCGCGTTACAGCGGGAACGTATGGAAAAAGCAGAAAAAGAAAAAACACAGCAGACAGAAAAAACGGAAAAAGAAAAGTTTCAGGAATATATTTCTCAAAAGGCAGATAATCCATGGATGTACAGTGATGTAAAAAGGACATCTGTACAGGCGGACAGCGTAGAAGAACTATTGGAAAAGATACAGGCTGTAAACTGGGATGCTGTATATGCGGGCTATGCTGGCGGCGAACCGGAACATAGCAAGTTGAATTTTAGTATTTAAGGAGGTTGTTTCAATGAAAATTGAGTCAGCCGCTGCGTATCGTTATATTAACAAAACCTACGCCGCAACGGTCAATACGGCGCCTGCAATGGAAGCTTTGGTCCGGTCCGAACCGATGAAAACCGATAAACTCCATATCAGCGGCGAAGCTGCTGGACGGGGGGAAATCGGCCGCCTGACACAGTCCATTGCGGCGGAACTTTCTACAAGCGCTTCTTCGGCAAAGCTCCAGGCTTTGCGGGAGCAGATCCAGAATCAGGAATATTTTGTTCCTTCTGACGAATTAGCCGACAGCATCTTAGGATTATTATTCTAATCCCTTGGCTTGCAGGGGGAAAGATAGCGGGCAGTTCATGGGAAACTGCCTGGAATTAGGGGGTGAGGATATGGCGGATAAATATGAAGAAGAGCTTTTTTCCTTTTTAGAAGATTATGCTGATTTTCTGGCCCATATGGTAAGGGATGAACAGGAAAAATTATCTTCTTTGCTGTCAAATTCCCTGCCAAGAATCGAGGCGGCAATTGCCACAGCCCAGGCAAATTCCAAGCAAATGGAAAATTTTGAGCTTTCCCGCAGCCGCTTGCAGGAACAAGCTGGATATGGCGGCATGACATTTTCTGAAATGATCGAAAATGCCCCGGAGGAAGAACAGCAAAGCTTACAGGCCCTGCTGATCCGGATCCAGAATTATGTGGAAACCATTCAATACAGCAATACAAAAGCAATGAAGGTTGCAAGAACCAATCTCTTAACCATAAATCCGGAAGCCGACCTCTCAGGCATGTCGCCAGCGGCTGCCGGAAGCGCCTATATGAAAAATCGTGAAAGACGCAGTGACGAGGGCGCAGTTTTAAGAACCAAAATATAAAGCAGCTATTGTGAACGAATAAGGAGGATTTACCTTGGCCTTACGATCAACCTTTATGGGTTTTGAAACGGCGTCCCGTGGCTTGATGATTAACCAGAAAGCTATGGATATCGTCGGGAATAACGTAGCAAATATCGGTGTAACCGGTTATACCCGTCAGCGCCTGGATCAGATTTCCATGGCATTGAATTTTAAAGATACACGTTTTGTCAATCAGAAATCCCTTGCCGGTCAGGGCGCAACCATTGCCGGCATTTCCCAAATCCGGGATCAGTTTCTGGATAAACGGTTCCGGGAAGAATATGGGGATGTGGGATATTATCAGACCATTTCTACCGCTTTGAAGGATGTGGATTCTGCCCTTCAGGAAATTGAGCCGGAACAAATGATGGTGGCTTTAAGCGAGTTCCGTCAGGCTTTGGGGGAAATGTTCAAAAACAGCGGCAGCGACGGCGTCAGCGGCAGTGCAGTACGTGCCAATGCCAGCGTAGTCGCTCAGGTCATGAACCAGTTATATGTAAAATTAGATAATGTTTGGGAGCAGCAGTATTTTGATTTGTCCATCAATGTGGACGAGGCAAATAAAAAGCTGGCCAGCATTGCCGCTTATAATAACGCCATCCGACTGGAACAAAAAGCTATTGATTATTCCAACCATGGCTACTATGGCCCCAATGAGCTGATCGACCAGCGGAATGTTTTGCTGGATGACCTGTCCTCTTTTGGTGATGTGGAAGTTATCCACAATCTGGATGGTACAGTGGATGTTAAAATGAATGGCCATATGGTTGTTAAGGATGACACTTATGAACAAATCATTCTGACAGAAGGCAACGGCGAAAATACAGTGCGTTTGAACTGGTCCAGCACTGGTGAAAGCATCCATTTGAAAACCGGTATTTTAAAGGCTTCTACGGATTTGCTCAATGGCCGCGGATTAAATGCAAAACAGGATCGGGATGAATGTACTTATAATGGCATCCTGTTCTATCAGGATAAAATCAATAATCTGGCTACTGTTTTCGCCAAAGAAATGAACAACATTATCATAATGGCCGATGAAGAGGGCAATCCCCTTAAGGATAAAGATGGTAATATTGTATATAAAAAGCTTTTTGACTTCGGATGGGAATATAACGAAAAAGGGGAAAAAGTCCCCCGTGAAGAAAACGCAAAAAATATTCAGATTGTTGATGAATGGCAGAATGAAGTCAGCTATTTATATGACGGCATTGATCGGGACGGTATGGAAGATACCAACTATTTGGAGCCTTTGATTGATAAACTCTTCGGGAAGGATGCTACCGTTAGTTTCGGCAACGGTGAATTTGTAGGTTCCTTTACAGGTTATGTAACATATTATACTACCACTTTATTGGGAACCCAGACTTCTGCCGCAGAAGACCGGCTGTCAGAATGTACTGCTGTATCCAATAACTTATTGGACCGCATTGCCAGCACTTCCGGCGTCAACCTCAATGAAGAAGCTGCTGACCAAATGATGTATCAGAAAGCTTATGATGCTATGAGCCGTGTTATGACTGCTATGGACGATTTGCTGGACAAATTGATCAACGGCACAGGCCGTTGTGGATTATAATTGAAGGAGGGGCTTTTCTAAATGCGTATTTCTAATCGAAACCTGATTATGAACCAGCTCCGCAATATGAATACAACTTTGGCAAATTTCACAAATTCCAATAACCGCATGACTTCCGGCCGGAAGTTTGATCACGCTTATGAAAATGTGGCAGATGCTACAAGGGCTATGCGCCTGCGTAAAAGTATCCGGGATAAAGAATTTTATATTACCAATATCCGTGACGCCAGGGGCCGCCTGAACAGCGCAGAAGATGCCATCCAAACTACGGTTAATATCCTGCGTTCTGTAACGGATCGGGTAGAAGAAGCATTGAATGGTACTGTACCCGAAGAAGACCGCAAGAAAATTGCAACAGAGATCAGCAACCTCCAAGAAGAAGTTTTGGCCTTGATGAATACCACATATACGGATCATCCGGTATTCTCCGGCTCCGGTTATGATAAGAAAAATGTTGCCCCGTTCCAGACCCAGGGAAACAAGCTTTTTTATCATGGAATGAATGTGGATCAGCTTGTTTATGATAAGACAACCGGAACATATAGGAAACCGATCTATGAGTATGTAGACAAACAGGTCACTGATGAAAATGGGAAACTTGTTTATGAAACGTATAACGGAACAGATGTGCCGGTCTATGAACCTGAGAACCCGGTTGAGTTAGAAGTAATCGGTTATAATCAAATGCAAGATCAGGCCACTGGTAAAGATGGTGCGCTTCTTTATTACAATAATGGTACAGGTGGTGCTCTTTTTGGTGATCCTGTTATGGATATCAATGCTACACGGCCTAATGATGCGAATGGTGCCCCATGTAAAATTGTTTATGCCGATGGCACTGAGGCAGATGTAGCCGATATGACTAATAATACTAAGGATAACCCTAGTGATCCTAAATATCAGTCAGCTTGGGATGCTGCAAATGGCAACCTTCTTTATTGGCCCGTTGCGAGGAAAGACGGAACTCTTTACAAAACAGGGGAGACTATTGATCCAGCCAATGCTTATAAGCCTGTTTATAAGCAGGAGCAAAAGATAAAAGATCATGAGGATATGGATTACACCACCCAGAATTATCTGGATATTGGTATAGGCCATACTTTCAAGCAAAATCAGGATGGCACATTCTCTATTAACCCCGAAACGGTCCACCAGTTCACGTATTCTGGCATAGAAGTTTTCGGCGCGGGCCGCACAGATGATGGTATGGCTAACAATGTTTACACTTTCCTGGGCGAAATTGTTGATTCTATGAACGACAATGATATGGATCGCTTAGGGGAACAGCTTAACCATATTAAAGATGTTCGGGAAAACCTGCTTACGAGTATAACTGAAATTGGCGTCCGGTCCAATTTCCTTGATAATATGGAAGACATCCACAAAAATGATCTTCTGAACTTCCAGACCCGTCAAAAAGATGTAGAAGCAGTTGACCTCCCTCAAGAAGCCATGAACAATAAAAACCATGAAATGGCTTGGATGGTTACACTGCAAATGGGAAGCAAAGTATTACCGTCTTCCCTGTTTGATTTCCTCCGGTAAAGGCTTTTTGAGGATATATTTGGGCACATATATTCTCTTGAGCAAATTGTGTATAGGAATGAGGTGATTGTAGAATGGGACCACTACTGCAAATAACGAGTATCCCATGCAAATATGAATTGTCGGTTGAGCGCGCCCGGCTGGAAATCGATCATAGCCCTGGCCGCGTGGAATACCAACGTAATCCGGCAAGAGTGGAAATGCATCAGGAAATTTCCAAGATGCGGCAGGATTCCTTTGAATTCCGCAAGGGCCTCGGCTTGAAAACGGCGCGAACCGTTAATGAGGAAAGCGCCCAGCGCGGTGTTCAGGAAGCAATGCGGGCTACGGCTGATTATGCCAATTTCGGCAATCAGCTTGTGCATATTGAACAGGGTGCCAACATTCCCGATACCGCTTGGAGCCAGTATTTCCAGCGCGCAACGGAAGGCGAACTTGTATTTGTGCCATTAAGCCCAGTTGATATTTCCTGGACCGACGGCGGCGCAGATATCAACTATACCCCTGCTTCCATGAACTTTAATTGGAATCCGCCTGAAAGCAATGTACAATTTGTGCCGGGACAGATTACGATGACAATTACGCAGTACCCGAAACTCGAAATCGAATATCTGGGTAAGCCTATTTATGTGCCGCCCAGTGCCGACCCGGATTATCAGGCAAGCGCCTGATAACCCGCAGGGCGGGAACAAAGGCTGTCTCTCGCAGAAGCATAAACAGAGAATCCGTTTGTGCATTTCTCGACTGGGACGGCTTTTGCATATCCGCCCCTTTAAAAATGATTTTTCATATCCCATGATAGAAATAAAGAAATACGCCGGAGGCCGGCGGGAAATGGATCAAAAAATATGAAAATAGAGACAAGAGATTTTGGTGAAATGGAAATCGATCCAAAAGAAGTAGTGGAATTCCTTTCCCCTATTTATGGTTTTGAAAATCTGCGGCGTTTTGTCCTGTTATATGATGACAATATTCCACCTTTTACGTGGCTGCAATCCATAGAAGAACCTCGGGTGTGTTTTATTATGGTGGATCCTGCTATTGCGGCTAAGGATTATGCCCCCAAGCTTCCAGAAGATACAAAAAAATTGCTCCAGATCGAAAAAACAGAAGATACTGTCTGGCGGGCGCTTACAGTGATTCCTCACAATTTTGCTGATTCTACCATGAATTTGAAAAGCCCTGTTGTTATTAACCCTGCCAATAAGTGCGCTGCTCAAATTATTTTGGAAGCGGATTATCCATTTAAAGCGCCGCTTATGGGGGAGGATAAATCATGCTGATTTTAACTAGAAAAAGCGGCCAGTCTTTTCAGGTTGGCGATGAAGTAACCATCACCATTACGGAAATTGTAGGGGATAAAGTTAAAATCGGAATTGATGCCCCTCAAACTATGCGGGTCTTGCGGGGCGAATTGGGACGTACTATGGAAAGCAACCGTCAGGCTGCCGGTTTAACGGAAGAAAGTGCTTTGCGTGCCTTGGCAGCCAGCTTGTCTGCCCGGAAGCCAACCGATCAAAAAGCATAACTTCGGCTCAGAAACGTCCTGTAAATGGCTGTAAGGACTGTTTTTCTAAATAATTTTCGATTGTCCGCCGATCTTCTCTGGATAAGGAGAGAGGCTTGCCTAAAATGAGGCTGGCATTGGCGCCTAATGGTACCAGTTCCCCTGCCTGAAACAGAAAATCTTCTAGCAAGGGCTTTTCACAACGGAGAATAGCAGCTTGTCCCGGCTCCAGAGAAGGGCCTAAAATCGTAAGCCGCAAAAGCTCTGTGGAAAGATAACGGAGATTTGCTTTTAAATGCAGGGATTTTTCCCAGTTTATTTTTTCTGTACCTTCGGGTATGGGTGCGAAATAAACCGGAAGATTTACATTGACTGTAAAAAGACGCTTTGCCCGTTCCATCCGTAAAGGCGGGATCTTCGTCAGGCGCAGGGATTTTTTTGTGCAGCGCCAGACCTGTCCAGGAAATGCTTCTGTTTCCTGCCCTTTCTCTAAACGTACAATTTGGGCAGGTTCTCCTAAATTCATCAGGGGTACAAATTCCCCATTGAAATCCAGAGTATCTTCGCCTGTTAAACAGGCTTCTCCAATTTCCAGGAGTTTTCCATTTTCTGTTTTTAACGCGGCGGCAAAATATAGGGGATACATTTTGATTATCACTTCCTAAAGAAAGGATTGAGTGGTGTGGATCATAGAGCGGTTTTAGAATGTTTGCAACAGAAAAAAGATCTGTTTGCCCAATATGAGGATTGTACTTCTAAATTAAGCTTGTGCGAAATTGAGGCTATGAATCATTATATCACACAGCGGGGGATTCTTGCAAAACAAATTGACAAGCTGGATAGGGAAATTGATGGTTACTGCGATTTGGCATCCGATCCGGATTTGATGCGGGATGCTGTGGCAAACCATGGAAATTATGGCGACTTCCCAAGGGATCTCCAAATTGTTTATGATAAAGCTTCTGAAATTTTTACTCATATCAACCATATCTATAATATGGATGCCCAGATTAAAAAACGGATGGAAACAGAACGGGATGAGCTGATGAAAAAAGTCAAAGCTGGCCAGGGTACTGCTAAAGTTTACAATTATGTCAAAAATTTGTCCCAGGGCACACAAAATGGTGTTTATTTGGGAAATCAGAAAATATAAAAGTTTTTTTGAACCTTCCTTGGAAAATTTTTTTATGCAAAAGACAAAAAAAGACAGCCAGAGGGGTTAATTTTTTAAATTTCTGACGATTTATATTTATAGGAGATGTTTCAAGACAAAGCTTAAAATGAAGAGGCTTTGCCGATATAATAGGGACAGAAAGGATGTATTATTATGGCGATAAATTCGTTAAGCGCTTCCAGCTATGGTTTATCCGGCCTGGTTTCCGGTATGGATACTGAAACTATGGTTGAAAAAATGCTGTCCGGTACAAAAAGTAAAATTGTAGCCCAACAGCAGAAAAAAGCTCAGTTGGAGTATAAACAGCAATTATATCGTGATTTGGCTACCCAATTGCGCAATTTGCAGACCAATTTCTTTAGTTTTTCTAACCCTACTACCAACTTGCTGTCTGACGCTTTCTTCAGCAAAATGTCAGCCGTTACAGAATCAAAATATTTCCATGCTACGGCTACTTCTAATGCAGCTACCGGGACATCCAGGGTGGACTTTATCAGCCAGTTGGCGAAGGCTGCCAAGAAAACCGGTACTAAAAAAGCTTCTGGGGAACTGAGAAGCAGCCACGGCTCTGCAAAAAGTACAGATTCAGAAGAAGTTAAAAAGAAAAGTGCGGCAGAAGATATTGTTGAGGCAATTAAAAAGTTTGATGAAAACTTAAAAACGGAAATCAAAATTAGTGTTGACGGCTCTGGCGGTACGAAAACCAGAACATTAAAAGCTGAGGAGCTGAAAGCATTAGCAGGAATGACGGATAGTCAGGCTGCGGCAGAGCTTACCAAGCTTTTGGCAAAAGATGATTCTGGGGCAGATCTTGGGATTAAGGTTAAAAGTGCTAATGGTAAATTAACTTTTAATACGAGCGGCTCTGGCCAGACCATCATGATTGATACAGATACCACAGGCAAAGCTCTATTAGGATTAGGCAGTACCAATGTAAAAGGTTCCGGCAGTTATACTACTAAGATTGATACCCGCCAGTTACAGCCCGGTTTCCAGGTACAGCTTGACGGTGGCGAAAGAAAAACTGTTTATTTGGATTTGTCTGATTTGTCGGAATTAGGTGCTCTATCAGAGTCAGATTTAAACACCTATTTAAGTAATTCGGATAATGTAGAAAAAGTCCAAAAATCCTTATTTGATGCAGTACAGAGTGGCATGGAAAAGACGTTTGGTGGTGCTATTCAGGTTACACGGGATGCAGCTACTGGCGAAATGCTTTTCAGCACAAAAGATACCAGCCGCAGCTTTACGATTACTGGTACCAGCGGGGTCATGGATATTTTGGGCATTAAAACCGGTTCATCCAACAAAATGACTACTGGTATGCGTTTGGATCAAATCAACTTCGCAACAGCATTAAAGGGCAATGATTTTGAATTTTCGATCAATGGTGAGGACTTCCATGTTACTGGCGATACCACTTTAACCGATTTAATGGTTCAAATCAATAACAGCGAAGCAGGCGTCAAATTAACTTATAATGAGAATACGGATAAATTCTCGTTAGAATCTACTGTATCTGGAGAAGGCTCCCAAATTGAGATGAAACAAATACGGGGCAATTTGTTGACAGCATTATTCGGAGACATTAAAGGAAATACTTCCGTAGCAGGCCAGACCTTGACTACTTCTAAAACAGTGGAAGGGGCAAAGAATATACCATTAGATTCCACTGGTGGAAAAGTCCAATTTGACATTATTACTGCTGACGGACGCCGCAGAAGCGTTTCTGTTTCTGTTTCCCCGGATAAAGAGAAAGACGGCGAAAAATTTACCAATAAAGAAAGAATTGTTGAAGCCATCAATGCTGCTCTTGAAAAAAATGAAGAAGCTCAAATGGCAGGCGGCATTAAATTTGGCTTTAATGGCGGAAAAATTACTATCACTGCGGGCCACGAGGGCGCTGCCATTATTGCAAAAGCAGGCCCTGGAACGGTTATGGCGCAATTAGGCTTTGAAAATGGCCAGAGCAATATCGCGCAAGCTACAACAAAATTAGGCAAAATTGGCGGATTAACGATCGCAAGTCCAAATAGTTTAGGGCTTACCGGGACTTCAACTATTCAAGATTTAGTCGATGAATTAAATGCTTCTACTGATCCAACTCTTAAAAGCTATAAATTTGACTGGGACGCTAATGAAGGACGGCTTATCGTAGAAAATCGTGCAGACGGGGATGCTGCACTGAATTTGGATACGCTGACAGGTATAAAGGGACTAAATGAGCTGTTCGGCGGCGACAAAAGCAGCGGCATAACTTTTAAAGCCCAAACGGAAACTCTTAATACCGTAAAAGGTCAAAATTCTATTTTAAGCATTAACGGTAATCAAATTGAACGTTCCAGCAATGACTTCACTTATGAAGGCGTCAACTACTCCTTGACACAAGTGTTCGATGGACGGCAAAAAGATGCCAATGGCAACTTTAAATTAGCTGACGGAGAATTTAGTATTGACAAAGATGGATATTATCGGGATGAAGATAATAATTTAGTTAACGACGATGACGGCAACCCAAGGATGAAGGATGGCAGTGAAATTTATGCTTATGATGAAGTTGCCGGTGAAATCGACATTACAAGAGATACGGATCAGATTTATGATGGTATTGTTAAATTTGTTGACGAATATAACAAGATTATGGAGAAAATCCATAGCTTGTTGGTAGAGGATCCTGACTATAAAGATTATTTGCCTTTGACAGATGAACAAAAAGCTGAAATGAGCGACCGTGAAGTCGAACTTTGGGAAGAAAAAGCAAAAACAGGCTTACTCCGCGGCGATTCTGCTTTGAATGCTATTTGGAGCGATTTACGTTCTACCATTTATAGCAAACCTTCCGGATCTGATATTGGTATCTATAATATAGGCATTACAACCAATTCTTCTACAGAATGGGGTGGCCAGTTAGTCATTGACCACAGCAAACTCAAAGAAATGATTAACTCTGATCCGGAAGCGATCCGTCAGTTATTTACTGACAGCGTGGATGGTGTTGCTACTTCCTTAAATAATGCCATTAACCGTGCCGCCCGTAGCAGCAGTGCAAATCCAGGACGTTTGGTTGCTTTGGCAGGCAGCTCTAAGAGTGATACTTCCAGCTCCCTCTATAAGCAAATGAAATCCATTGATGATAACTTACTCACCTTACAGGATCGGTATGATTCCGAATATCAACGCTATTGGAGCCAGTTTAATGCAATGGAACAATATATCCAACAGATGAACCAACAAGCTAGCTGGTTAGCTCAACAATTAGGCGGTTGATAGGTAAGGATAGCCCCTTATCAATAACATTATATTTTGCGCAGATAAGGGGCATTTATTTTGATTTAAAAATTTTAGCCGCGCGCATCGGCAGAATGGGGCCAGGATATGCAAACAAACGCATATAGCCGTTATCAGGAACAATCCGTCATGACCATGACTCGGGCAGATATGCTGCTGAAACTTTATGATGAAACTGTTAAACAGCTTCATAACGGTGTCCATTTTATTAAAGAAAAAGATATGGCGAGCGCGGATAAATGTTTGCAAAAAGCTCAGAATATTCTCCAATATCTTAGCTCTACCCTCGATCGGAAATATCCTATCTCCAATAATCTCGCTAGTTTATATCGTTTCTTTAAAGATCAGATTATGGCTGCCAGCATCCATCGCGATACCAAACCTCTTGAATCCATTACGCCTATGATTTCTGAATTGCGTGATGCTTTTGCTCAGGCCGATAAACAGCTCCGTATAGAACAGCAACCCCAACATAGTTCTGAAATGATTGGGTAACATATTGTCCATCTTTATGGACGGCGGCATATTTTTTGTGCCCCCGTCCACCTTTTTTTTTACAGCAAAAGGTTAAGTTTTCGCTGTTCCGGCCGATTAAATGATTGAGGCTATTTGTATGCCTGTTGATCCAGTATAAACCATTTTGGGTCTTTGTTGGCCCGCAGCCTATCGTGAGGGGTAATGATTGTTATGATGAAGAAACGGAATTTTTTTAATAGATGGGGTAAAAAGTTGTGCGCACTGTTCTTGTCCGCTGAAATGGCATTGGGTTCCGTTTCTGGGATGGTATTAAATGTACATGCGGCAGCAAATGTTGTTGAATTTCAATTTCAAAATCTTACAGGGGATCGTAATAGAGCTAGTGAAGTTGTGGCTGGTGCTCCAATCCCTATTTTCGGAAGAGTTCCTGTCAATTATAATGTAAGTCATCCGGCTTTTAATATTGGTAGAGGTCAAGATAACGCAACGGATAAAAAATTTTTTGATATACAGGGTAGCAATCCAACATGGGATCTAAGAGTAGATGTGACCGCAGGCGATCAGAAGTATTGGAAGAATTACAGCCCATCGTCTCCAAAACCAGATAACGATTATGGTTCTATGCGGGCAAGCTATTATATGGATGGAAGACTAATTTCAACTGTAGCTGAAAAAGGAAAAGTAGATCTTAAGTCAGATTATGCAACATCTCAAGCAGATATAGCGGCAGAGAACCCTTTGGGTATTACCGGAAATAGCAGATTTGACTTTAAATTAAAATTTGAGGTTTCAGCAATTCAAAATCCAGAGACAGATAAAATTGAGAACTATGACATACTTGGCGGCAATTGGCACTATAATAAGGAGAATCAAAAGGATGATGATAGTATAGACCCTACTGGATGGTTTAGAAGCCAATTTGAGAAAGGACGTTTTACTTTTAAAAAAAATGATACTGGGCCCGATTTCACAATTACGCTATATCCAGCTAAAAATACTGGCTCTGGAACAGATGGTACTGAAGAAGAAAGAACGTCAGCGACATTTACTATTACAGGTATGCAAAGTTATTTGAATCAGTGTATACAGCAAAAATTAAGAGATTTAAATAAAAAATATCCAAAACCGAACGAGACGACCGACAAGTATGATCAATATGATGTTGAAGATATTAATTTTTCGATAATAGTTGATTTTAGCGCATTATTTGAAATTCCAACAAGTTATCCAATGGCCTTGACTGTTTACCGACCTGTTGATGCTTTGACAAAAATTGTATCAGCTTTAGATAATCCGGATACGGCCATTGATCAGGTAGGAAATAAGTTTATTACTTTGGCTAACGGTGATTCTCTTAGTGATCTGGATATTGGCATTTCTCAAAATTTTCAAATTAAAAAGAAAATAACCCAGTTTAACAGCAGGGATTTTGACATTGTATGGAGTTGGGTTCCAAAAGGAGATCTTAAATATCGTCAAGACCATGCAGAAGTGGTTGATATTCCAGATTCAGGGACAATTGTTTCAGTAAATCCAGCAAAAAAAAGTGTAGATGGTTTTTTAGTAGCAAGGATTTTTTATACGCCACGGGTTAATATCCGAAATGATCAGGCGGATGCTACAATATTTAAGCCAGAAGATACGGGAAATTACGATCCAACTGACAACAGCAAAAAGATTAGTGATGGTTCTATTTTGGAAAAAAATTGCCCAATAGAATTAACCAAGCAGTTCCTTAAAATTGGAGACAGTATAGATACTGATGGTTCATACCCAACACCGTTTGAGCAGGTAAGAGCAACAGCAGTCATTCCAATTAGAGTCCTTGGAACAGGTGATCCTCCAGAAGTCGATTTTCAATATCAATTTAGCGGCGAATATGATAATGTTAACCACCAACAAAAAGATAATCAAAAAGATTTCGAGTCGGCTGATATTTTAAAAATGGGTGTTTTTGACGGTGGAACAAGTACGGAATTTTATCATTATGATCCAAAGACACTACCTCCTTACAAATATACAGGACTTCTTAAATTCGGTACCTTGGGCGGTAAGGCGGAACGGCTTGTGATTGAACAAGAATCAGAATCGGACGGCGGTGCAGTTGAGCTTTATACAAATGAAAATACATTGTATACATTTGGAACTGAGATTCGTAATGAAGCAGAAAGCGGACAGTTTGTTGTTCCTTTCACAATAAAGGCTGTAAAACCAGGTGGAGTAAGGCTAAAGTTTATATTTTATAATCGGGCAGGCAACACCATGGACGAAAACGTCAGAGGAAAAACTCTGTTCCAATTATACATTGAACCAAATGCCCCCGATCCAGATGCAACATTGGAGAAACTGGAAATGAAAGCAAATCCTATGTCACCGCCAGATGTGTCAGAAAGAATTCTACAGAGTTTTAATAAGAATTTTCCAGGTGGAATAATAAATTATGGCTTTGAGTCAGAGAAATGGGAATATGGTTCTATAACAGATCCGATTACATTGCCATATGTTGTTAAAAGCTTAAATTTTACAGCAAGATATCATGTTGAAAGGAATATAAATCCTATTAAAGTAGAATGGGTTCGGGATATTTCAACAGATAGTGGATATGAAACATTAGAACTGCCGCCTGACACAACGGGAACAATACCTGGCAAATCAAAGGAGTTGCAGGTAGATCGCTTATACACAATCAAATTTACTTGTACAGCTGAAACAGGTGATATTGAAACTTATACTCTTTATGTCAAAAGAGAAAAGCCAAATGATGACGCATTATTGGAAGCATTGGGTGTATATCCAGACACAAAAGCGCAATCCCTTCCTTACGCAATGGCTCCAGAGTTTAATCCAGAGCGTTTTTTCGCTCAAACAAATACAGATAGCGAGGATTTGTCAATCCAAAACGATGAAAATGTTTTCGAAGTCCATATACCTTATCGTCAAAAGGAAAACGGTATTCAAATCCGGGCGAAACCTAATAATGCTTGGGCTTCTTTGGTTGATATTAAATTGGATGGACAGCCGAGACGGGCAACAGTTAATTTCCTATCCCGCATTATGGCTGAAATTAAACCCGAAGAAAAAATTTTTTTCGAAGGCAAGGATTTAAAATATGACGCCACAAATCCTTCGGATCCAACCCATAATCTTACAATATTCAATGTATTTGTAACTTCTGAAGACGGTCGTATTGATACAACCTATAGGCTTCATGTTTATGTAGATGATCCAGATCAAAATTCTGATATTAAAGAACCTGTAGTTGATTATTGGCTGAAAGATGAAGCACACCGGAATACCACAGCAAAACCAGTATCTGTGGTTGGATTTGATCCTGATTATTTAGACATCGAAACGGAATTGATTCCGTATTCAACGGGAGCATTAAGAGTCAAAATTACACCGGATAGTTACTTGGCAAGGGGCGTTTGGGTATGGCCTGACCATATTAAGAAGCCACTAGATGAGAAAATATATTATCAAGCGCATCGCGATATAAACGGAGAACCCCAAGCAGTAGAATTTATATTTGAAGGGGAACAGCTCCTATTCAACAACAATCGTATGATATTAAATGTCCAGGTAGATCCAGAAGATCCAAGCTTGAAAGGAAAAGGACGTATTTATCATATTATTATTGATAAGGAGGAGCCCAATCGGGATACTACTGCGGATATCACTTTGACAAATACGTTGACAAATGCTCAGGTAACAGCAGACGAAGGATTTGATTACAACGAATATAAAGGGATTAAAGATGTATATGACGTTGAAATTGAATATACACCTGGCGATATGCAGTTACTTGTTCAAGTCACACCGACAGCACCTACTACGACAGTAAAGGTTAATGGGGAAACACCTCGTTCAGAAGGGACACTCGTAAAATTAAATGTAGGGGATAATCAAATTGTGGTTGAGCTGACAGCAGAGGATGGGAGCACTAATAAAGTGACGATCAATGTAAAATATTTAGCTCCATCAAAGAACTGCTATTTGAAGGACTTGAAAGCCGGGACACTGTTATTCCGTCCCATTCCAACGCCTTTTGACAAAAAGAAACTGAACTATAAAATTGAAATCCCCAAAGGCATGACAACAATCCCCATTACGGCGTGGTTATTGGATGATGGTTCCAAAGATGATTCGTCAAAGGCGACAATTACAATTAACGACAAAAAAGTTGGCAACGGTGAAGCATATAACTTTACCCCAAGCGAGAAAACAGGCAAAATTAAAGTAGTAGTTACAGCGCAGGACGGCAAAACAAAGCGTACTTATACCATCAGCTATAAAAACTGGAATATGTTAAAACCCAATGATGAAGACATGCTGAAAGATTTGTGGGTAGATTATGCGGATATGCAGCCGAAGTTTGATTCCAGCATCACAGAATATGAAGTCTACCTCAAACCAGAAGCGATGGATATTAAAGTTTATCCGAAGCTGCGGGATTCAAGCTGTAAAATCGAAGTGACAGCCGAAAGTAAAGTTTTGACAGAGTTTGAAGATTATTATACGACTTCCTTGATGGATGACGAAATAGACATTCATGTTTATGTATGGTCAGAACAAGCTATTGTAAATAATATGTCAAATAATGCTACGGCTGGTGGTGGCGGAAGTGCAACTGTACTTCCAGATAAGGAAGGAAATCCGCCAAGGACAACTGCTCGGGAATATGTCCTCCATCTTTACCGGAATGATGAGGAGAAAATCGGCAATTTCAAACCTTTGCCAGCAGAAGATGTGGACTTTGTATCATCTGATCCAATCGTAATTGACATTACGCAATATCCTATTATTTCCGCAGATGTATTTAAAACCTTGAAAGAGGATTACCCAGACAAGAGCATTATTTTCAAAGGCAATGATTATACCCTTCAAATCTTTGGTGCTGATATTGATGGTGTTATTCCCAACGTAGAAAGCTTTGATTTACGTTTCAGCTTCCGTACACCGGACGAAAAGAAAATCCGTGATGCTATGGATGCCGCAGGAAATAACAGTCACATTGAGCCAGTATATTACTACTTTAACCAGCATGGAGCCTTACCTGCGGAAATGCTTTTGACAGTAGATTTAGGACGTCATTACAGTAATGAAACACTTTTCTGGAATTACTACAATCAGGAACGGGATCGCATTGACTATTATGGATATGTCCATACCAATGCAAAAGGCACATTCTCTGTCCCGATTTCCCACTTTAGTACGTATCTCTCAACAAGCGAAAAAATCCGTGGGGCTGAGAACAAATCAGATGAATATGGGAATCCGATACCATTTACAGAAGAAACAGAAAACTTAAATTCCGCCAACAGCGCGAATAAGGACATTCCAAATACAGCGGCACCCATTTCATTTACGGTTCCATCCCTGAATCAAACTTCAGCAGCCCAACAGCCAGTCCCATATACTTCGTCAAGTGCTGGAAGTGTTGCTGCAAGAACAACGGCACCTGCCATAGATATGGCATTGCCGGAACGTAAAAAATTATCCCCTGTTCGTAAAAAATCCACAGATATGCCTACGGGGATTCTCAAATGACAAAAGTAATCATAGCCTTAGTGGCTGTCTTACTTGCAATCTTGTTAGCGATAGGCGGGCTGTTTGTATATCAAAATATCATTCAGCCCGCCCAGGCTTCCGCTTCTGAGGAAGAAGATGCAGTGGACCCTGAAAAGACTAACAAAGGCCCTTTAGGTCGTATGCGTGATGCAAAAACGCCTTCCGACATCCCTAACCTGCTGACTTATGCCTTTAAAAAGAGCTTGGATGCAGTTGGATGGATTGATGTTCCTGGGACAGACATCAATAATGTCATTATGCAAAGCACAGATAATCTCTATTATGAACGCCGTAACGAGGATGGCGAAAGTGATATTTACGGCTGTTATTTCCTTGATATGGAATGTGCACTGGGACGTCGTTCTGATTTTTTGTCGAATACTGTCGTTTATGGCCATAGTGATTTAAAAGATAATCCGGATGGCCCCCGATTTTCCCAATTATTCCGTTTTTTGGATGATGGCTTTGCCGCAGAAAACAAATATATGTATTTAACGACATTATATGGGCGTTATGCTTTTGAAATTTTTTCTGTATTTTATACCGATATCTCTTTTGATTACATCCGTGTCCATATGACAGATGAACAAATGCTTGCTTTGGCAAATCAAGCGAAATCTTTATCTGTTCGGGATTACGGTATTCAGCCTCAAGCAGGTGATAAGCTTTTAACCCTTTCCACTTGTTCTGTCCGGGATGGCAATGATGGTACACATCGTTTTGTTGTAATGGGCCGTTTGGTGCAGGCAGAAGAATCTGAAGTTCCACTGGTTACGGAAGAAGCACGTCCGGCTCCGGATAATACGCCGGCATCCCGGCCGGAACAGCCGCCGGCATCTTCAGAAGATGCCCAGCAGCCAGCTCCTTCCATCGATCCTGCCCAGCCTCAACAGCCTGATATGACCCAGCCGGATATGCAGATGCCGGATTTCCAAATGCCAGATATACAAATGCCAGATTTCCAGATGCCGGATATGCAAATGCCTAATTTCCCATAAGTTAAAATGATAAAAAGGACTGCCGTTTATGAATGGTTCTGAATTATTATGCGGCAGTCCTTTTTTTATTTTCCATGGATTGTTTATCTTATAAATTGGTGATGTTTTTATGAAAAAATATTTTACAAAAACACTTCAATTTTGTATTGTCTGTTATAAAAATATTGTTTCGAACTATATTCAGTCTTTTTGAGGTCATTTATTCTTGAAAGGGGTAATATTTTGTTTTATTAGTTAAAATTGGATAAAATAATATGAAAATTGCATAAGAAAAATTTCATTTCAGAGCAAATTATTCCTAGGAAAACAGTTGAATTTTAACGGATAAAATGATAGACTATAGTAAGGCGAATAACAGGAAAAGTATACATTTGCAAATTAAAACTGCAAATTAAAACGATTTTGTGATTATTCAATAATGGATTAGGAGGAATATACGTGAAGCTGGACACGTTCTCCACACAAATGCTGGAAAAAGGTTTGGATTCGGCATGGCTTCGTTATCGTGTGGCATCGAATAACCTGGCCAATTACGAAACACCAGGCTACAAGGCCCGTAAAGTCGATTTCCGTCAGGTTTTGTCAGAATGTAAGTCTCCACTCCATGGCGGACAGCGGGAGGAAGATTCTTATAAAGCCTTTATTACTTATGATGAACGTACAGAAGCAAGAGTTGATGGGAATAATGTAAGCCAGGAATATGAACAGATGGAAGTTTGGCGCGCACAAGCCCAATATGCTTATTTAACTCAAAAAGCGGTGAACTATTATAGTACATTGCGTGATGTTATGACGACATTTGCGAAATAAGGGGAAAAAGGGGGAAAATTAAATTGGCATTTTTAAGCTCATTAAATATAAGCGGGTCCGCTTTGACTGCGGAACGATTTCGGATTGACGTCATATCTCAGAATATTTCACACTCTGAAACGACAATGACTCCCAATGGAAAGCCTTACTGCCGGAAACTGGTTGTTTTCCAGGAACGTCCGCTGGATTTCCGTACCCAGTTAAAGGATGCTGCGGGAAAAACAGTAAAAACGATTCCAGCCACCCAAGGCGGCGTAAGAGCTGTTCAGGTAGTGGACAGCAAAGAAGAATTTGTTCCGGTTTATGACCCTACCCATCCCCATGCAAATGCAGATGGATATGTGATGATGCCGAATGTAAATACTTTAGAAGAACAAACAGATTTCATGGCAGCGACGCGGGCTTACGAGGCAAACTTGTCTGTCCTGCAAGTGGGACAGACAATGGCTATGAGAGCGCTGGATCTTTTGAAGTAACGCTGGCGGCCTTTTCAGGCCGGCGGCTGTTCGTGGTTATATGGGGTTTCATCTTTTATTTTTTACTATGGTGTGGCATATTATTTGAGAAAGTGAATGCCGAGATACGGCAAACAAGGAGGAAAAGATATTGTTTATTATTCCGCTTTCACAACTGCCCAGTGTATTTTCCCAAGGGACCAGCACTGGGGCAGCAACACAACAAAATTCAGTCCCTTTTGTCGATGTGCTTCGTGAGTCAATCGCCAATATGAAGGAACTGCGGGCCAAGTCGGATCAGGACAGTGTAGATTTGGCTTTAGGGAATATGGACGATTTACATACAATGGGTATCAATGCCACAAAAGCTGCGGCGGCAACAACTTTCACAACCCAGTTGGCTACCAGGGCAATCAGTGCCTATAATGAAATTATCCGGATGCAGATCTAAATCAAAAAAGCTCTGCTGCCAAAGAGATGGGATAGGGGAATGAAAGTGTTGATGAACGATGGGTGACCAGATCAAGCAAACGTTCCAAAAATTAAAAGCCTTTTGGACGGCATTGTCGCCGAAAATAAAAAGGTTGTGTATTTTTGGTTTAATAGGGCTTCTTGCATTGGCAATAGCTCTTACCGTTTTTTTAAATGTGCGGGCCGGGAAATTTACAGTCCTTTTCCCCCAGGCAGAATCGACCAAAGTCCAGGAAACCATGCAGATGGTCCGGGACATGGGGTATGAGGTACGCCTGAACGGGGATGGCCAGATGGAAGTCCACAGCCAGGAATATGACTCTATTGTTGCGGCTATTGCTTTAGAGAATTATCCGAAATCAACTTTAGGTTATGAACAATATGAGAAGGCCAGTGGACTGACTGCAACAGACGCGGACAAACGGCAATACGAGCTTCAGCAGCTCCAGGATCGCTTGCAGGATATTATCCGGCGGTATGGTGGCGTAGAAAATGTTGCTGTGATGCTGAATCTGCCGGAATCCAATGTGAAGGTTTGGGAAAAATCCCAGTCCAAGGGCAGCGCCAGTGTTACCCTTACATTAGACCCGGATGTAAAATATTCTGCCCAGCAGGTTTCCGCTATTAAGTGGCTGGTAGCGACCAGCGTAAAAGGGATCGAACCGGATGACGTACTGGTAACAGATGCCCGAACTTCCTTAGCCTTGAAAGGCGTGGAAGAAGATGATCCCAATAATTTGGATACCATGCTCCAGCGGATGGATCTGGAGCGAAAATATGAGGAAAGATATGAGGAAAAGGCACGGAACGTGATTTCCTTGGTATTTCCTCCCGAAGATATCCGGGTTTCCTGTACTGTACGTTTCGATTATGATAAGGTAAAACGGGAAGCCAAAACGTATTCTCCTTCCCCCAACAGCACCAACAATTCCGGTGTGCTCCAGCATGCGGATATGAGTGCGGCTTCCGGCACGTCAACCATTGCCCAGGGGGTTCCGGGGGAAGATCCCAATACAGATGTTGTCCCGCAATATGTCAACAATACCACAGATGGCGGTGGATACAGCGAAAATAAATCCAGTGCAGATTATGCTGTTAGCTATGTATTGGAGCAAATCGAAGAAAATCCCACAAAGTTTTCCAGTGCAACCTTAAGTGTCACTTTGCGGGCAACACCGGATGAACTTCCTGATGATGTAAGGGAATCCATGGTGCAGAGCGTCGCAATGGCCACAGGTATTGATCCGGCCAGTGTTTCCGTTTCCAACTATGCTTTGGAAGAACAGCCGGCAGAACAGCCGACACAAGCAGGCTTGTTTGATGATCCAAGAACCGTTATGTTCCTGGGCATTGGGCTGCTGGTATTCCTACTGCTGCTTATTATCATCCTTGTGCTGGTGGGCAAAGCCCGCAAACGCAAACAGCAGGACGAAGTCCTTACCGCGGCTACTGCCGATGTTATCCAGCTCCAGGAAGAAGATGACGCGGAAGCCAGCGTTCAGAAAGAACTGGAAGACCGGAAACGGCAGCTTCAGGAAAGCGCTGCGAAATCTGCTGATGAAGAAATTGCCGACGAAGTCAGAGACTTTGCCAAAAATAATCCTGAAATTACCGCAAACTTGCTGCGGGCTTGGATGAAGGAGGAGATTGACTAATGCCGATTGCTTCTTCTAAACCAAAGGTTTCCAATATGCAAAAAGCGGCGGCTGTTGTCATCGCCCTGGGGGCTGAGGAGGCTTCTAAAGTCTACCAGTACCTGCGGGAAGATGAAATCGAACAGCTTTCCCTAGAGGTCGCTAAAATGGAGCGCCTCGATCCAGAGGAATTGAATGCAATTATCAATGATTTTTACGGCCTGTGCGTCACTCAGAAGGTCATTGCAGAAGGCGGTATTGACTACGCCCGGGACGTCCTGGAAAAAGCATTCGGTCAGCAGCAAGCTCTTTCTTTAATGGAACGGGTTTCCAAATCCTTGCGTACAAAAGCTTTCGACTTTGTACGCAAGGCTGACCCGAAAAACCTGCTGAATATTATTCAAAGCGAGCATCCCCAAACGATTGCCTTGATTCTCTCTTATGCAAGGGCTGATCAGGCTTCTGAAATTATTACCGATTTGCCTCCGGAAAAACGGATTGACGTTATCGAACGGATTGCAAATCTGGACCGGGCTTCCCCAGATGTTATCAGTATTGTAGAACGTACTTTGGAAAAGAAATTTGCTTCTATTATTTCTGTGGATCTTATGGAATTGGGTGGTATCAACTACCTGGCCGATATCATGAACCATGTAGACCGTGGTACAGAAAAACATATCTTCGACGAATTGGGAGTCAAAGATCCCGAACTGGCCGACAATGTGCGTAAACTCATGTTTGTCTTTGAAGATATTGTTTACCTGGACGAAATTTCTGTCCAGCGCTTTATCCGGGATGTGGATTCCAAAGACTTGGCTGTTGCTCTGAAAGGCAGCGGTGAAGAACTGCGGGCAATCTTCTTTAACAACATGTCAAAACGTATGGCTGAAACAGTCCGCAGTGATATTGATTACTTACATAATGTCCGTATGAAAGACGTAGAAGAAGCCCAGCAGCGTATTGTTGAAGTAATCCGCAGGCTGGAAGAAGAAGGAGAACTGGTCATCAGCAAAGGCGGAAAAGATGATATGATAGTTGAGTAACGTTTTTTACGATGGCATTCCCCTTCCCTTGGAATACCAGCATGGCGGAAAGGATGGTATGATACTTGCCTAAGATTTTTTATGGAGGCGGCTTGGTCGTTTCCGATGAAGTGTTTACCATTGAAGATGAAGACTTAGACGAAGGCGCTCCCTTAGCAGTCCTGGATCTTCCTGGGACATTCTCTGATGACGAGGATGACGAAGAAGATCTTTTAGAAAATGGGAAGCCTTCAGAAGAAGAAATTATAGGATTGGAGGGCACCCGCCGTGAGGCGGATGCCATTATCCAAAAAGCCCATGAAGATGCTGCCGCAATTATCAATAAAGCCGAAATCCAGCGGAAAATTGACCATGACCATATGGTGGAGCAAACTGCCATAGAATTGGAACGCATTAAAAAAGAAGCTTATGAAGAAGCGTATCAAAAAGGTCTGGTGGAAGGGACCCAGAAACAGGTGGAAAACCTGAAAGACTGTATTGCCCAGTTGGAGGATGGCATTGGCAGATTAGCAGGGGAACAGGCTGGCTTTATGGCGGAATATGAATACAACTTAAAATGGCTGGCTTGGGAAATCGCTTCTAAAGTGCTGGGACGGAAACTGGAAAAAGATGAAACAGAATTGGTAAGCTTAGTGAAAATGGCAGTCGCTTCTGTGAAAAATGCGGAATGGATTACCGTGGAAGTTTCAGAAAAAATGACAGGCTTATTAGATATCCTGACAAAAGAATTCCGCCGGATGGGGGATGACCGCATAGAAGTCCGTGGTATTTCCGCACCGGAAGATACCTGCATTATTGATACCCCCAGCGGGCTGATAGATGCTTCTGTTTACCGTCAACTGGAAAACCTGCGGATTTATTTCGCAAAAGAAGATGAGGAATCATAACATATGGATATTGCGAAATACCGTAATGCTTTTAAAATCAACGATTTTTACACCCATATGGGGAAAATTGATAAAATAGTCGGAATGACTGTGGAAGCTACCGGTCCTAATTGTAATATTGGTGATGTATGTAAAATTACCATTGGTTATCCGGATAAAACCGTTTTAGCAGAAGTGGTGGGCTTTAAAGAGAACAAAGTCCTCCTGATGCCTTATCAGGATACGGAAGGCATTGGCTATGGAAGCAGCGTTACCAACACCGGAGAAAAGCTGATGATCCATTGTTCGGATGACCTGATAGGACGAACTGTGGATGCTTTGGGAAAGCCTATTGACGGCGGCCCTCCCATAGAAGGGGGTATTCCGTATTCCATCCAGGGAGAACCTTCCAACCCTATGGACCGGCCCCGGATTGAAACAGTAATTGAAATGGGTGTACGAGCCATCGACGGGTTCCTGACTATTGGAAAAGGACAGCGTATGGGAATTTTTGCAGGCTCCGGCGTAGGCAAATCCACCTTAATGGGGATGCTGGCCCGGAATGTAAAAGCGGACATCAATGTGATTGCACTGGTGGGAGAACGTGGGCGTGAAGTTGTGGAATTTATGGAACGGGATCTGGGGCCAGAAGGCCGGAAACGTTCTGTTTTAGTGGTAGCAACTTCTGACCAGCCTGCTATGATGCGCAATAAATGTGCCATGACAGCAACTTCCATAGCGGAATATTTTCGGGATCAGGGAAAAGATGTCCTTTTAATGATGGATTCTTTAACCCGTTTCTGTATGGCCCAGCGGGAAATTGGCCTTTCCATAGGGGAGCCTCCTGTTGCCCGCGGTTATACCCCTTCCATTTATACAGCTTTGCCAAAGCTGCTGGAACGTTCCGGAAACTTTGAAAAAGGTTCTATTACGGGGATTTATACCGTATTGGTAGAAGGCGATGATACCAATGAACCAATCGCTGATACTGTCCGCGGTATTATAGATGGGCATATTATCCTTTCCCGTAAAATCGCTGTTAAAAACCATTATCCGGCTATTGATGTTTTAGGCAGCATCAGCCGTTTGATGAATGATATAGCCGACCGGGATCAGGTAAAAACTGCTTCCCAGCTGCGGAATATGCTTTCCATTTATGAACAAAATCAGGATTTAATTTCTATTGGCGCTTATAAGCGCGGAACCAATCCGGTATTGGACAATGCAATTAGCCATATTGACCGGATCAATGACTTTTTACAGCAGGCCGTGGGGGATAAGGTGGTTTTCCAGGACACGGTGGCCCAAATGAAAGCAATATTAAATTAAAAATAAAATTCCCGGGCAAGACAGGCATGAGAGCAAAAAGTGCTTCATAGAATAAAATACATTGGGGGCGGTTCCAATGAAAAAGTTTCATTTCACCCTGGATAAAATGCTCCGCTATAAAGATTCCATTTTGGAAGAAGAAAAAAACAGGCTAATGCAAATCCGTGCAGAAAAAAATGCAGTTGATACAAGGATTGAAAAAGCAGAGGCAGATCTGGTACAATTAGATCAGGAACGGTGTGAAAGGGCATCTCAGGGAATTTCTGTTTTTGAACTGCGCACTTATGCTTATCATATTGAAAATACCAACCGGCATATTAAGGCACTGACGGAAGAACAGGAAAAATTGGAAAAACAAATAGCAAAACAGTTAGCTGTTGTGATAGAACGCACCCAAGAAGTTTCCGGATTGGAGAAGTTACGGGACAAGCAACGAGAAGAATATAACCAGACAGTGATGAAAGAAGAACAGGAAAATATTATGGAAATGGTAACCTCCAAGTATATCCGGGAAGAAGCCCCGGAGGAAGCAGCCTCATAAGGCAATACCGGAAAAAAAGGATAAAAAATCCTCTTTTTCTGTGATTGTAAATAAATTTTTATCTTTCTTTGATTAGAAAGGGGAGGTGAAAGAATGACTGCTACGGCAGTACAGCCACAAGCGCCGCAAATGGACATCCAGCAAGTGTTGCCCCAACAAGCATCCACAGCAAAACCTGGGCAGAGCTTTAAAGATGTCATGCAGGCCGCCCAGCAAAAAAATCAAACTACAGCCCAGCAGACACAAAAAACACAGAATAATGCTGCACAGAAAAATCAGGCGGATCAAGTATCCAAGGCAGAGCAGGATAATGAAACAGTAACAGCTCCGGAAACAGAGGTTGTCCAGGAAGAAGTTCAAGTGCAATCTCAAGTCACCCGAACTGTATTATCAGCTATGTTGAAATTCAGCGTCAAAGTAGAAGCCAAAACCGATAAGGAATTTTTGGAAGAACTGTTGGAAGGCTGCAACGATCCGGAACAACGGTTTGCTTTAATGCTGATGATGGCATTTTTAGAAGTGAACCCAAATTACAGTTTAAATGACTTGACGGAAGAAATGGCAGGCGGCGGGCAGTTTGAACAGACACAGCTTTCTCCTGCAACGGCTGTTATGGTTGCAATCCAGCGGCTGATGGAAAAAGACAACACAATCCAAGAATTTCCTTTGCTTAAAGACGCCCAGTCTTTGGCAGAATTGGCGAAATCAGATAAGGATTCTTTTGTAGAACTGCTCCAGACATTAAATCCTTTGTCTGCTTCTTATACGAAAGGCCAGTCCCAAAATGGCCAGGGAGATGCCCAGACAGCTTTGGATATGCAGCGGCAGTTCCGGATGGCAGTGGAACAGGCTAAAAAAACTTTTGGAAGCGGGAAAAATAAAGGAACAACAGATATTGAGTTTTTACAGCAGCAGGTTGATGCAGGAATCTTTTTGAAAAGCTCCAGTATGTTTGCTATGAAAACCGTTTCCAGCTTCTATGATTTGGAAGCAGCTAACTTTTTAAAACAGGTTCAGGATGGCCTCATGGCGAACCTATCACAGGGGCCAGATAGTGAATTTGTGCTAAAATTAAAACCAGAAGGTTTAGGCGAACTGACTGTAAAATTACTTGAAACCGCAGGCAAAATGACTTTAAGCATTGCGGCTTCCAATGTGGAAACCCAGCGGATGCTGGAAGCACAGCTTTCCAGTTTGCGGGAGGCTATGAAGCCCTATGAAGTGGAAGTTGCTCCCATTATCAGCGGCAAAGAAGATGCGGCAGCCCGTTTTGGCGGAGCTTTTGGGGAACAGTTCCATGGCAATCAGGATCAGCCGGCCCAGCAGCAAGGCCATAATCATGGTGGGATCTGGTATGACGATCAGGAGGAAAATGGGGAAATCCAAAGCCCGGTTTTCCAGGGATCGGAAACCATTGACCAATATATTTAATTGAAAATCAGGATCATGTGAAAGGAGGAAATCATATGGGAGAAGTACGGTTTTCCACTGACGGCACCACCCAATATAATGGTATTACGGTTAATACCCCCTTTGAAAGTGAAAACCAGTCTTTGACAATGGCGGATTTTCTGCAGCTGATGATTGCGGAAATGAAGAATCAGGATTTTATGGGAAGCGACGGCGGCAGCCAGAGCAACAGCGCAGCAAACTATATTACCCAAATGGCGCAGATGTCCACCATCCAGCAGATGGAACAGTTAGCCTATTATTCCAAGACCAATTATGCTATGAGCTTAGTTGGCAAGCAAGCCACAGTAGCTACTTTAGGCATTGGCGGTTCCGTTAAAAAAGAAACGGGCATTGTGGAAAAAGTCACACTGGACAATAATGAATATCTCGCTTATGTCAACGGTAAGGGCTACAAATTAAGTGAAATTATGAATGTAGGCGTACCGGGAGCCGATGACAGTGACGAATATGACAAGCTGAAAACCAATCCGGTTTATGTTACAAGCAAAGGTACAGATTATATCCGTATCCGGTGGGATGCTCCGAAAGTAACCGGCGATGAAGAAAAGAACATTGTTTATCAGGTTTATTATTCCACAGAAAAAACGGACATGAACAGTGTAGAAGACATGGAGAAAAAGGCCACTTATGCCGGAAGCACAGAAAAAGCAGACGATTCCGAACGGCGCAGCATGGAAATTGACGAGCTGGAGCCTGGCAAGACTTATTATGTCGGGATTGTGGCAACCAGTCCTGGCGGCGTAAAATATATGTACCAGACAACGCAGGTTAAAATGTAACGAGGAGCGGATGTAGAGATGGGCGATCAAATTGCCCTCAGACGCCTTTCCGTCCCTATTGTTACGGGGACGCCCCAGGCCAGGGAATCGGCATCAACAGGGCAGTATACAGCGGCAGGACAGGAATCCTTCCAGGCGTTGCTGGAAAGCAAGCTGCAGGGAAGCGGCGTGGCGTTTTCCAAACATGCGGTAAATCGTGTGGCGGAACGGAACATCCAAATCTCTGAAAACAGCTTGGATCGGTTAGGCCAGGGAATGAAAATTGCGCAGAAAAAAGGACTGAATGATACACTGATTTTGGTAGACCGGACAGCTTTTATTGTCAGTGTCAAAAATAATAAGGTTATTACCACAGTCAATGGGGACGAATTAAAAGGGAATGTGTTTACCAATATCGACGGTGCGGTGATTGTGTAAGCTTGGCCCCAAATGCGGGAAAGCATGGCGGCCTGGAACGACGGAAAGGCCGCCTATCCCACCGCGCACCGGTTTATTTAAAAAAGGAGCGTGCAATTAGAATATGGTAAGATCCATGTATTCCGGCGTATCCGGTATGCGCAGCCACCAAACTGCAATGGATACTATCGGCAATAATATTGCGAACGTCAACACTTACGGTTTTAAGGGAAGCCGTACCACTTTTTCTGATATTTATTATCAAAGTTTGCGGGGCGCTTCTGCGGCATCTTCCACCCGGGGCGGTGTCAACCACAGCCAGATCGGTGTCGGTGCCCAGGTCCGCAGCGTTGACTTGATGATGACTAGGCAGTCCTTTACCCAGACAGATATGACCATGGACGTGGCTCTGGATGGTGAGGGCTTTTTGCAGATCATGGACGCTGACGGCAATAAGTATTATACCCGTGCCGGTCAGCTCAATTTTGATGCAAACGGCAACCTGGTTGACTCAAAAGGTAACTTTGTTTTGGGAACCAACGGCGACCCCTTCGGTAAAGACCCAGGCAGCGAGAAAATTCAAGTAAACTTGGGTAGTGTAAACCCGGCAGCAGCAAAAGCAGAGGAAACTATTGACGGTGTACTTTGGACGATTACAGCAGAAAATACTACTGATGAAGGTAATGTAGGTATTTCTTTTGTTTCCGACAAGTCTATGCCATCTAATCAAGAATGTGTAGCAGAAGTTACCGATAGCGGTATCGTTGTCAGATTAAATGGAAATATGAAATTTACAAGTGACAGTGATCTTAGCACTAAAGTAAATGATGCTATCAAGAAAGCCTGTCAGGAAAAGACACAATCCGATCATCCTGCTGGAAATTTTACAATTACGAGTGGCTTGGATTGGGGAAGTGGTCTTACTGGAGAAGAATTGTGTAACACAAGCAAAAAAGTAACACAAGGTACTATAAGTGGAACATCAGCAGATTTTACACAAAAGGGCTATCGTATTGATAGTGATGGATTTGGTAGTAAATTTGGTGATAATGCATCCGTTGTAGGTGCCACAGACGGGACTGTTACAGTAAAATTTACGGCGGGCACTAAGGCAGACCCAGATAACAATGTTGCGTATAAGGCCCCTGTTTTAACAGTGGAAATGAAACTAGGCGATGTTACGTATACCGGAACAACTTCTTCGATAGCGGAAGGATCACAAAGTCTCATTTTATATAATCCAAATGATAAAACAAAGAATGATTATCTTACACTTAAAATTCCAGATATAAGCAAATATTTAGATGAGGATCGGATTGGTTTTGGATTAAAAGAAGATGGAAAAACGGCATATACGCAAAAGGATCTGACTGATGAGTTAGATGTAAAAAATGTAGGTGCAGCAAATGCTACTGATGCTACTAAATTTGAATTAAATGTTACAGCTTCTAAACAGCCAGAAGCGCATTGTTTATCCAGCAAGACTATTGTTTTGAGCGGCGGCACCAAAGGAGGCCCTCAAGGAATTGACAGCTTGACAGGTGTATCTATCGGGACAGACGGTGTTATCAGCGGTCAGCACAGTTTATTGGGCGACGTAATTTTGGGTCGGATTGACGTGGCGGTTTTCGTCAATCCATCAGGCTTGGGCGAAGCGGGCGGCACCTACTTCACCTCCTCGCCGAACACAGGCGGCATGACCATCACCAAACCGGGCGAAAAAGGTTCCGGCCAGCTTGTTGCCGGCGCTTTGGAAATGTCCAACGTGGACTTGGCAAGGGAATTCACCGACATGATCAAGACCCAGCGCGGCTACCAGGCCAACGGCCGTATCATTACGGTAACGGACACCATGCTGGAAGAACTGGTAAACCTGAAACGGTAAACTTTGAAAGGGCGGCGTCCAGCCGGGCGCTGCCCCGGTCAATGGGAAAGACAGCCCTTGTCAAATCTTTCCTGTTGACCGCGGCAGCGGAAAGGATGAGGAAGGGGCGGCAGCCCCGGAAGGGGAAGCGTGATGATCATACTAACAAAACTCAACGATGTAAAGTTCGCACTGAACTGCGATCTGATCGAAACGATCCAGGAAACCCCAGACACCACAATTCACTTGGCAAATGGCACAATTTATATTGTAAAAGAGCCTATGGCTCAAGTCATTGCCTTGACCAAGCAGTTTAAGCGTGAGATTTTTGGGGATTTGGTAAAGGGGGAACATATTCGTGGCTAAAGAAAAAGCACCAAAAAAAGGCAAAGGTAACAGCTCATTTGATGCCATGACGCTGGTCGGCTGGATAGCTGGTATTATTTTGGTCATTTTTGGCATCGTTTGGAACGGCCTTCCAAGCACAGAGGAGGAAAAAGCCGATCCGGAATATAAAGTTGTCGATTTTGGCGCGTCGAAAAGCTTCGTTGACGTTCCAAGTATTTCCATTACCGTGGGCGGTACCATCGCAGCTTTGATGATTGCTTTCCCGGCCAGCGCTTTCGGCCAGATCGGTAAGCATATGAAAATTGCTTTGATGCCTACGAAATATGATTCGCAGACCTACATTGCCCAAATTACGGAATTCGCCAAAGAAGCCCGTATGAAGGGCCTGCTCTCCTTAGAGGACAAGTTGGCAGAAAGTAAAGATGAATTTTTGCGCAGCAGTTTGATGCTTGTTGTTGACTCCGTTGAACCGGAAAAAGTACATAATCTTCTCCAGGCGGAATTGGAACATCTGGACGACCGTCATGCCCAGGCCCGCGCTTTCTATGATAAAGGCGGCGGGTTCGCTCCCGGTTTCGGTATGATTGGTACCCTGATCGGCTTGGTTAAGATGTTAAAAGATATGAACGACCCCAGCACCATCGGTCCTGCTATGGCGGTTGCCTTGTTGACAACGCTTTATGGTTCTTTGATGGCTAATATGTTCTTTTCCCCAATTTCTAATAAATTGCGGGTCCGTCACGAAGAAGAATACCTCTGTAAAGTTTTGATTTGCGAAGGTGTCGAAGCGATTCAAGCCGGTGAAAACCCTAAATTTATTGAGGAAAAATTACAGATGCTCGTTATCAAAAACGAGAAAAAAGCCAAAAAAGGCAAAAAAGGTAAAAATGCTCCTGCCGAAGAGGAAGAATAATTTTAACTTTTTTTGCGGCTGCGGGGGCCCTTGGGAAAAATTACTTCCCATCCCCCGTTGACATTTTGCTTAGAATCATTTATTGTTGTTACTTAGGATTGGAGGTGGCTTAATGGCGAAGAAAAAGCGGGATGATGAAGGCGGTTATAGTTATATGGACACCTATGGTGACCTTGTAACGCTGCTCCTCACATTTTTTATCCTGCTTTTCAGTATGTCTACGGTGGATAATGAAAAGTGGGAAATGTTGATCAAAGCTTTTTCCAATAAGGAGGGCAACACCTCCCAAATTATCCTCATTCCTGCCGGAGATGGCAGCGACTATGCTCCTGCCGTGGGCGAAAAAGGGACAATGTCAGAAGATGGGGAAAATGATTCTCCTTCCCTTACGGCTCAGGCTGTCGAAAAAGAAATTGAAGATATGCAGGACTTAGCAGAAGCAATTCAGGAGTTCTTGCAGGAGAATAATTTGGAAGAAGCTGTCCAAATGGAAACCGAAGGCGAAAATGCAGTTTATCTCACTTTTGATAATAATTTGTTCTTTGATGGCGACAGCTACCGCCTGCGCCAGTCAAGCTATGATATTTTGAATTATTTAGGCGGCTTGTTTAAGGCGGCTGAACAGCAGATCTTTATGATCCGTATCAATGGCCATACAGCGGCTATCCCCGGCTGGGATGATTATAATGTCAATGACTGGGATCTGTCTTCCCTCCGGGCCAATGGCGTTGCTACATATTTTGAAGAACAAACAGGTGTTTCCCCCAAAAAGCTCATGACAAATGGCTGGGGTAAAAACCATCCCGTTGCCAGCAATGAAACGGAACAAGGCCGTGCCAAAAACCGGCGGGTGGATATTCAGATTTTAGGCGTCGATTATGCCAGCAGCAGCCCCGGCGAACTTTTGGCAATTTTAAACCGTACTTTGGACGTACAGCTCTATGACGATACGCCACAGGAATCACAGCCGGTTGTCCCGCCGGATAACCTGCTGACAGATGATGAAGCCTCTGCTCCGGAATCCCCCGCATCAGGCCCGGATATCCCAGCACCTCAGGAACCCCCGGAAACCCCGGCACCGCCTGTACCAGTTCCGGCGAATGTCAGCCCGGAACAAATTGAGGCGGCTGCTCAGGCTTTGGAAGAAGCCCAAGGAACTTAGAGAAGGAATCATGAGAAAGGAGGTGAGGGCCTTATGCCGGAAATACTGACGCAAAGCCAAATAGATGCTTTGCTCAAAGGCATCAATTCCGGTGAAGTAAGCACCGATGACAAGGACAAAAATGAGAAAAAGATCAGGGAATATGACTTCAATTCTCCGAAAAAGTTTACCAAAGAACAGCTCCGCACAATGGATAGCCTTCACGAAAATTTATCACGTTTGTTGTCCAACTATTTTTCCGGAATTTTGCGTGTCTTCTCTGAAGTCAGTGTCTTGCAAGTAGAGGAACAAAGTTATTACGAATTTAATAACGCTTTGCCCGATAATGCCTTGATTGGCTTGATAGATATGCAGCCGAAAATCCGCAATATGAATGAATCAACTATGATGGTTGATATGTCTACCAATATCGGCTTTTTCATGATTGACCGCCTGCTGGGCGGTTCCGGAGATGGCTATGCCCTCACACGAGATTTTACAGAAATTGAAATCGCTATCTTAACCAGCGCTTATCAAAGGCTCACCGGCTATATCCAGGACTCCTGGTGTGACTATATTGAAGTTTCCTGTTCGCTGGACAGCATCGAAACAAACCCGCGTTTGCTCCAGGTGTATGCCCCGGAGGATATCGTTATTATTGTCGTCCTCAGCGTTAAGCTCCGTGAAGTCGAAGGTACAATTACTATTTGTATCCCAGGCATGGGCTTGGAGGAAATGCTGGGTGACTTTACTTCAAAATATACGCGCATCAATAAGAAATTCTCTGACGAAAACCGTGAGGCAATCCGCAAGCAGGTAATTGAAAACAGCTTGTATGGCTCCGACCTGAATGTCAAAGCTATCTTCGCTCAGACACAACTGGAATTAGCTGACATTATGCGTTTACGGGTGAATGACGTAATCCCTCTCCCGAAACATGTCAACGGGAACAGCAATGGCAATATCAATCTATTTGTGGACGATGTGCCTTGGTTCTCAGGAAAATTGGGTGTCACCAAAAGTAAAAAAGCCGTTAAAATTACCGGCATTTACAAGCACTGACCCCCTGCGCACCCCCCAATGTCCACAAAATTTCTCATAAAAGGAGTATAGGAATGGGAACAGACAAACAGGGCGGGCTGCTCTCGCCAATGGAAATTGACGCCATTGGCGAGGTCCTGAACATCAGCATGGGTTCAGCCGCCACGGCAGTGTCTTCCATGCTCGACAAGCAGGTCGTCATCACAACGCCAAATGTGGAAGTCGCCAGTTTAGGCAGCATTGACAGCGGCCGGCTGGAACCAGCAGTCCTTGTTAAAATTACATATACAGAAGGTATCACTGGTTCCAATGTTATGATTTACCGCCAGCGGGATATCCAGATGATCCTCAATGGCTTGATGGGGATTGATGAGCCTCCTGCTGAAGATTTTGTATTTGATGAGCTCTCTATGAGCGCTGCCTGCGAAGTTATGAACCAGATGATGGGCGCTTCCGCTACCGCATTGGCCGATTTCCTGGGGATTCCAGTGAATATCTCTACCCCGGAAGCTACCATTATGGATGAACAGCATACTTTTATTGATGCTGTGGGCCTCCCGCCAGAGGAGGAAATCGTTTCAATCCTTTTTAACCTTTCCATTAAGGACACCATGAATACAGAATTCGTCAGTGTCCTTTCCATTGAATTTGCCCAGGAACTGATTAACCGCTTTATGGTGGTCAATGGCCTGATTCCCGATGACAGTGCTGGAGCTTCAGCACCTGCCCCGGCCCAGGCCCCGGCAGCCCCGGCTCCTGCCGCCGCTCCGGCACCTGCTCCCGCTCCGGCGCCCCAGGCTGCCCCGCAAATGCCTCAGCAGGCTCCGCCACAAATGCCCCAGATGCCGCAAATGCCGCAGATTCCTCAGCAAATGCCGCAAATGCCCCAGATGCCACAGCAAATGCCACAAATGCAGATGCCTGGCATGGCTGGCCAGCAGCCCCAGATGGACCCGCAAATGATGCAGCAGGGCATGATGCCTGCCGGCGCGCCCGCTTACGGAGCATCTCCATACGGCGGTTATCCGCCCTATGGCGGGTACCCCCCTTACGGCGGTTATCCTCCTTACGGCTACCCGCCCTATGGCCAGGAAGGCGGCCCTGTCAGCGTTAAAAATGTACAGTTCCCCGAATTCCCGCCCCAGCAGCCTGGCGGCAGCGGTATCGTTTCAGAAAATATGGATCTCATTATGAACGTTCCTTTGAATGTTTCCATTGAGATCGGTACTACAAAACGTAAAATTAAAGATATTATGGGCTTTACCCAAGGCACTGTTATTGAACTGGATAAGCAGGCCGGCGCCCCTATCGACATTGTAGTCAATGGCAAGCTGATCGCTCACGGCGATGTGGTAGTAATTGATGACAACTTCGGGGTGCGTATTACGGAAATCGTCGGTACCAAAGAGCTTTTAAGCGCTTTGGACGAGAAATCAAAATAATTGTATTTTTTTGGCCAATCCAGCAGAAATATTTTTTACCCGATTTTTCTGTATCCTTTCTCCCTGCGGAATGCTGGAACCCAGGTATTCCCCCTGTTTTTCCCCTGTCACTTTCTCGTTTTCCAGCATTTCATATGGGGGCAGGGGAAAGGATCTGAATTTTTTATCTTGTCTTTTTTTCTGGGATTTGCTATACTAAGAAAGTACCAGTGAAGCCTTCCCAGAAAGACTTCCAATATGCTCTCTTTCCGCTGGATTGCTCAAAAAATTTCGCCATCGGGGTTTTTTGATACCCCCTTTGCTGCGGCGGTTCCCGTTTCTTTGCCCCCCGGCTGGGGCAGGAATGCGCCCCTTTTGTCCCCGATCCCGGAATCAGTGAGATTACATACCACACAAAGAAAGGATTTAAGCAAAAATGGATAAAAAAATTATGATTGTTGATGACGCAGCCTTTATGCGCATGATGATTAAGAACAGCCTGACAGGCGCGGGTTATACCAACCTGCTGGAAGCCGGCGACGGTAAAATCGCCTTAGAAACCTATCAGGCCGAAAAACCCGATCTGGTCATCATGGATATTACTATGCCTAATATGGATGGGCTTGAGGCGCTCCAGGCAATCAAAGCCTTAGATCCAGGCGCTAAAATTGTTATGTGTTCCGCTATGGGCCAGGAATCCATGGTTGTGGATGCCATCCGTTTTGGGGCACTTGATTTTATTGTAAAACCCTTTAAGCCCGATAGGGTCCTGCAAACTGTCCAGAAAGTACTGGGGTAATATCGGGTGAAGGTCCGCAATGGACGCTTGCCGCGCCGGTTGCGGACGCTTTTGTTTTCCGAAGAAATACCCTTGCAAGGGGGACTTTTGATTCGGTGGGATTGCAATGAGGAGGTTGAGGAATGCCGAATAATACCAGTGATGCAGGGATGGCTTCCTTGATGGGTACCATGATAATCCTGGCTTTGGTGCTGGCTTTGTCCTGGTTCGCATTGCGCTGGCTCACCCGCAGAATGCCAACCCAAATGGGTTCCAGGCATATTAAGCTTTTGGACCGGATTGCTGTCGCGCCCGACAAATGCTTGCTGCTGGTACGGGTGGCCGAAAAAACAATGCTGGTAGGGATGACCTCCCATGCTGTGGAAAAACTTTGTGATGTGGAAGACCCGGATCATACCTTGGAAACAGCCGAGGCCCCTGGCAGCCCTATGGAAGGGTTTAAGGAGGTTTTTGCAAAACGTATGGGCTGGAAAAAGGAGGGCTCCCAATGAGCCCGGAAGTAGCCCGCGCCCGTAAAAGCCTGCGCAGGCATTTCCTGTTGTTTTTGATTTCCGCTGTCGTAACAGTGGTTTTAGTGGGGCTGGTGGTCCATGCCGCCCCTGTCATTTCTGTGGATATGACCCCGGATCCCGATGCAGGCCAGGGAATGGATATTTTAGAGGTCATGCTCCTGTTTGCTGTACTGGCGCTGCTGCCCTCTATCCTGCTGATGATGACTTGCTTTACCCGCATTGTCATTGTATTGTCTTTCCTGCGCAATGCTATGGGTACGCAGCAGTCCCCGCCTAATACGGTACTGATTGGGCTGGCACTATTTTTAACTCTGTTTATTATGTCCCCGGTCATTACGGAAATCGCCACCACTGCTTATGCCCCCTATAAGGCCGGGCAGATGGATGGCATGGAAGCTGCCCAGGCAGCTGTAAAGCCTTTGAAACGGTTTATGCTCTTGCAGACAAAGCCAAAGGAATTAAACCTTTATTTGTCAATTTCCGGTACGGAAATTACCGTGGAGGAGGATCAGGACGAATTGGAGGAGCTGAGTAAGCTGCCTTTAACCGTGATTGTGCCTGCTTTTATCACCAGTGAGCTGGAACGGGCTTTCTTAATGGGATTTTTATTGTACCTGCCCTTCCTGGTCATCGACATGGTGGTTTCCAGTATCCTGATGTCCATGGGCATGGTTATGCTGCCGCCTGCTATGATTTCAATGCCCTTTAAATTGCTCACATTTATTCTGGTAGGCGGCTGGGATTTGCTTTTGGGAACCTTGGTCCAAGGATTCCGGATCATATAGCAAGGGGGTAGTAAATATGACAGAAGCAGATATTATGGCGATTATGCGGGATGCCCTGATGCTTGCCATGAAGCTGGCAATCCCTATGCTGGTGATCAGCCTGGTATTAGGGCTTGTTGTTGCTGTATTCCAGGCAGCTACCCAGATCCATGAACAAACCCTGACTTTTATCCCCAAAGCTGTCGTAATTGCTATCATCCTTTTGGTTGCCGGCCCTTGGATGATCCAAATGATGCGGGACTTTTTTATTCGGCTGATTGCCATTATTTCTAATGCCGGTATTTCTTCCTTATGACGGTTTTTATGGATTCTGTCAGCCTGTTTTTTATGGTTTTTGTCCGGCTGGCAGGTATGCTCCTGATGAACCCTATGTTTTCCCGCAGAAATGTCCCTTCCGTGGTACGGATGGGCCTGATCTTTTTCCTGACAATCCTGGTAATGCCTACGGTGGATAATACCCCCCTGGCAGGATTGGGCGGTTTTGAACTGGCCTTGATGATGTTCCGGGAACTGGCTATCGGCTTATGTTTAGGGATGGCTTTTCAGTTTTTCTATATGATGCTCTATTTTACCGGTGATTTGCTGGATGTTACTTTTGGCTTTTCTATGGCAAAGGTTTTCGATCCGGGTACCAATTTACAGGTAGCCATGAGCAGCAGTATCTTTTTTAATGTTTTTATGCTGTACCTGATTGCCACGGATTCCCATTTGGCAATTATTCATCTATTTTGTTATACATTTAAAGCCCTTCCTCTGGGAGGGGCAGTCCTGACGCCGGAGCTGGCCCAGGGCATGATGAAAATTTTTACTGACGTTTTCCTTTTAGCCATCCGGCTGGCAATGCCTTTTGTAGCGATGGAGTTCGTTTTGGAAGTCGGTATGGGTATTTTAATGCGGTTTGTACCCCAGATCCAAGTATTTAGCATCAATTTCCAGTTGAAACAAGGGCTGGCCTTTATTATGCTGTTCTTGTTTGCTCCTTTTGTGGGTTCCTTTATGGATAACTATTTGATTGTTATGCTGGAAACCATGCAGAATGTATTGGGGGCAATGGGGGGGAACTTATAAATGGCTGCGGAAGAAAAAACAGAGCCCGCAACTGCGAAAAAGCGGAGGGAACAGCGAAAAGAAGGCAATATTTTTCAAAGTAAGGAAATTACAACGGTTGCTTTGGTTGCAATCATGTTCTATTCCCTGAAGTTTTTAATGCCCTTCCTTTTGCAGACTGCTTCAGAGGCTATCCACTATTTTTGGAGCCTCTTATATGAATGGGAAACCATTGGGGATCAGGATGTCATCCGTTTAGGTATAGAAGGCGCTGCCTTTTGGGCAAAAAGTGCTTTGCCCCTCCTTCTCATTTGTGCTTTGGTTTCCGTTGTTGCTACCATGATGCAGACTCAGATGCTGGTTACTTTTAAGGCCCTCCGCCCTAAGTTCAGCAAGCTCAATCCTTTGAAAGGATTGCAGAATATGGTTTCCCTGCGGAGCATGGTGGAGCTGGTAAAATCTATCCTGAAAATTATCGTCTTAGGATACCTGGTCTGGCGTAATTTTATCAAACATTTGGAAAAAGCCCCCCGCTTAATGGATATGGATATTATGGGGACGGTGGATTTCATAGGCGATATGGTTATGACAACTGTATTGCAGGCTTGTGTCTTTTTCGCTTTCCTGGCTGTGGGGGATTATATTTATCAGAAATTTTCTTATGAAAAACAAATCCGCATGAGCAAACAGGAAGTCAAAGAAGAATATAAAAATACTGAGGGCGATCCCCAGATTAAAGGTAAAATACGCCAGAAACAGCGGGAAATGGCCCAGCACCGGATGATGGCGGATGTGCCCAGCGCAGACGTGGTTATCCGTAACCCAACCCACTTTGCAGTCGCTTTGCGGTTCGATTTGGATAAGGACAACGCGCCTCAGGTCATTGCAAAAGGCGCCGATCTGTTAGCCCTGCGGATTGTCCGCATTGCCGAGGAAAATGACGTCCCAATTATGGAAAATAAACCTTTAGCCCGCGGCCTTTACGATGCCGTGGACATTGGCAGAGAAATTCCGGAACAGTTCTATGGCCCTGTGGCCGAAGTACTGGCCTTTGTATATAAACTCAAAAACAAGAAACTGGATGGGAGATTGCTGTGAAGAGACTGAGCGTACTGAACAATATGGTTTCCATATTTGTCGTTCTTGTTATCCTTCTGATTATTATTCCCCTTCCCGCGCCTCTGCTGGACTTAATGTTCATCCTGAACCTGTCGATTTCCTTTATTATCCTGCTCACTACCATGTACATAAAGGAATCCTTAGAGTTTTCGATTTTCCCTTCAATCTTGTTGATTACAACGATCCTGCGGCTGGCGCTGAATATCTCCTCAACCCGTAACATTCTGCTCCATGAGGGATATACTGGGGAAGTGGTGGCTACCTTCGGCCGCTTTGTTATCGGCGGTAACGTAGTTGTCGGTATGATTATTTTCTTAATCATTGTATTGATGCAGTTTATCGTCATTACAAAAGGTTCTGAACGTGTAGCTGAAGTTTCTGCCCGTTTTACTTTGGACGCTATGCCAGGTAAACAGATGGCCATTGACGCCGATTTGAACTCCGGCCTCATTGACGAACAGCAGGCAAAGCTCCGCCGTGAGAAAATCCAGCGGGAAGCTGATTTCTTCGGTTCCATGGACGGTGCTTCTAAGTTCGTAAAAGGGGACGCAATCCTTTCTATCGTTGTTACGCTGATCAACCTCATCGGCGGCGTTATCATCGGCTTTTTGAATAATGTAGGCAACTTCCAGACCATTTTACAGATTTATTCTACCGCTACCGTCGGCGACGGCTTGATGTCCCAGATCCCGTCTTTATTGATTTCTGTGGCAACCGGTATGATTGTTACCCGGGCTGCTTCTAAGGAAAACCTCAATACAGATGTGACAGGACAGTTTTCTTCCCAGCCAAGGGTCCTTGTCATTGCGGGTATCATTATGCTGGGCATGATTGCTATTGGTTTCCCTGTCCTTCAGGTTTGTGTCGTATCCGGTGTTTTAATTACTGTGGGCCTCCTTTTAATGCGGGCCCAGAAAACCAGCGCAAAACCAGGGGAAGAAGCTCCCCAGGAAGAACTTCCTTCCACCACAGAGGAAGTTACCAGCGAAGCCGCTTATTACCGGGATATTGACCATGTATACGGCCTGCTCAATGTGGAGCAGATCGAAATGGAATTTGGTTACAGCCTTATCCCTCTGGTGGATGAAGCCAGCGGCGGCAGCTTCATTGACCGGGTGGTCATGTTCCGGAAACAGTTTGCCCAGGAAATCGGTATGGTTATTCCTTCCGTCCGTTTGAAGGACAGCGGGCAGCTGAACCCGAACCAATATACTATCAAGTTTAAAGGCGAACAAGTGGCAATGGGCGACGTATTGATGGATCATTACTTAGCCCTGGCCCCCAGTGAAACAGCCGAAGCTATTGAAGGCATTGAAACTGTTGAACCTGCTTTCGGGATTCCCGCAAAGTGGATCAGCGAGGACAAAAAAGCAAAAGCAGAACTGGCTGGTTACACTCTTATCGATCCCACTTCCGTTATTATTACCCATTTGTCCGAGGTTGTGCGCCGTCATGCTTATGAGCTCCTCAACCGGCAGGAAGTCAACAATATCCTGGCCAATCTCCGCAAAACCAACGAAGCTTTGGTCAACGATATTATTCCAGGAATTATTTCTGTCAGCGAATTACAAAAAGTATTATGCAATCTCTTGCGGGAAGGTGTCCCAATCCGGGATATTGAAACAGTTTTGGAAACTTTGGGTGATTTCGGTACGACTTTACATGACGCGGATATGCTTACCGAATATGTCCGGCAGGCCCTGAAACGTACCATTTCCCACCGGTTTGCAGAAGCTGGTCAGTTGAAAGTCATTACGCTGGATGCCCAAATCGAAAATATGATTATGGGTTCTGTCAAAAAAATGGATAATGGTTCCTATCTGGCTTTGGAACCCCAGATTATTCAAAATATTATGTCTGCAACTACTGACCAGGTGAATAAAATTAAGGATCTCGTACAGAACACAATTATATTAACCTCACCGATTGTACGTGTCTACTTCAAAAAACTGGTTGACCAGTTCTACCCAAATATTGTGGTGCTTTCTTTCAATGAAGTTGATACCGATATTCAAATCCAGGCTTTGGGGAATATCTCAATCGCCCAATGATAGGGGGCTATCCAGAAAGGGGGCAGACGCATTTTGAGTGGGTTTAACAGCGAAGAACTCGAAAACCCGACAGAAATTTTAGAAGAATATCGAAAAACTGGCGATTTAGAGTTGCGCAACCTCCTGGTTATGCATTATAGTTATATTGCCAGGGCTGTTGCTTCCCAAATGCGTGGGATTACTTCTACTTACGCCCAGATGGAAGACATTGTGAACCAGGGTATCCTGACTTTAATTGACTGCATCGAGCGCTTCGAGCCGGGCAAAGGCGTCAAATTTGAAGCATATGCTTTTATGCGGATTAAAAATGCAAATATCGATTTCGTCCGCAAACAGGATTGGCTCCCCCGCCGGGTCCGTAAGGCTGCCAGGGATATTACAGAGGCTCATGATGCTTTGTCAAACCAGCTCCTTCGGGAACCAACCAGCAAAGAACTGGCACAGCATATGGGTATCTCCGAAGAGGCTGTCAATAAACATTACAGCGAAATTTCAAATTCAGTCCTATTGTCTTTTGAAATGCTCCTTCAAAATGCTGCTCCGGGAACCGAGTCCAGTGCGGATGAGGAATCCCTGCCGGAAATGCGCTTGATGCAGCAGGAACTCCGGGAACAGCTTATGGAAGCAATTGATTCTTTGACAGAGCGGGAACGTTTGGTGATTTCCTTATATTATAAGGAACGCCTGAAGTTTTACGAAATCGCTCAGGTCATGGGTGTTAGTGAATCCAGAATCAGCCAGACCCATTCCAGGGCCATCTTGAAAATGCGGCGAAGGCTGGAACAATATATGAAGGGATGATGAATTATGGCTACCGGATTTTATACGGCTGCTTCCGGTATGTTGATGCAGCAGCGGGCGTTGAATGTTTCCGGAAATAACCTGGCAAACACAAAAACCCCGGGCTTCAAAACACAGCGTGTAGTCAGCAATGTGTTCGGCTGGGAGCTGCTTAACCGCATCGAAAATGGCGATAACTTAATCGGAAAAGGCGCTCCTGTCCGTTTGGTACATGACGTGCCAACCGATTATGACAGCCCTTCTTCGTTGGAACAGACAGAACGTCCTTTTGATATGGCAATCAATGGCATTGGATTTTTCAATATCCTGGTGCCGGGGGATGAAAACGCGAATGGGGAAGCTGCCGAAGATAAAATTTATCTGACCAGGAACGGGAATTTTGACATTGACGAGGAAGGCTACCTCATCCTCCGGGGGTTCGGCCGCGTCCAGGGACAGAATGGCGATATTCAGGTGGAAGGTTCCAACTTCCGGGTAGATGCTGACGGTATCATTTATGATGAAGAGGACAACGAAATTGATACCTTTAAAATTTCCGAAGCGGATGACAATACCTTATTGACTGTGGCCCGGAATGGCTTGTATTTGGCTGATCCTGACCCGAAATCTACTCCGGAAACCGTTGCCGGGGAAATTACATATGATACCGGGGAATCGGCTGGCGTTCATGACGTGGATATGCCCAATATCCGCCAGGGCTGGCTGGAAAGCTCCAATGTGGATCTGAACCGGGAATTTACCCAGTTAATGGCCATCCAGCGCAATTACCAGGCCTGCCGCCAGGCAATGCGTATGATTGATAACATTGATGCCAAGACCGTTACCATTTGCCGGGCAGGCACCTAATTTTTCCGGCTGAAAATTACCATAAAGTAAAACCTGCTGTGAAAATAATGAAAAATGCAGGTTTGGAAAGGAATACATCATGCAGATTGCTTTTTATAACGGGGTCAGCGGCATGGTGGCCTATCAGGAACAATTAAATGTAACTGGACATAATCTTGCTAATGTAAATAATGTTGGTTATAAGCCCTCCCGTTCTTCTTTTACAAATTTAATTTATACCCAGATGAATACCCAGGTTAAAGGTGAAAATTTAGTGGGGCATGGCGTAAAACATCAGGATACGGATTTAATTATGCGGCAGTCCGGTTTTGACAATACCATGCATCAGCTGGATTTTGCTTTGACAGATAAGGACTGTTTCTTTGCGGTGGAAAATCCTGACGGTACCACGGAATATACAAGAGATGGGACCTTCGCTTTAAGCGTGGAGGGCAATGCCACTTATCTGGTGGCAAGCGACGGCTCTTATGTGCTGGATGAAAGCGGCCAGAAAATCCAGGTTCCTTATCTGCGGGACAAAGAGGGCCTGACAGATGAAGAAAGGGAAGCTTTGGCAGATTCTGACGAGCTGGATTACAGCAGCCTTTCTGAGCTGATCGGGGTTTATGAATTTAAAAATCCCTACGGGCTGGAAACCTATGAAGGAAACCGGTTCCGTGTAACCCCCATTTCCGGTGAGGCAGAAGCCTATGAAGGGGAAACCAGGGATTTGGTAAAACAAGGGTTCCTGGAGTTTTCCGGCGTGGATCTGGCCAATGAAATGGTAAAGCTTATTGAAGCCCAGCGGGCTTTCCAGTTAAACGGCCGGGTGGTACGGACTTCGGATTCCATGGAAGAAGAAATCAATACTTTAAGGCAATAAACTTAATGTAAGGAAGTAGAGAGAATGGCACTGAAAGATTACAGCGAATTGAACCCAATACAGCTTGATGTATTGCGGGAAATTGGAAATATCGGTACCGGTAATGCAGCTACATCCCTTGCATCCATGCTGGCAAAACCCGTTAATATCCAGGTGCCTAAAATCAGCATTTTGGATTTTGATACGGTAACCGCTAATTTGGGCGGCCCCGAAAATATGATCGTTGGTTTATTGTTTGCGCTGCAAGGTGATGTAACAGGAATGATGATGTTCCTGTTGCAGAAGGATTTTTCACATATGGTGCTCAATACCTTATTAGGCCAGTCTTTGCATAGTTTCCATGAGATTGACGAAATGGGCATCTCAGCATTACAGGAAATTGGGAATATTATGGCGGCGGCTTATGTCAATGCCATTGCCCAATTAACTGGTATGGTAATCGATATTTCTGTCCCTGATATCTGTATTGATATGTGCGGCGCGATGTTAAGCGTACCGGCTATTCATTTCGCAAATATCGGCGATAAAATCATCTTCATTGAGGATCAGTTTGAAAGCGATGAATTAAGCGCAGTCAGTCAAATCCTGTTAATCCCAGAAGTTGATGCGCTAAATCAAATTATGTTAAGATTAGGGATCGAGATATGAGCAAGACAGTTACAGTTGGAATAGCAGACCTAAATGTCGTCAAAGCACCTGACATTTTAGTAACCTATGCATTAGGCTCTTGTGTTGGGATATGCCTTTATGACGCTAGAATGAAAGTTGCCGGGCTTTCCCATATTATGCTCCCATCCAGCAAGCAAATGAGTAATGTATGTGCTTCCCAGCCAATGAAATTTGCAGATACAGGCATTGCCATGCTGGTACAGAAAATGGAACGCGCTGGTGCCCGCCGGGTGAATATGACTGCAAAGATTGCTGGTGGTGCTCAAATGTTTGCGGCTATGTCTACTACAGCAATCGCGAATATTGGTGAACGGAATGTAATCGCAGTAAAAGCTATGCTGAACCAGTTGCATATTCCTATTGTGGCAGAGGATTGTGGGAAAAATTATGGGCGTACCCAGTATTTCAGCGCCAGCGACGGGGTTATGCTGATTAAGTCTGTTACCCGCGGCCAATGGACTTATTAGTTCCAAAGGAAATGCCGCTAGAAGTAAAACAATCAATTTGAAAAAGGGAGGCGTTGAGAAATGACAGGGGATATGGGTGGTATCATTGCACCGGATAAAATAGTCGATAAAGATGCACAAGTTCATGGATATGAAGGGATTAACAAAATGACGTATGCCCTTTCCGTAGATCCGCCGGAAGGAAATGGCTCGCCGGTTTCCTTGGATATGCTCCAGCGCTTCCTCAAGGAACGCCGGGTAGTTTATGGGCTGGATGAGGAAGCCCTGCAATTGTTAGCCGATGGTTTATATAATAAACCATTGGAAATTGCCCGGGGTACTCCAGTATGTAATGGTGTGGACGGCAGTATTAAAGAACTTTTTCCGAGGGAAATTAAGCCGACTTTCAAAGAGAGGGAAGACGGTACCATCAATTTTAAAGAAATGAACCTGGTTGTCAATGTGGAAGAAGGGCAAACCCTTTGTGAAATTACATTGCCAACGGAAGGGAAAGAGGGCCGTAATGTTTATGGTTCTCCCATTAAGCCTCGGAGGGGTCTGGCTCCTGTTGTACCGGCAGGGGAAAATACGAAAGTCATTGAGGAAGGGCGTAAGTTAGTAGCTGCCAAAACAGGCAGCTTGGTTTTCCAAAAAGGCAAATTCCGTGTGGAACCTGTATTGAAAGTGGATAATGTGGATAATTCCACAGGGAATCTGCGCTTTAATGGCGATGTTGTAGTAAAGGGATTCGTTCAGGAAGGTTTTGAAATCCACAGCACCGGCAATGTGCGCATAGAAGGCAGCGTGGAAGGGGCTTCCATCTATGCGGATGGTTCCATTTTACTGGTAAATGGAATCAATGGCATGGGCCGTGGGATTTTACAGGCCGGAAAAGAAGTAACCAGCAAATATATCGAAAACTGTTCCATCCGGGCTGGCGGCGATGTCAAAGCCGAAACCATTATCAATTCCACTGTGGAAACCGATGGAAACATTGAAATCAGCGGGAAACGGGGCCGGATTGCCGGCGGCAAATTAACCGTTTTTGGTTCCATCAATTCCCGCCGCGTGGGCTCCCGTTCGGCAGTCCAAACGGTGATTGTCTTAGGCAGCACCCCTTCTATGATGCGGGAAAAAATGGATCTCGAAAACCGGCTGAAAGAACTGAATGATAAATATGAAGAAATGCGGAAAAGCTTGGATTATTTAGAGCGTCTGGATAAAGCTAAACAGATTACGACTCCGGAACGGAAAAAAGCTTTGAACCAAATGCGGCTGCAAGCTCCTGTTTTGAAGATGAAACGGGCAAAGCTTATGGAACAAAAGGCAGAGCTGGAAGAACGTTTGCAAGGTGTTGCCCACTGTATGCTGGTCAGTCAGAAGGTTTATCCGCCAACGAAAATTATGATTGGAAATGCAAGTATGGTCATTCAGGATATTACAGAGAATTGCCGTATTTATCGCAACAGCCAAGGGGAAATTTCCGTGGGGAAAGCATAAATGGAAAAAGCCCGGAAAATTTGAGGCATGTGCCTCAAATTTTCCGGGTTCCTTGTTTTATTGGTAATAAATCCTCGCTTCATAGGGCCGCAAAGATGTCATGCTGTCACTGTCGCTGTAATTGGAAATCAGAAGCTGCGCGCCGTTGCAGGCTTCCATGGGACATTCCACAGTTTCTCCATAGAAATTACAGAATACAGTTAAACAGCCTTCGTTATGCCCCCTTTTGTATGCAAAAATGGATTCGTCTTCCGGCAGGAGCATTTCAAATTTGCCGTCTGTGAAAACGTCGTACTGTTTGCGCAGTTGGATCAGCTTTTGATAATAATGGAAAATGGAATCTGGATCTTTTAGTGCAGCTTCCCCGTTGATTTCTGTGTAATTTGGGTTCACTTTCATCCAGGGGATTCCGCTGGTAAAGCCTGCGTTGGGGCTGGTATCCCACTGCATAGGAGATCTGGCATTATCCCGGCTTTTTGCATGGATAGAAGCCATGATTTCATTTTCCGGGACGCCCTTTTCTTTCCGTTCCTTGTACATGTTTAAGGTTTCAATATCCCGGTATTCACTGATGTCATAGGCTGTATTGGTCATCCCAAGTTCTTCTCCCTGGTAGATGTATGGCGTCCCCTGCATCCCATGGAGCAAGGTGGCAAGCATTTTTGCCGATTTTTCCCGGTATTCCTTGTCATTCCCCCAGCGGGATATAATCCGCGGAATATCATGGTTTTCCCAGAACAGGCTGTTCCAGCCTTTTTCATACAGCCCTGTCTGCCACCGGTTGAAAACATCCTTCATCTGCCGGAAAGGTAATGGGGAAAGATCCCATTTTTCTTTGCCGCCCTGCTCGTCCAGCAGCATGGCTTCAAACTGGAATACCATGGAAAGCTCGCTGCCATCCGGATTGCTGTACAGCTTGGCATTTTCTACATCTGCACCCCAGGCTTCCCCTACGGTGATCAAAGGCTTCCGGCCATAGCTTTCCCGGCTCATTTCCTTCAGATAGTCATGGAGCAACGGCCCATTATGGGTGATCATTTCATCCGGCTTCTTGCCGAACAAATCAACCGTATCCAAACGGAAACCACCCACCCCTTTGTCAATCCACCAGTTGATCATTTTATATAATTCCTGCCGGACTTTTGGATTTTCCCAGTTTAAATCCGGCTGTTTTACGGTAAACTGGTGCAGATAATACTGGCCTACTTCCGGCACCCATTCCCAGGCGGGGCCGCCAAAAACTGCCCGCATTTCATTGGGCATTTTGCCCGGTTCCCCGTCCCGCCAGATATAATAATCGTGATAGGGATTGTCCCTGCTTTTTTTGGCCTCCAGGAACCAGGTATGCTCATCAGAAGTGTGGTTCAATACCAGATCCATAATAATCCGGATGTTTTTTTCCTTTGCTTTTGCAATCAACTGATCCATATCTTCCATTGTCCCAAACATAGGATCAATTTTTTCATAGTCTGAAATATCATACCCGTTGTCGTCCTGGGGCGACTGGTAAACCGGAGAAAGCCAGATTGCGTCAATCCCTAAATCTGCCAGGTAATCCAGCCGCCGCAAAATACCAGGAATATCTCCTATTCCGTCCCCGTTGCTGTCTTGAAAGCTCCGTGGATAAATTTGATAAATAACGGCCTTTTTCCACCAGTCTTTTTCTAAAAAAATGCTGTTATTTTCCATACTTCACCATCCGATTTTTCAAATTTTTTGCTGCTGTTATTTTTCAACCAATTCTAAATGCCATTGCCATGCCTGGTGTTCTTGTCCGACAACCGGCAGGGGCTTTGCCCCTTCATTTTCTGTTTGCATTGGAGCAACATAGGTATTTATCATCGGTAAGGGCATTCCTGCGCCCATTAAGGCATCTGAAGGATATTCCTGACCACTTTCTGTGTCCCGGTAGATACACCTGGATTTGAGCCCTTGCAGCTTGATATAAACGATTGGCGCATTGCCATGACATTCTAATGAAACTGCACTGACCAGCACTTCGGACTTGTCCTCCGCAACTACGGCCCAAGCGCCTGCCTGATTCTCAAATGGATTCGTCAGCCGGTAATAATCACCGTTTTGTACTAAGGCTTCATACTTGTGGTACGTTTTTACCTGCTGGCGGACTTCTTCTTTTTCATCCTCCGTTAATTCCCGCAAATCCAGCTCATACCCTAAGACACCGCCCATGGCAGTGACCCCTCTCGTATGCAGGCTGACCATACGGCTTGTCTGCTGGTTGGGAACGGCTGATACATGGGAGGCAATCGAAGAAATCGGATACCCAAAGGATGTCCCATATTGGATGAAAACCCGGTCAATGGCATCTGTATTGTCACTGCACCAGATTTGCGGGGTATAGTACAGCATCCCGGCATCAAACCTGCCGCCGCCCCCGCTGCATCCTTCAAACAGGATATTCGGATAACGGGTAATCAGCCTTTCTAAAAAGTCATAAAGCCCTAATATATAATCATGGAGCACCCGGCCCTGTTCTTTGCCGCCGTTGGAATAAATATCATAAAAGCTCCGGTTCATATCCCATTTTACATATTCAATGTTGCCTTTGTCTAAAACATTGCAGATTTGCCCGAATAAATAGTCTACCACTTCTTTCCGGGAAAAATCAAGCATAAGCTGGCCCCGGCCCCGGACAGGCCGTTTCCCAGGAATTTGAAAGGCCCAGTCAGGATGCTCCCGATAAAGACGGCTGTTTTCATTGACACATTCCGGCTCCACCCATATGCCGAATTTCATCCCTAATCCATTGATTTTCTGGATCAGGCTTTCTAAAGGTTCCCCAAGCTTTTCCTCATTCACCTGCCAGTCCCCTAAACCGCTGGTATCGTCATTCCTTGTCCCGAACCAGCCGTCATCCATTACCAGCATTTCAATCCCCAGGGCAGAGGCGTCTTTGGCTAAACCATATAATAAATCCCCGTTAAAATCAAACATTGTGGATTCCCAGTTATTCACCAAAAGGGGACGGGGAATTTCTTTATATTTTCCCCGGCATAAGTTATGACGGTAACATTTATGGATATTCCTGGATAACTGGCCGATACCCTGGCTGCTGTAACTCATTACCACTTCCGGAGAATAAAAGACTTCCCCAGGCTCCAGGGGATATTCAAACAGTTCCTCCTGAAGCCCCATTTGCAGGCGGGTCAGGTTAAACTGATCCTTTTCTACCTGGCACTGGAACCCGCCGCTGTACAGGAAGGACATGGCGTAACAGCTCCCGTTTTCTTCGTCGGCGTTCCGTTCCGCTAAAATAACAAAGGGGTTGTACTGGTGGCTGGAAGTCCCTCTGCGGCTGCCAATCTGATGAACGCCATGGACGACAGGTACCCGCTGGAAATTCCGTTCTTTATTGTGCCGGCCATAAAAGGTAATAAAATCATAATCCCCGCTGACAAAATCCAGGGTTGCCGGCAGCAGCTTTTCCAAATAGATTTTATTCCCGCCTTGGTTCACCACCCGGACGCTTCTTGTAATAATATCATATTTCGGCAGTACCCCGTATAATAAGCAGACTTCTATATTGGATACCCGGTCTTCCAGAAATATTTCCAATGTTTCCGCTTCTTCCTTTTCTGCGTATACGGCTGGAAGCCCTTTGATATGATATTTTTCATTTGTTATCCGATGGCTTTTATAACGGAAGTCACTTCCACAAAAATTACCGTTATTTTTGATAATCAGGGCTGGACTCCGGTAGTCCCCTGTACCATGATAAGGAAATTCCTGGGGCAGTACATCCATAGAATAGGTCCGATCCTCTTCTGCATCATAAGGGTTCCCTGAAAAACCCCGGTCCTGGTAAGAATGCATTAAAAGATAATCCATACACCCAACAGAAGATTTTCCATAATACAAATGCAGCACAAAACCCAATGGATCGATCTTCATTTGGTAAGTGCTGTGATTGGTATGCAGTGTTAAAGTATTTTGATTTCCGTCAAATAAAATAGCCATAGGCAACCGTTCCTTTCTGAATGGTTATAGGTATATTTTGACAGACATAAGAAGGGAGATCGGAAATCCCCCTTCTTATGTGTCTGTTTGACTATTTTACAGCCCCGTTTACAACGCCGTTTAAAATCTGTTTCTGGCAGATAAGGTAGAATACCAAAATCGGCAGCAAGGCTAATAAATAGGATGCGAATGCTAAATTATAATTTGTCCCGAATTGTGTCTGGAATGTCATTTGTGCCAAGGGCAATGTGGTGGAACCGCTTCCTGACATGATAACCAGAGGCGTCATAACGTCATTCCAGGTTCCCAGGGCTGTTAAAACAGCCACCGTTGCATGCATCGGCTTCATGTTTGGAAAAATAATTTTCCAAAATGTCATCCATGAGCTGGCGCCGTCTACACAGGCGGCTTCTTCCAAGGCCATGGGGATATTGGTCAGATAGCCGGAATACAGCAAAACATTCATTGGCATATAGAATACCACATAACACAGGATAACGCCAACCCAGTTGGCAATCCCTAATTGCGCGGTTTGTTTGACCAGGGGCATCATCAGGATGGCAAAAGGTACAAACATGCCGCTGACAATGTATAAGTAAGCAAAGCTGTAAAATTTGCTGCGGGCTTTGCTGCGGCCGATGGTATAGCCGATCATGGAATGGAGCGCAATGGAAATCCCTACCGTGACTAAGGTGATCCAGATGCTGTTGCCTAAGGAATGCCAGAAATCGGTTACCCGCATTGCTTCCGCGAAATTCGCAAGGCTCCAGGACTTGGGCAGGGACAAAATACCGGAAATGCTGTTTGTCATTTCCGAAGGCTGCTTGAAGGCAATGACAATGGTCATATACAAGGGGAACGCAACTGTAATGAGGCCCACAATCAGCAGAATTGTAACTGGCCAGTTTACCCGTTCATTGATTTTTTCTTTCATTATAACTGCTCCTCCTTTTTGCCTGTGAACCGCATCTGGGCGACAGAAATCACAACAATCATAATAAAGAATACGACCGCGTTGGCGCTTTGGAAGCCGAACTGGCCCCCGGACATACCATTGTTATAAATTAAGAAGGAAATGGATTCTGTGCTTTGGGCAGGACCGCCTTTTGTCAAAGCCATGATCTGATCAAAGACCATTAAGAAGTTTTTCATACATAATACCATATTGATGCTGAAAAATGGAATGATCAGAGGGAATGTTAAATGTTTAAACTGTGCCCAACCAGTAGCCCCGTCAATGGAGCCTGCTTCATACACATCCTGGGGCACCGTTTGCAGGCCGGATATGTAAATGATGGTATTCATGGCAATGGACTGCCACGCGCATACAATCATAATCGCAAACCAGGCCCATTTCGTACTGGCAAGGATGCTGTTCCCCTGGCCGCCAACCATTTGGATGACGGCTGGAAGAATATAGGTGAAGAAATAGTTGAAAATATAGCCTACAACCAAGGCGCCCAGAATATTCGGAATGAAGTACATCCCGCGCAAGGCGCTTTTGAATTTGATTTTGCTGTTCAAACCTAAAGCTAAAATTAAGCTGATAACGTTTACGACGATTGTAGTAACAAAGGCCAGCTTAAACGTAAACCAGTAGGACCGGCCCACACGGCCGTCCTGGAACAAGTCGATATAATTCCGAAGCCCAACCCAGCTGTAATCCCCATATCCGCGGAAATTTGTAAAACTGTAAATAACACCTTTGATCAAGGGCAGCGTATTAAAACAGAAAAAAAGTGCTAGGATTGGGATGGTAATCAGCAGGTATGTTTTTTGTTTGCTGTCTAATTTAGTCCCTTTCATATACTTTTACAGCCCCTTCCTTATTGGTTCCCATGTTTTGCCTGGTATTCGTGAACCATGGCAATGATGTCCCGGTTGTAGCGGGCCCAGTCTGTATCAAATTTGCTGAGGAACGCATCTACATCCTGATTGAGCAAAAATGTCTGAATTTGTGCATCCACTGCCATTTCAGATGGATAGTAGTGATCCTGATAGTCTGACATTTTGCCTTCTTCAATATAGGGCTTCATGCCGTCCAGCATAGGCGCTAATTCAAAGGTTTCATTGACACAGGGAACAGCATTCTGATCGTCTAAATACATCTGAACGCTGTCATGCTCCAATAAGAAATCCAATACCTTGTAAGCGGCTTCCTTGTTGGTGCAGGCCTGGGTCACACAGAACTGCAGGTCAACACCGGAGTTTAAAGTGTTGCCCTCTGGAGAGGAGCTGCCCGGCATGACAAAGGAGTCAATATCCATGTCCGGATTTACCGATTTAATCTGGGGTACAGCGTAGCTGCCGATGGTATACATGGCGGATTGGCCGTTTGCAAAAGCGGTACAGGCGTCATTGTAGCCATAGGCAAAGGGGCCTTCTTCCCCATATTGCAGAAGCTGGAGCATTTTTTCAGCGGTTTCACGGTATTCCTTGGAGAAGGTGGTTTCCCCCCGGTTTACCTGCTGGCACACATCTGCCGGGGCCAGGTCAACCGCTAAAGCATTCCACGGGGCAAGACAGGTCCATGTGTCTTTGAACCCAAAATAGAAAGGAAGAATCCCTGTCTTTTGGATTTCATCACATAACCCCATAAATTCATCCCAGGTTGTGGGAATTTCCCATCCGTTTTCCTGGAATAATTGACGGTTGTATAAAACGCCGGCAGCATTTGCCACAAAAGGTACACCAAATGTCCCTTCGGTGGGAACAAATTCCAGACCTTCCAAAATATCAACATAAGCAGGTTTAATTTTCTGGAGGCCGGGATAATCAGAAACATCTGCCAAAATATTGGAATCAATAAAATAAGAATAGTTAATATCTCCGCCGATCCCAATAATATCCGGATAATCTTCCCGAATGAACATGGTTTTTAAAATTGTCATGGCATCATTTGGGGAATCCACTTTCAAATAAATGTCATCATGGGTTGCATTGAACTTTTCCGCTAACTGTTCAAATACAGCGACTGCTTCTGGCTTATATTGTACCAGCTCGACGACGGTTTTTCCATCTATTTTGGCGTTGGAATTGCTGCATCCAGACAAAATTGTGGAAAATACCAGGGCACTTACCAATAGAAAGCAAGTGCATAATTTTTTCATTGCTTTTGCTCTCCTTTCCTCAAAAACAACAATTTAGTTTGGGTGGAATGTGCAGTTGTTCCGGATAAATAAAAAGCGCTTTTATTTATTTGTCCACATTATAGCATTCCCCCTTTAGACTATAAATAGAATTTTTTTTGATGTTTTATACCAAAATGCGTTTAAAATTAAAATTTTGTTATATAGCGTAGCATTTTTCTATATTACATGATATACTTGTTCTCAGACGGCAAATTTTTAGGAGGCGGATTTCATGGAAAATCTTATTTTTTCAATCTTCCCCAATGAAAATTTTGTGGATTTAGGGCTGTATCAATATGGCTGGGAACGCTGTGCACCATTACATTCTTATGGCCCTGTAAAACGGAACCATTATTTATTCCATTTTGTAATTTCTGGAACGGGAACCCTCATTGCAAACAATTCTTCCGGTCATACGGATACTTACCGCGTCCGCAGCGGACAGGGTTTTATGATTTTTCCAGGACAAGTTACCACTTATATTTCAGATGGCAAGCTTCCTTGGGAATATGCATGGCTGGAATTTGATGGTATACGTGTGAATGAAGCAATGGAAATGATGGGCCTGTCCCGGGAAGACCCCATTTACCGGGCAAAAGCAAAGGATCTGCGGGAAGAAATGTTCAGGGAAATGATGTACATCGTGAAAAGCAAGGATGCCGCGCCCTTTCATTTAATCGGCCATTTATACCTTTTTTTGGACTATTTTACCAGATCTTCTCTCAAAGTCCGGGTCAATCATGTCAGTAAATTAAGGGATTTTTATATCCGGGAAGCAATGACCTATATTGAACAGAATTTTCATAATGATATTACGGTGGAAGATATTGCTGCAACCTGCGGCTTGAACCGCAGCTACTTTGGGAAAATATTCAAATCTGCTGTGGGCAAATCCCCACAGGAATTTTTGTTAAATTACCGCATGATTAAAGCAACAGAACTCTTAAAATTAACAGAGCTTTCCATTGGCGACATTGGAAAAGCTGTCGGTTATCCAAACCAGCTCCATTTTTCCAGGGCTTTTAAAAATGTTTATGAAATGTCCCCGAAAAATTGGAGAAATGAACATCATATTGTTTATTATTCCGAAGAATCAATCCATGAAAATCAATAAAATAAAGATAAATCAAAAAAGCGGAAGCCTGATTTTCAGGCTTCCGCTAAATTGATGTAAAAATTTATCATGATTCTAAAATTTTACCATTGGTGGAGATTGTAAATACTTGCCATGGAATAAATTTCCCGCTTTTTTGCAGCGCATTTTTTGCGGCATTTTCAATTCCGCCGCAGCATGGTACTTCCATACGCACAATTGTTAAACTTTTAATGGAATTGTCCCGCAAAATTGCAGTTAATTTTTCGGTGTAATCACCTTCATCTAATTTTGGGCATCCAATTAGTGTAATATGGTTGCGAATAAACCGCTGGTGAAAGTTTCCATAGGCATAAGCTGTGCAGTCTGCCGCAATTAAAAGATTTGCATTTTCAAAATAAGGCGCTTTTGTTGGAGCTAATTTGATTTGTACAGGCCATTGTGATAATTGGCTTTCAAAATTGGAATGATTTTCAGTAATTTCCGTTGTTTGGGAATGTTCAATTCGTTTGCTTTGCATCCCCGGACATTGGTGGGGCAGCGTTTTTTCCTGGGAATTTGTTTCCATTTGTTTTTTTGCCTGGGATGCTTTTACAGCTTCTTCATTATATGCCGGTGCTTCCCGTTCTTCAAAGGAAATTGCTTCCGCAGGGCAGGCCGGCAGGCAATCTCCTAATCCGTCGCAGTAATCTTCCCGCAGCAGTTTCGCTTTCCCGTCTACCATTCCAATGGCACCTTCGTGGCAGGCTTCCGCACATAAGCCGCAGCCAATACATTTTTCTTCATCAATTTTTATAATTTTTCTTATCATAAAAAGTTTCCTCCTAAAATAGCGGATGAACTGGTTGATTCCGTGTCATTATCATAATATAATTGCAATAGATTTTCGGTTGTTATTACAACGGAAGGAAACAAAAATATGGAAGAAAATTTAAAAAAAATTTGGGACAGCCCCTTGTTCCAGAATTTGCAGGAAACCGATCCGGAAAAGCTTCTTGTCAGCCTGAAGGCGCAGAAACGGCTTTACCAAACAGGGGAAACCATTTTGCATCCAGGGGAACTGTTGGACCGGCTGGGGATTGTTTTAACGGGTCTGGTGCAGGTTTCAAAGGAGGATTTCCAGGGCAACCGGGCTTTGCTGGCGCAAAATGGGCCGGGGCAGATGTTCGGGGAAGCCTTTGCCTGTACCCGGGCGCCTTTGACCGTTTTGGTGCAGGCTTCCCAGGAAACAGCGGTTTTGTGGATTCCTTATGACAGCTTAAGCCCCAGGGAAGGGGACTTTCAACAGGCCCGGGTGCAGATTGTGCAAAATTTAATGGGGATTTTAGCAGGCAAGAATATTTTTTTAACAGGCCGCATTGAACATTTGTCCAAACGTACCCTCCGGGAAAAAGTGCTCTCTTATTTGTCGGAACAGGCGGCTTCTTTCGGCGGGGCTGCTTTTACAATCCCATTGAACCGCCAGGAAATGGCGGATTATTTAGCCGCGGACCGCAGCGCTTTGTCTGCTGTCCTGGGAAAGTTGCGCAGGGAAGGGATTATTCAGTTTCATAAAAACCAGTTTACTTTATTTAGCAAATATTAAAATATTATGGATGGGTTTTGTAGGAATGTCCAAATTTCTTTCTTATTTTTCTCACTGACACGCATTGCATCCATCATAAAAATATGGTAAAGTGGAAACAGCAATTTATTGTAAACAATCTACAAATTTTTTTCAGAAGGAGCTGGTTTTTATGGACATCACGAAATATAAACCTTTTCTATTTGATACAATTCATACGGTATTCCGTGCGGACAGCCCCACCGGTTATATCGCGGAAGTGGATAAAGCTGTCTGCGGCATTTTAGATCAGCTTGGCTATCCCGTAGAACATACGGAAAAAGGCGGCATTATGGTAACGGTTGACGGCCAGGACAATTCCAGATCACTGGCTTTGCTGGCCCATGTGGATACCTTGGGGGCAATGGTCCGTTCCATTACCGACGATGGGGAATTGAAATTCACCGTAGTGGGAAGCCCTTCCATCCCTACCCTGGATGGGGAATACTGCCGCATCCGTACCCGGGACGGAAAAACCTATACAGGCACTTTTTTAAGCGCAAGCCCGGCTATCCATGTTTTCCCGGATGCGGGAACCCGTCCCCGGGATGAAGAAAATATGATTGTACGCATCGACGAAGAAGTCCATTCCAAAGAAGATGTCCAGAAGCTGGGGATTTGCCCGGGGGATTATCTGTTCTTTGAACCCCGTACCACCATTACAGACAGCGGATTCCTGAAATCCCGCTTCATTGATGATAAAGGCAGCGCTTCCTGCCTGCTGACCATTTTGAAGATTTTAAAAGAGGAAGGCTTGAAGCCCCGTTACCGCACCCGCTTCTTCTTCTCTGTTTATGAAGAATGCGGCCATGGCGCTTCTTACCTGCCCGATGACGTTCGGGAAGTCATTGCCGTTGATATGGGCTGTATTGGGCTGGATTTGTCCTGTACCGAATATGATGTATCGATCTGCGCGAAAGATTCCGGAGGCCCTTATGATTACGGCATGACCAGTGAGCTGGTCCGGCTGGCGAAAGAAAACGGCCTCAATTATGCGGTGGATATTTACCCCCGTTACCATTCCGACGTTTATGCAGCCTTATGCGGCGGCGGGAATGTAAAAGGCGCTTTGTTCGGCCCTGGCGTCCATGCTTCCCATGGTATGGAACGTACCCACTATAAAGGCCTTGAAAATACAATTCGTCTGGGGCTCCTTTATATGGGCTGTGACAAATAGGATGAAAAAGAAAAAACGGGGAACTTTTCTTGTTCTCCGTTTTTTTTCGCGAAAACCCAATTCGGATCCAATTTCCGGTTTGCCGGGGCGGATGGATTATTTACGCTGGAAGCTCTTGCAGTCTGTGCATTGGTCCATAGTGGGATTGGCTTCATGAGTGCCAATGCGGATTTTTTCCAAAGCGCAATAATTGTCAGAATTGCAGTGGTTTGCGCACTGGGTTACAGAACATTCAATATTATGATTCGCCTGGTAACAGTTCATGGGGTATTACGCCTCCTTGCTTGTGTTCCCTTCAAGCTGTCTGCCAGTTTGAAAGGGGGACACGGATTTTCCGTGTCCCTCTTATCATGCCCGCAAACAGGCGGAATACCCACACATTTTTATGGAAATTTTTATCATATCAGTAAATAGCTGTAAAAAATCCCCTAAAAATAAAACAAAACCTATGGAGCTGTCATCTGATTAGCAGGCTTCCATACGTTCTAAATCAGCACCCCGCAGTTCTAAACGGAGTTTATCAGATATCATCGCGATAAATTCGCTGTTTGTGGGTTTTCCCCGGCCATTATGAATGGTATATCCAAAATAGTTGTTTAATGTGTCTACATCACCCCGGTCCCATGCAACTTCAATGGCATGGCGGATTGCCCGTTCTACCCGGGAAGCACTCGTATTAAAACGCTTTGCTACCGTCGGATAAAGGACTTTTGTAATGGAATTGATGATTTCAGGATGGCGTATAGCCAGAATAATGGATTCCCGCACATAATGGTATCCTTTGATATGGGCAGGGACGCCGATCTGGTGGATAATATCTGTTACCATCATTTCCAATTGGGTTCCGGAGATAGCGGCAAGCTTTTGTTCCTTGACCAGAGGAGTTATGCCGCTGAGCTTAATGACACGGGCTACCATGGCTTCCACATTAAATGGCATCAGGAAAAAATAATCTGCTCCGGCAGCCATAATTTCGGCTTCTAGACTGGATGTAGCGGCGGTAGCTGTAACAATCATCAGGGGAGGCCGTTTTACCCCCCGCCTCTTAATACTGTCCATTACGCCAATCGCATCCAGCTGCGCCATAAAAGCTTCCATTAGGACTACGTCAGGAAGATGTTCTGCAATCCCTTGCGAAACTGCAATCCCATCCCTTGGAACGGACAGCACCTGAAAACCATTTTCTCTTAAAAGTCTCTCACATTCTTTTCCATACTCCCCGTTTTCCACGAGAAGAACGGTCTTTTGTAGGTTCTGCATGTTTCACTTATCCCTCCATTCACGCTTCCCACGCTTAGTCATAGTTTAACATATTCTGTCACAAAAGTATACTTCTTTTTGACAAAATATACGACAAAAAATACCGTAATGTACTCTCTTTTTTTCGTCGTTATTTCATTTGGACTTTCGATAGTCTTCGACCTTATATGACCTATTTTTCGTATATTCTTCAAATAACGTGTTTTTTCCACACAGGAGAGTTTACGAATTTTGGGCAATTTCCCTCTAAACCCCGTCTATCCCTGTCCATCTTACAGAAAAAACACAGGAAGCCATTCCCTGTGTTTTTCCTCTCTATATCTGCCTTTTTTACTTTTCTGCGGGGCCTGCGTTGCGGGCCATTTCTGCCATGTTTTCTGCAAAAATGCCATACCCTCTCGTGGGATCATTTACAAAAACATGGGTGACAGCCCCTACCAGCTTCCCGTTTTGCAATATGGGGCTTCCGCTCATCCCCTGGACAATCCCTCCCGTTTTTTCCAGGAGTTCAGGGTCTGTCACATGGATTACCATATTTTTTGTGGGGTTGTCCTGGGCAATGCTGACTTTTTCAATGACTGCCTCAAATTCTTCAATTTTATTGTCCGATAATGTGCAGCGGATAATGGCAGGGCCTTCTTCCACTTCGCAGCGCAAAGCCAATGGAACCGGCGCTGCGTCTGAATCTGGCATTTCCCCTGTGCCAAATATGCCGCACTGGGAATTTACCTGTAATTCTCCTGTAGTTTTCGGCAGGAATGTCCCTTTTAATTCGCCGGGCGTACCAGAGGCTCCTTTGTTTATTCCGAGAATGCTCACATCTACGATTTCCCCGGAATGAAGGGGCATGATGCTTCCTGTGTCAATGTCGCAGATGGCATGTCCCAATCCTGCAAATACTCCCGCCGCAGGGTCGTAAAAAGTCATGGTGCCAATGCCCGCCGAGGAATCCCGTACCCAGATCCCCGCCCGGTAAATCCCGTCGTCACTTTTTACAGGGCATATTTTTATGGTCTGGCGGCTTCCCGACCGTTCCAGCTCCACGTCTAAAGGCTTCCCTTTGCTGGCGGAAACAATAGCCCCTACATCTTCATTGCTTTGGACATTTCTTCCCCCCATGGTCAGGATAATGTCGCCTACCTTGATGCCGGCTGCTTTTGCAGGATTCCGGGTGTCCCCGCTGCTTACGTCGCTCAGTCCTACTACAATGACGCCTTCTGTAAACATCTTAATTCCAAAGGCATTTCCCCCCGGAATTACCATTTCCCGGTCAACCACCTGGACCTGGATCTGCTTAATGGGAATCCCTCCAGGCAGCGCCAGCTTTAAGCTGTAATGGTTCCCCGGGGAGCTGTATGCTTCCGCAGGCAGGCTGTTTTCTGTCTGCATCGTTTCGATTGGTACAGGCGTATGGAGCTTTAATGCTTCCCCTGCCGCTACATAATAATTGTCCGGCAGGATCGCCTGGGCATACAAGGTCATGGCCTGTATGAAAATCACAGCCAGGGAGATTACCCCGGCACATTTTTGAACCAGCTTTCTCATGGTTTTTGTTTTCCCCCATCACAAAAAAGTCATCTATCTTCTGCCTTTTTACTTTGCCACCATAGCCTTTTTTTATTGCGGGGAATAACTGCAACGGAAAACGGTAAAGATTTTTAGCCCCTGCTGTCGGAAAGCTGTTCAAAAGGCTTTGTTCAAAAGCACCCAAAATATAGGCTGCTGAAAACAGAAGGTTTGGAAACAGAAAATACAACAAAATGGAATTTTTTATGGAAATTGCTTTGAAATATTGCTATAATAAATCCAGGAAGGAGGCGGAAGCTCTTGACAGTGGCAATTATCGGTTCCCGGAAAACAGAGGATTTTTCCATTGAAAACATGATTTCCCGTATTCCACAGAATGCCACGGAATTGGTCAGCGGCGGCGCGGAAGGCGTGGATGCTATGGCTGTCCAGGCAGCTTTAATGTTAGGGCTGCCTATCCAGGTTTTTTCTCCGGATTATAAAATTTATGGCAATATGGCCCCCTTAGTCCGGGACCGGCGGATCGTAGATGCCGCGGATCTGGTACTGGCTTTTTGGGACGGCCATTCCAGAGGTACGGCTTATACGTTAAAATACTGTATTGAACGCCGCCGGCCTTTCCGGATTTATTTGTTCCATTCACCGGATTTTTCTTCTCCGGAATTTTCTTAATGTAATTGGGAGCTGTCCCTCATGCTAGGAGGCAGCTCCTTGTTCTTCTATTTGGCACTGTACCGATAATTGATACTGGGCTTCGGCTAAATTGGCCTGTCCCATCCGGCTCCCCCAGTCGAATGGGTCCAATCCCTGCCGCAGGGTACGATCCAAAAAGGCTTCGATTTCCTGCTGTATCATCCGCTCCTGTTCCCGGGCAATGGCCGGATAAAGCCCCGTATCTTGAGGGCCTTCCCAAAGGCTGCTGGATACATAAAGCTGTATGAAACAGGCTGCGGCTTCCGGGGAAATCTTATGGGACACCTTCCGGGTGACTGCCGCAGAAACCGGGGACTTGGTTTCCAGAACGGCTCCACCGATTTCCCCCTGGAGCCAGCAAAGCCCCCGGGTTGCTTCCGGGTCCAGATAGGATTCCACTTTCCCCTCAGAGAAAATAACCGATCCTGCTGCTATGGCCGCCGGCCCTTCTGCAAGGGCCAGCACCGGGGCGGCATGATCTGCCTGCTCCGGTATTAAATCCATCAGGCGGCATAATGGTGCGCGGCCCCCTTGCTGGGCGTTGGACAGGGTGTCCAGCAGTTCCCCGGGAAGGGATTTATCTTCTTCCGGCTTCATCAATTCCCCGGCTTTCCCCAAAACCACCGCTGTTTGTGTGGCAGGGGAAATTTGATGGTATTCATTTAAAAATCCCAGAACATCTTCAATCCCTTCCGCAGAAAGGGACGCTCCAAATAAAATCAGCCGCAGATTCCCTAAGAAAAGCTGTTTTCCCTGCTGGATGGCAGCATTGGAAAATAATCCCGCTAACGTATCCCCTTTGGCAGTGATAATTTCAGGCCCTCCGGGGCTGTCAGACTGGCCGTAAAGCTGCAATGCGGCAGTATATTCCCCGTTTTCATAGTCTAACCCTACTGTCCGGACAACAGCCCGTTTCCCCAAAGGTACGGAATCCAGGCATCCCGTGAAAAGGAGCAGAATCAGGCATAACAGCAAACAAAGGATTTTTTTCATTGGCTCGCCCCCTTCCGGAAAAACAGCAGGGGAACCAATGGCCCAATAAAAACAAAGGCCAGCATCCATCCCGATAATAAAAGATTGGTTATGGTTTGGGTAAAAGGCAGAAACCCTAAAATGACTGCTCCAGTCCCGCATACAATCGCCAGAATCCCCCGCCGCATCCGGGGAAACAGATACCGCAGGACAAAGCATCCCCCGTAAAGCCATAAGGAAATTTTAATAAAAACGGCCCCGGTATATAAAAACAGGAATAATAAATCCATCCGTCCCTGGGGGCTGAAATGGGCTGCCGCTGCTGCGGTATGCAAAGGGAACCGCCGGGTTTCCCGGTACGCTCCTAAAGCAATTTCGGACAGCAGTCCCGTAAGGATGGCGGCAATTACCGCCAGGGACAGCCATAGGGAAATGCCTTTCCCGCCTTTTTGCCTTCTGCTCCTGGCCCGGGGCGCAAGAATTAAAAATAAAAGAGCTTCTTCTGATGCACAGGCCACACGGAAAGCCCTTTGGAAAAAAACAGACATTCCTTCAGGGGAAGCATGGAAAACAGGCATATTTTTCATGGAAGGTGCTAATCCAAGAATGAATGCTATAAAAACAACGGCTGCAAATACCGACGCCCATAACCCCAGACGGGCTAAAGGCTCCAGCCCCATTCCAGCGGCATAAGCACAGACAATCCCCGTTCCAATGAGGAATATGCCCATCTGGGCCTTTGGATATACGGTGGAGGTCAGAAAAAAGCCATATACCCTTAGTTCCTGGGCGGCCATGAACAGGCATACCATGACCAGCAGGAAAGCTGCCGGAATGACAGCCCCTTTTCCCCAGCTGCTTAAAGCTGGTAAAAAACCTTGCTTCCGCCCTAACAGAAAGGCTGGAACCAAAGCGGCCCCTACCAGAACCATAGCGGGCAAAAATGCTGCCATAATGGAAAAAGAACCATTGGAGATTAACAGGGAAGCCAGGGAACATAAAAAAAGAAGCAAAGCCAGTTGAACACTGGAAATTTTCCGTTCCATTTATCAACGCCCCCTTTTTGGAGCCATATCGCTCCCGTTCAGGCCGGCAACCCGCAGATCTTTTCTGGCCAAAGTGCGCCAGCTCCACCGGAACAGCGTATCCCGCAGGACATATAAGGAAAATGGGGCACATGGGGCAGCAGCGGGGATACCTAAAGAATCTACTGCTAATAAATTGATAAGCACAGCGCATAATCCCAGTAAAACACCGTATAAGCCTGTAAGCCCTCCCAACAAAATGAAGGCAAAACGCAGGATGGTAACGGGTTCATAAAGGGTAGGCACCACAAAAGAACTGATTGCCGTTAAAGCAACTACCAATACCATGGGCGCTCCAATAATACCGGCTGTTACAGCGGCGTCCCCTATGACCAAAGCGCCTACAATGCTGACAGCATGGCTTACCGGCTTCGGCATCCGTAAACCGGCTTCTCGCATGATTTCATATAGGAAGAATACCAATAATGCTTCCGGCATTAAAGAAAATGGTGTCGATTGATCGCTTTCAATCAATTTTGACAATAGAATATCTGGCAGCAGTTCCGGATGGAATGTGCCAATGGCCACATAGATCCCTGGCAGTAAAGCGGAAAATCCAAAAGCCAGCATTTTCATCCAACGGATAAAAGTTGCAAAATAAGGCCGGTGGGAATAATCATCACCACTTTGAAAATGTTCATTAAACAGATAGGGCATAATTAAGGCAAAGGGTGTGCCGTCTAATAAAAGAGCAACCCGGCCTTCTGCAACTTTTGCACATAAAGTATCAGGCCGTTCGGTATAGCCAATGCTGGAAAATAAAGAAAACCCTTTTTCTAAAAAAGGCGATAAATATCCCGTTTCTAAAGCAACATCTAATTTTACTTTTGACAGCCGCCTGCGGATCCGCGCCAGCAGAGCAGGGGATACAGTACCCCGGCAATAAACCAGGGCCCCGTCTGTCAGGCTTTTTTCCCCAAAGGTAATCATTTCAAAAATTAAATCCGGCGTTTTAAAACGGCGGCGTATCATTGCCAGATTGGGACGCAATAATTCGTTAAAGCCTTCCCGGGAACCGCGCATATTGGTTTCGCCTTCCGGCTCCCCTACGGAACGCCCCGGAAATCCCTGGAGGCCAAAGGCATCTCCTCCAGGCACCCCGTCAATAAACAAAATAACAAAGCCGCTCATCATAAACCGGTATAATTCAAAATAAGTTTTGATTTCTTTTTGATCCGGCGCCATTAAAGAATCCGAAAGCACCCATTCATGAATTTTTTCCGGCGTGGGGGATTCCATGGTTAGGGCAGTCAGCGGCCGGGCTAAAATTTCAGAAAATGTACCTGTACTGACCAGCCCTTCACACATCAGTACAGCACAGGAAATTCCACAGACCGATATTTCATGGATGACCAGATCCATGGATTTGTCGAACCGGTCCCGAATATGGCCCAGCCGGTCTGCAAGAGAAGCTTCTAAAGGAACTTGCAGCGAGGAATCGCCATGGGGCGGTTCATAAGTCCGGACAGATGCCAGGGGACGTTTGAAAAAGTCCATATCATACATTCCTCCAATGCCCTTATTATGGCCTTTTTTTCTGCCGCTGATACCAGTAAACCGAAATATCCTTTTTTGAAAGAATATCTTGCGCTTTCTGGTAAAAAATAAGGCGGGAGGTTCTGTCCATGCTGATCGTATTTTTTCGCGTATTCCTTATTTATTTATTGATTATTTTCAGTTTGCGCCTGATGGGAAAACGGCAGATTGGCCAGCTCCAGCCTTCGGAACTGGTGGTTACAATTTTAGTTTCCAATATCGCAACTATGAGCATTGAAGATACCAACGTCCCTTTGCTGGGCGGCATTATCCCAATCTTATCTTTGGTATCGTTTGATGTGATTATTTCTGCCATTTCTTTAAAAAGCAAAAAGGCCCGCCGTATTATTTCCGGTACCCCCAGGGTCTTAATCCGGGATGGGAAAATAGATCAGGCAGAAATGCATGAACTGCGTTTTACCATTGATGATGTTATGTCCCAGCTCCGCAGCAATAATGTTTTCGATATTCAGGATGTGGCTTTTGCTATTGTGGAAACAACAGGCGTTTTATCGGTATATCAAAAATATGATGCCCGGCCTTTAACTCCAAAAGATTTGAATTTGCCAAAACCTTCTGCCCCTGACGCCCCGCCAGTTGTTATGATCAGTGACGGGGCTGTTATTGACAGTGCTTTTTCATATTGCAACCTGCGCAAAGAATGGCTGACTAAAATTTTAAAAGAAAAAAATTTGTCTGTTTCCGATATCTTTTTAATGACCTGTGACAGGCAGGCCCAATATTTCCTCATTCAAAAAGATCCCCAGCGGAAACAAAAAGAAAAACAGCGCCAAAAAGAGGAGGAAATTTTATGAAGCGTTTTGTTATTGTAATCATTATGCTTACCGGTATTTTAGGCGCAGGCTGTTTTTCCTTGTTCCGGTTGAAAAATATTGTGGACCAGATGGAAACGGAATTGTCATCTTTGTCTGAACTGGTGGAACAAAAACAGGGACAGGATTTGCAGCAGAAAATCCAGGATTTCCAGCGTCTTTGGGAGGATGAAGAACGGGTTATGATGCGCTATATCCATCATGATGAATTGGATACGATTACGGGAACAGTGGCCCGGCTTTTCCCGTTGGCAGAATATGAAAACCATGCCGAACTGGCAGCTGAAATTTCACGGCTGCGGCATCTGATTAAACATATTTATGAATCAGAACTGCCTACCCTCCAAAGCGTTTTTTAGCAGGCTTTTTACAGGATCAACAAGAGCAGGGCTTGCCTGTCTGAAAAGGCAGATAACCCTGCTTCTGTTTCATTCCGGCAGATTTGAAAGCTTTCAAAAAATATGATAAAATGACACTGGAAAAAGCCATTACATAAGGGGAAAATATTTTATGAATATTTCAGAAATTGCAAAGCTGGCAGGTGTATCAAATGCTTCTGTATCACGCTATCTGAACCATGGGTACCTCTCGGAAGCCAAAAGGCAGGTAATTGAAAAAGTCATTCGCGAAACCGGTTACCGCCCTTCTATACAGGCACAAATTTTGCGTACCCGTAAAACAAAAACAATCGGTGTTATTTTACCTAAAATAGACTCTTTCGCTGTGGGAAATATTATGGTGGGTATTGATTCTGTCCTGGAGAAAAAAGGATTTCAAATCCTGCTGGCGGACAGCCATAACAGCCCGGAAAAAGAATTGGAATATTTAGATACTTTTGATGACCAGCGGGTGGACGGGATTATTTTAATTGCAACTGTTTTTACTTCAAAGCATTTAACAGAACTGAAAAAAAGTAAAATACCAGTAGTCATTGTGGGACAGCAATTAACAGGAATGTCCTGTGTGTATCATGATGATTATCACGCTTTTTACGATATGACCAATTTAATCCTGGAAAAAGGCTGCCGCAAATTGGGATATATTGGGGCCTTGGAAGGGGATAAGGCGGTGGGACAGCAGCGCAGTCAGGCTTATTGTGATGCCTTGCAGCAGGCAGGACTGCCAGAACAGGCAGAACACAGGATCATTGCGGATTTTACAATTTCTTCCGGATATGAAAAGGCCCGGGAGCTTTTACAAACTTACGGCCCCTTAGATGCACTCATTTGTGCCACGGATACCATAGCGGCAGGCGCTTTGCAGTATTTGAAAAGCCAAAATATTCAGGTACCACAACAAATGATGGTATCTGGACAAGGGGATTCGGATATTAGCGCAGTAACAGCTCCAACCATTACAACGCTCCACTACTTTTATGAGGAAAGCGGCTCCAATGCTGCTAATCTGCTGCTGGATCATATTGCCCATCCGGATATGCCCGCAAAAGAAATGAAACTGGGATATGCCATTGTGGAAAATCAGTCCACAAAATAAAAAATAACTTTTTCAAATTTAACAGCTTTTCAATGTATCTATCTAGGAAAGACACAATTTTTATGTTATAATAATCTTTAATAATATATAAAATGAGATAGAATCCCTCATTTCGCTTTTATGATTCTGATAAGCCGCTTTTTTAGCTTTTTTTATAATTTATGCGGCGGAATGGAGTTATTTTATGAAGTATTCCCCCATCCGGAACAAAGTAAATGCCAGCCAGGTTGCAAAAGGGCTTCGGGAAAATGCACCATCCCTGGTAGCAGGAGAAGAAACTGCTTATCGTGAAAAGCTTGTCCGTATTAGTGAAATCGCAATGCGGGAACATAAACATATTATTTTAGTAACAGGACCTTCTGCTTCTGGAAAAACGACAAGTGCAAAGCGGATTGCTTCCATTTTGGAGGAACATGGAAAAAAAGTAAACCGGATCTCTTTGGATAATTTTTATAAAAGCAGGGATAAATTGCCCCGCTGGGAGGACGGCTATCAAAACTATGAAAGTGTTGAAGGCTTGGATATTCCATGCTTAGATCAGGTTTTATCCTGCCTGCTGACAAAGGGAGAAGCTGTTTTTCCAATCTTTAATTTTTCAGAAGGGGCCCGTTCTGAAAAAACTTTTACACTTTATTATGATGAACAAACTTATTTAATTATTGAAGGCATCCATGCTTTAAATCCTGTCCTGTTAAATGTACTGAAAGAATATCCTGCAATTAAGGTGTATATCAGCGTACATAGTGATATTGTAAATGACAACAATCATATTCTGTTAGGTGCAAGGGATTTACGCCTTTCCCGCCGGATTTTACGGGATTTCCATTGCCGCAGTACGGCAGCAGAAGGTACTCTGAAAATGTGGAAATATGTGCTGAAAGGGGAAGAATTATATATTTTCCCCTTCCGGGAAAATGCGGATATTCATATTGATTCTACCCATATTTATGAGCCTTTTCTTTATTATGATGGGCTGGAGGAAATGATGGGTTCTATTGGGACGGATTCGCCCTATTTTCCAGAAGCCCAGCGCCTTTTACAGGCCAACCAGGAGTTTTTCTCCATTCCTGAAAGCTTAATTCCAAAAACTTCTTTAATCCAGGAATTTCTTGAGAAAATATGGCTGGAAGAAAGCCGGATCAAAATCCGTAATGTATAAATTAACACAGTTTATTTGCTTGCAGTCTTTACCGGTTTAAAAAAAGGTGCTATAATAAGCGTTGAAACGATAAAGGGGATCGATCATTCATGGATACCAATTATTTCGCGCAGCATATCCAATGCAGCCGATTTGAAAAACAGGATCTAATGGACTATATCCAAATTTTAATGGAGCTGGCAACCCATGCAAGGGATTACGGACTGCTGGATTTGGACCGCCGTATTCACAGCGATCCTGTCCGGTATTGCGATCCTTTCCTGCGCAAAGCCGTAAATTTAATCGCGGATATTAGTGATCCCCGGTTGGTACGCAAAGTCTTATATAATTATATTGTAGCGGGTAATTTTACCGGAGGTAACTTTTTAAAAAGCGTTGTCATTACAGAAACGGCTATTGCAATGATGATGCAGCAGGATTTGGATTATATTTTTTCCTTCCTTGTGCCTTCTTATTTTGGATTGGAATTTGATGGCGTTATTCAGAAGATGTTCCGGGAGTTTAAAGCATCGAAACATATTCTTTAATGTTTGGACGGGAACGGATTGTAACAGCAGCATATTCCTGTTTACTGGAGCAAAAATGGCATACCTTCCCAATAGAACCAGCCCGGTTCCATTTTTCCTGTCCGGTTATCTCTTACCAGGAATATGCCCGGTTATCCAATGTTTCTCCTGCTGTTTTTTTGGAATATGGATATGACGGATTTTCAGTAGCTGGTTTAAAAGGACAGACATTCATTTTATATAACGATCAGTCGCCCCTTTGCCGCCAGCGTTTTACCGTTGCCCATGAACTGGGACATCTTTTGCTCCGCCATCAAGGACATATCCGCCGCCACGAGGAAGAAGCTGATTTTTTTGCTTCCTTGTTGCTGCTTCCGGATGCGGTTCTGAACTTGCTGCGCAGCCGGGGCATTTCCCTGACAGAGGCTTTTTTAATGAAAACTTTTGGCGTCAGCCGGCATACAGCTCAGTATAAACGGGCTGCTTTTACAAGGCCGCCGATCTGTCATCCTTTGGATCAGCAAATAGAAGCATTGTTTTTTCCTGAAATTTGCCGCTTTGCTTCAGCGGCGCAAAGCAGCTTCGATGAATTAGAGGAACAATATTTAGGTTATAACCGCTGACTAAAAGATTTATTCGATTCTCTCTTGCATTTATCTAGAGAGTTGTGCTAGAATAAAAGTGGACGTAAAGTCTGATTAAGGTTTCCGATAGCGACTCACAAAAAAACTCCCGAAGAGATGTCCGCTCTCCGGGAGTTTTTGTATGAAGAAAACCGGACGCTATCGGAAAATGGGGAATCCCCAATTTTGGATAGCGTCCGGTTGTAAAAATGATTGGTTGGTTAAGTATTGGAATCCTTCGGAAGGATTGTATTTAACAAGATAGCTCCTAAGGTAGCGATAACAACGGAAGAACCGCCAAAGATAACGCCAACCCATGCAGGAAATCCGCCTAAGCAATTTTGTACCTGGGTAACGCCTACCCCTAAAGCGACAGCCAATCCCACTACGGTTACATTGCGGGGAGTCAGTGTAGCAGATGTAATCATTCGGATCCCGGTCATTGTAATGGTAGCAAATACGGAAATTGTAGCGCCGCCAATGACACATTGGGGAATTGTTGTTAAAACAGAAGAAAATTTAGGAATAAAGCCTGCAACCAGTAAAACACCTGCTGCAAAAGCAAATACAGTTTTATTGACTACCCGGTTTACAGTGACAATACCCACATTCTGGCTGTAAGTAGCTGTTGGTAAACCGCCAAAAAATGCACCTACAATACTTGCTAAACCATTGGCCATAATGCCGCCGGAAAGCTCCTGATCCGTAGGTTCCCGATCCAGCCCTCCCAGGGTTGTGGAGCTGAAATCCCCAATAGCCTGGACAGAGTTTACAATATACATGATTGCCATGGAAATACATGCGCTGGGAATGAATACTGGCATACCAAAATGTAAAGGCGGGATAATCTGGGCCCAACTGGCGGAAATAACAGCGTCAAAGCTTACCATTCCCATCACCAAAGCTACAATATAGCCCACTACCATGCCAACCAGGATAGATGCCAGCTTCAATGAACCTTTTGTAAAATAGTTCATAAATACAACTACGCCTAATGTAATGATAGCAACCAGCCATTGTTTGGGGGAGCCAAAATCAGGATTGCCGCTTCCGCCAGCCATATACCGTACAGCAGTAGGATATAATGAAAGGCCAATTGTAAAAATTACAGTGCCGGTTACAATAGGCGGGAATAACTTGCGCAGCCGTTTTAAGAAAATACCAAAAATAATTGCCGTTAAACCGCCGATAATTTGTGCACCTAAAATGACTCGTATTACATTATATCCGCCAGCCTGGGCCATATCTTGAAAGCCCGTTCCGATACTTTGTAAGGTAGGGATATAAGCAAAGCTAACCCCCATAATCACGGGCAGGCCAGCGCCTATGGTACGGAAAATAGGGAAAAGCTGGAGAAGGGTAGCTAAAGCAGAAATAACTAAGGACATTTGAATCATAATGGTCCGATCCGGGCCTTCAATGCCGCAGGTTCCGGATACTAAAATAGCAGGCGTAACCACACCGACAATAGCGGCAACTACATGCTGTAAACCTAATGGAACAACTTGTCCCAAAGGCGGGACGCCATTCAGCGTGAATAAGGCATCCGCGTTTTTTTGATTCGTCATAGACAAACACCCCGCATTTTCTAATAATTTTTATGAAAGCCAAAAAAATATTTTTTATCCTTCTCCTATATCATAACTTATTTTACTAAAAATTTCAATGGATGTGAAACAATTTTTATCTAATTAAACTGCACAAAAATTTATATCTTTTTTTATGCCTATTTACAAACGATATAAAAATAAAGCATCCATCAAAAGAATCTTTTGAAAGGATGCTTTATTTTTTTTAGGCAATCAGGTAAAAAATTATTTTACGGCGATTGCTTCAATTTCAAAAAGGGCTGCTTTTGGAAGGGCTGCAACCTGTACGCAGGAACGGGCAGGTGCACTGTCTTTAAAGAAGTCTGCATAAATAGCATTGATTTTGGCAAAGTCATTGATATCTGCTAAAAATACAGTCGTTTTTACAACGTCAGCCAAAGACATACCAGCTTCTTCTAATACGGCTACCAGGTTTTTAAGGGCTTGTGTTGCCTGGGCTTCTACGCCTTCTGGCAATGCACCGCTTACCGGATCAAGACCTAACTGGCCGGATGTGTAGACGGTGTTTCCTGCCTGCATGGCATGGCTGTAAGGACCCACAGCGGCAGGTGCATTTTTTGCGGAAATTACTTTGTTCATTGTTTTTTGCCTCCTTAATATTGTTTCATGTCCGGACAAAAATATAAAAAAATACCTTCGCCCGTTATAAAAACAAAGGGGGCATGGTGCCCCCTTTGCTTTTTGGGACTTTTTTAGTTTTGCTTATTTGCGTTAATCGGCAATCCGGTATGTTTTTGTTTCAGAAGATGCAGACTGGCCGCCGCTGCGGAGAGTTGCACGGATCTTAAATTCATCATCATCACTGCCGCTGACTTCACAGTTGATTTTAATGGTCTTGCCAGCATCATTATCACTCAAATCAGCGCTGCCAACTTCCCGATTGCTGCTGCCTTTTTTGGTAGCGTAAATGACAACTTCATCATTCTTTTTCACAGAAGATGGAAGGCTTACAGAAGCTACAAAGCTGCCGTCACCATGGCTGGGGCTGATGCTCAGGCCCGGTTTTTTCAAGCTGCCTGTATCACCATCTTCATCATAAGTATAATTGATGGTGTTGGAAGTTAAGGTTTTGCCATTGGTCCGCAGTACAGCATAAACCTTTGCCCGGGAAGTTGTCATTTCATCCGGATCGATTTCTACTGTATAGGTCCGGGTAGCGCCGCCGTCAGAATTGACCAGATCTTTTGTGGTAGACCAGGTTCCGGCATGGAGTTCGAGAACATCACCCCGGGTTACACCGGCAGGAAGGGTAACATCTACGTCAACTTTTCCACCGGCACCGCGGCCTACGCCGCTGTAAAAGGCGATTTTAGGAGAAGTTGTAACGGTTGAAGCTGCAGCACTTCCAGCCTCTTGGATCTTGATCATAACATCAAAGCCTTTATATGCCTGATGGGGTGTGAACTGATATTTATAAGTGCCTGGGGAGGCTTTTGTGGATTCGGTAGCACCTTTCACGAAATTCCATTCGCCAGTCAGCATGGTATTGGTATCAGCTTTCCGGACAATCAGTTTAATATCCTGCATTAAACTGCCTAAGGATACATTATTCTTTTTCGGTACAATTACAATGGAATTATCAGAATTGTAAGAAATGCTGGACGCATATTTTTTCGTGTCACTGGCATCTTTCATTTCTAAGAATAAACCGCCGCTGGTCGTGTTCCCAACAGTGCCATCCGGAGAAGAATAGCCAGCTTTATTGGTAGTGGAGCTGACAGCGGCAGAGGACATAGAACCTAAATTATTTAAGCCAGTTACAACTGCACCGCTTACAGTAGCTCCGGCCGCTACTTTTGCACCGGAAACCACATTGACAGCAGCATCTTTATTGCCAACTTTTAAGGAATTGATGGAAGCGTCAGCAGATATTGTAACAACAGAAGGGGAATTGACATTTAAAGTTGTAACAGTACCGCCTACCACAAAGTCATGGCCTACCGGAACCGTGGTGTCAAAAGTTAATGTATTGTAATTGCCGCTGAATGCAATATCAGACTGGCTCCCTAAATTAACACTAATCCCTTTTCCGTCGCTTTTGGTAAAGCTGACACAGAAATTGCCTTTGCTGTTTTGGAGAACGGTAACATCCACTTTATTGGTATTGCCAGCCAGTTTTGCCTGATAAGAGGTAACCACTTTCCCATTCCGGACAAACTGTACTGTATTTGTAGTCACATTAACACTGTAATCATTGGCGGAAATGGTAACAGGTGCAACAGCAGGCGCATTGGTGGATGTCGTTGTTGTAGCAGTACCAGCGGCAGGCTTCAAAAGGGTTCTGCTGGAAGTCGGTTTTGCACTGGCGCACACACCCATTGATACAGCCATAGCTAATGCTAATGTGGAAGCTGTCCATCTTTTGATCATTGGATTCATTGTTCAAACTCCTTTTTTCTAACTGGGATAAATTTATTTATGATGATAAATGATAGATAAAACAATTTGGATTAGTCTTCTTCGTCTACATCAATGTTGATATATTTTGTAATCGTGCCTTCATCACACCGCAGTGTTACTGCAATGCGCAAATCATCACTGTCTTTTTTCGGCTTAACAGAAATTTTTGCGGTTCCGCCTGCTTTGACAGAGCTGACACTGGTAGTGGCCTTCCCTTCGCTGACACGGACTGTAATTTTGGGGTTCGTTACGTTGGAAGGAATATCTGCTTCAATCGTGTCCTCGTCGTTTTCCTCTATGGAACGGGGACCGCTTAAAGAAAACCCTGACAGGTTTGCGGAAGAACTGGATTCTTTCCCTTCCAAACGGTATTTAATAATATTGGAAGAAGCCTTGCGCCCGTCTACATCAATTTTTGCCTGGATGCGGACTTCTGTGTCGTTGTCTTTATCTTCCATGTATTTGTCACGGTCAATATAGATTTTGCAGGTCTTTTCATCCCCGGCATCATCTTCGTCAATTTTCCATTCATCATAGAAATCCCGCCCAATGTAAATCTCTAAGGTGCCGTCATCATCTACACCGCTGGGGATTTTTACTTCTACGGATACATTGCCGCCTTCCCCGTGGGATTTGCCTACAAAGCTGATGGAAGGCTTGCCAAGGTTCCGTTTGCTGGAGCTTTCGCCGCTGCCTTCATATTTTACCTGCACATCAACAGTGGGATATTTTGCGCTGAGGGAAGGATAAAAACGATAGGTATAAGTACCGCTGGTTTTGGTGGTAGAGGCAACGTCTACCCATTTCCACTGGCCGCCTACCCGGTCATTATCTTTATCTGTATCGTGTGTTACTTCAAATTTAACATCTTTAATGGCTTGTCCTAAGCTGATACCATCTTTCGCAACCAGCTGCACGCCATTATTAGTCGTATAATTGATTTCTTCGGTGTATTTGGTGTCATCAGCATCATACATATTCAGGTAAACTTTTTCTTTGCCTGCTGTGGAGGTGCTTGTGGTATTGCCGCTGGAAATGGAATTGCTGCCGATTTTTAAACCGGTTTTTTTAGAAGAACTCTGTATGGTAGTTGTTTTTGGAGCTGTTACAGCCTGGGCTTTGGAAATGGAACCGGAAAAACCGGAAACAGAAGATGCTGAAACGGCCGAAGCCTTGCTGACAGACGCCCCTTGCTGGACAGCAACTTTTGCGGAAGCATTTCCAACTTTTAAGGAAGAAACAGAAGCTCCTTTGGCAATGGTGACAGATACAGGCGCATTTACATTTAAAGCACTGACTGTGCCGCCTACCGTAAAGGAACGGTCATTTGCAACGCTGCCATCTACGGTAAGGGAACTGTAACTGCCGCTGAATACAACGTTTTTCTGTTGGCCCAGGCTTACATTGGCGGCTTTTCCATCGGCTTTTGTAAAGCCAATAACCAGATTCCCGGCTTTGTTTACAGCTGCTTTAATACTGGAATTTTTTGCGCCAAAGGTTCCGGAGGCTTTGCCGTTTTTCATAAATTGCAGCTGGTTTCCGGAAAAATGGACGCTGTAATCTCCCGCGGAGGCTGTTTTAACAGAAGATGCCCCGGTGGTTGTTGTCTTTGGGGTGGTCTTTGTGGTGGTCTTTGTGGTACTGGTGGTGGTTTTCGCCCCTAATAAAGATCCTTTGCTGGAAACAGGCTTTGCATTAGCAACTGCTCCCATAGATACCGCTATCGCCAGAGATAGGGCTGCGGATGTCAATCGTTTTACCGAACGGTTCATTATTTCTCATTCTCCTTCGATTTCCTCTCCTGCAATCCCTCCTGGCCCTGGCAGGCACGGAAAGGGAAACAAGTTCTGGGAAAAGCTTGATGGTAGTACCATTTTAGCCCTTTTTATCCGGTTCGTCAATGGCTTTCGACGATTGGAAAAGGTTTCTAACAAAAAGTTTACATCCTTGCCGCAAATCCCTCATATACAGCATTTTATTATAAAATTCCCTCTATTCTGATTTGACGAAGGAAAAAGATTATTGTATAATATCCCAATAGCAGCCAATCCTACAATAAAGTGATAAAGTATTAAGCCAAAAATTCAGAAGTATAGAAGGAAGATGCTGGAAATGTCAACAAAAGAACCCAATGTTCAAAATACGCCAGAAACACCGGAAGAAATCCAACGGGAATTTCCGGAAGGTTATGTTGTAAATCCGGAAAAAAATGAAACGGTAACAGTAGATGGTACCGTTTACCGGCGTTTATGTATTAAAACCCATGTCATTACCGATAAAGACAATATTGTTGACGTGGTGGAAAAATATGCCGCGCCCTTAGCACAGCCGGGGGATATTATCTTTATTACAGAAAAAGCGGTTGCCTGTACACAGAACCGCGCTATCCCTATGGAGGACATCCATCCCCGCCCATTGGCCCGCTTTTTGAGCAAATTTGTATTAAAAACTCCTTATGGTATCGGTTTGGGAATTCCGGAAACCATGGAAATGGCAATTCAGGAATGCGGTACTTTTAAAATCCTTTTTGCGGCGGCTGTATCTGCCATAGGCAAGCTGTTCCATAAACGGGGCTGGTTCTATGATATTGCCGGGTACAAAGCCCGCAGCATTGACGGCCCATGCCATTTCACATTGCCGCCTTATAACCATTATGTAGTCCTTGGGCCGGACAAGCCTGATGAAACGGCGGCTTCCATTACCCAGCGGGTAGGCGTTCCGGTAGCTATTACAGATATCAATGATATTGAAGGACAGATTTTAGGGACTTCTGATAAGAAAATGGACCGTGACCTGCTGGTGAAAATTCTGAAAGATAATCCTTTGGGCCAGTGCAGCGAACAGACTCCAATGGGTATCATCCGGAAGGCAAGCTGATTTTATAGTTTTTAAAGTCTGTAAATCCCCTTTCGATTGCGGATTGCTTTCCGTAATCGAAAGGGGATTTATCATATGCTGCTGATCCTTTATGATTTGGCATCAATGTAACTATATAAAGTATACTTGGAAATCCCAAAATATTTACTGATTTTATCACCACTTTTAGTGATCAGGAAAGCACCAGAACGGTTTAAAAACTGGATGGCCTGAATTTTATCATCCTTTGTCATCAGGGCTACAGGCTTTCCAACTAATTCCACACTTTGCGCGATCAATTCTTCCAGAAGATCGTTTACATTTAAAGGAATATTTTCCGGTTCCCGGGCAGGAGGCTCTTCGGTAGTGGTCAGTGACCGAATTGCGGTATCAATTAAAAGCAGGGAGGTAATATCATAGTTAATGGAAAAAATCCCAATCGCATCTCCATTGGAATCCCGGATATAAACTGTGCTGGATTTTAATATTTTCCCATCCCGTGTTTTCGTTAAATAAGCGAAATGATCCTGAAGCTTTCCACGGTCACCATGCAGGGCTTCTAATACCACGTGGGAAGGCCCATCTCCTAACCGCCTGCCTGTAACATGGCCATTTTCAATGGCTACAATGGAATTTTCCGCATTGTTGTCCGATAAATCATGAATGACGATTTCACAATCATTTCCGAATTGTTTGGCGATCCCTTTTGCCAGCCGCTTTAAAAAATCAAGATTCATCCCGTCTGGAGCACTCAATTCCGGATTCCCCCTTTTTTATACATTTATAACCATTTGGATAAATACAATATTTTTCTCCGGCTTAAAGGCTATTATATCATCAAAAAAATAAAATAACAACAAAAAATTGTTCTAAACAAAAAATTTTTTAGAAATTTTATATTACCTATTGCATATTTCTTTTCCCTATGGTAGAATAAAAACAGTAAAATTTTATCAAATAGCGATCTTAATAAAGTAGGCTGAAACGGAGTGCTTTGCGCACGGGCTTAATCAATCGTCCGGTTGCTTGAAGGCTCTGTTTTCTATTTTTTTCAGATCTTCAAAAAACCAGACGGCCCTTTTCAAATTTGGAAAAGAGACGTCTTTTTTGATTAGCCTGTACCCAAAAGCGCTTGAAAACACCATTCTTTTATCGCAGTTAAGGAGGATGCAAAAATGTTATTGGTCGGAAATGGAAAAGTTGTTACACGGGGTGCCAATCACCGGATCATTGAAAACGGCTGTGTTGCAATAGACGGCGGGCTGATTGCGGCAGTAGGGGCCACCAATGAAATCAAAGGGAAATATCCCGATGCGGAATGGATCGACGCCAAAGGCGGCCTGATTATGCCTGGCCTTGTCAATGCCCATAACCATATTTACAGCGCTATGAGCCGCGGAATTGCTATCAAAGGCTACGATCCCCATGGTTTCCTGGAAATCCTGGACGGCATGTGGTGGACCATTGACCGGAACCTGCTGCTGGAAGATACCCGTTACAGTGCTTTGGCTACCTATGTGGACTGCATTAAAAATGGTGTTACAACGGTATTTGACCACCACGCTTCCTATGGTGAAATCCCTGGCAGCTTGTTTGCCATTGCAGATGCTGCCGAACAATTAGGCGTGCGTACCTGCCTGTGCTATGAAGTGTCTGACCGGGACGGACAGGAAAAAATGAAACAGTCTGTGAAAGAAAATGCAGATTTCATCCAGGCCTGCCAGAAGGATACCAGCGATATGAAAAAAGCAATGATGGGGATGCATGCTTCCTTTACCCTTTCTGACGCAACCCTGGCTTTGTGCCGGGAAAATACACCTGCCGGCGTGGGCTTCCATATTCACGTTGCCGAGGGAATGGATGATGTTTATGACAGCCTTAAAAAATACCATAAACGGCTGATCAACCGGCTGTTTGACAATGATATCTTAGGCGAAAAAACCATTTGCGGCCATTGTATCCATGTAAATGGCCTGGAAATGGACATTTTGAAGCAGACCAACACAATGGTTGTCCATAATCCGGAATCTAATATGGGAAATGCTGTGGGGTGCCCTCCTACTATGGAAATGGTACATCGTGGCATTGTCACTGGTTTGGGTACAGACGGCTATACCAATGATATGTATGAATCCATGAAGGTTGCCAATGTCCTCCATAAACATAACCTTTGCGATCCCAATGCAGCCTGGGGTGAAGTGCCGCAGATGCTTTTCTATGGCAACCCGGCAATCGGCGCACGGTATTTCCAGCATCAATTGGGCGTCCTGGAAGAAGGCGCGGCAGCAGACGTAATTGTTTCCGATTACGACCCATTGACACCGCTTACAGCCGATAATATCAATGGCCATACCCTTTTTGGGCTGACAGGGCGCAGCATTGTAACGACCATTATCAACGGGAAAGTCCGTATGAAAGACCGGGAGCTGGTAGGCATTGACGAGCATGAAATTATGGCAAAATCCCGGGAACATGCCCAGGCTATGTGGAACCGCATCAACAGCGGCAAATAATATACGATAAAAAATAGGAGGTACTATACATGAGCGATATTATGAGACCCATTTCTTTTGGAAATTTAATCGACTGGATCTATCGGGAATATACCGATCATAAGAGCATTTTCGGTATTTTTAAAATTGTAAAGCACAGCCCCTCTGATCATAAGCTTCCGATTTTCAACGAAAAATTGGAAAGCCCTTTTGGGCCTGCTGCCGGCCCCCATACCCAGCTCGCTCAAAATATTATTGCCGCTTATGCCGCAGGCAGCCGCTTTTTTGAATTGAAAACCGTCCAGAAAATGGATGGGGAAGAATTGTCCAAATGTGTGGCGAAGCCTTGTATTACAGCCCAGGATGAATGCTATAACTGCGAATGGTCTACGGAGCTTTATGTGCCCCAGGCTTACGCGGAATATGTAAAAGCCTGGTTCGCTTTGAAAATCTTCTCAAAGGAATTCGGCTTAGGCGATCCCGACGCTTTTGTATTCAATATGAGCGTAGGCTATGACCTGGAAGGCATCCAGACCGAAAAAATTGACAAATTTATCGAAGGCATGAAAGATGCTTCCGGTTCCCCAGTCTGGGAAGAATGTGTCAATGAAGCTTTGGCTTATGCGGGTAACTTTAAAAATGTGGATGAAGCCTATATCCGGGCTATTTCTCCTAAAGTTTCCGATTCCATTACATTATCTACCCTCCATGGCTGCCCGCCACAGGAGATTGAACGGATTGCTTCTTATTTAATCAATGAAAAGTATTTGAATACCTATATTAAATGCAACCCCACTTTGTTGGGCTATGAATGTGCCCGTTCCACTTTAGACAGCTTAGGCTTTGACTATATCGCTTTTGACGACCACCATTTCAAAGAGGATTTGCAGTTCTCTGACGCTGTCCCTATGTTACAGCGTTTGCAGAAGCAGGCAGATGACAAGAAATTGTCCTTTGGCGTGAAATTGACCAATACCTTCCCGGTAGACGTAAAAGCCGGGGAGCTGCCCAGCGAAGAAATGTATATGTCGGGACGTTCCCTCTATCCCCTGTCCCTGACGGTAGCTCAAAAATTAACGGAAACATTCCATGGAAAATTACGGATTTCTTATTCCGGCGGCGCCGATTTCCATAACATAAAAGAATTATTTGATGCTGGCATCTGGCCCATTACCATGGCAACTACCATGCTGAAACCCGGCGGTTATCAGCGTTTGGTACAGATTACAGAAATTTTAGGGGACTGCGGCAGCCAGCCCTTTGACCACGTAGATTTGGATAAAGTCCAGGGGATGCTTGCGGCACTGAAAGAAGATCCTTATTACCATAAACCCATTAAACCTGCACCGCCCCGCAAATTAAATGCACAGGTTCCTTTAATCGACTGCTTTACAGCCCCTTGCCGCAGCGGATGCCCCATTGAACAGGATATTCCGGCTTATCTCCGGCTGGTGGGCCAGGGCAAATACCAGGAAGCTTTGCAGGTGGTCACCCAGCGCAACCCATTGCCTTTTATTACCGGCACGATCTGCTCTCATCGCTGCATGGATAAATGTACCCGCAACTTCTACGAAGAAAGCATCCACATCCGCAGCGCAAAATTGCAGGCGGCAAAAGGCGGTTATGACGGCCTGTTAGCGGGCATCAAAGCGCCCGCCCAGCAGGCAGGGAAAAATGTTGCCGTAGTCGGCGCAGGCCCTGCCGGAATTTCTGCAGCCTTTTTCCTGGCCCGCGCCGGTGTACCCGTGACTGTATTTGAAGAACATGACGCCCCTGGCGGCATTGTGCGCCATGTGATCCCGGGCTTCCGCGTTGACAACGAAGCCATTGAAAAAGATGTTGCCCTTGCCAAAGCTTATGGAGCGAAATTCCAATATAACACAAAGGTAAAATCCATTGACGAACTGAAAGCAAAAGGCTACACCCATGTTATCGTAGCGGCAGGCGCATGGAAACCAGGCGTGCTGAGATTAGAAACCGGGGAAGCCATGAATGTGATTGCTTTCCTGGAACAGTTTAAGAAAGATCCTTCCGCTTTGCAGCTTGGTACTGACGTAGTTATCATTGGCGGCGGCAATACCGCTATGGACGCCGCCCGCGCCGCAAAACGTGTGCCCGGCGTTCAAAATGTCCGTTTGGTATACCGCAGGGATCAGCGCAATATGCCTGCTGATGAAGAAGAATTAGAGTTAGCCATTCAGGATGGCGTAGAATTCTGCCCGTTATTGGCTCCTGCCGCTTTCCAGGATGGAAAACTGTCCTGCCATAAGATGGCATTGGGAGAACCGGATGCTTCCGGCCGCCGTACCCCGGTGGATACCGGCAAATTGGAAACCGTTCCGGCAACGGCTGTCATTGCCGCAGTCGGTGAAAAAGTAGATGACGGCTTATATCAGGAAATGGGCATTGCTGTCAATGAACGGGGACGGGCGAAAACCAATCCGGAAACATTGGAAACCAACCTTTCCAATGTTTATGTAATCGGCGACGGGAACCATGGCCCTGCAACCGTCGTAGAAGCCATTGCGGATGCTTCTAAAGCGGTAAAAGCAATCTCCAATATTGATTTGGATCGCTATGTACAGGATAATATCATTGCCGATTATCAGAAGCCTTTGGCGAAAAAAGGCGTCCTTTGCAAAGACTGCTCCTCCTGTCAGGAAAGTGACCGCTGCTTAGGCTGCGCTACCGTTTGTGAATGCTGTACAGATGTATGCCCCAACCGGGCCAATATTGCAGTTTCTGTACCAGGAAAACGGATGCATCAGATTATCCATGTGGATGGCATGTGTAATGAATGCGGCAACTGTAAAACCTTCTGTCCTTACGACAGCGCCCCTTATCAGGATAAATTTACCCTGTTCTGGAGCCAGGAGGACTTTGACAACAGCAAAAATGAAGGGTTCCTGCTGCTGGACAAAGAGAAACAAACTTACCGTGTCCGCTTCGCGGGAAAAACAGAAGATTATGCCATTCAGGACAGCGGCTGCAAATTAACAAAGGATCTGCGGGATTTGATTGCGGCAGCATACCAAAATTACAGCTATTTATTCTAACAATGTGCCAATGAGAAATCTTGGGACAGCAGTATTGACAAACAGCGCCTTAATAGTATATAATAAGGGATGTTATCCGTTCCCATGTTTTGGGCGGATAGTGACTCCAGCCAGACGGCGTTGGGAGGGAATCAGGTAGATGGCAGAAATCAGAATAAAAGACAATGAGTCTTTGGACAGTGCTCTGCGCAGATTTAAACGTTCTTGCGCCCGCTCCGGCGTCCTTGCTGAAGTCCGTAAAAGAGAGCACTACGAGAAGCCTTCTGTAAAACGCAAAAAGAAGTCTGAGGCCGCTCGTAAACGTAAGTTCAAATAATCAAGGACTTGGAACAGACGGGGAGCTTTCTCCGTCTGTTTTCATGTTTGGCGGAAGGGGAAACCTCAATTGCTTTTGTATCCGGCATACCGGTTCCGGCGGATTTGGGAAATTTCTCCCCAATGGCTGGCTCAGAAAAAAATTGCCGTATTGCTTTTAGATGTGGATAATACCCTGACAACCCATGACAACCCGCAGGTGGACCCTCGGGTTTTGGACTGGCTCCAGGAAATGCGGGCTTCCGGCATCCGGCTGGCTATCCTCTCCAACAACCGGCAGGAACGGGTGGAACCCTTTGCCAGAATGCTGGGGCTGGAGTTCTTTTCCAGGGCAAAAAAACCTTTGGGATACAGGGCCCGCCGCGCAATGGAACTGCTTGGGGCAGGGAAAAAGGAAACCGCTGTCATTGGGGATCAGCTGTTTACAGATATTCTTTGCGGCCGTTTGGCAGGGCTTGTCCCCATTCTGGTGGAACCCATGGAGCCGGAACCATTCCTTTTTTTTAAGATGAAACGGTTCCTGGAAAAACGGCTGCTGTACAGGTGCAATATCCCCTTTGAAACAGGAAAAGACAGGAAGGAAGCCTAACAAAATGGAAGATAGAATCAATCGATTCAGAAAAGCCCTGCCGGAAGGGCTGGACGGGGCTCTTATTTGTTCTGATGTGGGACGGGCTTATTTAACTGGGCTCCATTCTTCAGCAGGGACATTGCTGGTATTGCGGGAAGCAGTTTATTTTATCATTGATTTCCGCTATATCGAAAAGGCCCGCCTTACGGTAAAAGGCTGTGAAGTGATTTTAGAGGATAAGCTTTCTGAACAGCTCAACAAACTGCTGAAACAGCACCAGGTATCCCGGCTGGGCATTGAAAGCAGTTATCTCACGGTACAGAGATATCAGGCTTTCCAGCAAAAGCTTTCCGCTGAAATTGCAATGGGCAATGAGATCAGCGGAATTTTGAAAAAAATGCGGATGTTCAAATCTCCGGAAGAAGTCCGCAAAATCAAAGCTGCCCAGAAGATTACAGATGAAACTTTTTCCCATATTTTGAATTATATCAAACCGGGCATGACAGAACGGGAAATAGCAAGGGAACTGCGGGATTTTGCAGACCGCCAGGGTTCGGAAGGCCCGTCTTTTGACTATATTGTGGTATCTGGAAAAAATTCTTCCATGCCTCATGGAGTGCCTTCTGAAAAGCCCATTGCTTCCGGCGATTTTGTAACAATGGATTTTGGCTGCATCATAGACGGCTACTGTTCGGATATGACCCGCACCATAGCGGTGGGAAGCTGTACCGATGAAATGCGCCAGGTTTATGAAACAGTCCTTGCGGCTCAAAATGCAGTTTTTGCTTCTATCCGGCTAGGGGTTTCCTGCAAAGAAGCCGATGCCGCTGCCCGGAATCTCATTGAAAAAAATTATAAAGGATGCTTCGGCCACGGCACGGGCCATTCCGTAGGCCTGGAAATCCATGAGCAGCCTGCCTGTAATACCCGTGATACCACTTTATTGGAGCCGGGTATGATTATGACTGTGGAACCTGGGATTTATTTGGAAGGCCGGTTCGGCGTCCGTATAGAGGACATGGTTCTGGTAACGGAAACCGGTTGTGAAAATTTAACCGGTTCCCCCAAAGAACTCTTTATTTTATAGCGGGTTCCAGGCAAAATATCCAGTGAAAGGTTCCCATTTGGGGAACTTTTGCGGGAAATTGGAAAAAAGGCTTGCAAAAACCTATAATTTAATATAATATTATTACTGTCAAACAGTTAATACGTGTTTCCAGCAAAAGATGCAGGAAAATGTATATGATATCTCATCAATGGAGGTAAGTGTATGATTTCAGCCGGCGATTTTAGAAATGGCGTTACTTTTGAAATGGATGGACAAGTGGTTCAGATTATTGAATTCCAGCATGTCAAGCCCGGAAAAGGTGCAGCCTTTGTACGGACTAAGATCCGTAATGTCATCAGCGGCGCAGTAACAGAAAAAACCTTTAACCCGACAGACAAATATCCTACCGCTTTTGTGGAAAGAAAGGAAATGCAGTACCTGTATAATGATGGGGATCTGTATTATTTCATGGACAATGAAAGCTATGAAAATATCCCCATTAACAAGGCAACCCTGGGGGATAACTTTAAATTTGTCAAGGAAAATATGGACTGCAAGGTGCTTTCCTATAAAGGCAGTGTCTTTGGCGTGGAACCTCCCTTCTTTGTAGAGCTGGAAGTGACCAAAACCGATCCGGGCTTCAAAGGGGATACAGCTACCAATGCCACAAAGCCTGCCACTTTGGAAACCGGTGCGGAAATCCGGGTGCCCTTGTTTATTAACGAAGGCGATATGATCCGGGTAGATACACGTACTGGTGAATATATGGAAAGAGCATAATCCAGACGTATCAATTTGTTAGAGTTAGGAATAAAGAGAGGTGCAGAGTATGACGATCACGGAAAGATCTGCCTATATCCGGGGCCTGGCAGAAGGCCTTGGCATTGATGATTCTACCAAGGAAGGAAAAGTAATCAATGCTTTAATTGGCTGCATAGATGATATGGCCCTGACCATTTCCGATTTGGAAGCAGAACTGGAGGATCTCCAGGAACAGGTAGATACCATTGATGAAGACCTGGGGGATCTGGAACAGGATTATTACCAGTTCGACGAATGCCAGCATGAAGAAGGCGGCTGCGGCTGTCATGACGAGGAAGTGACAGAAGGCGATATTTATGAAGTATGCTGCCCAACCTGCGGAGATATTGTCTGTATTGATTCCGATATGCTGGGAGAAGGGCAGACAACTTGCCCAAATTGTGGGGAACTTTTGGAATTCGACCTGGAAGATGAGGAAGGAGCCAAAAGCGAGGGCGAAAGCGATAAATGAGAAACAAAGTGGATGGAAAAACGATTGTTTCAGAAAAACCCCGCTCTGCGGGGTTTTTTTCAAAAATGGTGTTTCATGTTGCTGCCAGTTCTCCTCTTGCTGGGAGGCTGTCAGGAAAATCCCCCAGTTACGGGAATTGCTTTTCTCATGGACACGATTGTAGAATATAAATTATACGGGCCTCCCCAGGCCGGGAAGGCTGTGGAAGAAGCTTTACAGGCTTTTGAAGCAAAATGCTCCAGATATGTTTCCGGTTCGGAAATTGATTTGTTAAATCAGGCGGCCGGGGAGAAATCTGTAACCGTATCCCCGGAAATTTATGATTTGTTGGAGCAGAGCCGGGCTTACGGGGAAGAAAGCAAGGGCGTTTTTGACGTGACCATTGCACCGGCAGCAGATTTGTGGAATATTACAGGGGATTCCCCCAGAATACCCAGCGGGGAGGAACTCCGTGCAGTTTTGCCATTGGTGGGGTACGAGGGCATTATGCTGGAAAAAAACGGGAATTGCAGGCTGGCTCAAAAAGGCCAGAAAGTGGACTTAGGGGGGATTGGCAAAGGGTATGCCTGCAATATTGCCCGGGAAATTGCATTAGATAATGGCGTCACACATGGTTATGTATCCATAGGGGGAAATGTAATGGTAATCGGCAAAAAATCCCGGCGGGAGGACTTCAAGTTTGGCATTCGGGACCCAAGAGGCGGCGGGAATGATTACGTGGCTGTGATGACCCTGCCGGATGAAATTATGGCAACTTCCGGGGATTATGAACGCTATTTTGAAAAAGACGGAATCCGTTATCATCATATTTTAGATCCGGCTACCGGGGCTCCTGCCCAGACAGACCTGATGTCCGTTTCCGTAGTAGCCTCCGACGGGGCTTATGCGGATTATATGTCAACTTATCTGTTTATCCAGGGCAAGCAGTTTGCATTGGAACACCTGAACGATTTTCCCTGTGGGCTGGTTCTTATTGACAAAGAAAAAAATATCTATGTTTCAGATGGTTTAACCAGCCAGTTCCTTATGGCAGATAAAACTGGAACATACCATTATGCTGGGGATGCGGCATGAAATACCATGGGTCAAAAGTAGCCTGGATGGGGCTTTTATTTGCCTTGTCCCTGGTTTTAAGCTTTGTGGAATCCGTTTTTTCAGGCTGGATTCCCATTCCCGGCATTAAATTAGGTCTTTCTAATATTGTAGTAATGTACTGCCTGTTTTTCCTGGGCAAAAAAGAAGCCTATGAGCTGGCAGGCTTAAAAGCATTTTTTGTATTCCTGACACGAGGCCCGGTAGGGGCAGCTATGAGCTTATGTGGCGGATTGGTTTCTGTAACAGTAATGTTATGCTTGATCCGGATAGGGTGCAGCCCTCTTTTTATCAGTATTTGCGGAGGGCTTTCCCATAATATAGGGCAGCTTTTTGCAGCATCCCTGCTGTTGAAAAGTAATGCGGTATTTTATTATTTCCCTGTCCTTGCTGTGGCAGGTATGGGGATGGGCGTATTTACTGGGACAACAATGCGGCTGCTGCGGCCGTATTTGCAAAAAATATCCCAATCATGTATAGAGGAGGCAAAAAGGGAATGAGTTTAGTGCAAAAGACCTTGGCTGGGGCCCATGTGAAGCATCTGAAGCATACAGAGGAACATGTGCCCGAAATCATACCAACGCCAAAAGAAGTATGTATTTCTATGTCAATGCATATGGGCCCTCCCTGTAAGGCTTTGGTAGCCAAAGGAGATACCGTAAAAGTAGGTACGAAAATCGGGGATGTGGAAGCTTTTTTAAGCGCTCCGGTCCATTCCAGCGTATCGGGCACAGTCCGCGAAATTGTGGAAATGACTACGGCAACAGGGGCCAGATGTCAGGCTGTTGTCATTGACTGTGACGGCCAGCAGACGCCGGATGAATCGGTTCAGCCGCCAAAAGTGGAGGATCATGCGGGCTTTGTGAAAGCCATCCGGGAATCCGGACTGGTGGGCTTAGGCGGCGCGGGATTTCCCACCCATATCAAGCTGAATCCGAAAAATCTGGATGAAGTGGATACCCTGGTAATCAATGCGGCAGAATGTGAGCCTTATATTACCTCGGACTACCGCACCATTATGGACCGTTCCCAGGATGTACTGGAAGGCATAGCTGCCATTAAAAAATATGTGGGGATTTCCCAGGTGAAAATCGTCATCGAATCCAACAAGCCCAAGGCTGTGGAATTGATGAAAAAACTCACCCAAAATGATTCTTCTGTGGAAGTCCTGGCATTGAAAGCCATGTACCCCAAAGGGGCCGAAAAAGTTGCCATTTATGAAAGCACCGGCCGCGTGGTAAAAGAAGGGATGCTTCCGGCGGATGTAGGCTGTATTGTATGCAATGTTACTTCTACTGCATTTATCGGCCAGTATATGCGGGATGGGATGCCCTTGATTACGAAATGCCTGACCGTAGACGGAGGAGCAGTCAATACACCGAAAAATGTCATTGCCCCCATTGGGATGCGGTTCCGGGATGTAATTGAATATTGCGGCGGCTACAAAGTCCCGCCTAAGAAAATGCTCATGGGCGGCCCGATGATGGGGACTGCAATTTTTGATGACAGCTATCCGGTTTTGAAAAATAATAATGCTTTGCTGGCTTTGGACGAAAGCCAGGTGGAAGTGCCCCAGGAAGGGCCCTGCATCCGTTGCGGAAGGTGTATGAATGCCTGTCCTTTCCAGCTTATGCCCAGACAGATTGAACTGGCAAGCCAGAGAAATGACATAGAAGCTTTGAAAAAGCTGAAAGTGATGCTTTGTATGGAATGCGGCTGCTGCACTTATGTCTGTCCGGCAAAACGGGGACTGACATTTTCTAATAAACTGGCAAAACAGCAGCTTCGTGCAGCAATGCCGAGAAAATAAAAGGAGGGATAAAACATGGCTGAAAATACCCCAGGGACGGCACAGGCAGCAAAAGAAAAATTAGTTGTTATGCCTTCCCCACATGTCCGGGATACCATTACTACCCAGAAAATTATGGCTACGGTAGCGCTGGCTTTGGTACCGTCTGTCATTGCCGCAGTTTATTATTTTGGCATCCGCGCTTTTTGGCTGACTTTGGTCTGCGTCTTTTCCTGCATGTTGTTTGAACTGCTGTTTTCTATGATTACAAAACGGGAATCTACCATTCAGGATTGCAGCGCCATTGTAACAGGGATGATTTTGGCATGTAATCTGCCATCAACTTTTCCTGCCTGGATGGCGATTGTAGGTTCCTTTTTTGCGATTATTGTTGTAAAATGTTTATTTGGCGGCATAGGCTGCAATTTTGCAAACCCTGCCGCAACAGCCCGTGTCTTTTTACTGGTTTCTTTTGCGTCCCATATGACTTCATGGGCGGCACCCCGCGGCGTGGATGCGATGGCAACCGCAACTCCTTTGCGTCTTATGTCTGAGGGAAACTGGGAAGCAATGCCTTCCATTGCCCAGATGTTCCTAGGCCAGCGGGGAGGCTCTATGGGTGAAACCTGTGCCCTTGCTATTTTGGCAGGCGGTTTGTTCCTCCTTTGGAAAGGTATTATCCGCTGGGAAATCCCAGTATCTGTCCTGGCAAGCGTATTTGTCTTTGCGCTGCTCTTTGGCCAGAATCCTGTTTATTCGATCCTTTCCGGCGGCGTGATGATAGCGGCTTTCTTTATGGCAACCGACTATTCCACCAGCCCAGTGACCAATTCCGGAAAACTGGTGTATGGCGTTGGCATTGGATTCTTTACCATGCTGATCCGTGTATTCTGTAACTATCCGGAGGGCATGTCTTTTGCCATTGTATTGATGAATGTCATTACACCTCATATTGACAGGCTGATGATGACAAAACCATTTGGTGCTGTCTTTGAGCAGGCCAAAAAATCATAGGGAGGGGAAAGGATGATCCAGGTAAAACCAATTATTGTTTTAACAGTAATTTGTATCGTTTCCTCAGCGTTATTAGGATTTACATATAACGCAACGGCAGATACCATTGCAGCAGTCGAAAAAGCAGCTTCGGATGCCGCTATGATGGAAGTGCTTCCAGGAGCGGCTTCTTTCCAGGAGCTGTCAGCCAATGCAGAAGAAGGCGTGTTGCTGGCTGCGAAGGATGACAGCGGCAAAGGATATGTTTTTAAAGTCCAGGATAAAGGTTATGGCGGCAATTATGTTGTCATGGTAGGCATTGGCCCTGACGGGAAAATAACTGGGGCAAAGCTGCTGGATAACAGCGAAACCCCTGGACTGGGTTCCAAAACAGGGATGCCTGCTTTTACAGACCAGTTTACAGGAAAAGATGCCGGCTTAGATGGCGTGGAAACCATTACCGGCGCAACCATATCTTCTAAAACTTTCCTGCGGTGCATTGAAAAAGCTTTTACTGCATTTGATTCTGTAAAGGAGGGGGCATAAAAAATGGCGGATAATCAGAAAAGCAACCTTGCTGTTTTAACCAACGGCATTATTAAAGAAAACCCTGTTTTAGTCTTAGTCTTAGGTACTTGCCCTACTTTAGCAGTCACAACCATGGCAGTTAATGGAATCGGTATGGGGATTGCGGCAACATTGGTATTGATCTGCTCCAATATTGTTATTTCCCTGTTGAAAAAAGTGATCCCGGATTCAGTGCGTATCCCTTGTTATATCGTGGTTATTGCATCTTTTGTTACAGTTGTCCAGTTTTTGGTAAAGGCTTTTGCCCCTGATTTGGATAAAGCTTTGGGGGTATTCCTGCCGTTAATCGTAGTAAACTGCATCATTTTAGGCCGCGCTGAAATGTTTGCCAATAAAAATTCTGTGCTGAAATCAGCTTTAGATGGTTTGGGTATGGGAATTGGCTTCACATTGGCACTCCTTTGCATGGGTTCCATCCGTGAATTGATTGGGAATGGCACCTGGATGGGGATCAATGTAACTGCCAACCTTTGGGACCCCATTATCGTATTTCTTCTGGCGCCCGGCGGCTTTTTGGTATTTGGTTCCTTAATCGCTTTGGTCAACCATTTGACAAAGGGCAAAGGCGTTCAGCGGAAAGAATTTGGCTGTGCCGGATGCCCGTCTGCGGCTGTCTGTAAAGCGGCACGGAAGGAGGGCTAAGCAAAATGAAAGAATTTGCTATGATTATTGTAGGCGCAGTCCTCGTCAATAACTATGTGCTTTCTAAATTTTTAGGGATCTGCCCCTTCTTAGGCGTTAGTAAAAAATTAGATTCTGCCTTCGGAATGAGTCTGGCGGTTATATTTGTTATGACTTTGGCAACAGCCGTTACCTGGCCTATCCAGAGAGGAATTTTAGATCCCAATGGCTTGAGATATTTACAGACTGTTGTATTTATTCTGGTAATTGCAGCCCTGGTACAGTTGATTGAAACAGCTATGAAAAAATATCTTCCTGCACTCCATCAGGCTTTGGGGATTTATTTGCCCCTGATTACCACCAACTGTGCCGTATTAGGTGTAACCATCCTGAATATTGATGAAAATTATACTTATGCCCAGTCTATTGTAAATGCCATTGGTTCCGGCCTTGGTTTTATGCTGGCAATGGTGCTGTTTTCCGGTGTGCGCTCCCGGGTGGAAGCTGCCGGTGACCGTATCCCGAAAGCTTTCCAGGGTATCCCGATTACATTGGTTGCCGCAGCGATTGTTTCTGTAAGCTTTATGGGCTTCAGTGGTATTGTTGACGGCCTGTTCAAATAATCAAGGAGGTGACAATATGACAATCGTATTGCCAGTGGCAATCGTAGGCGGTATTGGGCTGATTGCCTCCGTAATCCTAGTAATTGCCGCCAAAGTTATGGCGATGCCAGCAGATGAATTATTTGACAAAATCCGTGGGGAGCTGCCAGGCGCAAACTGCGGCGCCTGCGGCTATGCAGGATGTGACGATTATGCAAAAGCAGTCGCTCACAGCGGCGCAAAAACAAACCTGTGCGTACCTGGCGGCGCGTCTGTAACAGCCGCAGTCAGTGCGGCAATGGGAGTAGCGGCGGAAAGTGCGGAAGCAAAATATGCTGTGGTTCATTGTTCCGGTAACTGCTATGCGACAGATGCCATTATGGATTATGAAGGAAAACAAAGCTGTGCAGCCTGCAATTTCTTCTACCAGGGCAAGGGAAGCTGTTCCCATGGCTGTCTGGGATATGGGGATTGTATTGCAGTATGCCAATATGGGGCCATCTCCATTGTAGATGGGATTGCAGTTATTGATAAAGGCTTGTGTGTGGGCTGCGGCATGTGCGCAAAAGCCTGCCCTAACCATTTGATCGAAGTGATCCCGGCTTCCAGTACCGTTTATGTGGGATGCAGCAGCCATGATAAAGGCGCATTTACCCGCAAGGTCTGTAAAAATGGCTGTATCGGATGTAAAAAATGCGAAAAAAGCTGTGAAGTGGGCGCAATTACAGTAACCGATAATTTAGCCCATATCGATCCGGAAAAATGTATTAACTGTGGCACCTGCGTAGAAAACTGCCCCACTCATGCTATTGTAACATGTGCTTCCCGCTGTGAAGCGGCAAATGGTAAAGCTTCTTAAAATATGTATTTGATAAAATTTCCGCCCCCAAATTTTTCAGGGGCGGAAATTTTTTGTATGGTACTGCGCTTTTTTGGGAAAACCTTCTGATAGAAAAGATAGGGGGAAATATTTTATGAAAATTGCCATTGTTACAGGGGCTTCCAGCGGAATCGGGCGGGAATTTGCCCGGCAGATTGCGGCATGGGGAACACTGGATGAAATCTGGGCTGTTGCCCGGCGGGAAAACCGCCTCCAAGAATTGGCCCGCACTTTAAAAATACCAGTAAAAATCATTCCTGCGGATTTAACTCGCGAAAAAGGGATTGAAATGTTAGAATCCCTGCTCAAACAAGAACAGCCCCAAGTAAAAATTTTAGTCAATGCCGCAGGATTTGGAAAAATCGGGGATTATAAAAATATCTCCCGATTAGAAAGCGGGAAGATGATCCGGTTAAATTGCCAGGCCCCTGTGGATGTTACCATGCTTGCCCTGCCTTATATGAGGAAAGACAGCCATATTTTACAAATCTGTTCCACTGCCGGATTCCAGCCTTTGCCGGAAATGAGCGTTTATGCGGCAACCAAAGCATTTTTATTGCGGTACAGCAGGGCATTGCGCTGGGAATTGATGAACCGTGGGATTGTTGTTACGGCAGTCTGTCCCTATTGGGTCCGCCAGACGGAATTTATCCAAAAAGCCAGTACAGGAAGCCATTCTGTCCGGCATTTTCCCTTGGCGGGGACGCCGGAAAAAATTGTCCGGCAGGCCCTCCGGGACAGCCTTTCCGGAGCTGCCGTTTCAACCCCGGGCTTAGTAGGCACAGCCCAGCGTATCCTGACAAAGCTGCTGCCGGAAGAACTGGTCATTGCCGGATGGGAACTGCTGCGCCGCTTATGATTTGCCATGCTGGTGGACCCAGGTGGTTAGCTTGTCCCGGGAAATTACCCCTATGACAGCAGCTGCGATTGCAGCCAGAGAGATGAACAGGGTCAGTCCCATATTCCCCCGGCTTGCGCTGGAGCCTAACAAAGTGGATGTGGCTAATGCGGGGATACGGGCCAGATTGGATATGGAAATAAATTTCCACATCTTAATAGAAGTCAGCCCTCCTAAATAAGTCAGGAGATCTTTGGGCATTCCAGGAATCAGGAAAAGGACTAAAGTGATCAGTTCAATCCGGCGGGAATCCTGTAAAAAAGAAAATTGTTCTAATTTATTTTTTCCAAAAAGTTTATGGACCAGTTGCTCCCCGCCTTTGCGGACGGCAATAAAAACAAGAATACTGGCACATACCGATCCGGCCAGGCAGGTTAATATGCCGCCCCAGGCTCCATACAGGACGCCTGCCATCATTTGGACAGGTTCCCCGGGAATAAACGCAATTATAATTTGAAGCATTTGCAGACAGAAAAAAAGAATCCAGCCTTTGAAGCCTAATCCTGCAATCCAGGACTGCAAACGAGCTTGATTTTCCGGTAAAGATAATGCTTTCCAGTATGGCGCAGTAATTATAATAAGAAATACAATAACTGCAATCAATAAAAGAGAGCCAGAAATGAAAAGCCATAGCTTTTTTTTAGGAACCTTGTCCGGATTTGCTTTGGGCATGTCAGAATTCCCTCCAAATAAGATATGCTGCATTTAAAATAACATAGGGAAAAGACAAGGATATGAGGGAACTATGAATTTTTTTATTGCCTGCTCATAATTCAAAAGGAAACAGCCCGTAAAAATACGGGCTGTTTCACATATAGGGGGTGAGGGTGTGAAGATATCTGAAAAATAAGTAGAAACCAAAATCTGTCTTTCTGCAAAGGACATGTCTTCTATCTTTATGATAACATATTTCCCAGCAAAGTCAACACTATTTTTCCCCTTTTTAAAAATTCTTTGTATGATTTGTGCTTTGCCGGGGCGGAATTTCCTGTCGGCTGCTCCGCCGCAAAACAACCCAGTGGGTTAATAAGCCTCCGCCTAATCCGGCAGTCAGTCCGGCTAATCCCATAAAAAGGAGGATGTTTCCCATTCCGGCCCGGGTCGCAATACGCTGTATCCGGGAATTGCTTTTTTCCGGAAGGGGGATTTTAACAGGTTCCTGATAAACAACCGCTTTCTCCTGTGGCTCCTCAGGTTCTAACGCGTCAAAATTCAAAACAGGTTCGATTTCCAAAGGGATGGTTTTCGGTAAGCTGGTATCTTTTTCAACCCCTCCGGTAGCCGGCGGCGGGGTTTGGGAGGCGGGGCTGGATGCGGCAGGGGCAGTATACCCAGAAGCAACAGGAGCGCCTCCTGCATTAGGCGGGGTGATGCTGCCAGACATGGAAGAAGGCGGTTCTGGCTGTTCCGGAACGGAAGAAGCAGGCGCTTCGGAAGGCTCGGTGGTGATGGTATACATCCGGCGCAAAGCGGCAACCGAAAGATTACTTGAGGGGCTTGCCATTTCTTTTCCGTAAATAGAAATAATATTCCCGTCTGATTCATATAACGCTAAAGTGACATCCCGCCCGTACAGGGATTGCAGGATCTGGAAAGGTACAGATGTTTGTGCACCTAAATTCACCCGTACCCGGTCCCCGCTTTTTGCATTTTTGATGCTGGCATCTACGGGGCGCCAAAAATAATCCAAATTACTGGAGCCTGTGCTGGGTTTGTCAGGATAGGTGTACCAGTTCTGGCTGCTCCCATAGTAGCGGTCGGAATGGCTGCCAGTATCGTTGTCCCGATAAAGACGGTATACACCATTGCCTGGGGCTACAAAACGCAAGCTGCCGGAGGATATGCTGGCAGAAATTTTGTAACCGTCCCATTTCAAATAATAATCCCTGGAGGAAGAAAAAGGGCTTCCTTCCATATCCAAATTTACATAAGCAGGGCCTCTTAACCCGGAAAAAGTCATTTTTAATTGGACGTTGCTGGAGGAATCTTCCTGCTCAATTTGCAGCCGGTGCCCTTTGCCATCGGCCCATCCCGCGGAAACCCCGCAGGCGTAACTCCCGTCCTCGTCAATGCGCCGGGAACCGGTTTCATCCCCATGATCCACACTGATCCGATCCCGTCCATTGGAAGGGGAGATTCCTGCGGCAGTATTATAATATTGCGCAAGATCCCGAAGTGTCGCGGAAGAAACCCGCCGTTTTTCACTGTCACTGAGCTTTGCCATTTGGGCGGCAACTGCCTGCACGTCTGCAAGAGGGGAAGCAGCAGATAGGCCGTCTACTACTTTTTTTAGCTGGCTGGCTGTGGTAAAATTGCTGTCCACGGCCTGTACAGGCGTTTGCGTCAAAAGCAGTGCCGAAATCCATAAAAATAACAGGGATACAGCCACTAATAAACTCATGGCTTTTTTTAAGGTATGGTACATCAGAATCCCCCCAATCGATCAACCAGATCCAATCTATTTTCCTTTTTTAATGTATCACACATTGCAGGAAAAGGCAACGTTTTTTCAAAGGATCGGTTAGCATGGATAAAATTCCCTAAAAGGAAAGGAAAAATTTGTTTTCTACAAAAAATCCTTTTTTTTCGTAGAAAATACCAGATGAATACCAGGAAGATCCTGTCAAAGTGCATAGAAATCATGTAATATTAAACAAAAAATATAATATTTTTTAGTTGTTTTGCTATTTTGTAAATGTCTTTTTGTTACCGTCTTTGTCTGACTAATAAAAGAATCCGAAAAAAAAATGAAGGAATTCATTGATTGTTCACAAGAAATGATGTACAATATGAGTATTGTCCTATGATGACGGCTTGGAAGCTTATCCAGCCGCTGCCAGGGCAGGGCTAATTGATAAAATTTATAAACGAGGGAGGTTGATATAATGGAGCAGGACACTATGAAAGCCATCCGGGATGCGGAAACAACTGCGGAGAAAATCGAAAAAGATGCCGTTGCCGAAGGGGCTTCCATTATTGCCCAAGCCAAAGCAGAAGCTTCCGCCACGGTAGAAGCTGCCATTGCAGAGGAAAAAGCTAAGGCGGCCCAAGCATTGGACGCCGCACGCCAAAAGGGTGAAGCCCTGCAAAAAGCAGCATTGGATGCTGTCCAGCAGGAAGTCGCTTCTCTGCATGCCGCAGTGAAGGACAAAAGTTCCCAGGCAAAAAAACTTATCCTGTCCGAACTGATCTAATCCTTTGGCAATCCCAGATCCCACAGTAAAGGAGGCACTTGTTTTATGGCGGTGCTGCAGATGCAACGCATCAGCTTATGTGCGCTGAAAAAAGACCGCAAAGCAATCTTAGAAACCCTGCAGCGGCGCGGCGTGGTTGAGATTTCTGACGTGGCTCTGGAAGAAAACGACAATTTTTTCCAAAAGTCGGATACCGTCCAGGCAAAGCAGGGGTTTGACCGGAATGTTACCCTGGCCAACCAGGCCCTGGATGTGCTGGATACTTATGCTCCTGTCAAAACGTCCATGCTTTCCATGTTTGAAGGCAGGACCCCGGTAACGGTCCAGCAGTTCCAGGACCGGGTCCAGAAACGGGAACACGCTTTGGCGCAGGCATCCAAACTGACATCCCTCTCGAAAAAACTGGCGGAAGCAAAGGCGGAAATTGTGAAACGCCGTACCCAACTGGATGCCTTGGAACCGTGGATGCAGCTAGATGTATCCCTCCGGTTTACCGGCACGAAAAAAACGGCAGCTTTTATTGGTTCTTTTCCGGAAATGCTCAGCAGTGAGGAGATTTACAGCCGCATTGCACAGCATGCCCCTGATGCAGATATTAGCGTGGACTGCATCAGCACTTCAACAGAGCAGGTATGTGTATTTATTGTGACCCATATCTGCAATGCCCAGGCAGTGGAAAACGCTTTGCGGGCCAGCGGCTTTGTCCGTCCGGCTTCCCCGCCGAAAGAACCGCCTGCCCAGCGCAAACAGGTTCTGGAGCAGTATATTTCCCAGGCTCAGGCCGAGATTACTTCCATAGAAAAGGAAATCGTTTCTATGGCGGACGCCAGGGAAGAACTCCGTTTTCTCATTGACGACATGGCCATGCGTTCTGAAAAATATGAAATGATTGGCCATTTGGCCCAATCCCGCCGGGCTTTCATCCTCTCCGGTTATATTCCGAAACGGTATTCGGCTGCTTTGGAGGAGGAGCTTTCCCGCAATTTTGATGTAGCCATTTCCTTCTCCGATCCTTCGGAGGAAGATGACGCACCAGTATTGCTGAAAAACAGCCCGTTTGCCGAACCGGTGGAAGGCGTACTGGCTTCTTACAGCCTGCCGGGCAAAGGGGAAATTGATCCCACCAGCATTATGTGCATTTTCTATTATGTATTTTTTGGCATGATGCTGTCTGACTTTGCCTATGGCGCAATTATTTTCTTAGGCACCCTTTTTGTCCTGACAAAATTCAAGAATATGGAACAGGGCCTGCGCAGCTCTATGAAAATGTTCTGCTTCTGCGGCTTTTCTACCATGTTCTGGGGGATTTTGTTCGGCAGCTATTTCGGAAACGTAGTGGATCAGGTTGCCCAGACCTTCTTTGGTGTCACGTTGCCCGCCGGCGGCCATGTCATCAATCCGGTATGGTTTGAGCCCCTCAACAACCCAATGAAAATGCTGACCTTCTGTCTGTTCCTGGGGCTGATCCATCTGTTCACCGGCCAAGCCATCAATGGCTATCTGTGCCTGAAACAGAAACGCTTCAAAGACTTTTTAGCCAACTCTGTATTCATCTACATGCTGGTAGGAGGCGCTATCTTATTCGGCCTCTCCACCGAGATGGTGTGCAGCATTTTAGGCGTGATGCAGAACGGGGCCCCGCTGCTGTCAGCTTCTGTGGGCAGCATTTTCGGCTGGGTAGCCCTCATTGGCGCAGTCGGCATTATCTGCACCGCAGGCAGTGCCAAAAATCCTCTGGCAGCGGCAGGCCTTGGCGCTTATGCCCTGTATAACAATGTCACAGGCTATTTGAGCGATCTGCTGTCATATTCCCGTCTGCTGGCCCTGGGCCTGGCTACCGGCGTTATCGGTACCGTTATCAACCAGATGGGTGCTATGGGCGGCCCTAATGTTATCGGCGCTGTCCTGTTTATTGTTGTATTTTTATTTGGCCATCTGGCCAACCTCGGTATCAACGCCCTGGGCGCTTACGTCCATACGAACCGCTTACAGTACGTTGAGTTTTTCGGTAAGTTTTATGAAGGCGGCGGCCGGCCCTTTGAGCCTTTCGCAGCCCACACAAAATATTACAAATTCAAGGAGGACTAATCGTATGTCTACTTTAGGAATGGCTTTGGCAATTCTCGGTGCGGCTCTGGCCGCGTGCCTGGCGGGTGCAGGTTCCGCTGTTGGCGTTGGCTTGGCTGGTCAGGCCGCCGCAGGCGTTGTTACAGAAGATCCCAACAAATTCTCCAAGGTTCTGGTTTTACAGCTGCTCCCCGGTACCCAGGGCATTTACGGCCTGCTGGTTGCATTTATCTGCCTGAGCAACATCGGCATTATCGGCGGCGCTCCCGCAGAAATGTCTTTGGTAAAAGGCGCTATGTACTTAGCTGCCTGCCTGCCTATGGCTATTGCCGGTTATGTTTCCGCCTGCTACCAGGGCCGCGCTTCCGTAGCTTCTATCGGCCTGGTTGCCAAAAAACCGGATCAGTTCGGTAAATCCATGATCTTCCCGGCCATGGTTGAAACCTACGCCATCCTGGCTTTGCTGGTTTCTATCCTCGCCATCATGGGCGTTGGCAATGCCTCGTTCTAATTCCCCGGCGGAAATACCCGCACGTTTGATAGTTAGGAGAATTCTGCTATGAGTGGACTGGATAAAATCGTACAGCAGATTCAGGACGAAGCGCGGCAGGCTGCCAGTGAAACGGTGGATAAGGCGAAGGCTGAAGCAATGGCGATTACATCAAAAGCAGGCGTTGACGCAGCAGCCCGCCGGGAAAGCATCCGCTCCCAGGCCGACAGCGACGTCAAAAATGTCCTGTCTGCTGCCGAAAGCGCGGCGCAGCTTGCCAAACGCAGGGCTTTATTGTCTGCAAAACAGGAGATTATCGGCAAGCTGATTGCTGAAACCCAGAAGGATTTTTATGCCCTGCCCGATGACGAATATTTTGCTTTGATCCTGAAAATGGTGGAAAAATATTCCCTGCCCCAGAAAGGCGAGATCATTTTTTCCAAAAAAGATCTGGACCGTCTGCCAAAAGGCTTTGCCGGGAAAATTTCCAGCAGCGCCAAAGGCGAACTGGAACTGTCTAAAGAAACCCGTCCCATTGATGGCGGCTTTGTGCTCAGCTACGGCGGCATTGAGGAAAACTGCTCTGTGGAAGCCCTCTTTTATGCTGCCCGGGAACAGCTTCAGGATAAGGTTTCCGGAATCTTATTTTCATAAAATGCGCGCAAATCCGTAACAAAGGAGGTTTTCTATAAATGGCCCATACGAATTACGCCTATGCGGTTGCGCGCATCCGTGCCAATGAATTACAGCTATTCAGCAACCAGCTTGTGGAACAGCTTCTGGCCACAAAAAGTTATGATGAATGCCTTCGTATGCTGCTGGATAAGGGCTGGGGCGATGAAGCCGCTGCCGGTATCCCCACAGCAGAAGAACTGCTTTCCGGTGAACGGGAAAAAACATGGGCATTGATTGGCGAATTATGCGAGGATATGAGTCCTTTTGACGTGTTCCTGTACGCAAACGATTATCATAACCTGAAAGCTGCAATTAAACTGGTATGTACCAATACGGATGATTTTGGTATCTTTATTAAAAATGGGACCGTGGACTGTAACCGGATTTTAAATGCCATTAAAGACAGGGATTTTTACGAGCTTCCCGATCCCATGCGCGCACCTGCGCAGGAAGCCTATTCCGCCTTGTCCCAGACCCGGGACGGGCAGTTATGTGATATTATTATCGACCGCGCTGCTTTGGAAGCCATCCTTTCCGCTGGCAGCGCATCGGATAACAGCCTTATTCAAAAATATGCTGAACTGACAGTAGCTTCTGCTGATATTAAAATTGCAGCCCGCTGCTGCCGGACCGGCAAAAGCCTCGAATTCCTCCGCCGGGCACTGGCTCCCTGCCGTACCGTGAATGTCACGCTGCTGGCAAGGGCCGCTTCTGAAGGCATGGAAGCCATTGCAGATTATTTGGAAGGCACCGATTATGCCGGCGCTGTTTCAGAACTGCAGAAATCAGCTTCTGCTTTTGAATGCTGGTGCGACAACTTAATGATACAAAGCATTAAGCCCCAGCAGTATGAAGTATTTGGCATTGGCCCCTTGGCTGCCTATATCCTGGCGCGGGAAAACGAGATCAAAACGGTGCGCATGATCCTCTCTGGCAAGCTCAACAGCCTGCCGGACGCTGCAATCCGGGAAAGGATCAGGGAAATGTATGTATAGAGTAGCAGTCATTGGCGACCGTGATAGTATCTATGGCTACGCCGCCCTGGGCTTGGACACCTTCCCCGTAACGGAACATGCACAGGCTGTTAAAAAACTCCGGGAACTGGCGGAAGGGGAATATGCAGTCATCTATATTACAGAAGCCCTGGCCGCTGAATTAGAGGAAGAAGTGGACCAGTACCGTAGTTCACGCCTTCCTGCCATTATCCTGATTCCCGGCGTATCCGGAAATACAGGGATGGGTATTGCAAATGTGAAAAAGTCGGTAGAACAAGCTGTTGGCTCCGACATTATCTTTGGCGGAAATTAAGCGAATACGAATGTAAAAAGTAGGTGAAGATACTACAATGAGTAAAGGCACGATTAAGAAGGTCGCAGGGCCTCTGGTCATCGCCGAAGGTATGCGCGACGCTAACATGTTCGACGTTGTCCGCGTTAGTGATGAACACCTTATTGGCGAGATCATTGAAATCCACGGCGATCAGGCGTCTGTCCAGGTCTACGAGGAAACTGCCGGCCTGGGGCCTGGCGCTCCGGTAGAATCTACTGGCGCTCCTATGTCCGTAGAACTTGGACCTGGTTTGATCACCAGTATCTATGATGGTATCCAGCGTCCTTTGGATGACATCATGAAGAAAATCGGCAACTCCTTAGCCCGCGGCGTGGAAGTCCCTTCCTTAAAACGTGAAATTAAATGGGATTTTGTCCCGGTTATGAAGGCTGGCGATTCCGTACAAGGCGGCGATATTATCGGCACTGTCCAGGAAACCGCTGTTGTTGTCCATAAAATTATGGTGCCAAACGGCATTTCCGGCAAAATCAAATCCATTGAATCCGGTAAATTTACCGTTGAAGAAATCGTTGCAGTCGTTACCGACGAAAAAGGCCAGGATCATCCCCTGCCTATGATGCAGCGCTGGCCCGTCCGTACCGGCCGCCCCTATAAACGTAAATTGTCCCCGGATATGCCTCTTGTTACAGGCCAGCGGGTTATTGATACCCTGTTTCCTATCGCAAAAGGCGGTGTTGCTGCTGTTCCCGGCCCCTTCGGTTCCGGTAAGACCGTTGTACAGCACCAGCTTGCAAAATGGGCGGAAGCGGATATCGTTGTTTATATCGGCTGCGGCGAACGCGGCAACGAAATGACCGACGTTTTGAACGAGTTCCCTGAACTGAAAGACCCGAAAACAGGCCGTTCTTTGATGGAACGTACCGTTTTGATTGCAAATACTTCCGACATGCCTGTTGCGGCCCGTGAAGCTTCTATTTATACAGGCATTACCATTGCGGAATATTTCCGTGATATGGGTTATTCTGTTGCTCTGATGGCAGATTCCACTTCCCGTTGGGCCGAGGCTCTCCGTGAAATGTCCGGCCGTTTGGAAGAAATGCCTGGTGAAGAAGGTTATCCTGCTTATTTGGGCAGCCGTCTGGCTCAGTTCTATGAAAGGGCTGGCCGCGTTATCGCCAATGGCAGCCAGGACAGGGAAGGTTCCTTGTCTGTTATCGGCGCCGTATCCCCTCCGGGCGGCGATATTTCCGAACCGGTTTCACAGGCTACTTTGCGTATCGTTAAGGTATTCTGGAGCCTGGATTCCGCTTTGGCTTACCAGCGCCATTTCCCAGCTATCAACTGGCTCACCAGTTATTCCCTTTATGTGGATAATATGGGCGCATGGTTCAATTCCAGCGTGGCAGAAGACTGGATGCAGGTCCGTCAGCGTTTGATGAGCCTGTTGCAGGATGAATCCGAATTGCAGGAAATTGTCCAGTTGGTCGGTATGGACGCACTGTCCCCGCCGGATCGCTTGAAATTAGAAGCTGCCCGTTCTATCCGTGAGGACTTCCTCCATCAGGATGCTTTCCATGAGGTTGATACCTATACCCAGCTGGAAAAACAGCATATGATGATGGCACTGGTACTGGCTTACTATGACAAAGCCCTTGATGCCTTGAATAATGGCGTTTCCGTAGACGGCTTAGTCGGTTTGGCAGTCAGGGAACGGATCGGCCGTTTCAAATATACCCCGATTGAAGGCTGTAAAGCAGAATATGATGCAATCCAGGCACAGCTTGTGAAAGAACTTGAGGAACAGGCTAAGAAGGAGGCGGAAGCGTAATGCCGAAAGAGTATAAAACCATACAAGAGGTCGCTGGCCCCCTGATGTTAGTCCGCGGCGTCGAAGGCGTCACTTATGACGAATTGGGCGAAATCGAATTGGCCAGCGGTGAAAAACGCCGCTGCCAGGTTTTGGAGATTGATGGCGGTAATGCTTTGGTACAGCTTTTTGAAAGCTCTACCGGTATCAACCTGTCAAATTCAAAAGTCCGGTTCCTGGGACGCAGTATGGAACTGGGCGTATCAGAAGATATGCTTTCCAGGGTTTTCGACGGCTTGGGACGTCCTATCGACGGCGGCCCCGAAATCCTGCCGGATAAACGGATGGATATTAACGGTTTGCCTATGAACCCGGCAGCCCGTAACTATCCACAGGAATTTATTCAAACTGGTATTTCTGCCATTGACGGTTTGAATACCTTGGTCCGCGGCCAGAAGCTGCCGATTTTCTCAGCTTCCGGTTTGCCCCATAATAATCTGGCTGCCCAGATTGCCCGTCAGGCCCGGGTACGCGGTACAGATGACGCTTTCGCTGTTGTCTTTGCTGCTATGGGTATCACCTTTGAAGAATCCAACTTCTTTATCAATTCTTTCCGGGAAACAGGCGCTTTGGACCGTACTGTCCTGTTTATCAACCTGGCCAATGACCCGGCTGTTGAACGTATCGCTACACCGCGTATGGCTTTGACAGCGGCTGAATATCTGGCCTTTGAAAAGGGTATGCACGTTCTTGTTATCTTAACAGATATTACCAACTACGCAGATGCTTTGCGTGAAGTTTCTGCTGCCCGTAAAGAAGTTCCTGGCCGCCGTGGTTATCCTGGTTACATGTATACAAACCTGGCAACCCTGTATGAACGTGCCGGCCGTCAAAAAGGGAAAAATGGTTCCATTACCATGATCCCGATTCTGAGTATGCCTGAAGATGATAAAACCCATCCTATCCCTGACTTGACTGGGTATATCACAGAAGGCCAGATCATCCTTTCCCGTGAACTGTACCGGAAAGGCATTGCACCACCCATTGATGTACTGCCTTCCTTGTCCCGTTTGAAGGATAAAGGTATTGGTAAAGGCAAAACCCGTGCGGACCATGCCAATACCATGAACCAGCTTTTCGCAGCCTATGCCCGTGGTAAGGATGCAAAAGAATTGATGGTAGTTTTGGGTGAAGCTGCTTTAACGGAAATTGACAAGTTATATGCAAAATTTGCTGATGAATTTGAAAAAGAATATGTTTCCCAGGGCTATAATGCCAACCGCGACATTGAAGAAACTTTAGCTATTGGCTGGAAACTTCTTTCCATCCTGCCCCGTTCCGAATTGAAACGTATTAAGGATGAATTCTTGGATGAATATTACGGCAAATAAACCGGAGAGCGAATTTCAGTAAGGAAAGGGGGGATCACCCTTGGCAAAGAAACAGATCAACCCGACCCGTATGGAACTGACCCGCTTAAAAAGGAAATTAGTTACAGCCCGGCGGGGACATAAGCTCTTAAAGGATAAACGGGATGAACTGATGCGCCAATTCTTGGACTTGGTCCGTGAAAATAAAACTTTGCGTGAAAAAGTCGAAGCTGGAATCCATGCGGCAAATAAAAACTTTGTTATGGCCCGTGCGGGTATGTCTGATGAAGTGCTAAATGTTGCATTGATGGCGCCTTCCCAGGAAGTTTATTTAGAGGCTTCCGCTAAAAATGTCATGAGCGTGGAGATTCCCGTCTTTGAGTATCGTACACGCAGTGCGGATGCGAATAATGTTTATTCTTATGGCTTTGCATTTACATCTGGTGATTTAGATGACTCGGTGAAATCTCTTGCCGAAGTCCTGCCCGATTTATTGCGGCTGGCAGAAGTGGAAAAATCCTGTCAGCTTATGGCTGTGGAAATCGAAAAAACGCGCCGCCGTGTTAATGCGCTGGAACATGTCATGATCCCGGAAGTGGAGGAAAATATTAAATATATTACCATGAAGCTGGATGAGAACGAACGTTCTACCCAGATCCGCTTGATGAAGGTCAAAGACATGATGCTCGAAGATGCACACCATTATAAAGAACATCAGGATGCCATGCCAGTATAAAAAATCCCCCTTCGCAAATTTGCGAAGGGGGATTTTTTTATGGATGCTGGAAAAATTGTTTGATTGCTTCCGGATCGCCTGTTACAGAGCCTTGGATCAAACCAGGTTTCCCGCCGCCTTTCCCGGAAAAAGCTCCATTAAAGGCTTTCCCGAGAACCCGCACATCCTGATTTTTGCTGCCGATGGCATATTTCCACTCCCTGTCTTTTCCGGAAAAAACCGCGGCAGTTTCACACCGTTCACATAAAGCCAGACAGTATTTCCGTAATTCATTGGGAGATAAATTTTCTTCAAACTGGATGGTAAAAGAGCCTTGTTCAATGGCTGCCGCTTTATATTCAAACAGGCGGTCCTGTAAAAGGCCCAGCTCCAGTTTTAATCCGTCCCGTTCTTTTAATACATGTTCTAAAGCGGGAGTAATTTCGTGGGGCTTTGCGGAAAGCAATGCGGAAACCGCAAAAACATCTTTATTTTTCCGTGTGTAATCCTCCAAAGCTTCGCCGCCGCAAAGCATCCAAATCCGTATGCCCCCTTTGTAGCGTTGGAAGTTTACCAGTTTGATCAAACCGATTTCACCGGTTTTGTGTACATGGGTGCCGCAGCAGGCACATATATCATATTCGGGAACGGTTACAATCCGGACATCCCCGGACAGCTCTTTTTTGCTGCGGTAATCTAAAGCAGCTAATGCTTCCGGGGAAGGGTAACTGATTTCGATGGGGATATTTTTCCATACGGCTTCATTGGCAAGCCGTTCCACTTTTTCCAAATCCGCTCCCGAAAGTTCTCCCGATAAATCAAGGGTTACGGCATCATGGCCCATATGAAATCCTACATTATCATATCCATAAAGCCGGTGGATCAGGCCGGAAACAATATGTTCTCCTGTATGATGCTGCATCCGGGAAAAACGGGGTTCCCAGTCAATTTTCCCTTCGATTTTTTCGCCGGGCTGAATAGGCCCGTCTGTAATATGAATCACTTCATCCCTGCGGCTGTGGGTATCTATGACTCGTACATTGCCTAAGTATCCCGTATCTCCCGGCTGGCCGCCGCCCTCCGGATAAAAGGCAGTTGCATCTAATGTAATATGCCAGCGATCTTGGGCTGATTCGCAGCCGGTTACAGTGGCGGAAAAATGCTGCAAATACATATTTTCATAAAATAATTTCTGTGTCATTTACTGGATTCCTTCTTAAATTTTGATAATATGGAATGCTGCCGCCCGGATCAACCGGTTATAAAGGGCTAATCCAATGCCTTCCTGCCGGGGGCACCGGGCATATGCTTTTTTTGCACCTTTTTCATCCAGTTCCCGTAAAACCCCGAATAAATGGGAAGCCTGGGCTTTTCCGTCGGCGAGAGGCCCAAGGGAAAGGGCTGGACAATGAAGCAGCGGTAAATCTTCATCACTGCACAGGGCAAATATTCCCGGTTCCTGTGCGGCCTGCGCATTGACCCAGTTTGGGAAAGCTTCGACAGGGCCGTCTACTAAAAAAACAGGACAATGAGGTGCATAATGTTTATATTTCATCCCCGGTGAGGCAACCTGGGCATCTGGCGGAGGCTGTTGGACAACGGCTGGATCAATTTCCAGATCCGGCAAAAGGCTGCGGATTTTTTCAGCAGTAATGGCCCCCGGCCGTAATAAACGGGGCTTTCCAACCAGGGAAATAACTGTGGATTCCACGCCTACCTGACAGGGGCCGCCATCAATAATGGCGTCAACCCGGCCCTCCAGATCATGGAGGCAATGCAGTGCCGTTGTCGGGCTGGGGCTTCCGGAGCGGTTGGCGGAAGGAGCAGCCAAAGGAATACCTGCCTGACGGATCAAAGCCCTGGCGATAGGGTGGGAGGGCAGGCGGATGGCTACGGTATCCAGGCCCGCCGAAGTGACAGAAGGGATGCAGTCGGCTTTCGGCAAAATCATGGTCAATGGGCCGGGCCAAAAATGCCGGGCTAAAAGAAGGGCAGATTCCGGAATTTCCCGGGACGGACCGGAAAGAGCCTGGATATCATGGATATGGACAATTAAAGGGTTATCTTGCGGGCGGCCTTTGGCTTCAAAAATAGAAGTTACAGCCTGGGGATTGGTGGCGTCAGCAGCCAATCCGTATACCGTTTCGGTGGGGATAGCAACTAAGCCGCCCTTCCGTAGAATGGCTGCGGCTTGTTCCAGATTGCCCATACCTTCTGCAACAGAAGGTATGGGCAGCCATTTTGTCTGTTTATTGCTCATGTTCGATTCCTGATTTCTTTATGAAACATTATGAAAGGGGCCCTTCATAAGGGATAGCATCTGCTAAGGAAAAACGGATTTCCGATTCCAGCTCCAGGCGATCCCAAATATCGTCCGGGCTTCGCAAAATAAACATATCATCCTGATCATCCGGCAGAGGAAAAGTAATCCTGAAAATGGTGGAATGATCCTTTTCCGTAATATAATTTAACTTGCCTCCCAGAAATGTGATACACCTTAAAACCAATGGCAGCCCTAATCCACAGCCGGAAGTGGAACTGGCTTTAAAATGGTAAGGTTCGGCAATGCGGTTTTCAATTTCAGACGGCAGTCCGCCAGCCTGATCCCGAAAAGATATAACAGCATAACGGATTTCTTTTCCTTTTTCTGTACGCACTTCCTGATCGGCTTTTATAATAATCCGGCTGTCTGACTGGGAAAAACGGCAGGAATTGGAAATCAGATGGCAGAAAATCAATTCAAGAGGTTTTGTCTGTATCAATGTAAAAAGGGAATAATCGGGGATTTCATAGCAGAGCTCAATTCTCTTTTGTTCATTCCCATTGGATCCATTTTTTTTCTCCAAAAGCTCCTGGATAAAAGAACACAAAGTCCGCAGGTACTGGAAAAAATCGATCCGGACCGGAGGCTGGGAAAATACCCCTTCATCAAAGCGGGTATAATCGGAAATCAGCTCAATATTCCGGATTTGTAAGGAAGTGTTTTCCCCAATGCTCCGCAGATAATGATCTAATGTTTTATTTTCATAGTTTAAATTTTTTAATGCCTTTTTAATATAGGATAAAGCTGGGAAAATATTCAGGGCCGGGGCATGGACCCCGTGTTCCAAAGCGGCACATAAATTATCATTTTGAAGGTTTGGCGGCACAGGGACAGTTTTTAAAGGCTGGAGGAAATAAAAGCTGCCGCACTGGGCGGGGACAGAATAAAGAAGAAGATCGGGCAGAAGAACCGTTTCCGGCAATATAAAATGGCCTTTTTCTGCGATTTCTGCCTGGATTTTGGGAAGGGAAGCTTCCCGGAACAGAATTTGCTTCCCGTTTTGCATGGTCAAAAGGGGAATTGCCTGGGCAGCTTCTTTATTATACCACAAAATTTCAAATTGGTCATTTAATAAACAGCAAGGAAGGTGAGATTGGGTGTACATATCTTTCATTTGCTCTAAAAAGGATTCCTGAGACGGATTCATAGACATTTTAAAGCTCCTTTCCCGATCTCTAAAAAAGATCTTTTAAAAATTCCCTGTTCTTTCAATTGTTGGATCTTGTCGAAGTTTGTCGCCTTATCTATCTCTTATTTTATCGGAACTGCCGCAAATTTGCAATCCATTTCCTAGTAGTTTTCTGAAAAATAGGTCATATACAGATAAAGTTTGGATAATTTAGCCAAGTTTTTTTTATTTATAAGCTGAAATTTAGAAAATACTAAAAAATTCGTCTTAATTTTATCAATCGTCTTGTAGTTTTTCTCTTTTTGGTATAAAATATAAGTATCAAAAAAACGGGAGGTTGTTTCCAATGGCAATTAAAGTTGGTATCAATGGTTTTGGGCGGATCGGCAGGCTTGTTTTCCGTGCTGGGCTGGATAATCCGAATATTGAATTCGTAGGGATCAACGACCCCTTCATGAGTCCGGATTACTGCGCATATATGCTGCGTTATGATACAATTCATGGCCAGTATAAAGGCGAAATCAGCTTTACGGATGATGCAATTGTCGTGAATGGCAAAACGGTTAAATTCTATGCTGAAAAAGATCCTGCAAATATCCCTTGGGGTGCCTGCGGCGCTGAATATGTTGTAGAATCTACCGGTGTATTTACAACTTGTGACAAAGCAGAAGCTCATTTAAAAGCTGGCGCTAAAAAAGTTGTAATTTCTGCACCTTCTAAAGATGCTCCAATGTTTGTTATGGGTGTCAACCATGAAACCTATAAGAAAGATATGACCATCGTTTCCAATGCTTCCTGCACCACAAACTGTCTGGCTCCTCTGGCAAAAGTTATCAATGATGAGTTCGGCATTGTGGATGGCTTGATGAGCACAATCCATTCTACAACCGGTACCCAGAAAACAGTAGACGGTCCTTCCAAAAAGGACTGGAGAGGCGGACGTGCTGCTGCCGGCAACATTATCCCTTCTTCTACTGGCGCTGCAAAAGCTGTCGGTAAAGTTATCCCTGAATTGAATGGGAAACTCACTGGTATGGCTTTCCGTGTTCCTACTTTGGATGTTTCTGTTGTGGACCTGACCGTTAATCTGGCAAAAGCTGCCACTTATGACGAGATCTGTGCTGCTGTAAAGAAAGCTTCTGAAGGCTCCTTAAAAGGAATTCTGGCTTATACAGAAGATGCTGTTGTTTCTTCTGACTTTATCCATGATTCCCATACTTCCATCTTTGATGCAAAAGCAGGTATCGCTTTAACAGACAAATTTGTTAAATTGGTTTCCTGGTATGACAATGAATGGGGTTACAGCAACAAAGTCCTCATGCTGATCGAGCATATGAACAAAGTGGACAATCAGTAATTCATAGGAATATACAGTGCCTTTTCCGGATTGATCACCCGGAAAGGGCACTGATTTTTTTATGTTTCTTTTAGCCTGCGATTGCGGAAAAGGAAATATTATGGTATGATAAAGGCATTGTTATTTTAGCCTGCCATTTCAGGTGCGGGCAAAAACCGGAAAGAGGTAATGTTGTGAAAAGAATAGAAATAAAAAAGCTTTTTCTCAATGCAAAAAGCTTTTCAGAACAGCAGATTACAGTTTGCGGATGGCTCCGCACTGTCCGGGACAGTAAATCAATCGGTTTTTTAGAATTAAATGATGGTTCCAGTTTCCGGAATTTACAGGTGGTTTTAGAAGCAGGAAAAGTAGAAAATTTTGCAGAAGTTGTAAAATTCAATGTAGGAGCTGCCGTTTCTGTAACAGGAAGGGTATTGCTGACCCCGCAGGCCAAACAGCCTTTGGAAATCCATGCGGATACCGTAACTTTGGAAGGGGCTTCTGCACCGGAATACCCGCTGCAAAAGAAACGCCATTCCTTAGAATATTTGCGTTCCATTGCCCACCTGCGCCCCCGTACCAATACCTTTGAAGCTGTTTTCCGGGTGCGTTCTGTGGCAGCTTTTGCCATTCATAAATTTTTTAATGAAAATGGTTTTGTTTATGCCCATACCCCTTTGATTACAGGCAGCGATTGTGAAGGGGCCGGGGAAATGTTCCGGGTAACAACATTAGATCCCCTGAACCCGCCTAAAAATGACAAAGGGGAAATTGATTATTCCCAGGATTTCTTTGGAAAACCTACCAGCTTAACGGTTTCCGGCCAGTTGGAAGCGGAAAGCATGGCTTTGGCTTTTGGAAAAGTATATACTTTTGGCCCCACCTTCCGGGCAGAAAATTCCAATACTCCCCGCCATGCAGCGGAATTTTGGATGATTGAACCGGAAATTGCTTTTGCTGATTTGGAAGATGATATGGACCTGGCACAGCATATGATTAAATATGTGCTGGAATATGTATTGGAACGGTGCCCTGAAGAAATGGAATTTTTCAATAACTTCTATGATAAGGGCTTGCTGGAACGGCTCAGTATGATTATCAATGCGGACTTTGCCCGTGTCACTTATACAGAAGCTGTGAAATTATTGGAACAAAATAAAGATCCATTCCAATATCCGGTTTACTGGGGCTGCGATCTCCAGACAGAACATGAACGGTATTTAACAGAGCAGATTATGAAAAAACCTGTCTTTGTAACCGACTATCCAAAGGAAATTAAGGCATTTTATATGCGCCTGAATGATGACGGCAAAACAGTGGCAGCAGTTGATTTGCTGGTGCCTGGTGTTGGGGAAATCATTGGCGGCAGCCAGCGTGAAGAACGTTTGGAAGTATTGCAGGCTCGGATGAAAGAATTAGGCTTGCCTGAGGAGGACTATGGCTGGTATTTGGATCTCCGCAAATATGGCGGTACAAAACATGCCGGATTCGGCCTGGGATTTGAACGTTTAATTATGTATATGACCGGAATTTCCAATATCAGGGATGTACTTCCTTTCCCAAGGACAACAGGTTCTGCTGAATTTTAATGGATAAACTGGAAGCATTAAAAAAAGAATTAACAGCTCCGGCAGAAAATCGGAAATTATGTATTGCTTTTTCTGGCGGCGTAGATAGTGCCCTTTTGGTGAAGCTGTCCTGTGATGCAGGACTGGATGTATATGCGGTTACTTTTGACAGCATTTTGCAGCCCATAGGAAATGGAGCCCAGGCTGTGGCTCAAGCTCGTTCTTATGGGGCAAAGCATGAAATCTTATGGACGGATCTTTTGGCAGATCCTCAGATCCGGCAAAACAGCCGGGAACGGTGTTATTATTGTAAATATGCGCTGTTTTCTGCTTTATGGGACTATGCAAAAGCCCAGGGTATTAGGCGGGTAGTTGATGGAACCAATGGAGATGATTTGCAGGAATACCGGCCTGGCTTGCGCGCATTAAAAGAACTTTCGGTGGAAAGCCCTTTGGCAAAACTGGGAATGACAAAAGCTATGGTACGGGCAATGGCGGTGGAAATTGGGCTGGATGCAGCCAGCCGCCCTTCCTCTCCATGCCTGGCTACCCGGTTCCCTTATGGGACATCCTTAACAGAAGAAGCCTTGCAGCGCTGCGGCAATGGAGAAAAAGCACTTCATGAAATCGGCTTTCCAGTGGTACGGCTTCGGGTTCATGGAAATTTGGCCCGGGTAGAAGTCCCAAAAACACAGCTTTCCAAGGCCATCCAGGAAGCAGAAAAGATTATCGGTACTTTACAGCAATTTGGATACCAATATATTACCTTGGATTTGGAAGGATACCGCAGCGGTTGTTTTGACAAGGAGAATTTATAAAATGGAAATTAGAAAGCTTCTGGAGCAGGTGCGGGAAGGTACAATGACTTTGGAAGAAGCAGAGTTGTTTTTGAGCCGCCTTCCGTATGAAGAATTAGACTTTGCAAAATTGGATCATCACCGGGCTTCCCGCCGCGGATTTGGAGAAACGGTATTTTGCCAGGGAAAAACTCCGGAACAATGTGCAGAAATTTTTGCCCGTTTTTATGAGGCTGATGAAAATATTTTAGGAACCCGGGCACTGCCAGAGCATTTCCAGGCAATCCAACAGCGGCTGCCCCAAGCCTCCTATTCTCCGGAAGCAAAAGTTGTATCCCTTTGCCCCCATCCCATGAAGCAGCAAGGCTGTGTTGCTGTCTGTACAGCAGGAACATCTGATATTCCCGTTGCAGAAGAAGCTGCTTTAACGGCAGAATTTTTTGGAGCAAAAACCCTCCGCATTTTTGATGTGGGAGTGGCTGGGATTCACCGTTTATTTGCCCGGATGGAAGACATTCATCAGGCCAATGCTGTCATTGCCTGCGCAGGAATGGAAGGGGCATTGGCTAGTGTTATCGGGGGATTATGTCAGGTTCCGGTTATTGCATTGCCTACCAGCGTAGGCTATGGCAGCAGTTTCGGGGGACTGTCAGCCCTTTTAACAATGCTCAATTCCTGCGCGGAAGGGGTAGGAACCGTCAATATTGATAACGGGTTTGGCGCTGGATACTTAGCAGCTCAGATTAACCGGTTAGCTGTGGAAGGTGGGAAAGCTTGAAAACACTTTATTTAGAATGTAATTCTGGTATCAGTGGGGATATGACAGCCGCGGCTTTATTGGATTTAGGAGCAGACCAGAAAGGATTGTATCAGGCTTTGGAAAGCCTGGGGGTAGATGGATACCGGCTGGAATGTGGCCGGACAGTAAAGCAGGGAATTCGTGCATATGACTTCAATGTAATCCTGGACTCCGACGATCCCCATATTCATTCTCATGGCCATTCCCACGAACATTCCCACCGGAATTTAGCAGATGTTACAGAAATCATTCAGCGTGGCAAATTAACGCCCCAGGCTAAGGAATTGGCTTTGGCAATTTTTAAGAGGGTCGCCCTGGCAGAAGCGAAAGTCCATGGAAAGCCGTTGGAAGAAGTCCATTTTCATGAAGTGGGCGCCATTGATTCCATTATTGATATTGTAACAGCCGCCTTTTGCATTGATAATTTAGGAATTGAAAAGGTTTATTGTTCCCCTCTTTCGGAAGGAACGGGCATGGTACGGTGTGCCCATGGCTTGATGCCTGTACCAGCTCCGGCAACAGCAGAAATTGCGGCAGCAGGAGGGTTAAGCCTGCAAATTACCGAAGAACAAGGGGAAATGGTAACGCCGACAGGGGCGGCCATTGCAGCAGAACTTTCTCATGGAGAAAAAATTCCAGGGCCTTTCCGGATTTTAAAAACCGGGTACGGAGCAGGAAAAAAAGAATTTATACGGGCGAACTTGTTACGTGTTCATCTGGTTGAATTGGAGGATTGGAAAACAGAGGATACGGTATGTGAGCTTCTGTGTAATCTGGACAATATGACAGGAGAACAGCTCGGATTTGCAATGGAACGGTTATGGGATGCAGGGGCATTAGACGTTTGGTTTACCTCCATCCAAATGAAAAAAAACCGGCCTGGGGTTTTATTGAGCGTATTGTGTCCTCCTGAAAAAACAGAAGAAATTACGGACTGCATCTTGCGCCATACAGGGACTTTAGGAGTACGCCGGAGAGAAATGACCCGGAAAATCATGAAGCGGGAAATCAGCCAGGTAGGAACCCCTTATGGCCCTGTGGAAGTGAAACGGGGAATTTTAGGGGATTTGAAAAAAGTGTCGGCAGAATATGAAAGTGCCCGGCGTACTGCCATTGCAGCAGATGTCCCGATTAAAAAAGTTTACCATGCTGCGGAACAGGAAATTTAAAAAACGCAATTTTTTAAGCCCATAAGCAAAAACGTTTTTTTATAAGACGCGAAGCTTATGGGCTATTTTCTTAGGAATTTTGGTTAAAATGATAAATTTTGCAGGAATTAAAAAATAATCTTGCAAAAATGGGCAACTCGGCATATACTATTGGATAGAAACATTTTAGGAAATAGATAGATGTATTTGAATATGCGGAGGTTGTATCATGCAAAAATTCCAGGAGCTTTCTCAAACTGAATTGGAGAGCCTGTATCATGACTTATTAGGAAAATATAAGAATTTTCAGGAAAAAAAGCTTAAATTGGATATGTCCAGAGGAAAGCCTGCGGCAGATCAGTTTGAAATTTCTATGGGCATATTAGATGAAGTGAACAGTAAATCTTCTTGTCTTGCATCTGATGGAATGGATTGCCGGAATTATGGTGATTTTGATGGTATTCCAGAATGCAAGGCTATCTTTTGCGATATGCTGGAAGTGGATCCGGAAGAAATTTTTATCTTTGGCAATTCCAGCTTGTCTATTATGTATGATGCCATTGGGAAAATGATGCTTCATGGAGTACGCCCTGGTGCAAAGCCTTGGAGCCGTTGTGAAAAACGGAAATTTTTATGTCCGGTTCCTGGATATGACCGACATTTTTCCATTACTGAATGTTTTGGTTTTGAAATGATTCCCATTGAAATGACTCCGGATGGGCCGGATATGGATACAGTAGAACGTTTAGTCGCTTCTGATCCCGATATTAAAGGGATTTGGTGTGTCCCGAAATATTCCAATCCCCAGGGCATTACCTATTCGGATGAAACCGTTAGAAGATTTGCTCAAATGAAAACAGCAGCAGATGATTTTATCATTATGTGGGACAATGCGTATGCAATTCATGACTTATATCCGGATCAAAAAGTACCTTTATTAAATATTTTAGAAGAATGTAAAAAAGCTGGCGATCCAACCCGTGTTATGATTTTTGCTTCTACATCAAAAATCAGCTTTGCAGGGGCGGGTATTGGTGTGTTTGCTTGTGCTGAAGAAATGATGGCACGGATGAAAAAACTTTTAGCATTCCAAACAATCGGTTTTGATAAATTAAATATGCTGCGCCATGCCCGGTTCTTCAAAAATTATGAAGGGCTTTTGAAACATATGGAAAAACATGCAGAATTATTGCGTCCCAAATTTAAAACAGTTTTAGACGCTTTTCATAGCCAGTTGGATGGAAAGGGAATTGCAGATTGGATAGAGCCTTTAGGCGGATATTTTATTTCTTTAAATGTAATGGATCAATGTGCAAAACGTGTTGTACAGCTTTGTAAAGAAGCTGGTGTTATTTTAACGGCGGCAGGGGCTTCTTTCCCCCTTGGAAAAGATCCCCGGGATCGTAATATCCGGATTGCTCCTACTTATCCTACTATTGAAGAATTGCAGCAGGCGGTTTCTTTATTATGTATTGTAATCCAATTAGCCGCAGCAGAAAAACTGCTTCAAATCAGTCCAGAAAAATGATTGTATTGACAAAAGAATCAGAAGCAATTATAATAAAAATATAAAAAGGGTGCTGCCAGCAGACGGTTAGCCCCAAAAAGCTTTTTAGATATGTAACCGTTAGCTTTGCGAGGTGGCGGTTACATTACTTTTATGGAAACGAACAAAGCTGTTACAATAAAAACGAAAAGGAATATTATGATTTTTTTCCACATATAGTATCACCCCTTTTCAGGGGCTGGACTTAACCGCCTGCCGAATGCGACAACACCAGCTATAATATAACATAAAAAGTTTATATTGTCCATCACAAGAAAAAATCCCTTTTGATTTTACTTGATCAAGAGGGATTTTCTTTTCTTATTCAAAAACTAAATCTTCATCTAAAATTGGGACACCGTCTGAATTACGGGGAACACCTTCAAACTCACCCTCATATGGATCATATTCAGATTCCGGAATGAATTTTTGTTCACCTGTTTTGCTGTTAAATTGATAATGATGTACCCTGTCTAAATCCTTCGGCGGTAATTCCCAATCTTCGCCAGCCTCTATATACGCTTTCCATTCAGGGGTTTCCTGAGTCCACCAAACAAGGGAATAGTTTGTTTTTGGAGCAAAAGATTGAAACGTTTTACTGTCAAGAGAAAGAATTTCATCCATTTTTCCGGATTGCAAGTGCAGCCGACAGATTGTTTTTGTATCTGTACCTTTTACAAAGAAAATCAGATCACGATTTTGATTTTGATAGAGATCTGAAACAGGCGCATCTGCTTGATAAAGAATTTCTGTACCATTTTGGATAATTTTATTTTCGTCTATTGTTAATTTCAGAATGTCTTCCATATCCCGTTTAAATTTACGTTCTTGGGAAAAATAAGTATCATAATCCATTTCCCATAATTCAAGCTCCGTATTTGCTTCGGGTTTGGATTCTGTTTTTGGCTGTGGTGCAGGCTTTTGTTCCGATGCTTCAACATCAGAACTGTTGGAAATATCACTGGAAGCAGTAGTCATTATAACAGGCCCAAATGAATCCTTATTATGGCAACCTGTTAAAATGGAAACCGCAACAGCAGTTCCCAAAAGTAAGGATAAAATATAATAAGAAAAAAGTTTCATTTTTAATGCTCTCGTCTCTAATCTAAATATTAAAATTGTATATTTGCTATATCAATTGCAACATTATTTAATCGGATTTCAAATTGCAAGGAATAATCTGTTGCATTTCCGGTACGGCCAACCTCTGCAATAATATCTCCTTGTTCTACTTGGTCGCCTTCTGATACAAGGATTTTTTCATTATGTGCATAAAGGGTTTGATAACCGTTTTCATGATCCAGTATAATATATGTTCCATAACCGCATTTATCTTCTACAATTTTGCTGACTGTTCCAGATGCTGATGCGCATACGGGAGTGTCTTTTGCTGCAAAAAACTCAATTCCATTTTTGTTGGTACTGATACAGCGTTCTATAATTGCATTTTCATCTGTAATTGGCAGTTGAAATAATTCTGTTTGCAAATTTTCATTTGCATAAATAGTAAAACTGCTTAACAATGAAACTATTGCTGCTGTTAATGCAAAAATTTTCTTTAGCATATTCGCCCATCCTTTCTAAAATAAAATTTTGCCTTAAATTTATACTATCACTTTTTTTAAGATTGTCAAGAATTGTTCACGGCATCTTTTATTATAAATTCAGAAAAATGAGCTCTGCAATACTTATATAAATAGATAAGATATTGATAATCTTCTGCATTAAGATTCTGTGGCAAATGCTGTAAATGTGCGGCAGCTTCCGGATCATTTTCAGCTTCTTTAAAAGATTGCTCTAATAAATTATTTTCTTCTTGTATTTTTTGATTCAATATTTGCTCAATAGGTTTAACATTTAAATATGGAAAGAAATCAAATATTATAATATCATCATCTTCATAAAGAATATTTTCTGATATTTGGTCTATTGTATAATTTTCATTTCCAATTTTGATGAAAGCTTCCGGAGTCATTTCGCTTTTATAAAGGAATTGTAGATACATACACGAAAATGGTTGATAAGCTGTGGAATAACGGATGTTCAATACAATATCATCATATGCTCCGTTTATAAATGGTTCAGATTCCTCATTATTGGAATAATGGACCAATTCAATATAGCTGGTTAAATTTTTACTTTCTATTTCTGGATTTTGTTCGTTTAGCTGTGTCCAAAAAGTTTCATTTTTGAGTTCAGGTGCCTTCAATATATATCCGTTCTCCGACAGACTATATCCTGTCAGATAAGTTTCCGCTATATTTTGAGATTGCTCGCTTTCATTTATTTGGCTTGAAGGTTGTTCTTTTTCTGGTTCATTTGATATACTGCATCCAATAAAAGAAACAGCTAAGAATAGCGACAAAATTGAAACAAAAAATTTTTTGCAATTCATCCGTTATGGCCCCACTAATTGATTTTTTAAAATAGAAATTTTAGATTTCGCGATATAAAAACCGATTGAGAATCCGATAGAACACAAGATTATTTTATCAATATCTAAATAACCAATCCCTAAAAAAACTCTTAATCCCATTATTCCGGCTAAAGCAAGCACAAACATACATATATTTTTTTTGAAATTATCAAACAGCAGCTTGCAAAACACGCCCAAAGGAATACATGCCAGGATAGGACGGATTATATTGTTAATAATGAGATTCCGGCCAAATCGGGAATAGAATTTTTCCAGACCGCTTTGGAACCAAATGATGATATTCCTTATCGGAATCAAATTGACATCATTCCACCAAGGAAGATTAGTATGTCGTTGCCGCCCAAAGTATTCGTATCCTATTGGTGGGAGAAAAGCCCGCAAAAGAAAAAGCCTTACTAAAATATATGCAATAAAAACAGCAAAAGCAATCTTAATATTTTTTTGAGAAAATTTAGGGCATTCAAAAGTAAACGAAAAATATTTTTTCATTGTATCTCCTTTTTATAGCATAATAAACAGAGCAGTGCCTATCATTTTGCCATTTGATAGACACTACTTTTGGCTCTATTTTATTTTTCTACAACCTCGTCAAAATTGGTTATATCTCCATCCCCTCTGCAATAGAAATCACTTTCCAGCTCAAAATAATATGGTTGGCCTGCTACTGCTTTATCAAAAGTATATCCATATTCCTTTCCGTCTGCTATCCAACTGATTCTTTTTCCAAAAATCCCATACCCCTTTCCGAATAATGTAAGATACATTTTATGCCCACTCAATTCATCATCATCTGCATCGACAGCCATGTTAATACGAAAAGGACCCTTTACTTTAAATGTATCAGAAACAAGAAAGGGATCACCAGGCTTATTACCTGCGGGCAAATTATAAACAAAATAAAATTCTCCTCTTGAGTTAATTCTTGGTTCAATTTCTGTATGCTCGGTAGGGGTAGCTGTTTCAACAGTAGATTCATCTATGTGTGGTAGGGTGTTTTGAGTCCAATGTAAATTGACTGTAGTGGATGCGAATGCTGACGAGGCCATGCCGACAGACATAACACACATCGCCATAAGGGATACTAATTTTTTGACATTTTGTTTCAGCATCATAATAATTTTCCTTTCCTTTAAATAAATTTTTTATATTATCCTCATTCGCGCGCAATCAGGAATGATAAACAAAGCCTATATAATAAATATTTATATACTAATATTATTTATTAAAACCATAATATACCACTATCGACTAAATTTGTCAACCATAAAAATATTAAATTAGCATTTTTCTTTTTTTAATTTAGCGGTCTATCAGATTGCTTTTCTATAAAATTTATGATATAATGATAAAAAATTACGCAGAGTTAAATAAATAGAATTTTTGGTTATAAATATAAAAATATAGTATTTGTATTTATATATTTTTTTTGTAATATATCCTTGACTTTTTAAAAAGGCTGAGATATAATATAGGTGGATCAAATATTGGTAATCTGCAAATTTTCCATAGTAATACCCGCTTCTTAATTTGTTTTTGGTATGAATAGCCTAAACGAATGGAAGCGGGTATTACTATATAAAATCCGAAAAACTTGTATTTTTTCGTGGAATCTGTTACACTGGAGGAAAAAGAAAGGAGGCTCTTGATATGTTCCGGGAGCCCGAATTAAAAGATCGGGAGATACTGGCAGCCTTAATAGATGAATTTTACCATTCGGACGGCGTATTGCATCCCATTCCAAAAGCTTATATACAGCGGACATTAGATGCTTTATTTACGGGAAACCCTTTTATTAAAGCGTATATGATAGAAAAAAATCATGAAATAGCAGGTTATGCTTTATTAGCTCTTACCTGGTCTAATGAAGGCGGCGGATTAACCCTTTGGATTGAAGAACTTTATATTTTACCGCAGTTCCAAGGGCAAGGTTTGGGAAAAGCATTTTTTCACTTTCTTCATCAGGAATGGGATGGAAAGATTGCTCGTTTCCGTTTAGAAACAGAACCGGGAAATGAAAGAGCACGCCGTTTATATGAAGAATTGGGGTATGAAGCGTTCCCATATTTACAGATGATTCGGGAGCCTAATCCAATTACAGAGGAGTAAAAAAATGGAGTTACAACATGCAAAATTATTAACTGCAATAGCTGCTTATGATAAAGGAGCTGCTCACCGCGCCCAGCATTTAGTAAAAGTTCATGGTTTCGCTGCGGCTATCGGCATTTTAGAAGAACTGGATCAAGAAACATTATTTATTTTAGAAACAGCCGCCATTGTCCATGATATAGGAATTCCTCTCAGTGAAAAAAAATATGGTTCTTGCGATGGAAAATATCAGGAAATGGAAGGGCCTGCCGAAGCAGAAAAACTTTTAAAACAAGTGGGTGGATATACACCGGAACAAATCCAAAGGATTGCCTGGCTGGTAGGCCATCATCATACATATGATAATATTCAAGGGATGGATTATCAGATTTTAGTAGAAGCTGATTTTTTAGTAAATCTTTATGAACATAATTCCCCAAAATCCGCTGTTGACCATGCCCGTGAAAAAATATTCAAAACAAAAGCAGGGAAAGAATTATTGGATTCTATATTCTGCGATATAAAATAATGATGTAAAGAAAGCTCCCGGTATTTTGCAATACCAGGAGCTTCTTTATTGAATAAAAGATTATTCAAAAATGGTTTGTTTGTCGACTTCGGTAGTCAAAGCAGTCAAAGCTTTTTCTACAATCTTACGACGGAGAACTTTTTCTTCCTCAGGAGTGAGGGCAGGATTGCCCAGCGGGTGAGGAATAGCGATAGCAGGAACAATCCTGTTAGCACCAACTGTCATGGAGATCGGAGTAACTGTACAAATATGAACGACAGGAATACCAGCACGTTCAATTTCTTTAACCATCGTTGCACCGCAACGCGTACAGGTTCCTCACGTAGAGGTCAGGATAACGGCTTGTACATTATCCTTCAAAAGTTCCTGGGCATATTCAGCGGCAAAGCCAGCAGAAGAGGCAACAGCAGTACCATTACCAACTGTGGTGTAGAAATACCGATGGAGTTTGCCGATTTTTCCTTCTTTTTCCATGTCGCGGAGAACGTCTACCGGCAGAACACGGTCAGCGTCCTGATTGGCATAGACAGGGTCATAGCCGCCGTGAGCAGTTTCATAAGTGGCTTCGGTCAGATCTGTAACGCCTTCAATATCATACTTGCCATAGTGGGAAGCACTGGAGCTTTCGATATGATCCGGGTTGCCTTTCGGAACGATACCGCCGGATGTTACCAGAGCAATGGTAGCATGTGCCAAATCTTTTACAGCAGGATTGGGTTCAACCCGGTCAAAGTTCGGCATTGGATATTCTGTGGTGAAGGGTTTGCCAGCCAGTTTCTTCAACAGCATATTGACAGCACGTTGAGAACCGCGTTCTTTCTCAAAGAAGTTGACACGGACACCATTGGGGATGTAGCCTTCTTCAATAGAAGCACCAATGGGTTCGCCTTTTGCCAATTTGAGAGCAAGAGGTGCCATTTTGGAAACAGCATCACGCATGCCGGCAGCGCTGTTTTTGGTAGAAACGATGAGAACATCATTTTTAGCCTGATCAACGCCTGGATTTTCAATATACATACCGGTCAGAACAGGGATACCCAGTTCTTCTTTTACAGCTTTAGCAATAGTGCCGCAGGCATAACCATAACGGCCAGCATTGAAAGCAGGACCAGCAATGAATAAGTCAGGTTTCTGGCCTTTTACCATTTCAATGATTTCAGCTTTTGCTTTGGATTCATTTTCACCAAAATAGGAGTCACCACAAATAATAGTAGCAACAATTTCGGCTTCGCCTTTAAAAGCAGCCTGGAATGCACTGCCAGGGCCAACTATGCCTTCACGCAGTTCTGCGGGGATATCAGCTTTTTCCTCGCCGCCGATCTGTGCAAAGAACTGATTGATATAATGCACGATTCGCAGAGACATGAGGTTTATCTCCTTCCGTTTCTTCTTAAATTCCCAACTGTTTACCGGGCGCTCAGGCAGTTGAAGCCTAATTCATTGGTAGCGCCAGTAATGACCTGCAATTCTGCTGTAATGGTGCCGTCAGCAGCTAAACTGCCTTCATGGCCGCCAGCAATTTTATCCACATAATCCAATGTACCAATAACCTTGTCCAGTTTCGGCAGGACGATTACTTGGTTGGCATTGCCGCCGGTGACAACTGCGGTAGCAGCAGGATCAGCGTCAGCCAGGGATTGGGATTTGCCGTTCTGGCCAGCGTATTCGTCTGTAATAATAACAGTCTTAACGCCTTTGCCTTCGATCTTTTTGCAGTTCATGATCAGGTCGGTATCAGGATTGCCGAAGCCTTCCTGGGAAACAATCGCACCATCAACGCCCAGCAATTCGCACAGTTTTGCAGTCCAGTCAGAGGAACGCTGTTTATCAGCCAAATAAACGTTTTCATTGGTGATAATAACGCCTACGAAATTCAGGGTTTTGCCGTGTTGGGCAAACATATCCTGGACAACTGGGTTATTGAGATGATGGTAAGTGGTATTTTTATCGCAAGCAGATACGCAGTTACCAGAAATAATCGCACCATCCATCAATTCAGTCGGATAAATCATTGTGGAAAGAGTACGTTTGGCATCAACACCATAAACATAAGTGTCATGGAGCAGGCCTTGGCTCTGCAGCATCTGGACATAGACAACACGGGGCAGATCTGGATACAGCTTCATGCCTTCTTTTAAGGAAGGAGTTTCAAATACCTTGGTTTCATCAGGTGTAATTGCTTTGCCTAATTCGCCCAGGTAAGTTGCTGTTTTCAGGCCGGCCATACGGACGGATCTTTCATAATCATGCTGCAACAAACCGTCCACAGGTTCGCAAACCACAACCAGATTGTGGAGTTTGGAGAAGGGGGTATATTGAGCGCCAGGGCCGGTCATATCAATAATGCCTTCCTGGAACCCAACGATTTTACCAGCGGTTACAACTGCGCAACCCCGCAAAGCATTTGTTTTGCCGGAACCAACCGTATCAACTTTGCTGATAACGCCAGGGAAAATACCGCCAGGGCCTTCAACCTTTACGCGAGGCTGAATCACATCTTTTACTGGGGTAATACGGACGCTGTCGCCAGGATGGGCGATGTCCAGTTTTACGGATTTAATGTTTTCATCTTCCAGAATCATTTTGGTGATAGCATCCTGATTGACATACAGGGTGCCATTTTCCACTTTTGATTCACTTGAAAATTCGATATTGTTAATATCGATATATCCAAGCTCTAATTTCATTGCCAACTCCTCCTAAATTTTCACTGGAACCTTTCCGTTCCCGCGGCCTGGTTAAGCCTGGGCCGACGGCAGGGCGCTGGTAATCAAGGTATAATCGACGAGTGCCAGATCATCGAGTACCTTCGGCGTCCAGTAAGGAGATTTGTCAGGGAATTTTTCTGTGGTAATGATCGCATTTTCGATCAATTCCAACGATTCCCTGTCCAGCGCGCCTTGGTTGCTTGACAGCATTACGGACTTATATGGGCCCTCTTTTGGCTTTACACTGCCGGAAAGAGGATGTGTCAGCAGCCGGTGCCCTTTATGGATCATGTCCCGTGCCTGCTGTAATATGCCCACATAGCTAGCCTCAGAAAATAACACCTCCAATCCTTCCTCTTGGAGCTTTTGCACCCGAGGGTTGTTGGTGAGGATGAAAAACGACATCCATGCCTCTCCCTTCCATACTTTTCCGGCTTTCCGGAATACCAAAATAAAAACAAAAAACGACTTTTCAGAAATACATCGCAATATATTTCCAAAGTCGTTTCTCTGTCAATTGGCCTGAGAGATTCTGACGGAAATGTCATTGCCCCATCGGCGTCCAAGGAATTTTTTTCAAATCCATTTCCCCAGACTTTCCAGAGTCCGATCTGCCAATGGTCCTTTTACCTGAAAGGTTCGTTCCTACCATGACAATAATAGAAACTTGCATCTTCGGCGGCCGGGAACCAGCTCTCTCCCATCAGCTTCAACTCGAATTTGATTTAATTTTTCTATATTCTAGCACGAATTATTATTTTTGTAAATAGATAAAAAGAAAATTATTAAAATTTTGTAATAATCCACAGAGAATACCATTGTAATTTGTCGCACATGGCAATCCATGGAATTACTATTGTAAAGCAAAAAAGAAAGAAATCTGCAAACCGCCCGCCTGTCAGAAAGCAGGCGGGCGGCAAATATAAAAGGAGAAAGAAAATTAACGGAATAAAGGCCCAAAGTTTTTGCAGGCTGCAAAATCTGCGGCTTCCCGGTTCATGCCGAAAGCATTCCAAACGGCAGGACGGAAAATTTTATCTTCCGGGACGTTGTGCATACATACCGGAATGCGCAGGATGGAACACAAAGTGATCAGATCTGCACCGATATGGCCATAGCTGATGGCGCCATGGTTTGCACCCCAGTTATTCATCACATCATAAGCAGTTTTGAAAGCACCTTCGCCAGTTACACGGGGGCTGAACCAAGTGCAGGGCCAGGTGTAGTCGGTACGTTTCCACAGCTTGTCAGAAACTTCGTCCGGCAGGGCAACAGTCCAGCCTTCTACTAATTGCAGGACAGGGCCTAAGCCTTTTACCAGGTTCAAACGTACCATGGTAGCCGGCATTTCCGATCTGGTCAGGAAGCGGGAAGAATAACCGCCGCCCCGGAAATAGCCTAAATCAGCCGGATTCCAGGTGGTTGCTTTCAGGCAGGCATCCTGATCGGCTTCTGTCATTTCATACCAGGGCTTAATGCAGGCGTTTCCATTGGCGTCTTTGACTTCGCCGCAAGCGTCAATACAGGCTGCGCCGGAATTGATCAGGTGGATAAAGCCGCCGGCTTCCGCAGCTTTGCCTTCCAGAATATATCCGGTTGCTTTCTTAACAGCTTCCGGGCTCCAGTAGGTGCGGACATCTGCAAAGATTTGCGCTTCATTGGTGAGCAGCTTGCTGAACAGCATGGAGGCGCCATTCAGCGTATCATTTTCCGTTGCCAGAATGTACGGCTCTCTTGCGCCGTTCCAGTCAAAGGAAGAATTCAAGATGGATTCCGGGAAATCAGCGTTGGGATAAAAGTCGGTCCACTGGCGCTGGCCCTGGAAGCCGGCTGCGATGGCATTGTGGCCAACCATTTCTTCTTCCCGTCCGGCAGGGAGGTTTTTATTCCCGTTCATCAGGTCTTTGATGATGCAGGCTGTTTTCACAGTAAATTCCCAGTCTTTATCCTTTTGTTCCCGTGATTTCTGGAATTCGGCAGGGTTCTTGTCAAAGCCTTCGGGACAGTTTTTCTTTGTCCATGCCAAAGCCTTCTGATATTCGGCTTCGTCATAAATGCCTTCTTCCATGCGGCGGATTAATTCTACTTCATCTATGGATTCGACGCGCATTCCAAGATATTCTTCAAAGAAATTCGGATCAATAATGGAACCGCCGATCCCCATGGTAACGGAACCGATTTGCAGGTAGCTTTTGCCGCGCATGGTGGCGGCAGCTACGGCAGCCCGTCCAAAACGGAGCAGTTTTTCTTTTACATCTTCCGGAATGGAGGTGTCAGTGGCATCCTGAACGTCATGGCCGTAAATGCCGAAAGCAGGCAGACCCTTTTGAGCATGTGTTGCCAGTACGCTGGCCAGATAAACAGCGCCGGGACGTTCTGTACCGTTAAAGCCCCATACCCCTTTAATGGTCATGGGGTCCACATCCATTGTTTCAGATCCGTAGCACCAGCAGGGTGTAACAGTCAGGGTAATATCAACGCCTTCATGTTTAAACTTGTCAGCACAAGCGGCAGATTCTGCCACACGGCCTATGGTTGTATCAGCAATGATTACTTTAACAGGCTCGCCATTGCTGTATTTTAAATTGCTACGGAACAGATCGGCAGCAGCTTTGGCCATATTCATGGTCTGCTCCTCAAGGGATTCCCGGACTTTCAAGATACCTCTGCGGCCGTCAATCGTAGGACGGATCCCGATTACCGGATAACTGCCGATCATTCTGTTTTCTGCCATTGCAATTCCCTCCGTTTTATCATTTTTTGGGTTTCCCAATTTCTTGGTTGTCATTATTATACAATTTTTTTTGCACCCTGTCACGCAAAATAAGAATTTTTTATGGACATTTTTTGCGATAATCTTTTTTGGTTCCTCTTGCAGAAATTGGATCTATGAGGTAAAATGAGGAAAAGAAGGAGGAAACTGCATGAAAGCCTTCCATGAAATACGGAATTATGCTTCTAATTTTATGATGTGGCATTCCACTTACCGGAATATCAGTTTTTTAGCCCACTGGCATAATGAGCTGGAAATGATTTATGCCAGGGAAGGACTGTCCAGCATTACGGTAAATGATGACACATATCAAATGCAGCCAGGTGATTTAGTCATCTGCAACAGTGGTGATATTCATTACAGCGATTCTGCCGCCCCGGAAAATTCCATTGATTTCCTGGTGTTTGATCCGGGGCTGATCGATCCCCAGTACCGGGAAACAGCAGGGCCTAGTAATTATATCCCCGCCCAAAAGCTGGCGGACTTGAAGCTGGCAGAGCCTTTGAGCCGCTTATTTTTCCGGCTTCCCCAGGAACTGAAAGAACGGGAGCCTTACTATCAGGAAATTGCAGCAGCCTGTCTGCGGGAATTCTGGTATCTTTTAAAAAGGGCTTTGCCTGCCCAGGATGCGCCGCAAAACGGACGCAGGAAGCTGATTGATTCTTTCCACCAGCTTTTATGCTATCTGGATGCCCACTATACAGATCCCCTTTCTTTGGAATCTGCGGCTGCCCAGTTGGGATACAGCCCCAGCCATTTTTCTAAAATTTTTAAAAAGATGGCTGGCATTAACTTTGTAACCTACCTGTCCATGCTCCGGGTTGAACAAGCCTGCGCTTTCATAAAAAAAACAGAAATGCGGATGGTTGATATTTCAATGACCTGCGGCTTTGGAAATTTGCGGACGTTTAACCGGACTTTTAAAGAAATTACCGGTTACACGCCTACACAATTTAAACATTTATCCGATGCGGATTCTTATACCCTTACCTATTATAAAAGACGTTCCATGGAGCAGACTTTGGCTGAAGGAGATTCCCCAACCGTGATTAACCATTGAAATGGAAAACAGGAAATCTGCTGGAATTTGAAAAAATGCCTTGCTTTTCATCTTACATTGTGCTATAATCTCTAGTGTTGCATTTATGGCATCTATTCCCGATGTCAGAGAGAGGTGAAACAAAAATGAAAGACGGAATCCATCCAAAATATGTAGATACGACCATTACGTGTGCTTGCGGCGAGGTTATCCATACCCGTTCCACAAAAGAGAATATCCGTGTGGAAATCTGTTCCAAGTGCCATCCTTTCTTTACCGGCCGTCAGAAGCTCGTTGATACCGGCGGACGTGTTGACCGGTTCAAAAAACGTTTTGGCATTCAGTAAAAAAAGACTTATGCGCAGCCGTTCTAAAAAGCGGCTGCATTTTTTATACTTATAAACAGGGACATGAAAATAAAAGGGAGGAGTTATATTTGGGGGGAATCTCATTATTTTTCATTGCATTAGGCTTATCTATGGACGCTTTTGCTGTCTGCCTTTCCAATGGCATGTGTTACTGCAGCTATGGGAACAGGGAAGCTTTTTCTGCTTCCCTGGCTTTTGGAATTTTTCAGGCAGGGATGCCTTTAATCGGTTATTTTGCAGGGCAGTCCTTCAGCGATGCGATCCGTGCTTTTGACCATTGGATTGCCCTAATCCTTTTAGGGTTTATCGGCGGGAAAATGCTGTTGGATGGTATCCGGGAATTACGGAACCCGGAAGAATGTATTACGAAATCAGAATATACATTCCGGATATTACTGCTCCAGGCCATAGGCACCAGCATTGACGCTTTTGCTATGGGAATGGGTTTTGCTGTTATGGGGGTCAATATCTTCGTGGCAGCCGCCTTTATCGGATGTACCACGTTTATCTGCTCTTTGGCAGGCTGCGGGCTTGGACGGAAATTTGGAATGCTATTAGGTGCGCGGGCCCAGGCGGTAGGCGGTATAATTCTTTTGATTATTGGTTTGCGGATATTTATGGAGCATGTTTTTGGTTAAAATCTATGAAACAAAAGAGGGATGGCGGAAAGCCATCCTTTTTTCATTGCGGAATGGGCTGCTTTCTGGTATACTATAAGCGGTGGCAAAAAGAGGGGGAGAGGAATTTGATTTCCATGGTTCACAGCTTGGGTTTATCAGGGATTGAACCATTCCACGTTACGGCAGAAGTCAGCATGACAAAAGCGATGCCTGCATTTGAAATTGTAGGGCTCCCTGATGCAGTGGTTCGGGAATCCAGGGAAAGGATCCGTTCTGTATTCTATCATTGCGGAATAGGCTTCCCGGAAGGCCGTATCATTGTGAACCTTGCTCCGGCAAATGTTAAAAAAGCAGGCTCTTTATATGATTTGCCGATTTTCATTGGCTTGCTGGATCAGGCCGGCTTAAAGGAAAACCTGGAAAATAGTATTTTTATCGGGGAGCTTTCTCTTTCCGGAGAGATTCGGGGAGCTGCCGGGATTTTGCCTATGCTATTAGGCGCCCATGCTTTAGGATTTTCCCGTGCTTTTATTCCGGCGGATAATGCAGCGGAAGCTGTTGCCGTAGAAGATATTGAAATTTATGCCGTTTCCCATATTACAGAATTGTTTGCCTTTTTACAGGGCCGGGGAACATTGCCGCCGGCAAAAACAATCCCTTTTACAGAGCTGCCGCCTCCTGACTTTTTAGATTTGTCAGATGTGAAAGGCCAAGGAATTGCAAAACGGGCTTTAGAAATTGCAGCCGCAGGAGGACATAATATCCTTTTAATTGGGCCGCCAGGGGCCGGAAAATCTATGCTGGCAAAACGTTTGCCCTCCATCCTGCCGGATATGACACAGAAGGAAGCCATTGAAACCACAAAAGTCTATTCTGTCTGCGGCAAACTTCCCAAAGGGGTGCCCCTGATACATACACGGCCTTTTCGCGCGCCGCATCATTCTATTTCTGTCGCGGGCCTTTGCGGCGGCGGAAGCATCCCAAAGCCAGGGGAAATTTCCTTAGCACACAACGGGGTATTATTTTTAGATGAACTGCCGGAATTTCAAAGGCAGGCAATGGAAGCTTTACGTCAGCCAATGGAAGACGGTACGTTAATGATCGCAAGGGCGCAGGCTTCTTTCTGTTATCCCAGCCGGTTTATGCTGGCTGCCGCAATGAACCCTTGTCCCTGTGGATATTATGGACATCCTGCCCGGTCATGCCGTTGTTCCCCAGGAAAAGTTTCCGCCTATTTAGGGAAAATTTCCGGCCCGCTGCTTTCCCGTTTGGATCTTCATGTGGAAGTTCTTCCGGTAGATTATGACTCCTTGTCCAGCCGGAAAACCCAGGAAAATTCCAAAACAGTGAAAACACGTGTCATGGCTGCCCGCAAAATCCAGCAGGAACGGTACAAAGGGAAAATTTTTTGTAATGCGCAAATCCTGCCGGGCCGCTTGGCTGAATTTTGCCCCTTAAAACCGGAAGCAAACAGAATCTTAAAAGCTGCTTTTGAAAAGATGGGGCTTTCCGGACGGGCTTATGACAGGATATTAAAAGTAGCCCGAACCATAGCCGATATGGAAGGCTGTGAAACCATTGGAGCAGATCATATTTCAGAAGCAATACAATATCGCACACTGGATCGGAAATATTGGAAATCATAGATCAAATTTGGAAAAGAGGTTATCAAATTATGAAAGGTATTTCTATGGCAGCCTGTATTTTATGCGCGGCAATGCTGGTATCTGGTACACAGGTTTTTGCAAGAGGCAGCGTCCAGGTGGTGAAAGATCCAGCCGGGAAAAATGCAGGAATGATAAAAGGTGTGGCTGGCGCAGCAAGCACTTCATTATTGCGGCCTGCTTCCCCTGAAAATGCGGAACAGACAAATCTGGTTCCCGTAACTGGCGGAACCATAAACCAGGTACAATACCATCATCCAGAAGAACCGGTTTCTTACCACAACTATGTTATGCCAATCCAGGAATCAGGCATGTTAAATGGAACGGATAATACAGAAAAAACTTATATCAGCCGGGATAAGGCGAAACAAATTGCCCAGCGCAGTGCCCCTTCCGGCGCTTTGATGAAGTCCATGTCTTTGAAAAGCAAAAACGGCACAGCTTATTATGAAGGCTGGCTGAAAAAAGACGGCGTCCGTTATGCTTTCCGGATCGATGCCGTATCAGGAAGTATTATTGATTATACAACAGAAACCGATCCCCACTGGGACCCGGAAGCCCATCATGATGTGGATTCTTTAAGAGAAGAAGATAAAGGTTACAAAATGAAGTGGGACGACTAAAAGTTTATCCCCCCAGGGCAAATAAGCTGCCCTGGGGGGATATATAAAGAGGAAGGGATTATTGCTTGAAACGGAATGCCTTTGAAAAAGGTTTACGGGATGGGCTTCCCATATGTTTGGGTTATTTGTCCGTTTCTTTTACTTATGGACTCCGTACCGTAGAAAATGGACTGCCTTTTTGGGCAGCCGTCTTGATTTCCATGACCAATCTGACTTCAGCGGGACAGTTTGCCGGGACAGATTTAATTGTAGCAGGCGGAAGGTATTTAGAAGTGGCTGTTACAACTTTCATTATCAACATCCGTTATATGCTCATGTCTTTGTCGCTTTCCCAAAAAACAGATGATACCATGACCACAGGGAAAAGAGCATTGCTTGCTTTTGGAGTGACAGATGAAGTTTATGCAGTTGCGGCTCAGCAGCCTTCTGTCGGGGCGTCTTATTTAGCGGGACTAATGGCGCTCCCTTATTTGGGATGGGCAGCAGGGACTTTGGTAGGCGCTACCGCTTCCGGACTATTGCCCTTTGCCATACGCAGCGCTTTTGGGATTGCTATTTACGGGATGTTTTTAGCAATTATTATCCCCCCTGCTACCAAGTCCCGTCCGGTTGCCATTACTGTTTTGCTGGCCGCAGGTCTGGCATGTTTGTTCCGGTACACCCCCATATTAAACCAATTATCCGGCGGATGGGTTATTATTATCTGCACCCTTTTAGCCGCGGGATTTTCCGCCTGGAAGTTTCCGATTCCCCAGGAAGGGGGCTTACAGGGATGATTGCCAATCCAAAATACTTTTTTACTTGCGCCGCAGTTATGGCCCTTGTAACTTATCTGGTCCGGATGATTCCATTGGTTTTTATGAAACGGAAAATAGAAAGCCGTTTTATCCAGTCTTTCCTTTATTATGTCCCTTATGCTGTATTAGCGGCAATGACATTTCCGGATATTTTTTCTTCCACAGCATCCCCTTTGTCAGCGGCAATCGGCTTATTAGCAGCTTTGTTTTTAGCATGGCGGGGAAAAGGGCTTTTAACCGTTGCTTTAGGGGCGTCTGCCGCTGTATTTCTGGCAGAACGGATATTTGTTTTTCTTTCATAAAAGGCCCATTTCGGCGATTGGATTTTACAGATTTCGGAATCAATATGCTGGATTTCTTCCCAGGTCATATGGTAAATTTGATAAACCATTTGATCCAAAGCTTCCAGAAAGGAAAACCATTGCTGGCTGAGGTATTCGGCCTGTTCCAAAGCTTCTGCCAACGGAATGACAGGGGCAAAAGGAGCTTCCCCAAAAGGCAGGGGAAGCTGGGAAAGATAACTGGCGTCGGTGTGCATGGTTAGCTTGGAACCGTTATAGCAAAATTTCATCAAATAATAATTACACAGCCGGGAATGAAAAAATCCTATTAAGCCTTTACATTCCTGGAGGCTGTTTGCGGAAACAACGGTAATCGTCTGGGAAGCAGCCAGCATCCCCCCCGAAGCAGCAATAATTCCTGATTCTGCACTGTAAATATTTTGCAGGAAAACCCGGTTCCCTTCCTGGGGGGCCGGGCTGTTTTTATAGCCAAATTTCCGGATTTGTTTTCCTGTGACTGCTTTAGGGCCGGATTCTTTTCCCCTGTGGATTTTTTTTCCATACACATCTCCAAGCTTGCGGTAAACAGGAGAATTGAGCTTTTCATAAATGGCAATATCTTTCGGATGGGAAAATAATACAATTTCATTGGCATAGGTTTTTTGGGGGACCTGGGCCGTTAAGGTAAAAATACCATTCTGTAAACCATATAAATCAATGGTATTTTCCGGAGCAGGCTGGTTTTTTAAGGTTAAAACAATCTGTTCTCCCCGGACTTTTTTAAAACAGGCCCCTAAATCAATAATCGAAAGAATCTGTTTTTCCCATAACAAAACCTGCCGCAAAATCCGGTAAGCGGATACATGGAGAAAATTTTTCGGAAGGATATAAGAAATAATCCCTTCCGGACAGGCCAGCTCAAAAGCCCGATATAAAGCAGCTACAAATAAATTTCCGCCGGAACGGTTGACCTTGTCCAGAAAGGAAGGATCTTTACAATAAGGGAAATTTTTTTCTGTAATGGGGGCATAGGGCGGGTTCCCTACCACATAGTCGGCAGCCTTATCCAGCCCCAGAGCTTCCAGTACATGTTCTCCAGGGCTGGATAAAGTGTCCATTACAGAAACTTTACATTCTTTTACAAATTTTCTGCATAAGGCGGCAGCTTTTGCGTTACAGTCCGCCCCATAAAGCCGGTACGATCCGAAATAGCCGGCTGCGAAAAGGAAGCTGCCTGCCCCGCAGCAAGGATCTAAAATGACGGCATTTTCCGGTATTTGCAGAAAAGAAAGGATTTGTCCGGCTAAAAGGGTATCGGTATAAAAAGCCCCCTTCTGCTTTTTATATTCAGCATCTAACGCCTGTTCAAAAGCTGTGCTTTCCTGAAAAAAGTTGTTCATCATTTGTCCATTCTCTGGATTTTATCCCGCACCGTAAAATATTTCCGCAATGGGGGAATCTTTTGTTAAAATTAAAGTTTTATTATTTCCTACCATGGCCGCGCTGACAGCATCCAGCGAACGGACAAAGGAGTAGAAATCTGCTTTTTCCGGATCGGCATAAGCTTCCGCTAAGATCTGCATATAGCGGGATTCCCCTTCGGCCATGAGCTTTTCAGCTTCTGCATTTGCCTGGGAAATCCTTACGGTAATTTCTGTATCTGTTTGGGTTTTAATTTGTTTTGCTTCCGATTCCCCCTGTGCCGTGTAAGAAGCTGCGATATTGTTCCGTTCGGAAATCATCCTGGCATAAACAGCCTGTTTATTTTCATCCGGTAAATCCAGATGTTTTGTTTCTACGGCTACCAGCTCGATCCCGTATTGGTGCATCCCTTCTCCAATATTTTGGAAAATTGCATTTGCTAATTTATCCCGTCCGCTGATAATCTCAGTTTGCGTTAAACTGCTGATTACATTTTTCATGGAGTTATAAACAATGGTGCTGATACGGGCTTCCGCATTGGAAACATTCCCGTTTAATGTCTGAAGGAATATGACCGGATCGGTTACGCGCCATAATACAAAGCTGTCAGCTACCATTGTTTTTTTATCTTTGGTGATAACGTCAGAAATCGGCAGGTCGTAAATTAAAACCATTTTAGGCACCTGCCGGACAGACTGGACAAAAGGAAGTTTAAATTTTAAACCCGGCTCACTGTATACTGTAACAATTTTCCCGAACTGCTGGATCATTTTATATTCATTGGCTTCCGTGACAACCATAGCATTCAAAGCGATTATCATTGCCGCAAACAAAATGATTAAAAATATGACAACCCGTTTCATTTTCTTAACGGCACGGCTGACCATTTCCGGATTTTTTTGAGGGGAAGGTTCCATTTGCGGCTGGGGATTCTGCCTGCCCGGATAGATATTATGAAAAAATTGATTCCAAAAATTCATAATCTTATTCCTCCTTTCCAGTCAGCGTATCCAAAGGAAGCAGCTTGCTGGTAGTCCCGTCCCCGCCGTCAACAATAATTTTTAAATCCGGCAAAACTTCTTCCAATGTTTCATATAACATTCTCTGCTTTGTGATCAATGGATTTTTTACATATTCCGCATAAATTGCGTTAAAACGTGCGGCCTGCCCCAATGCTTCATTGATCCGGCTGTCCTTTGTAGCTTGTGCTTTCTTTTTAATTTCATCTACTTTTGCATCTGCCGCAGGGATCTGCTCATTACGGTATTTATTGGCGTCATTGATGGCAGTTTCTTTCCCTTGTTTTGCTGTTTCAACTGCTTTAAAGGCTTCTAAAACAGCGGCTGTGGGAGGGCTGGAATCCTGGATTGTAATATTGACTAACTGCAAACCAATATCTTCTTTTTCCAGCCGTTCAATGAGCTTGTCTTTGATTTCCCCTTGGATTTCATTTTTCCCTGTTGTAATGACGCTGTCTACCGGATATAACCCAATGGTGTCCCGGATGTAGCTTTGTGCCAGTGTTTTTAAAATCATAACCGGTTCTTCTGAAGCATATAAAAATTTTATAGGATCTGAAACTTTATATTCGATATAAAAATCTACATTTACAAAATTATAATCGGAAGTAATCATCAAAGATTCTGATTCAATGGCTTCTCGGGTTTCCACATCATAGCCGATGGGGAAACCGTTGATTACAGTGGAAACTTTATAGACTTTTTGCAGGAAAGGGATTTTAAAATGCAGCCCCGGAGAAGTGACAGAAGTTGGAACCCCTAATGTATCAATAACAGCCTGTTCCTGTTCATTGATGCTGAATAAAGGCGCCCCAGCCAGAAACAGCAGCAGGACTGCCGCAGCAACCACGGATAAACGGACCAGTGTTTTTTTCTTCATAATACCCTCCTAAACGATTTATTGTTTCTTTAAGGGGGCAAACGCTGCCATCAGCTTTTTTACCCCGTGCTCCCCAAAGGAAATTTCTAAAAGCTGGTCATTTCCCATTGGTGTACAGGATAAAATCAAGCCTTCCCCAAATTTCCCGTGATAAACATGATCTCCAGCCTGATAAACTTCTGTGGAACGCTGGGCCTGGCCAATCCCCATTTTTTTGTCAAATTGCGGTTTTTTCTTCTTTTTCGCTTCGATTTCATGACTTTGCATCCGGCGGGTTACGGTGGCATCCTCCATTTCATAAAGCTCCTGAGGGATTTCTTTTAAAAACAGGGAAGGCCGGTTGCGCATGGTCTGGCCAAACATCATCCGCAAAGCCGCATTGGAAAGGTAAAGCTGTTTCCTTGCCCGGGTTAAGGAAACATAAGCAAGCCGCCGTTCTTCTTCCAGCAGTTCCGGCTCATAAATAGACTGGGCCCCGGGGAAAATGCCGTCTTCCATGCCGGCAACAAATACAGTATCAAATTCCAATCCCTTGGCTGCGTGCATGGTCATTAAAACAACGGCATCTGCGGAAGCGTCATAACGGTCAATATCCGTATATAAAGAGATTTCCTCTAAGAATCCGGCTAAACTGCTTTCCGGGTTGGCTTCTTCGTAGCGGTTCATAGTAGACTTTAATTCTTCTACGTTTTCAATCCGTCCGTAACCTTCTAAGCCTTCCCCTTTCAGCATGGTTAAGTAACCTGTTTTTTCCAAAAGCTGATCCAGCAGGGCTTCCAATGGGATGGTATCTGCCGCTTCCATCAGTTCCCGCATTAAGGCTGCAAAGCCTTCCAAATCAGAAGCCCGCCGTTCCAGGGCAGGATAATCTTTTGCGTGTTCCAATACTTCAAAAGCAGTAATTCCTAAAGCTGCGGCTGTTTCCAATACTAAATTTAAAGTGCTGTCGCCAATTTTGCGCTTTGGTTCATTGATGATCCGGCGTAAACGTAAGGTATCGGCTGGGTTGTTTAAAACGCTTAAATATGCAATTACATCCCGGATTTCCTTGCGATCATAGAAACGGATTCCGCCTATCAGCCGGTAAGGAATTTCCTGGCGGATCAGCTCCTGCTCCAAAACCTGAGATTGTGCGTTCATCCGGTATAAAACCACATGATCTTTATAGGCGCAGCCTTTTGCATGGTTCTTTGTAATGGTTTCACAGATAAAGCGGGCTTCCCCGTGTTCATTGACGGCCCGGTAAACATACATTTTTTCACCCTGGCCATTTTCAGTCCATAAAGTTTTTCCTTTCCGTTTTGTATTATGGCTGATAACGGCATTGGCAATATTTAAAATGGTTTCGGTACTGCGGTAATTTTGCTCCAAACGGATAACCCGTGTGCCAGGAAACGTATCTTCAAACTGCAAAATATTTTCAATGGTTGCTCCCCGGAACTTATAGATACTCTGGTCATCATCCCCAACGACACATAAATTTTTGCTTTCCGAAGAAAGAAGCCGTACCAGTTCAAACTGGGCATGGTTGGTATCCTGGTATTCGTCTACCATAATATACCGGAACCGGTTCCGGTAATAATTTAATATTTCCGGGAATTGCTGGAAAAGCTGTACTGTCAGCATAATAATGTCATCAAAATCCACCGCATTGGCAGATTTTAATTCTTTCTGGTACTGGGTATATACTTTTGAAATCACTTGCAGCAGATAGTCCTGGCCTGCCTGAGCTGCATATTCTGCCGGCGTTAAAAGATTATCCTTGGCCCGTCCCATGGCAGCTAAAATGCTTTTCGGAGAAAATTGTTTTTCTGAAAGGTTCAGGGATTTTAACACAGCTTTAATGACACGGAGGGAATCATCTGTATCATAAATCGTAAAAGATTTCCCATACCCCAGCGCTTCAATTTCCCGGCGTAAAATACGGGCACAGCAGGAATGGAAAGTAGAAGCATTTACCTGGGCTCCGGTTTCCCCCAGCATGGCAGCAAGGCGTTCCCGCAATTCCCCGGCAGCTTTATTGGTAAATGTAATGGCTAAAATATTCCAGGGCATTACCGGACGGTTGCGGATCAGTTGAAATGCCTGTTCCATTTCCCAGTTATCCCCCTGGATATATTCTTCTAAGAAGCTGACATCATCTTCTGTAATGGTATCCGGCACATGCTCACTGTTATAGGCGTCCCCAAACTGGATCATATTTGCAATCCGGTTGATAATCACAGTAGTTTTGCCGCTGCCGGCGCCTGCCAAAATCAATACAGGCCCTTCTATTTCATAAACAGCTTTCCGCTGCATAGGATTCATCCGGGCAAAGAAATCATCAATAATTTGACGGCGTGCCATAAGGAAACGCTCTTGAATTGTCATAATATGGTACTCCTTATATAAAGATACAAGCCGCCGCACTGGGGTGCGGCGGCTCGCTTTTACTGACAGAACATATTTTTAAACATGAGGCAGAATGGACAGCAAAACACCTGCTGCTACGGCTGAACCAATAACGCCAGCTACATTCGGGCCCATGGCATGCATCAGTAAGAAGTTGCTGGGATTTTCTTTCTGGCCGACTTTTTGGGAAACACGGGCGGCCATTGGTACGGCAGAAACACCTGCGGAACCGATCAAAGGATTGATTTTCCCGCCGGAAAGGACATACATCAAATCGCCTAACAGGACACCGCCCATTGTGCCGAAGCAGAAAGCTGCCAGGCCCATAACAACGATTTTAATGGTGCTCCAGGTCAGGAAGTTGGCACCTGTTGCGGTTGCGCCAACGGTAACGCCTAAGAAAATGGTAACAATATTCATCAGCTCATTTTGAGCAGTTTTGCACAGACGATCGGCAACGCCGCTTTCCTTAAACAGATTTCCTAACATTAACATACCAATCAGCGGTGTGGTATCCGGCACTAAGAAGGAAACAACGATTGTAACTAAGATTGGGAATACGATTTTTTCCAGTTTAGAAACAGGGCGAAGCTGTTCCATCCGGACTGCACGGGCTTTTGGAGTTGTTAAAGCCTTCATAATGGGAGGCTGGATAATGGGCACCAGAGCCATATAAGAATAAGCAGCAATAGCAATGGAACCTAACAGCCAGGGAGCAAGCTGCGTTGTTGTAAAGATAGCGGTCGGGCCGTCTGCACCGCCGATAATGCCAATGGAACCGGCTTCGGAAGGGGAGAAGCCTAACAGCAACGCGCCGCAGAAAGCAATAAAAATACCTAACTGGGCGGCAGCACCCATAATAAAGCTCTTTGGATTTGCGATCAGGGGACCAAAATCTGTCATAGCGCCTACGCCTAAGAAGATCAGCGGCGGATAAATCCCTAATTTTACCCCCAGATACAGGTAGTCCAATAAGCCTCCGCTGGTAGACAACAGTTCCCAGTCAATATGTTGTGTCTCATTGATAAAAATTTCCGTATGGTACAATCCCGCACCGGGGATATTGGTTAAAAGCATCCCAAAAGCAATTGGAAGCAATAGCAATGGCTCAAACCCTCTGCCAATGGCCAGATACAACAGAACAAATGAAACTAAAATCATCACCAGTTGGCGGGGGTCCTGAAAGATTGTTACAAAACCCGATTTTGAAGCTAATGTTTCCACAGCCTGGGAAAAAATTTCAAACATAGTTTCAATCCTTTCCTATGATTTATGTTGGTTCAATCCGCTTTCCAGACAGCATCCGGTATCAGAACGGCTGGGTATTCTGTACCACGCCAGCCTGGGCCCAGTTTGAACGGGCTTCCCGGGAACGTTTCACACTGCGGATAACAGCTTTACCGCCAGTCATTGCTGTAATGGCTGCTACAATCGCCGCGACGGTTTCGTCTCCAATCCCTTGTTCAATTTTCATAGGGGCTTTTGCAGCCGGGGCCGCAGGAGGAGCCGCTTTTGGTGCAGGAGGGGCCGCAGGTGCCGAAGGCTTTGGCTTATTTTGGAAAGCTTCAAAAGCTTTGCCAAACAAGGCGACAATAAACCATAATCCTACCAATGCACAGAATACGACCACCAGACCGGTGAACACCATTGCCACGGCAATTTCAGGTGTGCTGAAACTGCTTAAATCCATAGGACACTCACCTAACCTTTATTAAAATAATTTTAAAAACAAAACCGGGGAAACAGACTGTAAAAAAGCCTATCCCTTTTGAATTACCCGATTTAGTGTACCATATTCTGACCTTTAATGCAACGTGTTTCAGGGCAGATATTGAAATTTTTTTAACAAACTATGGAATTTTATGGGATTCAGCCTGGGAAAAAGAATACCCGGCCCATAAGAATCCCTATGGACCAGGCATTTGAAAAGCATCTTTTAGCCGGCAGCCTGGGCAGCTTTTGCCAATACCAAATCACGGTACATTTGCTGGTATGTTCTTTGCCTGTCCCGGTAAGTACCTGCCTCATGGGGGAACAAGGTTTCCATGGATAAATCCAGTAAACGCCGCAACGTTTCTTCTTCATAACGGCAAACAGCCTGCCATTTCCGGTCTTCATAATGGTTGCAGTAAGCATCTAAAAAAGCAGGGGCCAGGGAAGCCAGCTCCAAAGTATTTGGCTGACCTCTTGCCTGCCAGAGCCGGTCCCGGTATTCAGACTGGGCCTGGGCAAAGGCGGCCCGGCTGATTTTTTCAATAATGTCATACCGTTCCCAAATATCATCTTCGGACAGGGGCATTTCTTCCCCGTTTAAGCCTACAAACCGTTTATTCCGGGTAATGCAGTAATAAACTTCCGGCTGATCCTGGAACCGGAAACAATCCCGGGCAAAAATGCCTTTGGCTTCCAGCATCGTGAGTTGGGGAGGCTTGTCCTTCTGTGCCATCACATAAATTTAACAATTTCCAGCGCCGCATCCAAATTGCCTTGTACACGGAGCTTCCCCATAGTATAAGCTGTTATGGGGTTCAATTTCCCGTCCAGCATTTTTAACAGGTTATCGCCTGATATGGTAATCAGTACATCCCTGTCATAATATTCATAAGGTTCAATACTAAGCTTCCCGTCCTTCACTTCGGCATAAAAAGCGCCTTCGCCTTCTCCCGTCAGATTGAACTGGGCAGCCATTTTTCCTGGAATCCCTGTGACATCAGCAGTAGAAAATTTTTCTCTAACCTTGTCCACAATTTCATGAAACGTCATTTTCTTGCATCCCTTCCGGTGAATTTGTCCTTATCATATACGAATAGGGAAAAAAATGCAAGATGTTCCAGGGATTTTAAAGGTACTTTCTTCCGGAACTTTCTTTTTTCCGCAATTTTCCCGAAGTTTCGCAGGCTGCCAGGCTATACGCTGCGGGCCAGACGTCCTACCAGGGCTTCATCTGCTTCCACAATGGCGGTTGTATAAGGCTCATATAAAACAAGCCCCGGTTTTCCGGAAGGATGTTTCCATACGTTGCGGATTTCGGTATAATCTACGGCAACTTTTCCGGCTTCCCGGCCCTTGGAATGGTAAGCCGCAATGACAGCCGCCTGTTCCAGTGTGCGGCTGGGTACGGACTGGCCCTGGGATACGATTACTACATGGGAACCGGGGATCTTCTGGGTGTGGAACCAAATATCACTTTTCCGGCTGTCCTTTAAGGTCAGCTTTTCATTTTGTAAATTGTTCCGGCCGCAGTAAATGGTAAACCCATCGTCAGAAACATAACGCAAAGGGCTTAATTTTTCTTCTTTCATGCCCCGGCGGGTATTCTTGCGGATGTAGCCCTGTCCGGCCAGTTCCGTCCGGATTGCAGTTAATTCGCTTTCTAAAGAAGCCCGGCTCAATTCATCAAAAACCGTATCCAAATAAGCTAATTCCGCTTCTCCCTGTTCGATCAAAGCCCGCAATTTTTTTTCTGCGGTATCGGCTTTGCGGTAGGCTGTATAATATTTCTGGGCATTTTGTACAGGCGTATACATGGCGTCCAAGGGGATTTCAACTAAGGCCCCGTTTTCATAATAGTTTTCTACGGTGGCAGATTCCATTCCTTTGTGGAGCAGGTGTAAATTGCTGCTCAATAAATCGCCGTACATTTTCAGCTTGTCCCGTTCCGTGGAAGCTTTTAATTCTTCCCGCTGGGCCGCTAATTTTCGGGAAAGGCGGTCGTTCAGATTCACCAGCAGCTTAAACAGATCCGCACTGCGCTGGTGGACTTTATCAATCCGGTCCCTTTCGCTGTAAAACGTATCCAGCATTTCGCTGTATGAATCGTAGGTGCGCCCTACCATCATATGGCCGTACTGGTGGATGTCCATATAAGAAAAATCTTTTGGCTTCCCTGCGGAATCCAGCAGCATAACGGGTGCAGCTTCCCCCTGGTTGAGCTGATCGGATAAGCGGGACAAATAAAATTTTAACCGGGTTTCCTGTTCTTCATTGAGGCGGTCCCCTTGAATGCTGTTATCCCGGAGAACATGATAAGTAATTTCCCGGCAGATCAAAGGGCTGACCCCTTCTAGGGCTTTTCCAAGGGCTTTGGAAAGCTCGTCAGGGATTTGCTTGACCCGGTTTAAGATTTCGGAAGGGGATGCCGTAAAAATATCCAGCCGATCCGGAGCAGGGGCTAAGGTATAACGCATTCCCGGCAGCACAGGCCGTACCCGGCTCATTTCTTCTGTTACCCGTTTAATGGAATCAATAATCCGGCCATCCTGATCCACTAAAATCACATTGCTGCGGCGGCCCATAATTTCTGCCGCTAAGGTCAGGACAACCCGATCTCCCAGTTCGTTGGCCGTTTCAAATTTCAAATGGAGAACCCGGTCCAGACCCAACTGCTGGACTTCCAGTAATTTTGCCCCTGTCAAATGTTTGCGCATAAGCATACAGAACATAGGCGGGCTTTTGGGGTTATCCTGCGGCAGGGAAGTAAAATGAACCCGGGGGTTGGAAGCGGAAGCACAAAACAAAAGCTTATGGTTGCCGCCTTTGGCCCGAATGGAAAGAACAATGGTTTCACGGGCCGGCTGATGGATTTTATCCACCCGTCCTCCCGTAACGCTGTCTGAAATTTCTTTTGTGAGCTGGTTTAGGAAAACACCATCTAAAGGCATTTATCATCCCTCCCCTTTGTCTGGTTCCCTAATTCTGATTGTGGCGTTCCATAAAGCTGCCAATCCGTTTCAAAGATTCCATTAAATGGTTGATGGAATAGGAATAGGAAATCCGGACAAAGCCTTCTCCGGAATTTCCAAAGGCATCTCCTGGCACAACTGCGACCCTTTCTTCTTTCAGCAGGGTCTCACAAAATTCTAAACTTTTCATGCCTGTTTTGCGGATGGAAGGGAATACATAAAAAGCGCCTTCCGGCTCAAAGCAGGTCAGACCTAACCGGTTTAGCCCGTCTACCAGCAGTCTGCGGCGCATATCGTATTGATCCCGCATGGCTTCCACTTCACCGCTGCATTCCCGCAGAGCCTGAACAGCGGCATACTGGCTGGTAGTGGGGGCGCTCATAATGGCAAACTGGTGGACTTTAATCATTTGTTTGGTAATGGGAGCTGGCGCGGCGGCATACCCCAGCCGCCATCCGGTCATAGCAAAAGCTTTTGAAAAGCCATTGATCACAACAGTCCGTTCCCGCATCCCGTCAATGGAAGCAAAAGATACATGATCCCCTCCGTAGGTCAGCTCCGCATAAATTTCGTCAGAAAGAACCATGATTTCTGTACCCCGCAGCACCTGGGCAATGGCTTCCAGATGTTCCCTACGCATAACAGCGCCAGTGGGGTTATTGGGGAAAGGCAGTACCAGCAGCTTTGTTTTTGGCGTAATGGCGGATCGGAGGGCTTCCGGCGTCAGGCGGAAGCTGTCTTCTGCCCTGGTGCAGATAGGCACCGGGATACCGTGGGCCAACTGGGTGATGGGGGTATAACATACAAAGGAAGGTTCCGGAATCAGCACTTCATCTCCCGGATCGACTAATGTACGGATGGCGCCGTCAATGGCTTCCGAGCCGCCCACAGTAATAAAAATTTCTTTCTGGGGATCATATTGGAGCTGGAACCGCCGATCCAAATAAGCGGCAACCTCCTGGCGGAGGCTGATCAGCCCAGCATTTGCGGTATACCAAGTATGCCCCTTTTCCAGGCTTTCAATACCAGCCCGGCGGATGGTCCAGGGGGTTTTGAAATCCGGCTCCCCGACCCCTAAGGAAATCACATCTTTCATATCGGCTGCTAAATCAAAAAAACGGCGGATTCCGGAAGGTTTAATTTCCTGGACCGTCCGGCTCATGATCTTTTCATAGTTCATAAGCAGGCAGCCTCCCTTTCATCTTCAGCCTCATCTGTCATTAGAATACCCCGCTGTTTATATTTTTTCAATACAAAATGGGTTGCGGTTGACTGGACAGGTTCTAAGGGAGCTAAACGGTGGGCTACGAACAGGGCAATATCTTTAAAGCTTTTGCCGCTGATGGTTAAAGCAATATCATATCCGCCGCTCATCAGGTAACAGGTTTCCACTTCGGGAAACTGGGAAATAGTATAAGCAATTTCTTCAAAGCCCATCGTACCTTTGGGAATGACCTTAATTTCAATTCGTGCGCTGACCAGATCATCACGACCGGTTTTTTCCCAGTCGATTACTGTTTTATAACCTTTGATAATGCCGCGCTTTTCAAAATCTGCAATACAGGCAGCGACTTCATCTTCGGTGCTGTCCAGCATAACGGCTAATTGTGCGTGGGTTAATTTTCCGTTATCTGCCAATAAGCGGAGTAATTTTTCATGATTCAATTCTTTCATTTTCCCTCATCTCCTATTTTTGTAAATAGTTTACCCAATGGATTCTATGGCAAACAAAAGCGGATGGCGCTGTTTGTAAAAGGTAACATGGGTGAAGCCATTTGAAACCATGGTTTCCATTGCTTTTTCGATTCCCCGTCCGATATTTTCTGCGGCATGGGCATCGGAACCGATGGTAATATATTCCCCGCCCAGCTCCCGGAAACGGCGGATAATGGAAAAAGGCGGGCAGAAATCTTTGATTCCGTCATCTAAGGAAGAAGTATTGATTTCAATGCCTTTTCCGTTTTGGGCCACGGTTTTCAAGGTATCTTCAATAATATCTGCATATTTTTTCAGGTCTATGGGGATGCTGCAGTTTCCGGTAATATACCGTAAAGGATAGGTAAGATGGGCCAATACATCATACTGGTTCCATTTGGCAATCCTTGCTAAGTATTCAAAATAAAAAGTTAAGTATTGATGGATCTCGTCGGAAGACCATTCTTGAAAATGGGTGTAATAGATGTCCTCACCATTGGAAGCATTATGCTGGGAAGCCAGCACAAAATCGAAATGATGGGAAGCCAGCACACTTTCAGTTAAAGCTTCGTCATAAAATATATCAGATAATTCAATTCCAGCCATAACAGAAAGCCTGCCATTAAAAACACAGGCAGCTTTTTCCGCGTCAAAAACAGATTGATCGATACAGCGGGTATATTCTTCCTGGACATACTCCCGCATTTCACAGTGATCGGTAATACACAATCCGGCAAGCCCTTTTTCGATTGCGGTTTCACATAAAAACATAACAGAATGATGGGCGTCAAATGAATTATCGGAATGTACATGGCTGTCAAAAACATTGCGGTACATCATTCAGATTTCCTCCTTTACTGTATTTTTTCATTTCTTTCCACACCAGAGGAGAGGATATTTTTCTTCAAATCCTTACCAAGCTATGAGTTCTTATTATAGCATTTCCCAGTAAATAAGTATAGCATTTTTTTAAATTATCCGTTCTCTTTTTATGGAAGGGAAAAAAGGGGCGTCAGGCTGGTTGTTACCGGTTTGTAATCAATTTGTAATTTTATTAGATGGATTTCCTTAGAGTTAAAGCTGTATAATAAGCACAAGGATTACGACTCCTCTCAAGTCTCTCCTTAACTTCTTGAAAGGGTAACGCGTAAGCGAACGGCCCATTATCTCTCCTGGCTTCTGAATCTTTCCCGAATGAATTTTTCGGAAGCTTGTTTAACGGGTATGTCCCCAATCCGGTTTCTGGAATCGGTTTGCGGCATACCCGCTTTTTTTATATTTCTGTATGATACGCTTTTTCAGAAAATCCGTCAAGAGAAAAAGAAAGCGGATCCTGTTGGATCCGCTTTCTTTGTTGAAAAGATCAGGCTTGTTGAGCCTGTAATTTTTTAAGCCAGAGGTCATATTCCCGATTGGCCTGATCCTGATTATATTGTGCCTGCCATTGCCTGTTGGCAGCATCCTGCTGGGCCTGCCATTGCTGGTTTGCCTGGGAAAGGATAGCCTGGATACGGGCTTTAAAAACAGCCATATCCTTTTGGGACTGTAAATCAGCAGCCTGTTTGCCTGCATCCAAAATGGCTTTTGCCGTTTCCTTCCCATAAGCAGCTTCTAAATTTGATAAGTTGATGTTGCCGGTTGCATAAAGGTCAGCAATTTCCTGTGCAATCTGGGCGAGATTCTGACTGTGGGTTTGTGCTAAATTGTTTTGATTATCCTGGTAATTGGTCATCAACGCTAAATTGGCGCTTTCGGTAGCGCCGCCGTTTAAGCCCTGGGCAGCCATAAGCTGGGGAAGATCCCTTTGATTTAACATGGCATTGATGTAATTTTGCTGGGCAGCATTGGCGAAATTATCATTGATGGAATTTTTCTGGCTGTTGAGCTGGGCAAGGCCCTGTTCAATCTGCTTGCGGAGGGCGTCAGCGCTGGCGTTTTTTGATTCCTCAATGGCCTCCAGATAATCCTTGAGATAACCGTTGTCATAGCCGTTGGCATTTCCGCCGGAGGAGCCCATACCGGAAAGGATGCTGTCCAAATCGCCGCCAAAGGAACCGCCGCTGGAAGGAAAAAATTCGCCATCATCCACAGGAATACGGTTGGACGAAGCGCCGGACTGGGTAGGACGCTGGCTGGCCGGCAGTTCAGCCCAGGAAAGATCACCGGTTTTCATATTGGACAGGCGGCGGACTTCATTGATATAATCATCCCCATATAAAGCTGCCATATCGGATCTTCCGCTTGTGCTGTCCCCATAGGCAACATCAAAAAAGGCTTGGGAGCGGGCAGCATGGGCTTTATCCACATTGACGCCGTTGGGGTAACGGACAATCCCGTCTTTGCCCAGCTTGCCGCCGTTATAGCTTTTGATTAAGCCGGGGCTGTCAGGGGTATAGATTCCGGAAAAGCCAGGGATAGCATCCCGGCGGGGGACGTCCCAGGCATTTTGTAACGTTCCCGTAACTTTGTTGGCAGTTGAAGGAAGGTTCAAAACAGAGGAGCCAGAAGGCTTCAAGGTTCCGGACGAAACCTTATTTGAAACAGGAGTCTTTAAAATGCCGGAGGAAGAACTGGAGCTGGAAGGCGGCTTTAGGATGCCGGAATAGCTGCCGGAAGTTTTAGAAGATGAGGAGCCGGAAACCGGCTTTAAGATACCGGAGCTGCTGCTGGAAGGTTTCGGGGAATAGCTGGAGGAACCCTTTAAAATGCCGGAGCTGGAAGAAGATTTGGCAGAGGAACTTGTAACTTTTTTTGAGCTGGAAGAGGAAGAAGGGCTTCGGCTGGAACTGGAACCGGAGATAGAAAGTTTAACGCCGGAAACTTTTTTAGAAGAGCTGGAACTGGATCGGTAACTGGAGGAAGATTTGGAACTGGACCGGGAACTGCTGGAGCTGCTGGAACTTCTGCTGTTTAGTAAACCCATAAGAGAGAGGAGCCTCCTTTAAAGTGTAATTGTGGAGATGCCTGCGGCTTTTAAGATCTGGCAGGCCTGGAGCCAGGAGATGGAAGGAGATTTGTCCTGTAAATCAGCCCTTGACCAGCCATTGAGGAGATTATCTTTGATAATTTTTGGATAGTCCCGGTAGCAGTCATTGAGATCCACCGGAGTCGAAATACCGTCACAGTGCCCGATAAAGCCTGGAATATTGCCATGATGCTGCCACATGCCATAATCACCCTGATAGGTACATTTGGAAGCATATTGGGCCACCCATTTATCGTATTGGGATAACTGGCAGTCGAAAACCCAATTTTGCAGCCAGTCGGTGGAGCTGTAAAGAGCGGCATAATAACCGGCATTTTGGAGGGTATCTAAGAAAGCTTTGATCATATCGGTGCGGAGCTGTTTATTTTTAACAGCCCCCCATTTTCCACAGGGGCTGTCATATTCCTGATCCATATAGACAGGGTAGGCAGGCTTTAAACCTTTTAAAGCCTGTAAAAACGCCACAGCCTCCTGTCTGGCTTCTGAAACGGTGACAGCATCACTCCACCAGTAAGCGCCCCAGTCCAAACCGGCGGCGAGGACAGCAGGAAGATATTTTTGCCGGAAGGTATCCATAGCCCGAAAACCCTGGCCGGCTTTAATAATGACATAAGAACAGCCGGCATTTTTAACTTTTAAAAAATCAATATCCCCTTGATGGCTGGAAATATCAATGCCTTTGGAAACGGTCAGCATGGGGTTGAGATTCCTCCTTTGCGGTTAAAAGTTCAATGGCATTCTGCATAACGGAAGGCCAGGGAATCCCCATAAGGCCGAGATTTTCGGCTAAAGAGAGGAGTTCGTTGGCTAAAAAGGCCATAATAACGGCGCCGCGCAGGTAATTTAAGCTGAAAGCCAAATCCAGTTGATGGGCCACAAGGACAGTGAGGAACATAGCGCCTTTTTTAAAAAGGCCCTTTAGGCCGGCCTGGGAGCTGGCAGCACCATTTTCTGTTTTGGGGCTGCGTTTCCAAACCAAAGCAAGGAGCAAACCTGTTAAGTAATCAGCCCCCATGGTGCAGGCGAGGGCAGAAAGCCACACATCAGCGCCGCCGAAAGCGGCCAAGACGGAGCCGCCTAAGGAAGCGGCAGCAGCCAGTAAGAAAGTTTTTGCAGTATTGAGGCAGTCAGGAAACAGAGAGCGCATAAGAAAGAACCTCCAATCAGCGGTATAAGATGACGCCTTGACCAAAGTAGTAGCCATCGGATAAAAGGTTTTCGGTTAAAGCTTCGCCGCTGCTGTTGACGAGAACTGTCATAGCAGACCGGGCAAGATTGATCATAGGCCAGCATTTTATTTTACGCATATCGTTTGGATTTTTATTGTAGTTTGTAGGATTGCTGGGCATATAGGCAAGGAGTCCAAAGAGATAGGCATTGGATAAGGCGAAACCGCTTAATACAGCGATTTCAGGGCTGGCAGAATTGGAACTGCTGGCGATACGCTGGACCCTCGTTTGAAAGCCGAAAACAGCGATGGGGCCGAAGCGGCGGCAGACTCCCATTTTTTCAGAGTTCATGAAACATCTGGAAAGGCGGTCATTGACCTCGGGTTTAAATAAGAGGTTATCCGAAGCCTCGACGCCATCCCAGGCGACAGGCTTTAAATCGGTATACCATTTTGCCATTTTCCCTAAAATCGTTTCGAAGGATTCGCCGCTGGCAATATTTGCGCGGTCAGCAGCCTGGGTAAATTCGGTAGAAACACCTTTGGAGCCGGTTGGACTAAAAGGACCATACATTTTAAAGAATCAACCTCCTTTAGCGACAATATAGATAGCATCAATAGCCTGAGCAGGGGCAGCTTCAGCCCGGAGGCGGAATTTGCCGGATAAGCTTTGGACAGGGGCAAAACGGGCCGAGAGAGCGGTTTGAAAGGATTGGGGGAGGGCAGTCACCGAAACATAATCCTGATCGGATAAATCGGGGACGGCAATATCTAAGAAAGCGGGATATTCCGGAACAGAAGCATCGGTACTCCATCCCTCGGCAGGGATAATAAAATTTTGTTTTAATATAGAGGACTGTTTTTGAGATAAATGGTTCTGGATTTCGTCCAAACTGGAATCGAAAGCGTCAGCCAGTTGGGAAACAGCAGTACCAGCCAAATCCGCTTTTAAGCGGATTTGTTTGATATGCTGGCATAAGAAGGACAGACCGGAATCCAAAAGCAGTTTATATTTTCTGGCCATCCAGCCGAACCTCCTTTATTATGGATTTTGGGTTTCCGCGGCAGGGTTGTCCGAGTTGGAGTCCGCAAAAAGCTGGGCAATTTCTTCTTCGGTGTAGTCCTCAATGGAAAGCTGTTCCGGGAAATCGAAAGAAAAAGCGGGGGTACCGGATTTATCGGAAGCGGTATAAAGGTTTATAGTAGAACCGACAATTTCGCCGCTTTTAAAGGCGGAATTCACATTTTGTTCCATTTGGGCAAAAGCAGTTTTCGAGGTAAAATTGGCTTTAATTTGTTTTGCCAGATTGACAATGGTATCTCTGGTAACTAAATTTTTTCCCATAATAAAAATCCTCCTAAAAAGAACTTATAAATGAATGGTTAATGGATCAGGCTCTTGAAAAATCTGCCCTACGGCATGGGAAACCTCCTCCTCGTCGGCAAAATCTTCTTGTGTCGCGACAGAACCGTCCAATTCCAGGGCGCCCTGGGGGTTAATTTCCAAGCCTTTGCCCAAAGGGATGCCAGCGGCCTGGCTGCTGCCGTCCCAAGCCCGGTATAAAGCGACCCAGGCTTGGATTTCAGCAGTTGGGATACGTTTGGCAAAGAACCGGAGGAAGCCGTTAAAAGTCTGGCAGCCGCTGGCCATACCGGCAGTTCCGGCAATGTCATAGAAGCCGGGGAGGCAGGCGCCATTGGGGGAATCGGTGTCATTGACTTTTGCAGGAACATCACATATATAAGGGAACCCGGGAACATTATCCTGTGCCTGGTGCCATAGGGAAACAGGGATGGTCACTAAAAGGGTGCCGCGATATTGCTGGCTGGTATGCAGGTTTACAGCTTCCTGAACGATGGCGGAAAGGATACTTGCATGGGCCTTGACATCTTTCTGATGGGAGAGTAAAGCCTCATTGACTTTGTTTTGAGCACCCTCCGGGGTTTCGGCGCCGATTTGTTTTACAGAAATGCCGTGGGGGTTATCCTTGCTGACAATATGGTTTTTGGTTTCAGCAGTGAACATGCCTAAATTGCCGCCGGAGAAACCGATAGCGGCAGCGCCGTTTTCCCCAGCCAGCTCATCAATGAGGGGATTCAGGGATTGGGCAACGATATTGCGGATCAGGCGGTCGAAAACCATTTTATTTTCGGCGGCAGTACCAGTAAGCTTATCAGGGGCGCTGATAACACCGGTCCGCAATACAGAATCGGTAATTTTTTTATTGGCCAGCGCCATAGCATCACATCCTTTTTCTAAGATTTCACATAATTGCCGACGATATAGCGTTTGATAATGCCGTAAACGCCGAAGCCTTCATTGAGGGCATTATTTTCCACAATGATTTGCAAAGTGATATATTTTTTAATTTTGGTGTTAAAGGGGACAACTCTTGGTGCGTCATTGGAGCTGAATTCCAAGCGGTTAAAATCAATATCCTCCCAATTCCAAATATCCATAGTAGAATACTTGATCAAGCGAGGGAAACATTCTTTATCGGAACGTACAAGGACGCGGACAGAAGAACGCATATAAGGCTTGATCATAACGCCGCTTCCTTTTTTGATCAAAGTTTTCCGGAGCATAAAGTCGCCGTCATCATCCGCTTTAGTAGCCCATTGAGCAACGATAGGCTTGCCGTCGTCATTATATTTGTAAATGCCATTGATATCGGTATTAAAGCGGCAGATCCGGCCATCTGCGGACCCGAACCATAAATCCCCATCATGCTCCATGAGAGCAACGGCAGGGATATTATCCCAGTGATAGCAGCGGTAGCAGTAATCGCTGGAGAACTGGCGGGTATTTTCTTTTACGGAATTGCCGTCCAGGATATAGGCTTTGTTGTTGACAGCCAGAACATAATAACCGTTCCATTCCACGCTGCAAGCGTTTTTGAGATCCGGTTCTTTGGTTAATTGTGCATCAATGAAATAGCTGCGGCCCCGCAGGGTGCGTTCAGCAGTAATCACATTGGAAGTGATTGCATAGATACCGGTGCGGGATAAGAAAAGGGGTTCATCCTTGAGGGTAGCGAAAGCATAAGGGCTGACAGCGCCGACGCCGGCAATGCCCTGGAGGAGGGGGAACACAGCTCCGGCAGCAGCGCTGGCAGAACCGGAAGAAGCCACCTGAGCGCTTCTAAGGAAAATGGTACTGTCCTGTTGGTTTTCCTCTTTGACGACGGCTAAAAATTCGCCTAACCTGTGGTATCCCATAATTGCGGTTTCCTCACCGCCAACTTTGGAATAATTGAGGTCAGCCACATAACTGGGGTCATTGAGGCCGGAAAACCAGTCTGTATTACGGCGGTCGGGATTTCCGGCAAAGAAAATGCGGTCATTGGAGCCATACCCATAGCCGGCAGCAATAGTACATTTTTGGATCCGTCCGGCATAGCCTTCATACTCCTTGCTGAAGGTAATAACGAGGTTATCCCGTCCTGTGACAGGGGGCGCGGGAGGAGCCGTTTTAAAAGTGACAGTTCCTTTTACCAAATCGACCGTATAATCGGTGCCGGGGGATTTCACAGCATCATTGCAGACCACCTTGTCGACACTTTTCAGGTTGGTAGCAGAAAGCTGGTAAACGGTAGCCGAAGTGGTCAGGAAGCTGTTTTTTTGTTTGGCACCCAGCAGGTTAATATTTTCATAAGGAGTGCCGCCTCCAGTAGGGCTTCTGGCGATGACGACGGTAGGGACATAAGCGATTTCAGAAACATTTTTACAGCGGAGCTTTTTAGCGGAGAGGTCATTTTGTTTATCTTCATCTGCGGGGGGAATATCGTCCTTGCTGGCAGAGGAATTTGTTTCTTCATTATCGCTGAACAAGCCATAAACGATATATTCGCTGCCGGTAAGGAGCCAGAATTTTTCGTTCATAATGAAGCCGCTGCCTTTTCCGTTGCGGAGGCCGGAGCGGATCAGGAGAGGGGTAGATCCGGGCGGAAGCCCTTGGGAAGCCTCCGAACCGGAAGAAGGGGCAGAAGCGAGGGGGCGCCAGGCATAGAGTTTTGATCCGGCATGGGCGAAGAAATAGAGATCGCTGCCGATCCTGCCATGCCATAAGCCATTAACAGGGCCGTCTAAGGTAAAGACAGTGCGCCAGCCCGGTCTTTTTTCGGGATTGCCGCCGTTATCGGAAATCAGGTTGGGGCACCAGGGAGAAAAGTCCTGACCGATCTGGGAAGGGTCAGCGCTCATATCGACGCCTTTGAGCTTAATATATTTAGCGGTTTGTCTGGGAGGGGTTTGGGCGCGCAAATGGGTCGCTTTCATGAAACACCTCCAAGGGATGGGACAGGATAAACATCAGAAATAGGTTCTGGGATTAAACGCATACAGAGGTTGACAGCATCCGCATATTTCGCATTATAATTGATGGCTCTGGCATCTTCCTCGTCAGCCAAAAGGAGGTTGGTAGCCAGCCCGTAAGGCAAAGCGGCCCTGCACAATTCGGGTTCAAAAAGGATCTCATCATCTAAATTTTTAAACTGGGGCCATACTTCCAAGGGTGGCAAACCCTTGGAAGCCCGCAGTTCATTATTGATGTCAAACACTTCTGGGACCATGCTGGAAAGGATGACAGGGGCCTGTATGATATAATCGGGGGCAGAACCTTCCGACTCAAAGAGAAGGGACAAGGAAGTATTTAGAATATCCCGTACAGTGAGCAAGGGAAAGCCTCCTTTTAAGATCTGTTAACCTGGGCCACAGGGGAAGGGAAAGCGCTGCCATCCGGGAGGAAAGCGTAAGCCTTGAGAACGTCACCGGCCTGGCCCAACCCGGAAGTGCTGGCAGTAATCTGGATGCTGCTGGCACTGTAACGTGGATCGGAGCCGTCCAGGGTATATTTGACGGTAGAGCCGGAAGGGACGGTAACAGCGCCGGCAGCAGTGAGTGAGGGAGCCGTTAAAACGGAGCCATTGCCGGAGCTGGTATCCACCTCCACATAAATGCCGTTGGCTTTCGCGCCGATTACGAAGCAGTCGTAATAGAAGCGGCCTTCCAGCAGATTACCGGACAGACCTGGAGGGTCAGTATGTATTTTCGTATCAGCGATTTTGCTGGGGGCAGTGGCAGCGCTTTTATGAACGATCATAAAGTTTACATTTTTAGGGAAGCGGCTGGAAATGACTTTAACAACAGGCATATTGTCATATTCCCCCACCTGGCCTTTGGCCAAAGCCTTGCGGCCCAAGGCTTCATTCTTAATAAATTCATCGGATAAGCGGAGGAGCTTGTAAACAGCAGGCGTAACGAAAAGGGTGCGGCCGCTTTCAGGAACTTCGGCGTCGTCAAGAACATGGGTACCCTCTGAAATACGCTCACAAATATTAGATTTTGAGAGAGGGGTTGCGTTGCCGACAATAGAACCGGCCATAGAGGCAAGGCGGCTGAAGGTATACTTATCTTTTTCCGGGACGACCCGTTCTTTGATTTCCAAAGCCAGAACCTTGGCGGCACCTTTTGTGCCATTCTGATCGAGATTATTTCCTTTATCAATGGTCATGGTAAAGCTTTTGTCCTGTGACATGGTAAGCTCTTGGACGGTATCCTGAACTTCTTCAGGGCTGCCATAGCGGTTAAGGCCCTGACGGTTGTAATCGTTCAAAGGTACTGTAACGATGGTGGAAATTTTAACTGTTTTAGCGCCAGAGAAGCTGTACTGGTCATTGAGCCTGCCGTCAGCGAAAGATTCACGGACGAAAACCTCAGCCACTTTAGGGGCGAATTTATCATGTAAATAAATAGCCAAAAGAGAAACACTCCTTTATCAAAAAAATTTAGTCATTAAAGACAGAAAGGAAAGCAGATAAAGCGCTGTCCATTTCACCGTTTCCCAATCCGGAAGCGCTGCCGGTACATTTATCCCGGAGGGCCTGCTGCTGGGAGAGGATCTGCTGGGAAGCCTGCTGCTGGGACAAGATATAGTCCTGATAAGCCACCACGGGATGGATACCCTGTTGAATTCTGGCAGCGACCTCCTGGGGCAGGTTAGCGGGGTCATGGAGCTGCGGGAATCGGTCTAGGAGTTCGCGGTAAGGGGCCAGCCTTAAATTTTTCTGGTGCTGGATCTGCAAATGCTGGCGGAAAGCCTCCGGTTCCAGACCCTGCCGCAGAGCTTCCTGCTGGATATAAGCATTTTGGAGATCGCTGTTCAAAGCAGAAAGAAGCTGCTGACGGGACATGCCGGAAAGCTGGGCGTACTGGTCGAGCAGGGCAGTTTCCTGGCGGAGCTGCAAGACTTCGGAAGCCGCCTGCTGGGCAAAGGAAAGGGAACGGTTCAAATCCTCCACAGACATCACTTGCCCATTGATTTCTACAGAAGGGGGATCTGGCTCCAGGGAGTCAATCTCATCCTCCGGAGGATTTTCCCAATCCTCCCCATTCTGATGATCGAAATCTTGGTCTGTATCATCAAAAGCGGAAGGAGTGGGATCGGAAGCCTCCTGAAACTGGGCGGTATCGGATAAAGTGCTGTCAGAAGGGGAAAAAGCATCATCCATTGGGATTTTGATCCTCCTGTTCGGTTAAGATTTGTCCAAATTGGGAACATTGGGGATTGCGGCAAATATATTGCAGGGTATCATTTTCGCAGCGCTTAACATCGACAGCAGCGCCGCATTGGGGACAAAGATCCAAAGCTTTCACGACCTTTCCTGGAATTCATTTGTTGAATTAGGAGATAAATTTTGTTGTTCTTTGAGTTTGGCAATCATTTTGGCTTTATTTTTGATATAGCCGTCAGGGATGCTGTCCAGGTAGGTAATGGGATCGGAAATGATGCCATTTTGGAGCAGGTTATCCATGGTCTGAACCTGAGCGAGTTCACTCCAAAAGCTTCCGGCGCCCACATCCACATCCAGTTTAAGCTGTAAATATTCCAACTGGGAGAAATCGGTTAATTGCGGGAAAGACTCCCCCTCCTGATTGGAAGTATTGACATAGCGGAGGCCGTAATCGACGCGCATAATTTCCAAAAAAATGCGGATATATTGTTCGACGAAATCATAGAAAGCCATGCGTTGGAGTTCCAGAGGCATCTGGGCACTTTTCTGGACAGCAATGATAGCGCTGGTATTATCGGGGCGGATATTCCCCAAAGCGGCGTCGGAAGCGCCCATAGTATCTCTGGTATAAGAGATGGTTTTTTCGATGAGGGAAATGACCTGGTTGCTCATATCAGCGCCGCCTAAATTGGCGCAAAGGGCAAGGTTTGGATCGCCATTCACGGGGATAGCCTCACCGGCGCGGTTGCTCCAGCCTCCGGGGAGCAAAGCGCGGTTGTAAGCGATTTTAGGGAAAGCCATTTTTTTGACATGTTCCATGCACATGGCGTAAAGCTTGTTAATAAAGATTTGGTTTGGGATGAGTCCGGTAATGCAGCTTTGTCCATGGTAGCAATTTTTGACCCGGTCCCAGCACCACCAAGCCAGGGGATACAATTTGTAGCCCAGCTTAACAGGGGGACGCAGAACAGCATTTTTGCATACTTTGCAGAACCATACAACACCATCCTGTTTCCAGAAGCGGAGCAAAGTTGTGACTTTCCCGTGTTCCAGCTGGCGGTTAATGCCATTGGGATCGTCATCGGAATGGATAGATTCGGGATCGCCGCCAAAGGAGAGGGCTTCTTTTCTGGCCTCCTCCAGCATGACTCTGCGGGCAATGAGAATAGAAGGCTGGCGCTGAATATCCTCGACCTGAGGGTTGCCGAAATAAACATTTGTATTTTCGATGACTTCGGCAACGATTTCGCCGGTTGAGAAGGAACCCTGGGCCCGGTCAGGATCGTACCAAATATAAAGGCAGGCGTCGCCATCCACAGCAGCGTCACGGATGCAGTCACGGTTTTTTGCTTTGAGCCGGTTATTTTCGATCACGCGGTCAAATTCGGAAGAAACGGCGCGGAGCAAAGCTTCGGTAGAAGGGGTTTCGTCACCGAAAGCGCTGACCTGGGCAGAAACGTCATCGGAAGCGATGGTAGAAATGAAATAGCTGACCACCCGTTTCAGGATGTTAAAAGTAGGCTTGTCCAGATCGGGAGCGAGGACGCCTTCCCATTGTTTTCCGATAAAGAAATTTTCATTTTGGCGGACGGTATCATAAAGGCCCAGATCGGTGTTATAGCTGACGCCGCGTTCATATTCCTCCCAAATTTTTTCCGGAGAAAGGGAAGGAGATCCAGCGTCCATTTAGGCAACCTCCTTTTCAGGGGATTGCGGCTTTCCGGAATAATCCAGTAAACAGTTCCATTGGGAAGCGCGGTCCGATTCCAGGGCAGCGATACGGGAAAGGAGGGCATTATTTTTTTCTGAAAGGGCAGCAGCCTCTTTTTGGGCGGATTCCCAGGCAGCCTGGAAGCGGGCAGCCTCCTGCCGGGCCTGGTTCAAGTCCTCCAGTGATGGGGGACAGAAAGCTTTCAAAAGATTTTGTAAGAAAGGGAGCATAAAGGTTTAACCTCCAAATTGCAAAAAATCCTGGATTTGGTTTTCAAAGGGGGCGGAGCCGTTTTGTACAGGCTCCAGGGGTACGGCAGCAGGCAAAGGGCGGCCGGCGACGAAATAGCGGATAGCGTCAGGGGCGTGAGTAAATTCGTGGGGTTCCGTGGCACAGTCGCTGGGATTTTTGCTGCTGACCTGTAAAGCAGGGATACTTTTAATGAGGTTTGGACAGCAGGAAAAGAAGCGCAGCGCAGCCGATTCGGAACCGGATTCATCTCGGACAGGCTTGAGCCATTCTTTGAGATCGAGCCAGCCCTGAACGCGGTTATTCTGGGCTTTGGCCAAAGGGATACCGGATTCCGCGAAAATATCAGCCACACTGCGGCCGGTATCCTGGCGGCGGTTCCACAAATCGGGGGGAGCATACCAAGCCTCTAAAGACTCACCTCCGTTTCTATGTAAAATATGTTGTGCAGCCTGGGAAATGATAAGATCGGGTTCATATAGTTCCCGGTAGACGAAAGCGCGGCCGAAGTGATCCACAGCGATCCAGTAAGCGGCCAGCATATCCAGTCCATAATCCATAGCGAAGTAGCGGCGCCACCAGGCGGGGATAGGGAACGGCTGAATAACATGTAAATCCTGTCGGAATTCTGGGAAATACTGACCGGCGAAGATATTCCAATCGCCATCCAGCCAGGCTTTGCGGAGATCGGCAGGCAAACTTTTGAGCATCTGTACATAACCGGGGTCCTGCTCCATCAAATTTTTATTATCATAAACCCTGGCAGGGATGAAGGTATAATCTTGGGGAAGTTCGCCGGATTTATAGAGCCGGTCAATAAAGAGCCGTTTAACCCAGTGATGGCCTACGCCGCCGGGATTGCAGGTGAGATAGAAACGTTTTGGAAAAGGGTTAGCACCCCGGAGACAGGCAGTAAGGGCCTGGAATTGGAACTCTGTAAATTGTGTTGCTTCATCCAGGAAGATCACATCATATTCCTGGCCCTGGTACTGGAGGATGTCAGCTTCCCGGTCACAGTAGCCGAAGCGGATGCGGGAACCGCCGGGAAAGAGGAAAGCTTTATCCGTTTCCTTATATTGGGCGATCCCCCGGAGCTGGGCCATCAAAGGGAGGATATGGTTTTCCCGGAGTTCAGGGAAAGAGCGGCGGAGCAAAAGGATGCGGATACCGGGGTAGTGCAAGGCCATAAGCATAGCTTTTTGGCGGACAGCCCAGCTTTTACCGCCGCCTCTGGCGCCGCCGTAAGCGACGAAGCGGGTAGTGGCGCGAAAGAAAAGTGCCTGTTTTGGATTTGGGGAAAGGGTAACATCCATTAAGCAGCAGCCTTTCTGGACTCCTCATCCATATGGATATCGAAAGCATTTTTTTCATCGGTGTGGCGGTTTTTTAGCTCAAAGAAAAGCTTCAGTGCATTAGATTCCCCCCTTTCCACCCCGCGGGCCAAAGATTTCCAGGCAGACAGGACAGCAGCCTGAGCGCGGGCTTGAACCTGTTTCTGAAGGTACAGAGAGAAAGCAGGATCATCAAGCCAGGAAAGGAAAACGCCTGGAGCAATCCCTCTTTGGATTAAGATTTCGTCCAAGGAGCCGTCTTCAGAAAAGAGTGCATCGACAGCATCGCGGCGGCGTTTGGTGATATGTGTGGAATCTTTCATAAAATAAAGAACCCCTCCGATCAAGTAAATTATTTTGCCTTATGTTTCCGGCAAAACAAAGATACCATGAAAGAGGGGTGACATACCATGACATTGGATCAAAAAAGAATCAAAAAATTTTAAACTAGGTAGTGTTCACATAAGTTGGATTGTGATATAATTAAAGAATAGAAATAAAGAAAGAGCAATACGAGCAAATCAAAGAGTGCTTTCCCAAACAGCGGAAACCAGCCAAAATCAGCAACCTGGACGTATTGAATGCAGTGCTATACGTAGTGGAAAATGGGTGCAAATGGAGGAGCTTGCCCAAAGAATACGGAGATTGGCACGTGATCTATGTTCGGATAAACCGCTGGGCGAAAAAGGGCGT
>RAZJ01000019.1 GCA_003612625.1 bacterium 1XD42-1 | reverse complement strand
TTATCTATAAATGTATAGACAATCCATAACCTGAAAGAGGGTTTTTCTAAGAGAAGAAGATCCTCGTTTAGAAGTCGGGACACTTTTTTGTTCATAGCTACCCGATTCATTAACACCCGGGTCTACGCCGGCAAATGCGGTGATGGCGCCTTTGTGAGTGAAACGTGAGACATCTCCGATCTCAGCCATAAGCTGAGGTCCAAGAGACGGACCGACTCCCTTCATCTCCATAACAACGGGATATTCCGGCAGCTTGGCGGCTGTCTCATTCATCAGAGTATGGATTTCTTCCACGGTCTTGGAAACGGTGTTCAATTGTTCGATTGCCTGTTTCACAATCAACCTGGTTAGATCATCTTTTGGAAGTACAGTAACAAGCTCCTTGGCAGCTCCATAGATTTCTTCAGCCTTGCCTTTACTGAAATTGTACTTCCTGCGTTTGCACCATTTCTGATAATGGTCGAAAAATGCGTTTAATGACATTTTACGAACACAGTCCACATGCCAGTATGTAGCGGCAAAATCAACCCACTTTTGGCTGCCGTCCTCACGGGCAGGGCTATCGAAGTAAGTATTCACACCTGGGTAAGTCTGATCGAGGATGCCGATGAGGTTATTCTTCATGGCTGTTTTGTGTTTCATGTAGAAGCCAAACTGACGGTTCATAGTCTTTAACTGATTGCGTATTTCATCCATAAGACTATATTGTTTCAATTCCGTCCAACTGTCAGCGTATAACGGGCTATTTTTATAGCATCAGCTTTATCAGATTTTACTTTACGCAGAGAGTTATCCCCGTAATCTTTAATGAGCTTGGGATTTACGGCAGTTACAAAAAAGCCTGCCAGAGAAAGCTCGCGAGCCAGCGGTTCGTAGTAACGCCCCGTATGCTCCATAACGATGCGAGATTCCCCTTTGATAGATTTGATGTGCTCAATTAAGGATCGGATGTTACCGGAAGTGTGCTTAATTTCAAAAGGAGAAGAAACAATTTCTCCATAAGGCCGGAGAATTGCAACCATACTTTTTCCTTTGGAAACATCAATACCAACTGCGTTCATGTTCATAAATTTGTCACTCCTTTGGGTTATTGCAACGGATAAATACCAGTTTTACTCATTGCCTATTCCATCTACTGTGGTGTGACACGAACGTACCGAAGGCGGTTCAACCTGCATAAAACGAACGCTGCGAATGAGGAGCTGGCTATCAGTCTGATTTACGGACGCAAAGTCCAAGGAAGGAAGCCGATATACCGATTGCTTCGTCATTATAACAGCTTAAGCAACAAGATGGATAATTCCTTACTGGCTGTAAGGGATGTTAACCATAAATATATTGTAGTAGAAAGGAGTTTATTTATGAAAGGCATCATAAGACGATTTTTTGTTCTTGTGACTGTGGTGTCCGTATTATGTTCTGTGGGTGTAGTTATAAATGCAGCATCTACAGATTATAGTGTCAAAGTACAAGGAAAATCTATCAGCTTTCTCAAAGGAGGCCAATCTGTTGGTACACATACCAGTCGGGATGGCAATATAACTGTTGTTACTGCTCCGGCAGGGACGCTAGGGTTATGCTACCATACAACAGATAATCGCTATGTTCGTGTTAATCTTGGAAATCAAACTTCATTAGATATTACAGGTACGATTCCCACATTAACATTAGATAAGTCTTTAAATCCTAGTGTAAAAGTAACATTAGGAAGTAGTGCCAATGTAACAACTATGGCAATTAAATCGAAAAACAATGTTACCATTGGCGGCAAAGTATCTACATTGACAATTTCATCTGGAGCAAGGGTTTCTGTTGTTTCCGGAGCCAAAATTACCACTGCAAAAGTTTCTTCTTCTCAGGCAAAGCTTACAGCGGCCAGTGGTTCTACTGTTAATAAGGTAAGTTCTGTACCTGGAGCTTCTGTGTCAGGAAAAGGTATTAAATCTTCCTCCTCCAGCAGCAGTTCCCGTACATCTTCTTCCTCCAAAACAACAACAAAGAATGTCACTTTATCTGCTGAATCTGGGGACAGGCTTCGGGACTTATGGCAGTCTTTAAATAGTAAAGTAAGGATTTATGATGACAATGGAACCCGGATTCTTGGAAGTGCAGAATGGGATAATTCAGATACAACTACTGTCCGTAACGGAAATACCTATGATTATACATTTTATCCCAATAGTTCCCAATATGATGAAGTTAGTGGAACAGCTACCATTAAAATTGATGATGACGATGACAAAGACAGCAGCAAATCCTCCAGCGAAGAAGAAAGAAATACTTTATGGTTAGATGTTGCTACCATTTACAGCCGCGCCTCTAGTGCAAGGCTTCGTGATGTAGAAGATTTTTTAGATGAAGCTGTAGTAGCTTATGATAAGAAAGACCGTCAAATTTCTGGCCGTTCGGAATGGATCAGTGATACATCAACTTCTGTACGATCTGGACAAAGTTACAGTTTTATTTTTGTTCCCAATGACAGTTCCTATGAATCTGCACGGGGCACAGTAAAAATTGAATTAAACAGTAAAAGCAGCGGCGTAGGCGGCGGAGAAATTATTTTAGCATCCTTTACATTAGAAGCGGATTATCGGGAATATTTATATGATCTGAAAAGTGAGCTTCAAAGCAATGTCCGCGCATACAATTCCAATGGGAATCGGGTAAGCGGAACTGCAAAATGGATTTCTTCTGATACCCGTTTAACTGTTACAGGAACATATCGTTATGAATTTATTCCAGATAATGATCGCTATGAAACAGCCAAAGGTGATATTAAAATTTATGTAAGCGGTTCTGGCTCTAACCACGGCAGTGGTTCTACCAATTCTTCTAATAATTCCAATAATTCCTCCTCAACTACATCTTCTGTCATTAGTTTAAAGGTAGATACAATTACAGTAAACAGCACCAATAATACTTTGCGTGATCTTTTGCCTGATTTAAAAGATGCTGTGACTGCAAAAAATCGGGATGGCGATTCGGTAGATGGGACTGTAAAATGGGTAGACAATAATACCAGTCAAAAAGTCCGCCGTACAGGGGATTACCGTTTTAAATTTATTCCAGATAGCTCCCGATACGATGAAAAACAAGATTGGGTAACAATCAAAGTTAAATAATAGGAACATAAAAAAGAGAGGTATGCTGTTTGGCACACCTCTTTTTTTATTCCGATTTTTTAACTGTAATTTTGGATCAGGTCAAATAACTTTTTATCAAAATATTCCGGCAGTAAAAAATGAGAAGACCCACTGCTGGAGTCATATATAGTCGCTGCTAATGCCTGCCGTTCCAGTTGAACCAAATGAATTTTTCGTTTTTCTGCTTCCCCTTCCCATACAGTTTGATAACGGTTGCTGCTTTCTTCAAATCTGGCAATCATATAAGCTGTCGCTTCTTGTATAACAGCTTGTTCCCAACCAGATAGATTTTCCCAGGTTTTACTCTGCGCGACAAACCAAACTGGAGAAAGATTATGCCATGTTTCAATCGCATAGACTGAATCGGGAAATTCTGTCTTTTTTAAAATCTGTTCTTTTGTAACTTCTACTCCATTGATAAAATATGTTACATTTTCTGATACAATATATTGATTTAATACCGACAGAAAGTCTTCATCTGGAGAAGGAACCGTATACATTCCAAGCCCTTGGAATACAGAAATCATTTCCGGATTTTTTCCATAAACGGCAATCGTAAAGTTTTGAAAATAAGGAGGCATCAAACGGCTGCTATTTATGGAATCACCTTGCGGAGCATCCATAGATAGAAATAATCCGTCGCCTCTTGACAGTGCGGCTAAAGGAAATACATGAGAATTTAGCTGTTTTTGGAGTAATTGTCTTATATCCGGAGAATTTAAAGCTAAACTCAAATGTTTCATATCATTATAGACAAAAGGCAGAGATAAAGTTTTTAAAGATGGAGAAAACTGAGCAAGCTGTTGATTTTGTAAATAAGCAAAATCATATTCTGATTCTGGCAGAGTATCCTCCTTTTTTTCTACGACAGAAACAATTAAATGTCCTCTACTGATCCGTTCCACATCTTTTGCAAACAGGCGCGCCTGTTCTAAAAATTTTTGTTCAAGTCCTGCATCCACTTCAAATTGCAGCGTCTGGATAGAACGTATGGGAGAAGGTCTTTTTGCTTGTTGGCTTACTTCGTTTTCACAGCTCCCCAAAAAAAGGAAAATACATAACAAACCTAAAGCTTTCCAAAATTTCCCCTTCCCTGCCCTCATTTCAGACTCCCCGACTTTGGTTTCAGAAGTCCAGAAGCTCCTGGTCTTTCCCGCCGTTTTTTAGGAAGCGTTTCCTGTGTTGGAGATGGTTCTTCAGACTGGAGTTTTCCTTCGGAAAATTGTCCTGCTGTTGTATCCGCAGGCGTTTCCGGCTCAGAAGCCAGTGATTCCTGCGGCAAAACTTCTGGGATTTTCTGTACAGGCGGTGTATACATGACATAAGCATTTTTCAAATTTTCAATACAGCTAATCTGATAAGGCGTACAGACTGCAAAAGCATTATTGGCAAATAATAATTCATGGATTCCCTCTTTGTGGATAAAGTCCAGCAAAGGACGTTCAAAATAACGTTCATCTACAATATAGACTTTTTCGTAATGGTTAATCAAAAATGGAGCAAAAGCGTTTCCATAAGATTCTTTTACAACTAGAATTTTGCGTCCATTATGAATTCCAGTATCTACTTCAATTAAAGGAAAATCACCTTGCAAAAAGACAGAATAACTATTGGGACTTTTTGCATATTCCCCCCACAAATTATGAGGGACAGGTTTATAAGGATTTCCCCGATCATATCGTACTGCTGTATATGGCTGGTCAAAGATATAATAATCAACATAATCCGGTTCCTGCAGCAAAGTACGATCTGGAGTTTGTGCATATAAAGTACCAATAAAATTGTCAAGACGTCGTGTTTCAAATTGATCCATAGAAAGGGGTGAAAATCCTGCCTGTTTACAAAATGCAGTATAAGCATAATATGCCCCTTGTCCAGTCCAATGGTGATCGGTACGGAAATAGAGGTATTCATTAGTATGTGCTGCTAAAGCATCATAAGCATCTACTTTTTTAATAGATGGATTCAATGAGCCATAGATCAAGTCAATTACTTCTTTTTGGGATTGGCTCATGGACTGATATTTTTGAGGAAGATAAAATTCCACAGCCGTTGGAACGATCATATTATAGATTTGTACATCTGGAAGCAGGTTAGCATATTGATTTAAAACCGAAGCATATCGCCGCGCACTTTCATGGCTTCCACCATAGAGGGACATGGCGCGTCCCTGACAAATAAAAGTTCCATTACTTACAATGCCTTCTGCATTTTCGTCAACAGGGCTTGTCTGCTGTGTTTGGTCCAAATTGGACAGCGCTAATTGCTGTTCCTCATTGCCCTGCTGAGGAGATCCCATTGGATCTGGCGTAATGGGTTCCGCAGCAATCATATCTGTATCATTAGAAGGTGCAACAACACGTACATCATCTACACGGATTCCTTTGCTTTCATTGATAACAGCCGAAAGTGATACAAACCATTCCCGAAAAGGAAAAGTATCTGAAAAATAAAGTTCTATTTCATGGGACAGATTTCCGCTTAAAAGGGACTCGAAAGAAAAGGAAGGTTTTTTTGCCAAATCCCGTTTTTCTATTTCTGATTTCGTAGGCTTTGGCAAAAAAAGGGCCCCCAAGAATAAGGCTATTATAATCCCTGTTAAAAATAAAATATTCAGGGAACTGAGCCGCCGGAGCTGCTGTGGGGATAATTTAATATGGATCAAGCCATAGAACCGTTCTTGTTCCCCTTCCGGATCAGGAATTTTTTTTCTGACTTCTTGTTGAGGCTTTACTGGCTGATACCGGTAAAGGCTGTATAATTGTTTCCATGGTTTGCGCAAATTACCACCTCAAAATCTATAATAAAGGAAAGGATTATAAGTTTGTCCAACCAGCTGCGCTGTACACAGGACTAACAATGCAATATTGAAAGGAATTTGGAAAATCAAAAGGCAAGAAATATTAGCAGCTCCCAACCGTTTTCCAATAAAATCCTTTATTTGCTTTACAATCGGAGCACAGAACAGGACTGCCAGTAAAATCCAAAAGATATTGTTCAGCAAAGAAATCTGAACATGGAAATCCCACAAAGGATTTTTCTCTAATCCAAACATAATGCGGAATATCTGGATAAGCCTGGACGTATCGGTAAAGTAAAACAAGACCCAGCCTATTAAAACAGCGGCCAATGTATAAAAATGCCGGATCAGCTTGGGAAGCCGATCCAATATACGGGACAAGAATAGACGTTCCAATAAAATCAATATCCCATAATATAATCCCCATAAAATAAAATTCCAACTGGCTCCATGCCACAGCCCTGTTAAAAACCATGTCACTAATAAATTAAAATACGGGCGTTTTCGATTGCCTCCTAAAGGGATATACACATAATCCCGGAAAAAGGAAGAAAGCGAAATATGCCACCGCCGCCAAAATTCTGTAATAGAACAGGAAATATATGGGTAATCGAAATTTTCTTTATAATGGAAGCCAAACATCCGTCCCAAACCAATTGCCATATCAGAATAGCCGGAAAAATCATAATAAATTTGGAGCATAAACATAAAAGCACCAAACCATGCCCCGGCAACTGAAAGTTTTTCAAAAGGCCCGTCAAAATATTGGGAAACAAATTTTCCTGCGATATTTGCCATCAACACTTTTTTGGTAAGCCCCACAATAAAACGGGTCAGCCCTTCTGAAAAAGAAGCAGTATCAATGGTACGACCCTTAATTTCCCGGGCAACATCCGCATAGCGGACAACCGGACCGGCGACAAGCTGATGGTACATGGAAAGATACATTAAATAATAAGCAGGATTTTTCTGTGCTTCTGTTTTTCCCCGGTACACATCAATCACATAAGATATGGTCTGGAAGGTATAAAAAGAAATCCCTATGGGTAATTGAAATTGAGGGATCATAAAAGAAACGCCAAAAAAAGCGTTAATATTTTCTACAATAAAAGCACTATATTTAAAAAGCCCTAACAATCCCAAATTCATCAACAAAGAAGCACACACAGAGAAACGCGCAATCCAGCTTCCTCGGAAGCATTCGATCACACGCCCATGCATATAATCAAAAGAAGCCGAAACCAAAAGGAGCAATACCCATACTGGTTCTCCCCAAGCATAAAATAAAAAAGAAAAACAAATCAGAACTGTGTTACGATAGGCTTGGTTCTCCCGCAAAAAGTAAAAAATCAAATTAAGCGGTAAAAAAAGATAAATAAAGACTAAATTGGCAAAAACCATTCATGTTTCTCCTATACAAAGGAATGCCTCTTTACCAGGCAATCGTCCCTTTTCTGCATTTTGGAGCAAAAAGCCCAGATAAAGGAAAGAAGCTGCTCCATAATTTCGAAGCTTATCTTTACAGCATTTTCATATTATAACACAGGTTCTCCAAAATAACAAAGGAAAACCTGTGTTTCTCAATGAGATCTAAAATTTTTGGGATAAAAATAAAAAAATTCCTTTTGCTGCCCTTGAGATTCGTTTAAGATGAAAAGTAATATTTTCTTTTACTCTGTCACAAAGCCAAATGCTCTCACAGGATATTGCCTTTCTTCAAAGGTAAAAATCCCTTCTTCCTTTCTGTTTATCTCTATATTATATTTTTTCCGGTATTGATTTGGGGAGATTCCCGCAATTTTTTTAAATGCTTTTGAAAAATAAAAAGAGTCCACAAATCCCACAGAAACGGATACCTCTTGTATGGTCAAATCTGTTTCTTCCAGCAGCTTTTTTGCATTCCAGATCCGTACCTGATTAACATATTGAGGAATCGTCATTCCTAACTCATTATTGAATAAGCGGGAAAGATAAGAACGGCTATATTTGATATAGTCGCAAATCATATCCATATCAAGAGGAAAAAAATAATAATTTTGAATAAAATAGACTACTTTTTCGACCACATCTCCCCGGTTCCTATGTTTTTTATACTGTTCCGGCTGTCTTTGGCCAATTTCACCAAATAACAGTAGCAACCGCCCCAATGCCGCCATAGAATCTATCTCATTATTACACAAGCAGCATTCTGTATAAAAAGGCTGGATAAACTTTTCAGAGATATTCGGAACTACAAAATGTTCCAAAGAAATTCCAATGCTTTCCAGCATATTCCTGCATTGATCCCCTTGAAACAGAATCCAGCATAATTCCAAAGGATTTTCAGCATCCGCTGCAAAACGAAAGCGGATTCTAGGAAAAAGTGTGAATAATGAACCGGAGTCTAAAGGAATTTCTTCTAAGCTTCCTTGTGTAACAATCCCTTTTCCCGATTTTACATACAAAACAGCATAGATATTTGAAATTTGGAATCCAATGGATTCTCCAGGCTCCCAATATCGCTTCCCTATGCAAGTTACAGAAAGCGGCGTCTCTCCCTCCTCAGAACATAATTTAACATGCATAATGGTTTCTTTATCCACCAGTGTTCCCCCGATCTTTAGGTAATTCCTTTCTCAATTACCTGCATATCTATCCGCCATTATACAATAAATTGTTCCATTCTGCAATATTTGTACTGGATATTCTATTGAAAATTTTCCACTTTATCAAATTACAGGATAGTTTCCAATTCCCGTTTTAATTTTTTGATGATCCGTTTTTCCAGCCGTGATATATAGGATTGGGAAATCCCAATTTCATCTGCAACTTCCTTCTGTGTTTTTTCCTCCTGCCCCATGAGTCCAAAACGCAGCCTCATAATTTTCTGTTCCCGTTCGTCTAAACGTCCTACTGCTTTTAATAGAATATCTCGTTCTGCTTCTTCTTCAATGGGACGGTTAATACTGTCCGGATCGGTTCCTAAAATATCCGACAACAGCAGTTCATTCCCATCCCAGTCAATATTTAATGGTTCGTCAATGGAAATCTCATTTTTTTGCCCCTGGTTTTTCCGGAGATACATTAAGATTTCATTTTCGATACAGCGGGAAGCATATGTTGCTAATTTAATATTTTTTTCCGGACAAAACGTATTAACTGCTTTGATTAAACCGATTGTCCCAATTGAAATCAGATCTTCAATACAGATGCCTGTTGATTCAAATTTTTTTGCAATATAAACCACTAAACGTAAATTATGTACCATTAAAATTTCCCGTGCACTTTCATCATTTTCCAATAAGCGTTGGAAAACCTGCTGTTCCTCTTCCCTGCTCAATGGCGGCGGCAAAGTTTCCGGGCCGTTGATATAATCTGTACGGCGGCATAAGCCTAAAAATAAAATCAGCTTTTTCCAATATGCCGTTAGAACATTCCAAACCATTTGAACCTTCATTTCCCATTACCCTCTCTTTTCAATCTATAATTTGTGAATTCAAAACAGCTTCATATTCCCCTCTGATTGGTTCCTTGCTTTTGGCAATATAGACATCTTTTGTAATAATTTCCCGACCCTTATATGTAATCCGGACGCAATCCGGTCGGAAGGCTTCCAATACAGCATCTCCTGTTACAGTACTGCATGGGATCAGCCGGATACGTTCTGGTGAAGCAGGAGATAGCCGGCCAGCCAAAGCGCCATCACAAACAATGACAGGTGCCCCTGAAAAGGGCTCTTTCAGCCGGTTTCCATTATCCTCCAAAGCATGGAAAGAAATTTGTTTTCCTTCTAAATCTGCCGTAACGCCGCATAAATTTTTTTCCTCTTTCCGCCCCAAAAAAAGCCGTTCAAATAGCCAGAGAATACCATAAGCGGCTCCTGTCCAAAAAATCAGTTCAAAAGCAGAAATGTCAAAATAAACGACACCGCTTTCATAAAGGATGCCGCCCCAGACAAACTGGAGGGCAAGCATGACCCCTGCAAATAAGAAGCTGCATAATGTTAAAGCCAGCAAAGCCCGGATCAGCCTCCGGTAAGGATGGATTCCAAAAGCTGTTATTGTCATAACAAAAGTTAAAGCCATTTTATATAAATTTTGAATGAGAATTCCATTTAACGGTAAAAAAATAATGAGAGATCCGGCTGCCCCCAGCAAAGCTGCTAAACAGATCCGTTTCTTTTTAGGGATTATGCCTAATAAACGGGCTGATATTAAAAGCAAGGCCAAATTTACTGCATAATTCACCACAAATAATATATCTGCATAGACTGTCATAAAGCCACTTCCTTCATTCCAGTATCCCAAAAAGGGGACACTCTTATTATAGAAAGCGGACAAGATTTCTTTTTGTCGAAGATAAGGGGTTATAAAAATCTTACATACAATAACCAAAGAATACCCCTTGGCATACAATGAAAAGGAACAGCACTCTCATTTTATAGAGGCTGTACTGTTAGGCTGGCTTATTATTAAGAAGCCTATACATCATTCATGAAGCAAAGGTGTGATCGACGAATGGCTTGTTGCTGCAATCATCCCTGCTGCTGCCAGAATAACTGTGCATCTAACTGTTGTAATTCCAGCCAGGGCTGTATGAATTGCTGCTGTTGTAATTGCTGTGGGTGCTGTGTACCTACTTGCTGCTGTTGCTGCAACTGCAATCATGGCCCGACCTGTGAAGAATGTAAGATTTGCCCGGTCAGCGGCTGCCCTGAAGATTCTAAAAATTGTGAATGGTACCCCATTCAGTGGGAAGAAGATCCCAATTCCCGCAAACTGCGGCTTTGTTGTGACGAAAGCGGCTGCTGTGGTTTATTCCCTGAGGAATGCCGCAATACATTTTGGCCGGATTTCGCCCATCCCCGGTGGCTGTGCTGTAAGGATCTTTACTGCGCACGGAAAGCGAACCAAGCATTCTGCAAAAAAAAGGAGTCCTAAACCTGCAAAAAAAGCGGGATTGCCTACTCATCTTGGGTGGCAATCCCGCTTTTTTAAGGAAAATATTTTATTGTTTTTTACGGATGGCATTCAGCAGCCCATTGGCATCAATAATTTCTTTGATAAACTCAGGAAAAGGCTGGGCCTGGTAAGTTTCATTTTTTGTTACATTGGTAATCATGCCTGTATCAAAATCGACGGAAACTTCATCACCATTTGCAATGGCTTCACTGGCTGCCTCACATTCTAAAATCGGCAAGCCAATATTGATTGCATTCCGGTAAAAAATACGTGCAAATGTTTTGGCTATGACACAGGAAATGCCGCTTTCTTTAATGACCATAGGAGCATGTTCCCGAGAAGAACCACATCCGAAATTAAATCCTGCTAACATAATATCCCCTGGTTTTACCTTATTGATAAAATCCTTGTCAATGTCCTCCATACAATGGGAAGCTAATTCCTTCCGATCGCTGATATTTAAACAACGTGCTGGAATGATAACATCTGTATCCACATTATCTCCGTATTTATGTACAATTCCTTTTGCAGTCATTACCCTATCCCCTTTCAATCAATATTTTTCTGGATTTGCAATTTTTCCTTCTATCGCGCTGGCAGCGGCTACCGCAGGAGAGGCCAAATAAACTTCTGATTTTACATGCCCCATACGTCCTACAAAATTCCGGTTTGTAGTAGCAACACAGCGTTCTCCTTCTGCTAAAATTCCCATATGCCCGCCTAAGCAGGGGCCACAGGTTGGAGTTGAAACGGCACAGCCCGCAGCAATAAAGATATCAAAATATCCGGCGTGCAGTGCGTCTAAATAAATTTGCTGGGTTCCGGGAATAACAATGCACCGTACATTTTTAGCAATTTTGTGTCCTTTCAAAATATCTGCCGCAATTTTCAAATCGCTAATACGCCCATTGGTACAGGAACCGATAACAACCTGATCGATTTTTACATCTCCAACCTCATCAATTGTTTTTGTATTTTCCGGCAAGTGGGGGAATGAAACGGTTGGACGCAATGCACCAAGATCGATATCAATTACTTTTTCGTATACCGCATCTTCATCTGGCTTAAAGATTTCAAAAGGCCGTTCTACCCTTCCCTTTTCATAAGCCAATGTCACATTATCTACTTCAAAAATACCATTTTTGGCTCCGGCTTCAATTGCCATATTTGCTACGGTCAAACGGTCGTCAATGGAAAGATGACGCAAGCCTTCCCCACCAAATTCCATAGATTTGTATAAAGCCCCGTCTACACCGATCATGCCAATAATATGAAGGATTAAATCTTTACCACTGACCCATTTTGAGGGAGTTCCTGTCAGGTTAAACCGGATTGCAGAAGGCACTTTAAACCAGCATTTTCCAGTTGCCATAGCTGCCGCCATATCTGTGGAGCCAAATCCAGTAGAAAAAGCACCAAGGGCTCCATAAGTACAGGTGTGGCTGTCTGCTCCTACCACAAGTTCTCCCGGGGCAACCAGACCCTTTTCAGGGAGGAGAGCATGTTCAATTCCCATGGCCCCTACATCATAATAGTGCAAAATATCATACCGATTGGCAAATTCCCGGCAGCGTTTTGCTAATTGCGCCGCTTTAATATCTTTATTGGGTGTAAAATGATCCAGAACGATTGCGATCCCGTCTTTCCGGTAAACCTGATGGAACCCATATTTTTCAAATTCTTCAATTGCCACCGGTGTGGTAATATCGTTTCCTAATACAAGATCAATATTGGCTTCTATGAGCTGCCCTGCCTGTACAGAAGCAAGGCCAGCTTTTTTAGCCAGGATTTTTTGGCTCATTGTCATTCCCATGAAAGTTCCTCCTTAATTTATTATAAAATTTTTTATACCATGAATTCAGAAGACTGGCTGAGTGCCAATGCCTTATTGATAGCATTCAAATAGGATTTTATGCTTGCATCTAAAATATCAGTGGACAAGCCCCTTCCAGCAACCGATTTGCCGTTACAAATAATTTTGCTGACTGCTTCTCCTAAAGCATCTTCTCCGCCAGTTACTGCACGCATAGACCAATTTTCCAGTTTGCTGGAAACCCCTACAATTTTATCAATGGCTTTAAATGCCGCATTGACAGGGCCTTCCCCTCTTGCAACCTGTTCGATTTCTTCGCCAGTGTCTTTTATTAAACGTACAACAGCCGTTGCAGAAATTGTAGTACCGCAGTTGATGATAAAGCTTCCCAAGCGGTAAGTTTCTTTGCAGGCCTGAGCAGATGTCCCGATCAATAAGGCTTCAATATCCCGATCACTGATTTCTTTTTTTCTCGCTGCCAGCCCATGGAACCGGTTATAAGCATCCTCTAAATCTGGATCGGATAAACGATAGCCTAATTCCTGTACCCGCTGGGCGAAAGTTTCGATTGTGGTATGTTTTCCAAGGATGGCGCTGCTTTCGTGAATCCCGATTTGTTCCGGCGACAGAAAATCATAAGCTGTATCTTTATATCTGGATGTATCTTGAGAAAATACATTGACTCCTACAATGGGATGGCTGGGCGGGATTGGAACCCCTGTAATGGTAGAAAGCAATTTACTGGAACGGTAAATTTCATGATGTTTTATTTGGGTTTCGCAGCCATAAAATTCCCTGCGGCCATAGAGAGCCATAACAATTTCCTCTAAAGCAGCATTTCCGGCCCGTTCTCCAATCCCATTTACTGTACATTCCACCTGTCCTGCACCAGCATGAATTCCTTCCAAAGCATTGGCGACCGCCATTCCCAGATCGTTGTGGGGATGGACGGATAAAATAACATTGGGATTTTGCAAACGGTTTTGAACCCATGCAACAAGATCTTTCCATTCCCCTGGGGTACAGTACCCGTAAGAATCCTCAAGGCTTAATGTCGTAGCTCCGGCAGCAACAGCCGTGTCCAAAATACGCAGCAAAAATTCTCTGTCAGTTTGAGCAGCGCCCTTTGCAGAAAATTGGACATCCGGACAAAGGGTTTTCGCAAAACGCACCATTGCAGCAGTACGTTCGGCTAAATCATTTTGTTTCAATCCCTGGCTTTTCATCCGGGAAGCTTCTGTTTCTGCAAAGAGATGGAGCCGCGGCTGCTTCGCTCCCTTTAAGGCATCCCAAGCGCGCTGAATATCCCTTTCTACACAGCGGGCCAATCCACAAACAATACAATCTTTTATACTGGCAGCGATACTTTTAACGGCATCAAAATCATCCGGTGAACTGGTTGGATAGCCTGCTTCAATGACATCAACGCCTAACCGCTCCAACTGCTTCGCCATTTCCAATTTTTCCCGCAAAGCCATACTGCATCCGGGAGCCAATTCCCCATCCCGCAAAGTCGAATCAAAAACTATAATTTTTCTCAAAGGGTTTTCCTCCTTCTTCCCAACACTGGCAAATCCATCCATCCAGAATTAAAAAACCTCCGCCTCTTTAAAAAGAGACGAAGGTTTCAAAAACTCCGCGGTACCACTCTTATTGACTGCTTTTATACAGCCCCCTTTATCCGCATCTAATAATGCGCTTTCTGATAACGGAGAAAATCCGTCCAGCCTTACCAGCGTTATCCGCGTTAGGGCCGGAAGCTCAGGGGTGAGCAATTAACACAAATATGGTACTGCCTTACACCATCCAGCAGCTCTCTGTTGACACATCATCTGTGGTTTATTCCCCGTCAAAGCCTTTTACATGATTTTTATTATGGTGCTATCATATACGATTCTAAAAAATTTGTCAAGGAAAATTTCAAAATTTCTTATACTGGATAAAAAACAGCCAAAATCAGTTTTCCAAAACGGCTTTATGGAAAACTTTTTTTCCTTTCCGTAAAATTACATGGCCTTTTGCAAAAGCTTCTGTTGAAATAGAAGCGGCAAAATCAGAAATCTTTTCCTCATCTACCATAATACCGCCTTGCTGAATCAAACGTTTGGCTTCCCCTTTGGAGGGAGCAAGTCCGGTTTTCACCAGCAATTCTGACAAAGAAATTTTTCCCTCTGTAAAATCGCTGGAGGCCAGTGTAGTAGTTGGCATATGTTCACTTTGGCCTGCTTCAGAAAAGATCGCTTTTGCAGCGGAAAGAGCTTTTTCTGCTTCTTCCTGTCCATGAACCATTTTTGTCAGTTCATAAGCAAGGATTTCCTTTGCCTGATTGAGCTGGCTTCCTTCCCATTTTTCCATTTTTTCAATTTCATCTATGGGCAGGAAGGTCAGCAGTTTCAAACAATTTATGACGTCATCATCTGCTACATTGCGCCAATACTGGAAAAATTCATAAGGCGGGGTTTTTTCAGGATTCAGCCAAACAGCACCGCTTTCTGTTTTGCCCATTTTCTTTCCTTCTTTGGTAGTCAGCAAAGTGAAAGTCATTCCATAAACTTCCTCCCCTTCTACCCTGCGCACCAAATCAATACCGCCTAAAATATTTGCCCACTGATCATTACCGCCTAGCTGCATTTTGCAGCCCACATCCTGATACAACCGCAGGAAATCATAACTTTGCATAATCATGTAGTTAAATTCGATAAAAGAAAGCCCTTTTGCCAGACGGGTTTTAAAACATTCTTTTGTCAGCATTTCATTGACTGAAAAATGTACGCCAACATCCCGCAGCAATTCAATATAATTGAGCTTCAGCAGCCAATCCCCATTCCGGAGCATCAATGCTTTCCCATCCGAAAAATCCAAAAAACGTTCCATTTGACGCTGGAAACATTCTGCATTATGATTAATTTCCTCTACGGAAAGCATTTTCCGCATATCGGTTTTCCCAGTAGGATCTCCTACCATTGTAGTGCCTGTACCCAGTAATGCAATCGGACGATGTCCTGCCATTTGGAGGCGCTTCATGACTACAAGCTGAAGAAAATGGCCCACATGCAGGCTGTCAGCAGTCGCGTCAAATCCGATATAAAAAGTCACCTTCTCATTGTTCAGAAGCTGTTCAATTTTTTCAGGATGCGTCATTTGAGCAATCAGCCCGCGCCGGGTTAATTCTTCAAATACTGTCATCGATCTTTCCCCTTATATTTTTAATCATAAACAGGAATCCCGTTTATTTGTACAAGTATACCACGCCTGTCCATAGAAAACAACTATCTCTTTCATAAAAATGCGTTAATTTCCAGCATCACGCAGCATTTCATCTGCATGTTCCAAGGCTAATTCACTAATATTTTCCCCAGCCGTAATCCTGGCCAATTCTTGAATCCGTTTTTCCCGTTCTAAGGCTGTAATACTGGTAAAGGTTCTCTGTCCATCTGTTTTTTTAGAAATTAAAAGATGATTTTTGGCATAAGCTGCTACCTGGGCCAAATGGGTGACAACAATAACCTGACGGTTTTTAGCTACCTGGGCCAGCTTTTTCCCAATTTTTTGAGCAGCCCGGCCTGATACGCCAGTATCGACTTCATCAAAAATCATAGTTCCAACTTTATCCCGATCCGCCATTACATTTTTGATTGAAAGCATAATTCGGGACAATTCCCCGCCGGAAGCAATTTTAGAAAGGGATTTTTCCGCTTCCCCTACATTTGCCGCTATCATTAGTTCTACCGCATCTCCGCCGTCAGGCCCCAATTCTTTCGGTTCCATATGCACAGACAAACGGACAGAAGGCATGTCCAAAAATACCAGTTCCATACTAACTGCTTTTACAAAGGCATCCGCAGCCTTTTGCCGTGCTTTTGTTAAAATTCCGGCTTGTTTTTGGGCTTCTTTTTGCAGGCGGACAGTTTCCTTTTCTAAAAAAGCGGCACGTTCCCCAGAAGTTTCAATCCGTTCTAATTCTTCCTGTGCTTTTTCGCAGAATTCTAAAATTTCAGGGATTTCGGAACCGTATTTCTTTTTCAGGTTATAAATTAAATCTAAACGTTCTTCAATTTCATCCAGCCGGCTGGCATCACAATCAAAATTATCCAATAATCTGCGAATATCCCCAGAAAGACCTTCCAATTCGTAGTAAAGATCGGATAAACGTTCCTCTGTTTCTACTGCGTCCTCCATATATTTCGCAGCATCCTGCATATTATCAGAAAGTTCCCGAAATTGATCCATTAAACCAGGCATATCATCACTGCCGTCCAAAACGGCCAAGCTGCCGCTTAAAGCCTGCACCACCGTAACACTATTCTGTAACAGCCTGCGCTGGTTTTCCAGTTCTTCGTCTTCTCCCGGTTCTAATTCTGCTTCCTGGATTTCAGCAATCTGATACTGCAAAAGATCCATACGGCGGGCTTTTTCGGATTCATCTGTATTTAATTCCAAAAGTTCCTGCTGGGCCTTTTTCCAAGCACGGTATGCCTCACGATAAGATGCAATTTCCGGTTCTAAGCTGCCGTAGCTGTCAATAAACGCCAGATGCTTTTGGGAAGAAAGAAGCTGCTGGTTATCATGCTGTCCATGAATATTGATTAAAAAAGAGGAAACCCGGCGCAAAATAGAAACCGTAGCAGGCCGCCCATTGATCCGGCATACGGTTTTCCCTTCCGCAGAAATTTCCCTGGATAATAAAATGGAACCATCATCTTCCGCCTCATAACCTGCTTCTTCAAAAGCCGTTAAAGTTTCCGGCCCTAAGGCTGTAAATAAAGCTGAAATTTCTGCTTTGGATTCCCCGGTCCGGATCAGATCTTTTGACGCCCTTTCTCCTAAAACCGCATTGATCGCATGGATCAGGATGGTTTTCCCTGCACCGGTTTCCCCTGTAAATACATTTAGCCCATTGGTAAAGTCAATGGAAGCTTTGCTGATTACAGCAATATTTTTAATATAAAGCTGAGAAAGCATGTTTTCCTCCTGTACTATGTGAGTCCAGGTTTGCTAAAGCAAATCATTTTACGCAATTGTGCCGCTAATTCCCGTGCATTGCCAGCATCCCTCATCACCATAAAAATGGTATCATCTCCGGCAATGGTTCCCACAACGCCATTCCACCGCAATGCATCCATTGCCGCACAAACTGCATTTGCCATACCCGTATAACATTTAATCACTAAAATATTTCCGGCAAAATCAATTTCCCGAACGGACTCGGAAAAAATCATTAAAAATTTATTTGAAACTTCTGTTTTTGGGGCATCATTCTGCGCTGTATAATGGTATTTTCCATCTATATTCAGCGTCTTGACAAGGCGAAGCTCCTTAATATCCCGGGAAACTGTAGCTTGTGTTACTGGAAACCCGCTTTCCCGCAATAGTGCCAACAATTCCTCTTGTGTATCAACAGGACGTGAATGGATCAATTCCAGGATTTTTTCATGGCGCTTTGCCTTCAGTTCCATTTATCATCCACCTCTTTAGTTATTGATCCGTAATTTTGCATGAATAATACTGCCAAACTTTTTATCGGCAAAACTAATAAATTTTAACCGTTTTTCTGCCCTGCGCACACGGAGGGTATTGGTTTCATCCAGCGTATCCCCTTCTTCCCCATCCACACTGATAATAATTTTATCTTCATTGTTAATTTTGCGGCTCCGGACACTAATACAAGCCTCCGGACGGAAAATAACAGAACGGGCATATAAAGAATGGGGGCAAATGGGGGTTAAAAGAATGCCATCTAATCCTGGATCCACGATTGGCCCTCCAGCCGACATAGAATATGCAGTAGAACCAGTGGGCGTGGCTAAGATCAGGCCATCCGCCCGATAATTTCCCATAGGCACCCCATCTTCCGCTACATATAAATCCACCATTTTGGTCAGCTCCCGGGAAATTACGATTTCATTTAGCGCAAATATTGGCGGCCTGTCATCCACCCTGGCTTCCAGAAGCATCCGTTCCCCTATACTAAATTCCCCTGAAATTAACCGGGAAAGCCCGTCTAATTCATTCCGTTCAATCTGGGCCAAATAACCCAGCCTTCCTGCATTGATCCCCAACAAAGGTTTATCATAATTCAACGCATGTTTTGCGCTGTGCAGGATCGTACCATCCCCGCCTACGGTAACAATAACCTGACAATCGGGAAATATATCTTCTGCCTTTCCATAGCTGACACGGGAAAAATGCGGCATTTCATCTTCTTCCATTAACACCTGACAGCCGCCTAGGATAAAACGATCAATAATCGTTTCCAACAGTTCCGCTGTATTTTCTTTTGTAAAATTCGGGATAATTACAACTGTTTTTGGGGCAGCCATCTTTATTCCTCCACTTTTGGTTTATCTAATGCTTTATGGGATGCTTCTACTAAGGCCGGAATATCTGTTTGCAATGGACAGCTTTCACTATCCTTACATAAAAACATTAAATATTCAATATTCCCTTCCGGCCCTTTCACTGGGGAAAAATCAAGGCCCCTGATGGAAAAACCACTTTCTATTGCATATCCAGAAACCTGCTCCAATACTGCGCAATGGACTGTTTGATCCCGGACTACGCCTTTTTTTCCGACCTTTTCCCGTCCAGCTTCAAATTGAGGCTTTACCAGACATATCATGTGCCCCTTTTCTTTTAACAAAGTGAAAGCGATTGGCAGTACCAGATGCAGGGAAATAAAAGAAACATCAACGCTAACAAAATCAAGGGCATCCGGGACTTGTGCTTTTGTAACATAACGGATATTTGTCCGTTCTAAATTGACTACTTTTTCATTGTTTCGTAAATCCCAGGCCAACTGACCATATCCTACATCTATGGCATAAACTTTGGAGGCACCGTTTTGCAGCATACAATCTGTAAAGCCTCCCGTAGAAGCACCAATATCAGCACAAACTGCGTTTTCCAAAGAAATGGGAAAAACTTTTAATGCTTTTTCTAATTTTAGCCCTCCCCGGCTGACATACCGCAATGTTTCCCCACGGACTTCAATCCGTGCATCTTCTGGAATTGGCGTACCAGGCTTATCCGATTTTTGACCGTCTATATAAACTTGCCCAGCCATAATCACGGCTTTTGCTTTTTCCCGGCTTGGGAAAAAGCCCTGCTCGACCAATAACAGATCCAATCGTTTTTTCACCATGTCACTCCCTGCGTCTTTACAGCTTCTAAAAAAATAATTCGATTACCCGTTTCACAATAGAAGCCGCATCCAATCCACAAAGTTTCTGGGCTTCTGCTAATGTCATTTGCGGTAAAAATGGCTGTTTTACCCCTTGAACCTGCATTCTTCCGTAATAAGGAGCTTCCGACAGCATACAAAGGAAATGTTCGCCAATGCCGCCCTGTAAAATGCCTTCTTCGATAAAAAGAATTTTGGGATATTTCCGGGCCAGTTGGATACATTCCTGTGGAATCGGACAAATCTGATTTAAAACCAATAAATCCACCGGTTTACCCTCTTGCGCCAGAGATTCCACAGCTTTTATCGTTTCCACAGCCTGCCTGCCATAAGTAATTAACAAAACAGAGCTGTCTTTAGAGCAATGGGTCCAATCTCCGGAAAGGGTTATTGACAAAGTATCCTCCTGGCCCCGGGGATATCGGACAGCCGCCAGCCCTTCCGCTTCATACATTGCCTGTTTGAAAGAATAAACCAACTGGTTATAAGTTGCCGGGGAATATATTGTAATTCCCGGAACTTGGGAAAGAAAAGCCGCATCAAAAAGTCCTTGATGGGTTGCCCCGTCACTTCCAATAAAACCTGCCCGATCCACTGCCAATACGACATGCTGCGGTTCAATAGCACCATCATGCAGGAGCTGATCATAAGCCCTTTGCAAAAAAGTGGAATAAACTGCAACTACCGGACGCATTCCGCCTGCTGCCAAACCACAGGCAAAAGTAACAGCATGTTCTTCCGCAATACCCACATCAAAGAACCGATCCTGACTGCCAAATTCTTTTGCAAAAGGAGCAAGCCCTGTTCCCGTTTCCATTGCAGCAGTAATCGCACAAATTTTCGGATCTTTCCGGGCCAAGTCAACTAAAGTCTGCCCAAAAACCGAAGAAAAGGTTGTCCCTTCCTCCGCTTGTATGCCTTGTTTATAATCAAAAGCAGATACACCATGATAGCGGGCAGGATTTTTTTCCGCAGGGAGATAGCCTTTTCCTTTTATTGTGTTAATATGAACAACCACAGGCTTTTCCAATTCTTTGGCGCGGGTTAATACCTGGATCAATCCGGAAATGTTATGTCCATCCACAGGCCCTAAATAGTCAAATCCAAAATCTTCAAAAAGGTTGCTGTGATAAAGCACCTGCCGTAATGTACTTTTAGAACTTACGATTGTATCGCGGATTCCCTGTCCAACAAACGGGATTTTTAACAGCGTATCTTCTACCCGGTCTTTTAACTGTAAATAACCAGCGGAAGTACGTTTCATAGCCAAATACCGCGCCAATGCACCAACACTTTTGGAAATAGACATATTATTATCATTGAGAATCATAATCAAACGGCTTCCGCTGCGTCCGGCATTGTTCAGAGCCTCATAAATCATACCGCCTGTTAAAGCTCCATCCCCTACCACGGCAATCACAGTATGGGGATCTCCTGTTAAGGTTTTAGCCTTTGCAAGGCCGCAGGCTGCCGAAAGGGATGTGCTGGCATGTCCGGCTAAAAAAGCATCACAGCTACTTTCATCATGGCGGGGAAATCCAGAAATTCCTCCTGTTTTCCGAAGGCTATGAAAACGTGAAAAACGGCCTGTTAATATTTTATGAGTATAACATTGATGTCCTACATCCCAGACAATTGCATCTTCCGGGATTTGGAATACTTTATGAAGTGCTACCGTTAATTCGACTGCACCTAAATTAGAAGCAAGATGTCCTCCATTTTTTGAAACAGTCTGGATGATCTGCTGGCGGATTTCCCCGCATAGAATGGAAAGCTGCTTGGAATCCATTTTTTTCAGATCTTGCGGGAGCTGTAAATGCTTGATAGGCTGAAAAGGTGTCAAAATGGATTTTCTCTCCCTTCCGTTTAAAATGCTGGGATGAATGCAGCGATTGAAATTCCTAAGACAGCACCGCAAAGCACTTCTAATGGTGTATGCCCAAGAAATTCTTTTAATTTTTTCCCGCTTCTGTATTCCAAATTCCCTAAAAACTCGCCCCGTGCCAAAGCATCAAATTCTTCTTTCATCACTTGGAACATATCTTTAAAATCTGTAATCATTTTATTAAGGACTTTCGCCTGTTCCCCAGCAGCCCGTCTAACCCCCATAGCATCATACATAACTACGGCAGCAAATCCCAGCGCCAGAGCAAACTCTGGTGAAGCATAGCCAACTTTTTTTGCAGTTGCCACAGCCATTGCACAGACAAGGGATGAATGGGAACTTGGCATACCGCCAGCGCCTACCATCCGTTCCCAGGAAACTTTTTTGGTTGGGATATATGCTAAAATCGTTTTGATGAGCTGCGCAGAAAACCACGCAAGAAACGACACATCTAAAATATAATTGCTGAAAACTGTTTGCATCGGATTCATAAGCCTCCTTTGCTTTCTCAATGATCCCGATTCAGTATTAAATCCGCCAGCCAGATTAGAAAACCGGAATCTTCCAGCTTTTCCGCCTGAAGCCGGGCCAGTTGTATTTGACGGCAGGCTTCTTTTTTTGCATTTTCCAGACCCAAAAGAGAAACATATGTGGATTTTCCATTTTCCTTATCGCTGCCAATCGGTTTCCCTAATTTTTCTGTATTTCCTGTTACATCCAAAATATCATCTGTAATTTGAAAAGCCATTCCAATTGCAGACGTATAATTTTGAGCAATGGTTTCGATTTCAGAGGCATCTGCTGCAATGCACCCCAATAAAGCAGAAACCCGCAATAGTTCACCTGTTTTCATTGCATATAATTTTTGCAGCGTTTCCAATGGGATCTCATGATTTTCCGCATCTAAGTCCATCATTTGCCCGCCTATCATGCCCTGCCATCCTGCCGCCTTTGCCAATTCTGCTATGGTGCGGGCTTTCGCCTCTCCTGGAAGCGGTGCCCCTGCCGCGGTTTCAAAAGCCAAGGTTAAAAGTCCATCCCCGGCTAAAAGGGCACAGGCTTCCCCGAATTTTTTATGGCAGGAAGGCTGCCCACGGCGGAAATCATCATTATCCATACAGGGCAAATCATCATGAATCAAAGAATATGCGTGAATCATTTCTACTGCACAGGCCAGCGGTAAAGCCTGGGACTCGGCTGCACCGCCCAGCCGGGCAAATTCCAATACCAAAGCAGCTCGGATCCGTTTTCCACTGCCTAATAAGCTGTAAAGCATGGCTTCCCGAACAAGGGTCCCGCCTTCCTTTGGAAGCGCCGTATCTAAAGCAGCTTCTGTTTTTTGTACATATTGGGACAGCCGGATTTCATTCCCCGTCATCTTGATTCTCCTTTGGCTTTGGCGAAAGTTTTTCAACTTTCTGCCGGGCCGTTTCTAGTTTTCCCCCTGCATATTCGATTAGCTTTACAGCTTCTGCATATAAAGTAATGGATTCATCTATGGAAATTTCCCCTTCTAATTTTTCAGCGATTGTTTCAACGCGGCTAATGGCTTCTTCCAGGGTCATCTGTTTTGCCATGTCTATTCTCTTCCTTATTATAATACTTTTTCTTTCGTCCGGTAACCTGGGAAAAAATACTCCCATCTGCAACTTGTGTAACCAGTTGATCTCCTTCTGTTACATCTGATATAGAAGAAACAGCTTTTCCTTCTTTCATCACTCCGCAATATCCACGTTCTAACAAACGTACTGGACTGGAGGCTTCTATTAAACGGGCCGCATTTTGAAGCCGTTCCCTGGAACGGCACAATTTTTGTTCCATTGAAAATGTCACACGTTTTCCGGCTTCCCGCAAACAAACTTCAGATAAATCCAAACGTCTTTGCATAGAAAGAAAAACCCGGTGCTGTACAAAATGAAAACGCTGTGTTTCCTGCTCCAGCACGCCCATAGGCGTGACCAGGTGCCTTTTTAATTCCTGTAAGCGTCGTTCCTTTTCCTTCAAATTTTGCTGCATACGAATATAACAGGAATCCCATAAACTATCCAAATAATATAATACATCTGCTGTATTTGGAACAGCCAGTTCCGCCGCCGCAGACGGTGTTGGTGCCCGCAAATCTGCGGCAAAATCTGCAATCGTAAAATCTGTTTCATGGCCTACGGCAGAAACCACAGGGATTGGGCTGGAAGCAATGGTTCTGGCAAGCTTTTCGTCATTAAAAGCCCATAAATCTTCCATAGAGCCTCCGCCCCGCCCAATAATAATGATGTCACAATCTGTTTTTCTCAGCCGGAGCAGTCCCTCAATTAAAGATTCCGCTGCCCCTTCTCCCTGCACCTGGGCCGGAGAAAGAAGGATACGGACACTTGGAGCGCGTCTTGCCAGAATCCGAAGCATATCCTGTAAAGCCGCGGCTCCTTCACTTGTGACAATTCCGATTTTTTCCGGATATTTCGGTAATGGGCGTTTCTGTTCCGGAGCAAAAAGCCCTTCCCGCGAAAGTTTTTCTTTTAATTGTTCAAAGGCCAGATATAAGGTACCTATACCATCCGGCTGTATCTGTTTCACATAAATCTGGTAGCTTCCATCTCTCTCATAAAGGGTAACAGCTCCTGTTACAATTACAGCCATTCCATTTTCTGGCTGAAACTGGAGGAATTGCGCATCCCCGCGAAACATAACTGCTTTAATAGAAGACTCTTTATCTTTGAGCGTAAAATATAAATGACCTGATTTGTAATGGCGGATAAAATTAGAAATTTCCCCCTGCACCATCATTTCATTTAACAGCTTATTTTCCGAAAACAGAGCCTTAACATAGCGGTTTAACTGGGTTACTGTAATGACTCTCTGTGCCATTTTCCCCTCCCTAGCACTTTGCAGAAGCTAAGATTGCAATTCCTGCCCCATTGTCCGAAGAAAAAGCTGGTTCCGCAAAATAGCCATAATCAGCCAGCCCTTTTTGTAAGATAGAATTACTCATAACTCCGCCTGCATAAATAATGGGGATTTTGGGATATTCTTTTAAAAGTTCCTTAGTCATCCCTTCCACTGCGGCAAAAATACTATCTAAACAAAACCGTGCGGTTTCTTCTGGAGGGCATCCCTGTTGAACCATAGCAGCACAACGGTTTTCAATCCCGGATAAAGAGCAGTCCTTTCCCCGCATAACAGGTTTTATCCGGAATGTTTTTTGTGCCTGCAATGCTAAAGCTTCCAATTCCTTTCCGCCTGGGAAAGACAAACCAAGCATAGCCGCCACCCTGTCTACGGCTTGTCCGGCTTTTAAATCTAAGGATTTCGCAAATAATGCAACTTGAAATGGCGTTTCTGTTCCTGGCTGTACCAGAAGGCATTCTGTTGTACCTCCGGAAAGATGGAACGCCGCAAAAGGCCCTTTCATCAAATCAAGCCGGCCAGCAGAAAAAAGCGCAGCAGCAATATGACCTGCCTGATGGGAAAATACGGATACTGGCAAATGGAGGGCTGCCCCAATAGAACGGGCTGCCATTTCCCCGGTTAAAAAGCATGGCATATAGCTTCCTTCCACATCCCTGGGACGTACCGAAACCCCTATCCCGGCTAAAGGCTCTGTCACTGGCTCCATTAAGCCCTGCAAAATGCCGCTTAACTGTTTCACATGGGCAAAAACTGCATCACTTTGCCGCAGGCCAAGAGATCCTTTTTCCACTGGAAGCAGCTTTTTTTTCTGAATAATCCGGTTTTGCTCCGGCTGGTAGAGTGCCGCTGAAGTAGTATAGTTGCTTGTATCTATTCCCAAATACCAGGCCATTTATGATTCCTCTATGTTTAGGGAAACAGAAGATTCCTGTTGTTCTTCTGAATTTTCTGCCTCTGTATTTTCAGAGCTTTCTTGTCCTTTGGCCCGTACATATGCACCTAAAACACCATTTACAAAAGCAAAGTCATCGGCATTTCCATATTTCTTTGCCAGTTCTACGGCTTCATTGATAGAAACCCCTTCTGGTACAGTATCCACATGGTCAATTTCCCACAAACTAAGCCGTAAAATAGACAGAGATACACGGGAAATACGTTTGATTTTCCATTTTTTAGAGTATAATGCAATAATTTGATCCAGCCAGGGAAGATTCCCACTAACTTCCTGGGCCAAGTTATAGGCATAATCATCTACTACCATACTCCGGCTAATTTGGGCCTGCTCAATAATTTCATCAATATCCTCGTCTTTAAAAGACCGTTCAAAAATTAAAATAAACGCCTGTTCCCGTGCTTCACTACGTTTCATCCACATTACCCCCTACATCAAAACAGACGCGCTTATAGGCCCAACGCGCCTTACTAACAATCCTTAATCTGCTGGTGCTAATTCAGATCCCATTTTCTCAAATATAATATCAGAAATTTCAATATTCACATGAGAAACTGCAATCCCAGTCATATTTTGGACAGCTTCTTTTACTGCTGCCTGTACTTTTTCTGCAAGCTCTGGTATTTTTACACCAGCTTTCACATTGATATGCAGATCAATCCGTGCTACGTCATCTGTTAAATCAATAGTAATTGGCTTTGCAGACTTTCTCCTTAAAAGCCATCCTTTCAAATTCGCTGTAAAAGAAGCCAACGAAGCGACTCCTTCCACTTCTAATGCGGCATACTTTGCTATTGTAGAAATGACTTCACGAGAAATTTTTAAGTTTCCATTTGGCTGTGTATTTTCATGGTTCTGCATCATTTCAAATCCCCTTTTCGCAATTTATTATATCATACAATTTAAAATATACAACCATTTTTGAAAATATACAGAAAATATACACCGATTTTATAATCAAAAAAGGCTGATACCCGATATGAAACCGAGTATCAACCCTTTCATCCATTGGTTTATAATAACCTTGTCTAAATTAGTACATACCGCCCATGCCGCCAGCCGGTGCTGCTGGTACAGGATTTTCTTCTTTTTCATCTGCTACAAGGCTTTCTGTTGTCAGAACCATAGCAGCGACAGAAGCAGCATTCTGGATAGCATTTCTTGTTACTTTTGCAGGATCGACGATACCTAATTCAATCATATCGCCATATTTTTCAGCCCGGAAATCAAAGCCATAACCAACTTTTTCGGAACGGCGGATGGCATCAATAATGATGGAGCCTTCTAAACCAGCATTGGCAGCGATTTGACGGATTGGTTCTTCCAAAGCACGAAGCACAATTTTTGCACCTGTTTTTTCATCGCCTTCTGATTTGGAAACCAATGTTTCTACATCTTTGCAGGCATTCAGCAACGCAATACCGCCGCCTGCTACAATGCCTTCTTCTACGGCAGCTTTTGTTGCAGAAAGAGCGTCTTCAATACGCAGTTTCTTTTCTTTCATTTCAACTTCTGTTGCTGCACCAACTTTAATAACAGCTACGCCGCCGGACAATTTTGCCAAACGTTCCTGCAATTTTTCTTTATCATAATCACTGGTTGTATTGGAAATTTCAGTGCGGATTTGGGCAATACGAGCTTGAATGGCCTCTTTATCACCTAAACCGTCTACGATAATGGTATTTTCTTTTTGAACCTGGATTTTCTTTGCACGGCCTAATTGGGTCAACTGTGCATCTTTTAATTCCAAGCCGACTTCTTCACTGATTACCTGGCCGCCTGTCAGGATAGCAATGTCTTGAAGCATTTCTTTCCGGCGATCACCAAAGCCAGGAGCTTTTACTGCAACACAAGTAAAGGTACCCCGCAGACGGTTGACAATCAAAGTGGATAAAGCTTCGCCTTCTACATCTTCTGCGATGATCAGCAATTTTTTACCGCTTTGAACAATTTGCTCTAAGAGTGGGAGCAGTTCCTGAATATTGGAAAGCTTTTTATCTGTAATCAGGATATAAGGATCGTCCAATTCTGCTTCCATTTTCTCTGTATCTGTGACCATGTAAGGCGTAATATAGCCCCGGTCAAATTGCATGCCTTCTACCACATCAGTGTAGGTTTCAGCGGTTTTGCTTTCTTCAATGGTAATAACGCCGTCAGCAGAAACTTTTTCCATTGCTTCGGAAATCAGTTTTCCAATGGTTTCGTCGCCAGAAGATACAGAAGCGACCCGGGTAATATCATCGCTGCCTTTTACTTTTTTAGAATTTTTCTTAATGGAATCAACTGCACAGTCAACAGCAGATTGGATACCCCGTTTTACATCCATAGGATTGGCACCGGAAGTAACATTTTTCATGCCTTCACGTACCAAGGCCTGTGCCAATAATGTAGCAGTTGTTGTGCCATCTCCGGCAGCGTCATTTGTCTTGGTAGCAACTTCTTTTACAAGCTGTGCGCCCATATTTTCATAAGCGTCGGATAATTCAATTTCTTTTGCAATAGTAACGCCGTCATTGGTGATCAATGGTGCGCCAAATTTTTTATCCAAAACAACATTGCGGCCTTTTGGACCTAGGGTAATTTTTACAGTGTCTGCCAATTTATCAATACCGGCTTGGAGTGCTTTTCTGGCTTCCTCACCATAAGCGATTGTCTTAGCCATAATTTATCATATCTCCTTTTGTTCAATTATAAATTCCGGCGGCTGCCGGGGATGTTTCTAACAGGAAATTTAAAATTACTCTACGATTGCCAAAATATCAGACTGACGGATAATCGTATATTCCACACCATCCACTTTTACCTGGGTACCTGCATATTTGCTCATCAGCACCTTGTCGCCTTCTTTGACGGTCATTTTTACTTCCTTACCATCTACAAGCCCGCCAGGTCCAACCGCTAATACGGTTGCAACTTCTGGTTTCTCTTTGGCTGAACCTGCGAGAATAATCCCGCCTTTTGTAGTTTCTTCGGCTTCGACCATTTTTGTAACGACACGGTCTGCTAATGGCTTAATATTCATACTGAAAGCGCCTCCTATAAAAATTTGATATTAAAAACGATAATCTTAGCACTCCATATCTTTGAGTGCTAAGATTATTCTAATACTTTTTTTCAAAAAATCAACCCTTTTTCGAAAGAATTTAAATTTTTAACATTTTTGTAACATCCTTTAGGGATTTTTCTTCCTTTTATTTCTAAATCCACTGCAAAATTCCGCAAAATATCATAAAATTCCATAAAATACAGCCCGGATTACTCCATTTTTGGAATGAAATAACCCGGGACTGGCTGGTTAAACTTTTAAAATTTCAAAATCCGCAAGGAAAAAAATATTCCACATAATATCACATAAGGCAAAATAGAAACACATGCCAGCAGCATAATCCCATAAGACAACAATGAAGTCAGCCACAAATGACTGATATCAGTTAAAATACCACTCAGCAGAAGCAGTAACAGCCAAGGGATTAAAGAAGCCCATAAATAAAGTAAATCTTTCCGTTTTCCCTTCATGGCTTTCCATGATAACGACAAAGCTGACGACAAGGTTTTCTGCGGGGAAACCAGAATGGAAACATAAAACGGCTGGATCAGCAATGCAAACAGAAAAGGAACGGTCAGCCCTAAAAATTCAAAGCCAACACCAAAAAAGTTTGCAGCCCCTTCTCCGGCCCGAAGCCCAGAGCCAATACCCCAGAACCATAAAGCCCCACCCTCGCAAAGGACTTGGGCAAAAAGTCCTTTTTGGCAAAAGCTGTTATTTTGATAAAAAGAAAAAATATTTTTTGGGAGCAATTTTTCTTCCTTAATCAGGTCTACCAAAGATTTTCTCCACCAAAGATCCATAGGAACCAAGGATAACGTCCATACAATCCCTATTATCTGGCGCAAAAATGGATGTAAAGTGAGTTGTCCGATTAAGAAAGCAACAAAAAAACGGATTCCAAAATAAAAAGCTGTATTTTTGTAAATATGAAAGATATTTTTTAAGTAAATTTCCCAAGCACATTGCTTTATCTGCCTTGGCAATGACTCCCCGCCTTTCTTTGTTATATGGCGCGATATGGACGTAAAGAAGCTGCTTTTTTACAAACAACATATAATATCGCTGTTTCTATGGGAAGCATAATCAAATTTTTTACAATACGAGTAGCTAACAGCACAATAAAAGCATTTTTGTAAAGAATAGACAGCCATAAAGGCGTCAAAATTAAATTGATTAAAACAACAACAGAAAGCCTCGCAAAAAATACACGGGGCAAGGAAATCGGTTTCCGGTAAAGGAACAAACCAAAAAGAAAACCGCTTAAAAACTCATTTAAAGTAAATCCTGGAAAATACTGGCCTCCCCCAATTAGAAAATACCGCAAAATGTCAGAAGCTACCCCCATTAAGCCAGCTAAAACCGGGCCAAAAAACATACCGCATAAAGCAACCGCTAAAAATGCAAAGCTTAACCGCAGGGTTGTTGTAAATGAGATCGTAAAACGGTTTAAAATTGCTCCAATCCCAGTAAGCATAGCGCTGCCGGTTAAGGAAGACAACCGTTCCAATTCTTTTGCAGAAGCTTGGAACCGTTCTGATTCTTTTTTCCACCAGGTTTGTTTTTGATCCAATAAAAACACTCTCCTTTCATGTAACATCACACGCTACATGAAAAGAGAGACTCTTTTGAATGCAGCAGCGGGATGCGAAACAGACACCGCAGGATACTCCTTTTCGTCCGCCTGACAACTCCCCGACCAGGCAGCACTCATACGAACCATCGTATTACGCGCCAGTTTCTACTCTGCTCCAAACAGTAGGAAAACCATTCCTTTGTTTGGAATGATTCCATTATAACTGCTTTTAAAATACAATGCAAGCTTTCGTGTCTATCTTAATACTTTTTTAGACATAAAAATTTTGATCTGCCTAAGAAATTCCAGTTTTTTCCCGGTTGCCCAAATCAATCGAACATACTTTTTCCCGAATTTCCAGCACAAAAGGCGGCGATACAGAAAGAGAAGTAATCCCTTCCATTGAAAGAAGCGTTTCTGTTAAATTACAGTTTGCCGCAGCTTCCCCACAGATCCCGCAGGGAATCCCTGCTTTTTGGGCAGCTTCGGCTGTCAGCCGGATCAAACGCAAAACAGCAGGATTGCCAGGATCGTATAAGGAACCAATACTTCCATTGGTACGGTCTACCGCTAAAGTATACTGGGTTAAATCATTTGTTCCAATGGAAAAAAAGTCAGCTTCTTTCGCCAGCTCATTGGCCATCATTGCTGCGGCTGGTGTTTCAATTAAAATTCCTAAGGGAATATCATTGGAAAAAGGAACACCTTGTGCCCGCAATTCTTCCTTGCAGTCTTGGATAATGCCTTTGGCGTCCATCAATTCATCAACCGAAATTACCATCGGGAGAAGAATAGACAAACGGCCATAAACAGAGGCTCGCAAAAGGGCCCGGATTTGTGTCGAAAAAACCTGGGGTTTCCGAAGGCTGGCACGAATACCATGACAACCCATAGCCGGATTATTTTCCATAATCTGGTTCCTCAGTTGGACTCCAGCTTTCATATCTAATGTGCGTACAATAACAGATTTCCCCGCCATTTGTTCCAATATGGAACGGTATGCCTCAAATTGAATCTGTTCGGAAGGAAAATCTTCCTCCAAATAAAGGTATTCTGTCCGGAAAAGCCCTACCCCTTGGGCATCATTTTCCAGCACTTCCGTTATATCTTCAGGCCGGCAGATATTTGCCATAATTACAACTTTTCTTCCATCTCTGGTTTCATTTGCACCGCCCTTTAACCGCTGTAAACGGGCCCGGTATTTCCGGTACTCTTGCTGCCGTTCCCGATATAAATTTAATACCCGTTCATCCGGATCAATAATCGAAATCCCCTGAAAACCATCTATAATAATAATACTTTTATTGTTAAGCTGGCAGTATTGCTCTGCCCCCAACCCTACAACAGCCGGTATCCCCATTGTCCGGGCTAAAATCGCCGCATGGGAAACACAAGAACCATTTTGCGTAATAACACCCAGCACCCGTTTTTTATTAACACAGATGGTATCACTGGGCATCATATCTTTTGCTGCGATAACAAACTGGTTTCCTAAAGAAGAAAGTGTTGGCGGTTTCCGACCTGACAAAATATCCAGCAAACGTTTGGTAATATCCCGTATATCTGCTGCCCTTTCCCGCATATAACCATCTTTGATTCCCAGGAACATCTGTTCCAGCCGGTTTCCTGTCTGCTGAACGGCATATTCTGCTGTAAAACCGCTTTTTTGAATCAATTCCCGTACAGAATTTAAATAATCATCATCTGACATCATCATTTGATGGATTTCAAAAATCATGGATTCATTTCCGCCTACTTGCGGCAAAGCCTGCTGATGGATATCCCGCAGCATCTCAGAAGCCCGAATACGTGCATTTTCAAAACGCTGCCATTCTGTAACAGAACATTGGGCATAGCCTGGTTCCACCGGCATTGTAGAATTTTCATAGAAGAAAAGCCGCCCAATTGCTATCCCTTTAGAAGCAGCTATTCCATTTAACCTTTTCATGCCATAACCCTACCTAAAAAATTCTTGATATTAAGAGTCTATCCCAAAATAATCCATGCACATCTTGCTTGCAAATTTTATTTCGGGATAGGCTCTTAAGATGAAATCGGCTAATTCAAATATTATTTCTGTATAAACTCCAAATTATCAAAAGCTGTTGCTTGTGGAATCATGGTATTTTCTCCATATTCCAGTTCTACCCGATCCCCTTCCCTTGTCAAAGCTAATTCATCACTGAGAATTGCCGGGACAATAAATAAAGTATCCTGCATATTTTCCAGGATTATTTTATAGCTGGTTTCTCCGCCATTGATTTCAGCCGCAATCCGCAGTACCTTTCCAGATACTTTCTGGCTTTCCCCAACAGCTACTGCTGCAATCCCTGCATTTTTCAGCCCCTGGCCATAATCCCGCATTGCTAAAGAAATGGTTTCCCCTGTACCTACAATGGAATAATTGGTAACAGATACAAATGCGTATTGTTTGATCAGCCAGTTATTATCCATCAGTGCCATAAAATAAGTTGGCTGTCCTTCGATATTCAGGATCAATGGGAATGTTGCCTGATATTTTAAATGCTGGACTTTGCCTTCTGCGGAACGTTTGGCGGCTTCTTCTGTTGCGCCCGCCATTTCATAAGCAATGGATTCTTTTGTGATCATATCTACCATAATAAATCCAATGGCACTATTATCACCGCCTACACTGGTCATCCCGGTAAACAGATAACAATGATCATTATTATAAATAATCATATCCCCTTGTGAGGCACGGAATTTGTCACGATCTGCGAAGTTCAACCAGCCCCGTACAAATTCCCCTTTATTGTTGATTTGCTGGATAATAAAATTTTCCGGCTGTACCCGGTCAACCCAGGAAGGAATATTTTGAATTGAATACCGGGCCATTTCCCCTGTTGTTGCATTGACTACCCATGCCCCAGTTGCTTCCGGCAAATGAAATCCCCGTAAATTGCGGTATGTGGTATAAACCCAGTAAGGCTGCCCGTTATCATCAATTTCAAAAGAAGGATCTGTAATACCTTCAAACCATGCGCCTCCAAACCGGACATGACGCTTTAAATCATGAAGCAGATAATTGTTGGGCTGATATTTTACCCGGTAATCTTCTATATATTGTACATCATTTACATCTGTCGCAGATACCAAAATATAACCTGGTGTACCAGATAAATTGGTCAGCCATTTAAAAATGCCGGAATGATACATAGGAACAGCCCATACCAGCTTTTCATTGACCTTTTGAATGGTAGCGTCCTCCCGCCCCAAAAAAACCTGGCTTCCTAATCCGGCACGTTCCCCAAGCTTTTTATCTGCTAAAATCCCAGCCAGTTGTTTGTCTACAATAGGCACCTGGCTTAAATCCATTGCCTGCATATCACTGGAAAAAGAAACCACTTCCGATTCCCCCAGTTGATCCCGATATGCTTTCCAATTAAAGATAAAGGAAGATGCTATTGATACCACGATTAAAAATATCCATGGGATAAGCAAGCAAATTTTAATCCAAACTGGAAATTTCCCATTGGGTACATAATTAAAAGGACGGGCCTGGGTTCCATCCTGGGGAATAAATTGAAAAGTTAATTCTCCAAAACGGAATAAAGCCGTAAGGCCCAGAAAAGCTGTAATGGTTACTGCCCAAAAAAAAGCTCCATCCATATAAAAAAACGGGTTCAAATTAGGGGCGCTTATAAAAATATAAATACCAAGCAGGAGGATCATTCCTGCATATGTGAACTTTTTATATTTTTTTAAATTCAATACAAAATCCCCTTTTTTCTCAAGGCTATCGGCCTTTTTCTTTTCTGTCCCGTTCTTGGCGTGCCTGTTTTTCGGATTCTTCCGGAGATAAGGGCTTTACTGTATGGGCACGGCGTAAGCCCCGCCGTTTTTTCCCTTTTTCTTTAGCTTTCAATAAAGGAGCATCCGGTGCACAATAATCATCTAATTCCAAAGGCATCCCGCGTTTTACAAGGTTAGCCCGCACCAAACGGTTTAAAAGCATGAAAATGACAGAGAACACCGGAACTCCTAAAAACATTCCCACAAACCCGTATAAACCACCAAAAAGTGTAATGGAAAATACAACCCAAAATGCTGACAATCCCGTAGAATCCCCTAAAATCTTTGGGCCTAAAATATTTCCGTCAAATTGCTGCAAAGCAAATATAAATAACAGGAAAACAAATGCGCCTTTTGGGCTTTCAATTAAAATAATAAAGAAAGAAGGAATGGCGCCAATAAAAGGCCCAAAATATGGAATAATGTTTGTCAGTCCTACAATAACAGAAATTAACATTGCACTTGGCATGGCAAAAGGAAGCACACGGTTTAAAAATGTCATGCCAAAAAAACAAATTATTCCAATAATCAAAGAATCTAATAATTTCCCTGAAATAAAACCGCCAAAAACATGGTTGGCATCCCCTGCCAATTCCAAAATCCAGTCTGCTTTTGAAGAAGGAAGAACTGCATACCAAATCCGTTTCATACCTGCACCAAATCGTTCCTTATCTGCCAACATATAAATAGAAACGATAATACCAACTACAACATTCAACAATCCAGAAGCCAGCCCTGTCGTTATATTGGTCATAACTGGAAGAATACGGCTGGTAATTAAACTATAAGTGGTTTGAATAATTTTATCTGCATATTGGCTGATATAATCCCAAAGAGCTGTGCTAATATCCATATCTGACGAAAAACTTAAAATGTAATTCATTAACACATCCCGATTAGTGGAATTCAGAAACGTAACCATACGGTTGACCAGCCCTGTTACACTGTTGACAAGCTGGGGAAGCATAATCATAATAAAAATAGCAATTACACCCGCCGCCAGCAAATAAGTCAAACAAATTGCAATAGCCCTTCTTGGCTTGCTGGAAATATAACTCCCAGAAAATTCGGCCAAAATGGATTCCACAAATTTTAAAACCGGATTTAAAATATATGCGATTCCAAAGCCATAAATAAAAGGACGAAGCAACGTAAAAATTTGCAGGAAAAAGCCTTTAAAAAATGGAAAATTCTGAAGAAATGCCGCAAATAATCCTGCTCCTGATAAAACTAAAAAGGCATAAAATGCAATGGTGGTGTAGCGCCTGTTGAAATCTAATTTCATTTACGCACTTCTCCCTAATTTAAAATTAACAATTTTATGGCTATTATATCACACAATTCCCCTTTTTTCTACTAATTTTGAAAAACTCAACAAATATTTTATATTATTGGTATTCTTCAATTTGTCTTTATCTTGCTCCATACCAGCTAAGAATATTTATCTGTTTGACGTAACGTCAAAAGCACGGTATAATAAATGCGTTATTTCGACAAAAACAGGATATTTTTTGCAGGAAAGGAGAAAAACAGGTTGGGTTTTGATAAAAAGAAAACTGCTTTACAGGCAGTGGAATTGCTGAAAAAAGAGTATCCCGACGCTATATGTTCGTTGGTGTATACTGTGCCCCATGAATTATTGATTGCTACCCGGTTAGCGGCACAATGTACAGATGCACGTGTCAATATTGTTTGCAAAGATCTATTCCAAAAATACCGTTCTATTGCAGATTTCGCACAAGCTGATCTGGAAGACGTAGAGCAAATGATCAAAAGCTGCGGGCTTTATAAAACAAAAGCCCGGGATATTGTAAATATGTGTAAAATGCTTCATGAGGAATATAATGGTATTATGCCGGAAACGGTGGAAGAATTGACAAAGCTTCCAGGGATTGGACGGAAAACCGCTAATTTAATGGTAGGAGATATTTTCCATAAGCCTGCTATTGTTTGTGATACCCATTGCATCCGGATTACCAATTTATTGGGATTAAGCGAAGGTAAAGATCCTTTAAAAGTAGAAAACCAGCTCCGTCCCCTCTTGCCTCCGGAGGAATCTAATAATTTTTGCCATCGTCTTGTATTACATGGGCGCGCCGTTTGTGTTGCCAGAAAACCGAAATGTGACCAGTGTGTATTAAATTCTTGTTGCAAACATGCTCTGGAAAATGCGCAGAAAAAATAAAATTGCTTTCAACTATCCAAAAGCCTGCCCTACTTCAGGACAGGCTTTTGGCTGTTAAAGAATTATCCATTATCTTTTTTCTCTTTATGTTTTTCTTTTGTATCCCCAGTTTTTTTCTTAGAAAGCATAGCCTCCAAACGTTCTCCGATAGCTTGAATTAAGGACTGCCGTAATTTTTTATCCCGTTCCGGAACACATGCTCCTACTACAACCGTCCCTTTTCTGGTAATGTCAGGAAATAAAAAATCACTGTCTTCTGATATATTTTCCAAATATACTGAGATATGCAGTCCCTTTGCATCTTCTCCCACTACACGGTTAATTTCCTGATTATCAGCCACTGCAAAAATATAATCATATCCTTTGCAGTCCCCATGCATATAAGGCCGTTCTATGCGTACAGCTTCCAATCGGTCAAATGCCCGGTCAAATTGGGGGGCTATTACAGAAACGTGATGGCAAAACCGCAATAAAGTTTCTGTCCTTTTTGCCGCTGCTGCACCGCCTCCAATGACCAGCAGCTTTTTATCCTGCAAATCTACAAATAATGGAAAATATGGACCTCCTGTCTGTTTACTTGGCGATGATATTCCATAGTTCCGTTCTAAAAGCTCCAATAATTCCGGATAAGTAAAACCTTGTTCATTGCTGGGATGCCCAATTGCAATAGCAGTTGCATCTGCATCCCGCGCAGCCATAAATTGTTCTGTACCCCCTGCCCCATCCTTTATCTTTGTTACAAGAAGAGAAGCTTTTATCTGCCGCAAGACCGCACAAGTTAATTCCCTTGAAAAGCCTTTATCCATTGCTATCATGTTTTCCTGTTTGAAGCCCATTGATATGCACTGGTCGATAACAGCGGGAGAAGGTTTTACACATGGATAAAGCCGTCCACTAAAATTGGGAACCTTTGTAAAAGCTTCTAATTCCGGAAGCCCTAAAAAAAGCAAGGCATTCCCTGTTGTTGCTGACAAAACACCTGCGGCTTTTTCCGCTGAATCTACATAAACACATGCTTCATTACATCCAGCAGAATTGACCAGACGAAGATAACGGATATCTGAAAATGTACAAGCAATTTTTCTTTGTTCATAGCGCTGGATACAAGGATCTAAGCTTGCATCAATAACACAGTCAAACTGTAAAGACTGTAACAATGTCGCTAATTCATCCGCTGTTTCCGGCTCTTTTAGGACAGCAGTCCCCTTTGGCAAAACAGGCATAGGGTGTTGGGTGGTACTGACACAAACTTCAGAACCACTTTGCATCAAAAGATCAATCAAATCTTTACTTCCCGCCATGCCCAAAAATATAAGAAAATTCGCCATTTCTGGTTCCTTCCATATGCAATTTTGCATAAATTACTATATAGAAAAATTTATAATCTATGTAAGTTGCCTGAAGTCTATTTTAGACTTTTTCCTCCTAAAAGTCAAGTGAATTCCTGCTATCCCCAAATAAGCAGAAATCCTGGCTTTTGCATAAAATGTACAAGGAGGGAAAATATCATGCAAACCATTGCTTATAACCGTGATGCTGCGGTTGCATATGCTAAAAAATGGGCTTTCCATCGGAATCCACGCTACTATAATTTCGATAAAGTAGGCGGGGATTGTACGAATTTTGTTTCCCAATGTATTTATGCCGGATGCCATGTTATGAATTATACAAAAGATACCGGCTGGTATTACAGCAGCCCTTCCAATCGTGCTGCTGGCTGGAGTGGCGTCCCTTATTTGTATCAGTTTTTAATATCTAACCGCGGTATCGGGCCTTATGCTTCCGAAGTTCCCCAATCTATGGCTGAACCTGGAGATATCATCCAATTAGGCCGTTATAATGGGGTTTGGTATCATTCTTTATTGATTACAGAAAAAACAGATCTGGATCTCCTAATAGCAACCCATACGCAAGATGCTTCCGGCCGTCCCTTATCGGATTATATCCGCGATCAGACGAGATTCCTTCATATTGAAGGAGCACGCCAATAAAAATCTAAATGTGTCATTTAACCATTGCAACCAGAGAATACCAGTGGTATAATTAACACCGAAAGTAAAAAATAAGTCGAATCCACCCGACCTGCTAACTATCCTTGCAGCAATGGAAAAACCGGCTTACAGGAAGGATGACACTATGAAAATTGCTTACTATGTTGTGCGTGTTTGGCAGGATGAAAATGAAAAATTCCTGTTCAACCGTCGTACCCTAGTAAATGATATTGCTTTAGCCCGGCATTTCAGCGATCTGACCCCTGCCCACCGCTATGTAAAAAGAAGTATTTTTGTGAATGATAAATACAGTATTGATCCTGTGCCGGAAGAAGAACCACCTATTGACCGGAATCATTTAGGCGCGATTGTGGAATAAAGGGCATAGCCCTTTCAAAAATAAAATATTCCAGTTATTCTATTTGAAAAACGGCATGGTCAAAAGACCATGCCGTTTTCAGCTTACTGTACAAAGATTTGTTGAATCGCATTCCAAATCCGTATAAATACATCTTTTATCCTCTGCCATACACCCTGGTTCTGTGCACCTGTTTCTAAGTCGCTTTCATCTTCTATTTCATCTGGAATAGAAATTTCGGCAGTACGCAAAATAATTTGAATACTATCCGGCATAGGATTTTTATCCGATGTAAAAGAAATTTTATCTGCATCTACATCAATGTCAAATAAACCTAAATCATTTGCTAAACGATCCCATTCATCATCTATTGTCTGTTTAATGGTATCTTTATATTGTTTAATGGCCCTTGTTTGATCCAGCCCTTCTATGGTTGTATCAATTACTTGGTTTGCGCCTTGGTTTAATTGTTTTAGGCCTTCATTCAGCAGCTCTTTACAATCTTTTACAGTTTGCTGTACATACATAGATGTATTGCGAAGCTCATCTGTCAGCAAAGCTGTGCTGGTAACTACCCGCTTTGTACTTGTGATGACACCAGAAGTACGTACATCATCCAGCATGTCATAAATTTCACCAATGAGGCTGTCACTCATGGATATCATCCCATTTAAGGCATCACTCATATCTACTAAGTCTTCCAAGCCCCCACTAATTTCATTTTTAATTTGGGCCGCGATTTCATGGGAAGCTTGTATATCGCTGCCTTCTATCCCTTGTAAAGTCGCTTTTAATTTTTCTAAAACGGCTTTCTGTTCGTCAGTAGGATGAAGTGAACTGATATATCCTTCTAACTGCGCTATGGAGTCCTTTAATGCTTTTGTCATTGCATTGGCTTCTTCCTGGGATGGGGCATTCGGAATCTGAACATAATCATCTAAAGCATCTTTTACTCTGGTCAAGCGGTTGTTTACCGCATTGATAGAACTGGATACATCATTGATAACCCTTCCTGAATCAGAAAGGCTGCTTCCTAAATCTTCAAGAATATCCTCATCATCTAAGTCATCCAAATCCGACCCCAAGCGTCGAAGTGTTACGCTGACTCCATATAAACGATCATTCAGCTTATCAATGCGGGTGCTTAATCCATCCTCAGAATCGTAAATCACTTCCCTGGCCTGATCCAAAGTGTTTAATGCCTGCTGGGTCGTCCGTAAGCCTTCGGGCATTTTTGCAAGGGAAGTCAGCACAATATCCAAACTGGCATTTAAAGCATCAAATGCGTCTTCTGTCCGCTGTTTGGCATCTTTCAGGTCACTGATTTGATCCAGTTGAGATAACGTAATCGGTGCCATTAAAAAGAATGTTCCTGTGCTTTCAAAATTATCGCTTCCGATTTGATAAGAAAATTCCCCGTCTTCTCCCGGCATTGCCATAAAAATTGCCGCTTTTTTGGAGCCTACTGTCTGCATCTGCGCCCCATCTGCCCGGAAGCTTCTGACATCTTCCATATCAACTAATGTAATTGCTGTCAGCATCATATTATGACGATAATATTCCCCAGCTTCTTCATTGGGTTTTGCTTTAATATCAACCTGGATCAGTCCGGAAGCGCCAGCCAGTTCTTCTGCCCGGACTGGGATTCCATTCAGGCTGTAACTGACATCAACAGACCATGGAAGTGCATGTTCAATATCTTTGGGCACACATTCAAAATAAAAACGCCCGGTTTCTTCCGGAAGATCCCATTCTACCCGGTCATTATAAAGTTTTGGTTCATCATTTGTAGACATATTCATTACTTTCGAGTAATTTCCATAATCTACAAATTGATAATTTTTATTCAAATCACATCCCTTTACAATGCTGGTATCTGTAATTTTCCCATAATAATCCATTGTTACATAAACAGATTCATCAACAGATACTTGCGGTTCTGCTGCCTGTATTGGGACTTTAACAGCTCCCAATACGATTATAATTGTGAAAAGGATTGCGAAAAACCGTTCCAGCCTGCTATGCTGCACCTTATTTATGCATCGCATGTTCCTTATCCTCCCTATTGCTTTCTAATTCTGAATTTACTCCATCCTCCGGCAGCTCTGCTTTTAAGGTTTCTTCCTGCTGTTCCTTTGGTTCTGGGAGTTCTAACGCTGTCGGTTTATTCTGCAATTTACGGAACCGCCGGTGATAGAATACCCTGCCCCCATGCTGACTGGCAAATTCCCGAAGCGCTTTATCCACAGCTTGACGGCGGCGGCGCAGGCTTTCAATATGTTTCCGGCGGCGTAATTTTACTTCTTTTTTGATCCGTGCAATCCGTCTTAACTGGTTATGTATTCCTTTGTCAAATGCTGTCATTAGCATGGGCAATAAGCATAATACTAAAACCATGCTGAATAATGCGCCCCGTCCTACCAAACGGCCCATATTCGCGATGGCAGAAACAGAGGAACAGAAATAAAGTCCATATCCTACGATTGTTAAAATAGCTCCAGATGTTAAAACAGATAATGCACTTTTAGAAATCGCTGCAACTGCTGCCTGTTTTTTGTCGGGAATTTCTGTACGCAGATCCAAGTAATTATTGGTCAGCAAAATGGAATAATCTACGGTAGCACCCAACTGTAAACAGCTTACAATCAAATACCCCATAAATACCAGCTCATCCCCTAAAACATACGGCAAGGCCATATTGATAAAAATAGCCACTTCAATGGGCACCATAACAACAATCGGGATCAGCAGGGATTTAAAAGTAATTAAAATGACGATTGCTACCCCGGCCAAAGACAGCAGATTTACATAATTATAATCTTTTGTGATAATTTCCTGAATGTCCATTGTGGAAGGCGTTACACCTACAATATAGGACTCTTCCGGATAATATTCTTTTACAATAGCTGTAATTTCATTGACACATTGATAAGCCAGCGGGCTTTCGGCTGAGGTACGGATCGGAACCAACAACCGGGAATATCCCTTTTTATGTAGCATTTCCGTTATCGAGCTTGGAAGGAAGCTTTCCGGAACTCCATCCGGCAAAGAATTGGCCAAAGAAGTAACTGATTTTACATAATTCAAATCGTCCAGCCTTTCCGATAAGGCTTTTTCTGTAATATTGCTTCCCTGCGGAACCAGCACTAATATTAAATTACTGCGGCCAAACCGTTTATTGATTTCCTGTTCATCTTCATAAACCTGCGTACCAGGGCTGCCGCCTAAGGCGTCATTTCCATAACGGAAAGAATTCATATTTTGTGCCACATAGCAAGGTAAAACAATAATCAAGATCAAAATAAAAAAAGGCCACCGGATCTTAAAAATCAATTTTGCCAGCTTATCCAAAGGCGGAATAAACGGTTTATGGGCCATGCGTTCTACCCGGCCGGACCAGCGCAAAATCAGTGCCGGCATCAATAAAAGCACAGTTAATAAGCTGATAACAATTCCTTTTGCTAAAACAAGCCCTAAATCATAGCCGATGCGGAATTTCATTAAAGTCAGTACAATAAACCCGACTATCGTTGTTGCACCACTGGAAAGAATGGAAGAAACGGACAGCCGGATTGCATTTGCAAGGGCTTCTTCTGTATCAAGGCCGGATGCTTTTTCCCTGGTAAACGTATGAAGCAAAAAAATAGAATAATCCATTGCAATGGCTAACTGTAAAATAGAAGCCATACTAAACGTTAAAAAAGAAATCGTCCCTAACAAGATATTGCTGCCCATATTGATTAAGATTGCAATACCCATAATCATTAAAAACATAACCGGCTCAAACCAGGAAGTCGTCGTCAGGCAAAGGACAACTGCAATCATACAAACTCCCATTACCATTGCAATGGAAATTTCACGCAACAGTGTTTCTTCCAAAGATTTATTTTGGACTGCTGCCCCGCATAAATAGCCCTTTTCCCCTAAAATTTCTTTGATTTGGTCAATGGCCTTATGGGTCCTTTTACTGGTATCCCCTTCTATAAAAGTAACATCCATAACCGCGTACCGGTCTTTATAGTAATCATCCAAATCTGTTGTTTGTAAAAAACTTTGGGACTGGTAAACATCTGCCGTACTGTCTGCCCACATTACCATATCAATGCCGTCTAATGCAGCAATTTTATCTTTATAATATTTTGCCTGATAAAGAGATACATCCCCAATCATAACCCGAGCTGTCCCAGGATAGCCAAATGTTTTTTCCATGACTTCCAGCCCTTGCTGGGAAGGCGCAAAATCTGGCAAATATTCTGTTAAATCATAATTAACCCCTACAAAAGGGACACAAAGAAGGCTCAGCAGAATCAAAAGTATGAATAGTTTTTCAATTTTTTTACTGTGATGAATAATTCCATTGATGATATAATCCATTAAACGGTTCATAAAATCCCCTCTATGCTGCTTACTGAAATCCGCTTATGAAGCAAGTTCCTTTATCTCCTCTAACATCTGTGTCAAAAGGCGGAAGCCCTCATAAATCGTAGAAAAATCCTGATTATATTTTTCCTGTAAAAAAGGCCGGAAGCGTTTATCCAGACATTCCTCCACATTGTGTACAATTTCTTCCCCTTTTTCGGTGAGATGAAGGTTTACTACCCGTTCGTCGCCGCTGTCCCTTGCCCTTGCAAGATACCCTTCCCGCTCCAGCCGCTTACACATGGAAGAAGCATTTCCACCTGTTAAAGAAAGCGCTTTTGCCAGGCTGCCTATTGTATGATCCCCGCCCTGATATAATTCCATCAACAGACGCATCTGCATCATTGTAATATGGTGGGCATCGGCTAATGGGCGGAATACCTGATCGATACTTTCGTTAATTTTACGAAGCATATCCCAGATCCCATTCCGGAATAATACCATTTCCATGGAAATCCTCCTTATGTATATTATATATGTTTTATATATAATATATTACAAATATTTTTTATGCAAGATCTTTTGGTAATTTTAGGGCTGAAAAAAGCAAAAATATACGTTTTATACAAAAAAAGAAGCATACCACAGGACATTTTGCCCTTGCAGTATGCTCCTTGCTGATTGAATTATCCTAAGCGCATAAATAAAGGTAAAAATACAACGGAAACAATTGTCATCAATTTAATCAAAATGTTAATAGACGGGCCGGAAGTATCTTTAAAAGGATCCCCAACTGTATCGCCTACGACGGCAGCTTTATGGGCATCAGAACCCTTGCCGCCAAATTTTCCGCCTTCAATGAATTTTTTAGCATTGTCCCAGGCGCCGCCTGCATTTGACATCATGATGGCCATCAATACGCCGCTGACTAAAGAACCAGCTAATAAACCGCCTAAAGCTTCTACCCCTAAAATAATACCGACTAAAATCGGGCTGACAACAGCTAATAAGCCAGGCAGAATCATTTGCTTTAAAGCTGCGCCTGTGCTAATGTCAACACACTTTGCATAATTCGGTTTTGAAGTGCCTGCCATAATTCCAGGATCTGCACGGAACTGACTCCGGACTTCTTCGATCATTTGGAATGCTGCTTTGCCCACCGATTTCATTGTCAGGGCTGAGAACATAAAGGGCAGCATACCGCCAATCAATAAACCGGCAACAACCTGCGGGGAAAGCAAATCAATTTTTGAAATTTGTGCAATCTGGGAATAAGATACAAACAATGCCAATGCCGTTAATGCTGCGGAACCAATAGCAAAGCCCTTCCCTACTGCGGCAGTTGTATTCCCAACGGAATCCAGTTTATCTGTGATTTCGCGAACATTTTCCGGAAGTTCAGACATTTCTGCAATACCGCCTGCGTTATCGGAAACAGGACCATATGCGTCAACTGCAATGGTAATGCCTGCTGTGGAAAGCATCCCAACTGCGGCCAAAGCAATCCCATACAAGCCACAGAATTTATATGCACCAATAATGCCAACAGCGATCAATAAAATAGGCCATACGGTAGACATCATACCTACGGAGAAACCATCAATAATACAAGTTGCAGGGCCTGTTTCACATTGTTCTGCAATGCCTTGTACCGGTTTATAATCTCCGGAAGTATAATATTCAGTCAGAGTACCGATTGCTGTACCGATCACCAGCCCGATTGCTACGGCAATAAAAGCATTCAGATTTCCAAAAAGGTACCGGCTTAAAACAAATGCAGCCACTAAAGAAATAGCAGCACTGATATACGTACTCATGTTTAAGGATTTTGCCGGATTTGCAGTTTCCCCAGCACCAACTGTAAATACAGATACAATACAAGCTAAAATGCCAATACCTGACAGCAATAAGGGGAACAAAGAACCGCTTAATGGATCTACTTCGGTAATGGTTACTGCCAGAGTAATGGCAGAAATAATTGCACCTACGTAGCTTTCAAACAGGTCGCTGCCCATACCGGCAACGTCACCCACGTTATCGCCTACGTTATCAGCAATAACAGCGGGATTACGGGGGTCATCTTCCGGGATACCTGCTTCGACTTTACCAACCAGGTCTGCTCCAACGTCAGCCGCTTTTGTATAAATACCGCCGCCTACACGCCCAAAAAGAGCAATCGAAGAAGCACCCAGTCCAAAGCCTGTCAACAGGTTGGCGTTATCCAAGCCTAAAACAGCGGCTAAAATGCCAACGCCAAAAAGCCCCAAGCCTACAACACATAAGCCCATTACTGCACCGCTGCGGAACGCAACTTTCAAAGCATGGCTCATGCCTTTGCTTTGGGCTGCGGCTGCTGTACGGACATTGGCAGCAGTTGCAGTACGCATACCAAAAAAGCCTGCCAAAATAGAGAAACATGCTCCCATTAAAAATGTTACTGCAATTGGCAAACCTAAACCCGGCAGAAACAATAGCAGTAAAAACATAACAACAATAAAAATTGCAACTGTCCGGTATTCCCGCATCAGGAATGCCATTGCACCCTCCCGGATATAGGAAGCTATTTCCTTCATCCGGTCATTGCCCATACTATTTTTGTTGATCCAAGTTGAGAACCAAGCAGCACATAGAAGCGCAACCAGGCCAATTATCGGGGCAATGAAAAAGAACCCTTCCATGAAATAATTCCTCCTCAAATGATTTTGTCGGGGTATTCCCCAAAGCTGGCACTCTTCGGAAAACCTCCGGGCAGACGGAATGATTTTCCGTATGCTGTGGATCTATTATAGCAAGCAAATTTATTTTGGTCAACTGAAAAATATTTATATTTTTTTATCTTATTTAGGAATATTGATATAAATATTCTATAACAAAAAAATATTTTTTATAAACTGTTTATATTTCTTTGTTTAATAGCTGTTTTCTTTCAGTCTTCTGTATGGTTTTTCTGCTTTTCAAGTGCTTCCATCCCTAAACGGATTAACTCTAAGGTAGCCTGTGTACGATTTGGATAGCGGTTGTTAAAACGGAAATCATCAATTTTTTTGAGCAGTTCTTCATCTAAAGTAATTGTATAACGTGGTTTTTTAGTTGACATAGAAAATCACCTCGAAGTTAAATATACACCAGTTCATTAAATATGTAAAGATGAAAATATGAAAAGATACATATTGACTTTTCACCAGTTCATCACTATAATAGGAATATAATGATCATCACTTCACCATACAGCAACGAAAGGAGCCTTTCTTTATGACTGAAAAAACAACCTGCTTTATGCTCACAGTCCCCACTGAAATTGCCCAGCGGGCGGAAAATTTGAAACGGGATATGTTTTATGACAAGCCCTATGCTGAAATGTACCGCCAGCTAATCCAAATCGGTATAGAAAATTCACAGAAAAACAATAAACAATGCGAAAGGGCGTCCTAAAACGCCCTTTTCTTTCAAGCCTATAAATCCAAAAGCTTATCTACCGCTTTCCGGATGCCACTGTCTGCTTTATAATAATGTTCTAAAACGCGCTTGTCTGATTCAGGAATCGGGAATGCTGAATCACATCCTGTCAATAAATACTCAGAGGAAACATTTAGGAATTCCGAAATAGCCGGTACATATTTGGAAGATGGATAACTGCCTTCGTTTTTCCATCCGGTAATGCTGGCAGGATTGATCCCTAAATAAGCCGCTAATGCACTGGCGGTTTTCCCCTGCTCACTTAAAAGAACAAAGATCCGCTCATTGATTTGCATAAAAAGAGTTCTCCTTCTATTTTTTAGAAATCCTAAAAATATATTGACTTTTTGGAAAACCTATATATAATAAAGATATGGCGATCTTTTTTTATTCCAGGTGAAAGGGGTGGTGCCTGGAAAAATCAGCCATCTCAATAAAGAAAAGGAGGGGAAGTTGATTCATCCTGTGCCATTTTCGCCAGGGATGATAAAAGGGTAAAAAGAAACAAGCCTTAGGGCCTGTTTGTCCAAAAAGCAAATGAGAAAAAATGAATTGTATAATCTGACACCTTATACTATATCATTTTCTAATGCCAGGGGCAATGGCTTTTCAAAAAATTCATAATTTCAGGAAAAAGCAGGCCCCCTTTGGCTATAAGGGAGTTTTGCCTTTTTTCGTGAGGCTTATTCTTTTTACATATCAATTATTAGTGGACAAAACTCATAAAGGAGAGGATAGACTTGAATCGAAGATTTAGCAAAGCCCTTGCCCTGTTAATGGCAGTCAGCTTGTGCACTACCCCGGCTTTCGCAGGAAGCGTAACATATAATCTCAATGGTGCAACTGGAACTGCTCCAACAGATAACAAGACAGATTATGACAGTGGGGTTTCATTTTCTTTTACTAGTGAAAAACCTACAAGAGAGGGTTATAAATTTTTAGGATGGAATACCGATAAAGATGCAACAACAGCTTTAGACGGATTTGTATTTAAAGATAGTGGTGATCAGACTTTCTATGCTATTTGGCAGAAAGAAACAGCCGCAGAGGCTACTGTTACTGGAATCGCTGTAAAATCACAACCCACAAAAACATCTTATACCGTAGGTGATAAACTGGATCTTACTGGTTTAACTGTTACCCTGACCATGAGCGATAAGACAACAAAAGAAGTAGCGTTAGCAGATTTCGAAACCAATAAGATTACAGTTTTCCCTGCAAATGGAGCTGTATTAACAGCCGAACATAAAACAGTTTCTTTGACTGTTGAAGGTGTAGATACTCCTGCTACAATCACTATTACTGTACACCCTAAAGCTGAGGTCGAAATTAAAGATGAGACTCTGAAGGAACAGCTTCCTGCAGACGAGGTAACAATAGGCGCTACGGTTGATAAAGGTGACAAAATTGTAATAGACGCCGCAGAAGCAGAAACTAAAATAAATGATGATCTTAAAACAGCAGAAGAAGATGTCGCTGCACTTCCTGAAACAGCTACCGCTGACGAAGTAAAAGATGAGTTAGGGAAAACATTCGATGTTTCTAAAGCTCCTGCCATCAAAAAGATCAATACAAGCAACAAATTTACATTTAGCATCGAAGTTCAAGATGCAGATGGCAAAACAAAAGACCACTCTGGCACAGTCAGTGTTGAGATTCCTCTTCCATCTATGTTCCAGAATGCAAAAAACCTCTTAGCCATCCATTATCATGGTAATAAGCCAAGAATTCTCCCAACCATTATTAAAGATGGAAAAGTTTCTTTCACTCTTACAGGTCTTAGCGATGTAGCTTTGGTTGAGTACACACCTGCCGATAGTGGCAGTGAAGATCCTCAACCGCCAGTGGATGACAATAAACCTGGTTCCTCTAATGACCGTTATGTTGCCTATAATCCTGGCGGCAGCTCCGGTGGTTCCGGCGGCGGTGGCGGCGGTTCCTCCTCCAAAAAAGGCGGTTCCAGCATGTTCAACCAACTGACCAATACCATCAACGGCATCCTCAAATCCCAGCTTTCTAAAGGTACTGTTGGCGCAGCTTCTGCTGTAACCGGCACTGCAGCCGCTTCCATTTCCACTCCCGCAACCCAAGCTTCCGCAACCCGTGCGATTTCCCAGGCTGTTTCCAAAGCCCGTGCTAACGGCTCCAACTCTGCGGAAGCCATTATGCAAAATGTATCCGTTGTTTCCGCTTCTATCCTGGAATCCATGGCTTCCGAAGCCCGGAAATCTGGTGTAAATGCTTACCTTTCCGTAGATACCATGAAAAATGGTATTGTTGACGTCCGCGTAAGAATCCCTGTTTCTGCCGCTGCTCGTTTGGGCCGTGACGTAAATATGGCTTCTGTTGACAATACCGCTGTGAAAGCCCGCTTCAACCGGTATTATTCCAACCGCTTGGATGTTGTTGCTCTGGCTCAGAATGGTTCTTTTGGTGTTCCTGCTTCTGTTGCAGCCCGTCTGGCTCTTGGCAATGCCAATGCTGCTGATCTCCATTTCTATTCCTTCAATGCTGCAACAAATTCTTATCAGGAAATGGTTCAAACCGGTGCTTTCATTGATGTAAATGGCTACCTCCATTTCAATACCGAACTGGGCGGCTATATCGTCATTTCTGTTGGCGCTCTTGAACTGAAATAATTTAAACTTGCTTCATTAGTCTTTCCGTCAAAAATATCTTTTGCGCTGCTGCATAGTCTCCTTTCTCCTATGCGGCAGCGTTTTCCTATTTTTCAGCCTAAAAAGCATTGACTTTAGGCAATCTTATAAGATATAATCATTTTATACCGATTATTTCAATACTTTTCCCCGAAACCAGTTTTATCCCCTCCCCCAGGGGCAAGACTTAATCAAAGGAGAGGATTGTATTGAAGCTAAAAAAATGGAATAAAGCTTTTGCTCTTGTCTTAGCTGTGTGCTTATGTATCACAACAGCTGTTCCTGCGTTCGCTACACAACAGTGGACAGTCGTTTATGACGTGAATGGTGCGGATAAGTCAGGCAACCTGCCGAAAGATGAAACCGTTTATGATTCGGGTAATCGTACCGTTAAGCTTCACCATATTTACAAATTGATAAGTGATGGAATCTTAGAGCGGGATGAGCTGCCTAGCAAAACAGGATATGCTTGGGTAGGCTGGTCTTTAAAAGAAGATGCAAATGGGGAGGATATTATTGAGGGCCATGAATATACCATTCCGGATAATACTCCGGATAGCCCCATTACATTTTATGCCCAATGGGGAAAAATCTATGCGGCAACGATTAACATTAAATATGGTGGTTTAAGTATTCCAGGTGCGAATGTAGGTATAGTAGATGATCCTAAGTCGGATCTCGGATTTGATGCGAAAGAATCCAGTGAAAATCCCGGAATTTATATTGGGAAAATAACAAACAAGGCACATGGGCAATATCATCTTTATGTTTTTAAAGAAGGTTTTGAATACTATAATGAGCCAGTTAATTTCGATATGGCGAACCCCCAGGATTTTACTACTCTAGTAACATTAGTGCCTGAAGATCCCAATATGCCTACCTTTGCTATGGAAGGCGCTAAACCGGGAAGCCTTGAGTTTAAAAAAGCGGATGACAGTCATTATAATATCACTTTTAGTATTAACCCCGAAAAAGGTAAAACACTTAAATCCGTTACAGCTAAGGTGGATGGTTCTACTGATCCAGTTGCCCTCACAGAAGACCAAGAAGCCGGTACTTACACGATTAACGCGGATCTGAAAAAGAAATATACAGCTGTTGTTGAATGGGATATAGTAGAGGTTGACGAACCGGATACTGACGCTCCAGAAATAACCGCTGATTTAAAGGGTTATGAGGGGGACGAAAGCGGTTTTGACGGAGATCCTGAAATCACTAAAAATGAGGACGGGACTTATAAAATCAGCTTTAAACCAAATATCCCAGAAGGATATATTTCAACAGGCTCTGTTTCCGTAAATAACGTGACTGATTTGGATGTAGATGCTGAGGGTGTCTATTCCTTTACAGCCCAGGCTAAAACAAAATATACGGTTACCTTTTCTGTGAAAGCCGCGAATCCTGTTGAAGTTAGTCCGGATCTTGAAGATGAAGGCATTACTGAGGTTCAAACTTCTGGATCCAGTTTAGACGAAATCAAGGAAGAGTTTGGCGAAAATGCTACACTGGAAGTCAATCCTTCTGAAAAATCAGAAGAAGATATTTCTAAGGATATTGGGGAGTTAAACGAGCTGTTGCCGTCTTCTGATCCTGATGATAATACTTCTGACGATGACAATGCCCAAAGTATTCCTGGTTATTCTGCATTTGTCGAAGCAATGGGAACATTGATTAAAGAAATCCTGACATCTAATGCTGTTGCTGTTGACATTTCAATTTATGTAGGCGGTTCTCCAGCAGAAAAAACACATAATGGCAGCGTCAATATTCAAATGAGTGTTCCTTCTAAATTACAAAGCGCAAAAAATATTTTAGCAATACATCATCATAAAGGCCAGCGTAGAATTGTCCCTGTTCATAGAATGGGCAGTAAACTCAACTTTACTTTGCAGGGCTTGAGTGACGTTGTTCTTGTGGAATATACACCGGGAGAATCTGTTTCAGAGCCTTCTAACCCATCCGGTAATGATAACAACAGTTATGTTGCCTACAATCCATCCTCAAGCGGCAGCAGTTCTGGCGGCTCCGGCGGTTCCTCTGGAAACAGCTCCAGCATCTTCTCCCCACTTACCAGCACAATCAACGGTATCTTAAAATCCCAGCTTACAAAAGGAATCGTTAGTGCTTCTTCGGCAGTAACAGCTTCTGTTTCTGCCCCTGCTACCCAGGCAGCCGCAGCCCGTGCTTTGTCCCAGGCAATCTCCCAGGCCCGTATCAATGGCTCTAACAATGCTCAAATTGCCATGCGCAATATTTCTGTTGTTTCCGCCAATATCTTACAAGCACTTGCTTCTGACGCCCAAAAGTCCGGCTTGAACGCTTACCTTTCGGTAGATACCATGAAAAATGGCGTTGTGGATGTACGGGTACAAATTCCTGTTTCTGCTGCTTCCCGTTTGGGCCGTGACATCAATATGGCTTCTATGGACAACACCGCTGTCAAAGCCCACTTTAACCGGTATTATTCGAACCGTTTGGATGTTGTAGCTTTGGCACAAAAGGGTTCTTTTGGGATTCCTGCTTCTGTGGCAGCCCGGCTCGCTCTCCCCAATGCAAAAGCAGCCGATCTCCACTTCTATTCCTTTAATCCCGCAACAAATGCTTATCAGGAAATCACACAAACAGACGCTTTCTTCGACGCAAATGGTTACCTCCACTTCAATACCGAATTAGGCGATTATATCATTATTTCTGTTGATACCCTGAAACGTAAATAAATCAAATTTGCCGCATGGGATTTTTCCTGTGCGGCAGCCTTTTTTCCATATCAAATAAAAACCCTTGACTTTCAGCAAATCCATAAGATATAATAATTTTATACCGATTATTTCAATACTTTTCCCCTAAAGAAAGTTTTATTCCATCCCCCCTGGGAAAAAACTTAGCAAAGGAGAGATTGTATTGAAGCGAAAACTTAGCAAATCTTTTGCCCTTATTTTAGCTGTGTGTTTATGTATCACGATAGCTGTTCCTGTGTCCGCCAGAAAAATTTGGTGGGTTCATTTTGTCTGTGAGGATTCAGGGGTTACCGGCCCTCCTCCTGAATCTCCCGATTACTACTTTTATGATGATGAGGTAAGTAGCCCTGGTAAAACTGAGTTTGGCTTCCCTTCTGTAAAATTGGAAAAAGAAGGATACAGCTTTGTTGGATGGACCCTTACGCCGGATGAGGAAATTACAGAGCAGAATCTTCCTCTGAAAGGAATCTATAACATTCCGCAAGAGACCGACTCAGGCGATATTTATTTTTATGGCCGGTTCCAACCTGATTGTGAAATACAGTTTGACATCATGGATGCGACCGATTGGAGAAAACCGGTTCCTTGGGATGACAGAGACGTTACCATTGAAGCGACCGTTCGCCGTCCTGCGTGGGATGGAAAACCTGAATACGATGAAGAGCTGACCTATACAAAATCAACAGATCCACAGGATCCTAGCGCATATTGGATAGCTCCTTTCAAGAGAAACTACCCGGAAGAAACAGAGATTACTTACGCCATTAAAGCGGATGGCTTTAAAACTTTCGAGGGTTCCCTTGTTTATCCAGCGTATGTAACAAAATATTATAGCATCGTAGTGAGCATGTACCCAGATGACGGTTCTTCTGGCGGACAAATATGGCCTTTTTCACCTCCTTTTATTGAACGGATTGAAGGTGGCGAATTGGATGGCGAACCTTCTCTAGAGTTACTAGACCTTGGTGATCATCCTACCTACAAGATCCAGTTTAAAATCAAACCGCAAGAAGGAAAAAAAGTCAAATTAATAACAATTTCTAACTTAGAAACTATCATTGATGAAGAAGACCTCACTGTCACAGAAGTCGAACCCTGGACTTACAGTTTCACAGGTTTACATGATTCCCGTTATGTCTTAGTATTTGAACTGGAAAGCGACCAAGAGGATCCCAATCAGCCTACGATTTCTTCTGAGATCAAGACGCCAGATGGTAAAGTTCTGGAAGACGCTAAGATTGAAGAAATCTCTATTGTCAAAAATGAGGATGGGACTTATAAAGTCAGTTTTAAAATTGCCCTGCCCGAAGGTTATTCTTCTAAATCAGTCAGTGTCAACGCTACTGACTTAGATGTAGATGCTGATGGGAATTACTTTTTCACTGGCAAGGCTGGCACAAGCTATACTGTCAAAGTAATTGCAGATGAGATCTATCCCGTCAAGGTTGATGATGAACTGCAAAGCGAAGGCATTACTGATGCTTCTATTCCGAAATCAGATTTTGAAGAAATTCAAAACACGGTTGGTGAAGACGCTGAACTGCAATTAACGCCTTCAGAGAAAGACGCTTCAGAAGATATTGCGGATTTCAACTCTCAATTAAATCCTTCTGATGATGAAGCTTCTGGCGGTAATACTTCTCCTGCTGTCCCGAATATCCCTGGTTATGAGCTTTTCGCAAAAGTCATCAAAGAAATTTTAACGAATACGGCTGTTTCCATTGACATTTCAATTTATAAAGATGCCAGACCGCAATCCTACGACAAACCAGTAAATATTGAAATGGATATTCCTCGCAGGCTCAATGGCGCAAAAAATATTTTAGCCATACACTACCACAATGACCAGCCCAGATTAGTTCCTGTCCAGAAAATAAACAATAAATTGAAATTTACATTAAAGGGCCTGAGTGACGTTGTTTTAGTTGCGTATGAGCAAGGCGAGAATAAGCCCGTTAATAGCAGCGATAACCGTTATGTTGCCTACAATCCGTCCTCGAACCGCGGCAGCGGTTCTGGCAGCTCCGGCGGTTCCACCGGAGGAAAAAGTGTATTCTCCCCTCTTACCAGCACAATCAATGGTATCTTAAAATCCCAGCTTTCTAAAGGCATTGTTGGTGCTTCTGCTGCAACCAATTCTGTCACAGCTTCTGTTTCTGCCCCTGCTACCCAGGCAGCCGCAGCTCGTGCTTTGTCCCAGGCAATCTCTCAAGCCCGTAGCAATGGCTCTAACAACGCTCAAATTTCCATGCGCAATATTTCTGTTGTTTCCGCCAATATCTTACAAGCACTTGTCTCTGACGCTCAAAAGTCCGGCTTGAATGCTTACCTCTCAGTAGATACCATGAAAAACGGCATTGTAGATGTTCGGGTACAAATCCCTGTTTCTGCTGCTGCCCGTTTGGGACGCGACATCAATATGGCTTCTATGGACAACACCGCTGTCAAAGCCCACTTTAACCGGTATTATTCTAACCGTTTGGATGTTGTAGCTTTGGCACAAAAGGGTTCTTTTGGTGTTCCTGCTTCTGTGGCAGCCCGGCTTGCTCTCCCCAATGCAAAAGCTGCCGATCTCCACTTCTATTCCTTTAATGCTGCAACAAATACTTATCAGGAAATCACCCAGACAGATGCTTTCTTCGATGTAAATGGTTATCTCCATTTCAATACCGAATTAGGCGATTATATCATTATTTCTGTTGACACACTCAAACGTAAATAATTTAACTTGCCGTATAGGATTTTTCTCCTATACGGCAGATTTTTGTCGCCGAGTAGGCAAGAAAAACCCCCGGTTATACCGGGGGTGGATAAAAAAGGCTTTAGCACAAGGAAGAACCTCCAGTGTGGTAGAATGGGGAAGGTCTGGCAACCGCCCCATCAAAACACAGGAGGTTCATGTCAAATGAATGACGTAAAAAGTTTATCACA
>RAZJ01000200.1 GCA_003612625.1 bacterium 1XD42-1 | reverse complement strand
GGTCGTGCTTCCATTATAACACTTGAGGCTATGCCCTCTTTTTTGTCATTTTTCAGATTTGCTCATTTATAGAAACAAAATAAAATTAGCATAAACCATATATAATTTGTTATGCCTAAAGGAGGTTTTTTAATCAAATATGTATTAACGAAGCTGGCCTTCAGATACAATAATATAATTTCCTTCAGATGTTGTGAAATGTAAATAGCCATTTACATCAATAAAGTATGTTTGATCGGAAAGTATAGAATAACGGTTTTGGACTGCGTCATAGCTATAAAGGACGAGCTTAGAAGTATCCATTCCATTAAAGTCCAGCTTAACAGCCGCCGCTATATTGGTACCTAAAGGACCTTGCTGGGTAAATCCAACAACTTGAAGTTTATTTTTAAAATATTTGTTAAAATGTGCTTTTACTGTTGGTACATTGGTAATTACGCTGGTTTTAAGATCTGTGGATAATGTATAAGTGGCAGGATCAATATACATACGGCTAACAATCATATTATTAACTATGGTATCTGCGTATACTGATAATTGTATGCCTTTTTGGCTGCTAACTTTTTGAATTGCGTCAAGAGCTGCTTTTGAAATTGCAGCAGGATTTACAAAACGGACATAGCTCCTGGTTTTCCCTCCTGCTTTTGCCTGATCAACAGCCTTATTAGCAGCACTTGTGGCATCTGCAACGCTGACTGTTTTTGCTGTGGCTGTATGATTAGCGGCATTAATATTATCCAAAGCGCTACTATTTAAAAGCCGTTTGGAGACAGAAGAACTGGAACTGCTGGATCCACCACCGCCGGAACTACCAGAACTACTGGAAGATTGAGGACGGTAACTAGGACGTGTTCACATAAGAGCATCCACAGCAAGAGCAAAATAGACAAAAGTCAAAAAGATGACATCAAGT
>RAZJ01000199.1 GCA_003612625.1 bacterium 1XD42-1 | reverse complement strand
GCGCTTTCCCAGATGCCCCAGCGGTTGGAAAGCGTCAAAGTCCAGCTGGATAACCTTTACCAGCAGCAGGCTGCCGCAAAGGAGGAAGTGGGCAAAGCCTTCCCCTATGAGGAGGAATTGCGGGTCAAGAACGCCCGTCTGGTAGAGCTGGATATGGAGCTGAACATGGACAGCAAGGGGCAGTCCCGTCCAGAAGCGGCGATTGCCAAGCGCGCAAGGCCCTCGGTGCTGGAAGGGCTGAAACGCCCCATCCCGCCCCGCAGCATGGAAAAGAAACCCAAACAACAGGAACAGGAGGCAAGATAATATGAACAGCAACGAAAAGAATACGGCCCTTTATGAGAAGATGGCCGCTGAACAGGATACCTTCCGGGATTGGCTGAAAAGCCAGTCCCCGGAGGAGGTCTTAAACCATGCCTATGAGTACACCGTCCGGGAGGACATTGTGATGGCGATGGAGGAACTGGAACTCTCCGATGCACAGGCACAGCGCTTCTGGATTCCCCCTCCCCGCTGGCTGATGTGTACCGGCATTTTGAAAAACTGGAAACCGGCTATATGGATGTGATCCGGGAAAGCATTGAGGAACGGGCCAATGAGATGCACAAGGCAAAAGAGGAACAGAGAGCCGCCCCAATCTATCCCCACTCCGCCGCCTATGCGTCCGAGCATGGGGAGATGGCGCAGTACCGCGCCTCCCTGCAAGCCAGTCTTGCCTGCAAAGAAGCCATTGAGCAGGCCATCAGCGCCCACTATGGGGATAACCGCTTGAATACCGAGGCCGCTGTCAAAGAAGTGCTGGAACAGTTCGGGCCGGAGCGTATGCAGTACATCCTTGCCAATACGGTGCTGAAAAAAGAGCATGACGGGCGTATCTCCCGCGATAACAAAGCCTGGGCGAAAACAATCCCCATGCCGGAGGATGGCGG
>RAZJ01000198.1 GCA_003612625.1 bacterium 1XD42-1 | reverse complement strand
ATTAAAAAAGTTCCAAAAAGTACACTTTTTGGAACTTTTATTTTTTTCCTTTTTTTAGGGTTTCTTTGCCCTTCAATTACCTTAATCGGCCCATTTTCCGAAAACTTAACCCCCTTTTTGAAAAAAATTTTCGAGTTCCAAAAAGTGTACTTTTTGGACACGAAAAGTGGAAAACTTGTTGAAAGTTTGTGGAAAACCCATTTGACTGGCGAAAGGAGATTGCTATGTTATCCCTACAAATGAAATCAGGAGATTATGTCACAATCGGTGAAAATGTCGTTGTGCAGGTATTCCGGGATTCCGGCCCCCAGTTCCGGATTTCCATTAAAGCCCCAAAAGAAATCCCCATTATGCGGGGCGCGGTTCTGGAAAGGGCTGGACAGGAACGTCCGGACGGGCTTCATAAGCGGGGTCCGAAAAAAAGCCCTTCGGAACAGATCCGGTCTGCCCGTAAGCTGGAAGAACTGGCAAAACGCCAGGAAGCCCGGCAAAAAGAAAAGGAAACCCGTTCCCGGGCCATGGCAGAAATGGATCGTGTTTTAAGCAATATGGATCAAAATTCAGCGGAGATCAGGTATTTACGGTTTCAACTGGAACAAATGGCACAGGCTTCTCTTAATTAGCTTAGGTTTCAACCGGTTCTGCAGGCCGGATGAAATAGAAACGCCGCAAAAAAGGGACCTCGAGGCATTTTTGCGGCCCCAGCGCCTGGAAAAACAGCGCAAAAAAATTTAATTTACAAAATGCCGCGGCAGGGACTCGCCAAAGCATTTAAAACAAATTCAGGGAGGATTTATCAATGATCATTCAACACAACATTATGGCTCTCAATTCCTATAACCGTTTGGGAACAAACAACAACGCAGTCCAGAAAAACCTGGAAAAACTGTCTTCCGGCTACCGCATTAACCGCGCAGGCGACGACGCCGCAGGT
>RAZJ01000197.1 GCA_003612625.1 bacterium 1XD42-1 | reverse complement strand
CATTCTCTGTTTCCAGGGTCTTCCGTTTAAGGCGTTCTTCCTTGAGCGTTGTAGCAAGCTGGATAAGCATATCTGGATTGTCTAAAAGGCTTTCAATAGTTGGCGGTGTCATATACGCCCCATGCTTACGGATAGAGGGGATAACTTCATCAGCAATAAAAGCCTGGAAGCGTTCAGCGGTTTCATTTTTGGCTTTCATAGCCAAGCGGTAAAATACGTTTTCCGGGATGAAATCAGCGTCCCCACAAGTGGGCACGGCTCCAATTTCCGAAAGATATTTTTCTACACGCTCCCAACGGACGACCTCATTTCCGCTATCTGCAATTCTGGTAAATCCCAGCCCACGAGCTACGGTGTCCAATTTGAGATATGCGGTACCATCTTTTTCATAACATTCAATACCCTGAATATTGATAATTTCATTCATTTTAATATGTTCCTTTCGGTTTAATTCCTTTAATATTCTTTAAAACAATATGTAACAGAGCTTATTGTGCTGGGACTCCAAGAAATTTATTGATAAAATACTGCTGGCCTTTGCCCGTTACCTTTGGGGTCTTAATTACCCTGACACTGCCATTCGGATCATGGATGGTCCGTTCTTTGACTTCAAACAGCTCCATTTCCATACTTTTTTGTGTAGGCATATTGTAGTCGCTGCCTTTGCGCCGGATAAGATACCCATTATCACGCAACCATGCAAACAAGCGGTTTTGCCCAATTTCAACCCCATTTTGCTTTAGGAGCTTTGCCAGTTCTCCGGTTAGGATAGATGTATGGGATGCCGCTACTGCATCTGCAAACAGGACTTTTGGAGCATCCTTTTCAATTTGGGATTCTAATGCTTTCCTTTGTTCCCGTTCTTCTTTTAATGCGGTAAAGGCTTGAATTGCAAGGTCTGGATTACTAATGAGCTGATCCACCGCATACATTCCGTGTTTACGGAT
>RAZJ01000196.1 GCA_003612625.1 bacterium 1XD42-1 | reverse complement strand
CATGGTAAAGATGTGGTCGGGCAGCTTGCCGCTCATATTGTCCTCGTAGGTGCGTTTCAGCTTCATATCCAAGTCAGCCAGCCGCTTCTTTGCTGATGCCAGGTCGCGCTTCATTGTCGCGGTCTGTTTCTGCTGATCGGCGCATTTCAGTTCCATCAGTTTCTGTGCTGCTTTCTCGGTGTCCTCGCTGAACAGTCTGGCATTGCGCTGAATATCCTCCTGAACCACCTGATAAAGCGTGTCACGGTTAATATAGTGGCTGGAACAAGCTACTGTCCCTATCGCCTGACTGCGCCCGCACATATAGTAAAAATACTTCTGCTGGCTGACACCCAACTTCATGGATGTTCCGCAGGCTTCGCAGTAAAACAGTCCTGCAAACAGCGCCGGCTCGTCTTTGGCTTTAATGGTCTTTTTCCGCGCAATCAGTCTTTTTTGTGCTTCATCAAATAATTCGCGGGATATGATCGGTTCGTGCATATCAGGAACAACTACCCAATCTTCTTTAGGGATAGGTTCCCTTTTTTTACTTCGGTAGGATGGCGTGTACTGCCGCCCCTGCACCATGCTCCCCACATAGATTTCGTTTTGAAGCATGAAATGTACATAAGTCCGTGTCCAGAAGTGGCGGCGTTCAAACTCGCCATCCCGTTCAGGATTGTGCTTACGGAAACGTGTATATTCCTTGGGGGATAAGATACCCTCGTTGTTCAGGGTTGTTGCAATGCTCCTTGCCCCAATCCCTGCCGCGCACATTTCAAACATCCGCCGGACAACCGGCGCGGTTTCCTCGTTGATAATCAGCTTGTGCTTATGCTGAAAAATACTATCCTGAAAACCAGCATAGCAAGAGTTTCCACGACCCTATCCGCTGGACAAACCAAACAATCATTCATATCTTGGAAAAGCGGGAATATATGGGGCATACGGTATTGGGTAAAACTATCAGTGA
>RAZJ01000195.1 GCA_003612625.1 bacterium 1XD42-1 | reverse complement strand
TTCTTCGATCTGGGTATACAGAGAGCTAAAAAGACGCTTAAAATCAGGATAGCGGCTAATAAGACTTTCATAACTCATTAAAAACTCTCCGATACAGGATTAAAATCAGGATCGACTTCCGGAATGGAATCAAACTGGGGATGGAATATAACAACCATAGAAGGAAATGGCGCTGAACGTTTAGCACCAACAAATTTTATTCGGCCTTTTAAAAACCGAATTTCAGCATGATTGTTAATATAAGCATGAAACCATTTGGTATCTGTCCGGGCAGGAAGAAGCATAACAATTAAATTATTATGGATACGGTTTTGATAAAACGCTTTCCGTACCCAGGATTTGATTTCATCCCCATATGGCGGATTGATAAAAACAGTTTCGTTTGACCAGTCCTGCAAAAGCCCATTATCTTCCACTGTATAATATTTGTCGCATTTGTGGTTATATGAATTAGCTGCGGTATCTAATGTAAAATGAAACTCGGAATTTAGGGAGTCAAAAAGATCCTGGGGTGTTTCCCAATCCTTTCTATTACTTGAAAATAAGGCTTTGTTCATCATATTTTTCATCTCTCTTTACTGCTGTTGAATAAAGAACGGGGACCTTTAAAATTAACGATAATATCTCTATTTTTATCTGGATCGCCTATTAAAGTTCAATATAAGGCACTAAATCATAAGATATATTATATTTTTCAAGCATATCATCAACTAAAAGACTAACGCCCATGAATTGTTTTAAAGAAACTTTTAACATATTAAATACCCCTTAAGTTAAAGAATTAAGAATAGTAGGATATAGAGTTACAAAAAGAAATATAAACCAAATAACAGCAACAATTACAGCGACTAAAATAGTGATAATTCCAAAAATAAATACGGGGGAAAACCGGAACAGCCCGCGAGGTAAATCCTTTGATTCTTTCCAAAGCATGGAGCGGGGACATAAAAAGACATCACATTTGTGACA
>RAZJ01000194.1 GCA_003612625.1 bacterium 1XD42-1 | reverse complement strand
CGGAGGTGCGTCTTTATGACCAAACAGACAACCCCGACAAGCTCCTACAAAGAGGTGCGGATCGGGAAAACCATTTATCGCGTCACCAGCTTTTTTTCGGGAGAAAAGGACCTGGGAAAGACGCTGGAACAGCTGGCAGTCAGACGCGCCATGTCGGAAGCCATTCCAGCTGCCAGCGGTTCCAAATAACAGAAAGCCTCGCGGCCTGCCGTATCATTGCGCGGCGGTGGATTCTCCGGTAAGATATTCATGCAGGGTAAAACCTGCGGAGCCATTTTGCCGCACGAGGTATGGATTCTGAGATGGTCGGGAGGTAAAAGAAAGATGATGGATACAACATACAACGTGGGCATCTACTGCCGGTTAAGTAACGACGATGAACGTGATGGGGAATCGGTCAGCATTGAGAACCAGAAGCTGTTGCTTCAAAACTATGTCAGGCAGCGCGGCTGGAATGAGGTCGATGTCTATATCGACGACGGATACTCCGGCACGAACTTCAACCGTCCAGGCGTCAGGCGGTTAATCGAGGACGCAAAGGCAAAGCGGATCAATGTGATTCTGGTAAAGGACCTTTCCCGTTTTGGCCGCAACTACATCGAATTTGGGCAATATACGGATTACCTGTTCCCCTCTCTTGGGTGCCGGTTCATCGCGCTGAACAACGGCATTGACACCATGAGCAACAACGGAAGCACCGATGTCATGTGCTTTTTGAACTTATTTAATGAATTTTACAGCCGGGACACCAGCAAGAAGGTCAAGGCGGTCAAGAGAGCCTGTGCTGAAAACGGAAAATTCATGGGAACCTACCCCGCCTATGGCTACCGGCGCGACCCGCTGGATAAGCATCATCTGGTGATTGACGAGGAAACCGCGCCGGTTGTGCGCCGTATCTTTGAAATGCGGGCATCAGGCATGGGATTTCACGCCATCGCGGTGGCGCTCAATGAAGAAGGGATTCAGCCGCCCGG
>RAZJ01000193.1 GCA_003612625.1 bacterium 1XD42-1 | reverse complement strand
CCGCTTGCCTGGTTGAGCATATATACAAAGTCCGAGTTCTCAAAGATGTTCTCGATCTCCCGGCTGGCAAGCAGGTCCTTGATGTTCTGTGTGATGCCGGTGGGAATCCCGCCCCATTTCCGAAAGCGTTTCCAGATTTCAATGGTATAGGCGGCGGTCTGGTCCTCTTTGAGCAGCAGGTGCATCTCGTCAATGTAGTACCGGGTGGACTTGTGGGCGGCGCGGTTGATGGTGACACGGTTCCACACCTGGTCCTGCACCACCAGCATCCCGATTTTTTTCAGCTGCTTGCCTAACTCCTTGATGTCATAGCAGACAATGCGGTTGTCGATGTTTACATTGGTCCGGTGGTTGAACACATTCAGGGAGCCGGAAACATAGATTTCCAGCGCCGTAGCGATGTACTGCGCCTCTTTTTCCTCCTGGGTCAGCAGGAGGTTATACAAATCCTCCAATACCGGCATATTCTCCGGCCTGGGGTCGTTCAGGTAATCATGGTAGACCAGCCGTACACAACGGTCGATGATGGTTTTCTGGACCGGCTGCAAGCCCTCCTTGCCGCCCACGATCAGCTCGCACAGCGACAGAATGAAGTCGGATTTCAAAGACAGCGGGCTTTCATCGTCCGAGTAGTCCAGGTTTAGGTCCATCGGGTTAATGTAGTCCCCGGAGGTGGGCGAAATCTTAATAACCTGCCCATGCAGCCGCTCCACAAGGGGCGCGTACTCCGATTCCGGGTCGCACACGATGATGTCATCGGTGGTGAGCAGAAAACAGTTGGCGATTTCCCGCTTGGCGGAAAAGGACTTGCCGGAGCCGGGAGTGCCTAAAATCAGGCCGTTGGGGTTTTTCAGCTTCTTGCGGTCCACCATGATAAGGTTGTTGGACAGGGCGTTGATGCCGTAGTACAGCGCCTCTTTCCCGTTCTGGAAAAGCTCCTGGGTGGTAAAGGGGATAAAGATGGCGGTGCTGGAAGT
>RAZJ01000192.1 GCA_003612625.1 bacterium 1XD42-1 | reverse complement strand
CCGCCATCCTCCGGCATGGGGATTGTTTTCGCCCAGGCTTTGTTATCGCGGGAGATACGCCCGTCATGCTCCTTTTTCAGCACCGTATTGGCAAGGATGTACTGCATAAACGTCACCTTGTCCAGATCGCTTTTCTTTTCCTCGCCCATAATCGCCCGCATTACGTCTATGGATAAACGACCCTCCTGACTGAATTTTTTGAGCCGCTGGGCTTGGGAAAGGGAGGGGGTGGCCTGTTCGCTGTCCATCGCGTCCAAAAGCTGTGTCTGTTCTTCTTTTTTGAGAAAGGACAGCTCATAGGCCGGGTTCAGGGCAATTTTCTTTTCGTCCACCATGTTCAGCAGTTCGGGGATTAACTCGGTCAGGCGGATGTAGCGTTGCACCTGCCTTTGACTTTCACCAGCTTGATTTGCGACAAGCTGAATAGAAGTGCTGGACTTCTCGCCAACTTGGCGAGAAGTTAAATCCGACCGTTCTCCTTGATGTTTGATGGCCTCCAATTTCATCTTGTAGGCAAAGGCCCTCTCGCTGGGGAGCAGGCTTTCCCTTTGCAGGTTGCTGTCAACCATGATAATCGTGGCGGCGTCATCGTCCAAATCCCGGACAATGACCGGCATGGTTTCTTTCTCTGCCAGTTCACTGGCCCGATGCCGCCTGTGTCCGGCTACCAGCTCATAGCCGCCGCTGGGGTCGGGTCTGGCAATCGCCGGAACCAGAACGCCGTACTGCCGGATGCTGTCCGCTGTTTCCATCATGGCATCATCATCTTTGACCTTGAAGGGGTGTCCCTTGAACGGGTGCAGCTCGCTCAAAGAGATTTCTACCACCTTTTCCCGCCCCGCGTCGGCGCGGCTTTCCTCGGTGGTAAACAGATCATCGACCGATGCCAGCTCTACTTTTTTCGCGCTGCTTTTCAAGTTTCAACACCTCCTTGGTCAGATTTGCGTAGCCCTCCGCTACTTTGCCGCCTGGGTCATGGGCGAAAATGCTCCTGCCCTC
>RAZJ01000191.1 GCA_003612625.1 bacterium 1XD42-1 | reverse complement strand
GCAAAGTTTCGGGCCAACATGGACGCAATCAATCTCCTGAAAGAATTGGAGTTTGAAAACCGGCAGGCCACGCCGGAGGAACAGGAAACCCTTTCCCGGTATGTGGGCTGGGGCGGTCTGGCAGACGCTTTTGACGAGAGCAAGCCCGCCTGGGCCAAGGAGTTTGCGGAACTCTACGCAACGCTGTCCCCGGAGGAATATGAAGCCGCCAAAGGGACCACCTTAAACGCCCATTACACCAGCCCTACCGTTATCCAGGCCATTTATGAAGCGGTGGGGAAAATGGGATTCCAGACCGGCAACATCCTGGAACCCTCCTGCGGCGTGGGCAATTTCTTCGGTATGCTGCCGGAGGAAATGCGGGGCAGCAAACTGTACGGCGTGGAACTGGATTCCATCACCGGGCGCATCGCAAAACAGCTCTATCCAAAAGCAGACATCACCATCGCGGGCTTTCAAACCACTGACCGGCGGGATTTTTATGATTTAGCCGTAGGAAACGTGCCGTTTGGCCAGTATTCCGTCAATGACCGGGCCTATAACAAGCTGAACTTCAACATCCACAACTACTTTTTTGCAAAATCGCTGGACCAGGTGCGTCCGGGCGGTGTGGTGGCCTTTGTCACCAGCCGCTACACGATGGATTCCAAGGATTCTACGGTGCGCCGGTATCTGGCGCAGCGGGCGGAGCTGTTGGGCGCGATCCGTCTGCCCAACAATGCGTTCAAGGCCAATGCCGGGACAGAGGTGGTATCCGACATCATTTTCCTGCAAAAACGTGACCGCCCGATTGACATTGCCCCGGACTGGACGCAGACCGGACAGACCGAAGATGATTTTACCATCAACCGCTATTTCCTGGACCACCCGGAAATGGTGCTGGGCAGGCAGGAGCCGGAAAGCACCGCTCATGGCATGGATTACACCGTAAATCCCATTGAGGGATTGGAACTTTCCGACCAGCTGCACGACGCCATAAAATATATTCGCGGGACCTACCAGGAGGCCGAACTGCCG
>RAZJ01000018.1 GCA_003612625.1 bacterium 1XD42-1 | reverse complement strand
ACGCCCTTTTTCGCCCAGCGGTTTATCCGAACATAGATCACGTGCCAATCTCCGTATTCTTTGGGCAAGCTCCTCCATTTGCACCCATTTTCCACTACGTATAGCACTGCATTCAATACGTCCAGGTTGCTGATTTTGGCTGGTTTCCGCTGTTTGGGAAAGCACTCTTTGATTTGCTCGTATTGCTCTTTCTTTATTTCCATTCTTTAATTATATCACAATCCAACTTATGTGAACACTACCTAAGGAATCCCAGTCTATACCGGCCGACTTTACGAGGTTTTCCGGAAGGAGATGGATATAGTACACGGTTGCGGACAGTTCCTTATGCCCCATGTATGCCCGCAGGTAAGGCAGCCTGTTGAAAAGATTTTCCCCGTTGTCAAGCCAGCGTCCCAATGCTGCGGAGGCAAAGCGGTGGCGCAGGTCATATATCCTGACTGGTGGGAGCATGTCCGGATCGACACCGGGATTTGCAGCGGCAAAAAATGCCTTGAATTTATTCTGCATCCACGGGGATGAATAAGAGTTCCCGTTCCGGTCAGGGAAGAAATACGGGCTGTCAGGGTAAGCCGCATCACGCAGCCGGGCATAGGATGCCGCCAGCTCCGTCATGTCATCGGACATGACAACAATCCGCTCCTTATGGCCTTTTGTTTCCGTGATAAGGATTTCCCCGGTCGCAAGGTTGACGGATTCCCTTTTCAGCATCCGCCCCTCGTTCGGGCGCAGGCCGCAGGTATAGATCAGCCGGAATACGGTGGAGAGAAGGAACGGCTGCAGGGAGTTTTCTTTGCCGCCCTGTACGTCTATCACATGGAAAAGCGCTTTCAGTTCGCTGTCAGTAAAAATATATGGCAGGAAGCAGCTGCGCCCTGATGTGAACTTTTCCGGCAGTATGAAGGCGGGGATTCCCATGGAAGCGAGATACTTCCCAAGCCCCCTTGCATAACCGGCACGGGAATGGAAATACCCAATAGATTCCCCCGGATGCCGTTCCAGCCATCCGGTCACGACCTCCCTCGTAAGGGAGGTTTCATCAGGGAAATGCTCTGTGCAGTACCGGTCCAGACTGTGGCTCCTGGGCAGATAAGTGGATTCCTCATAGCCCAGGGAAACTTTGTAATCAATCATTGACCTGATTGCAGGGGCAAGCCCGCTTTTTAAACAGCTGCTCATGGGAACCTCCTTTCCAGCGGAACGCAGGAAAAATCCAACGCGCACGTCTTCAGGTTCTGGCTGTCCAGCGACAGATACTGTTTGGCAGTGTCAAGGTTCTGGTGTCCGAGAACCTGCGCAATAGTGGTGACGGGGGTGCCGGAAACCAGCATGTTCCTCGCCAGCCGGCGGCGCAGGCCATGGAACCCTTTCCCGTCAAAAGGCTTCCGGTCAATCCCCGCTTTTTTACAGTAGCAGTCAAACATGTATCCTATGCCAACTCCGCTTGCCATGGGAACAAACGGGGCTTTCTCACGCAGGAATATTTCAGGCGCATCAGAATCGGGGCGTCCATTCAGGATATAGTCCTTTATGCTTTCCCCGGCTTCCGGCAGGAGGGGGAGGTAGAGCATGCCCCCGGTCTTGCTCTGCATCACATGGATTTCTCCCCTGATCCAGTCGATATCCGTCAGTTTCAGCCTGGCGATATCCACCGCCCGCAGCCCGGTGGTAGCCCCAAGCATTATGATCCCCTTATCACGCTTTCCCATGGAAGTGGATGTATCTACCTGGCCTATGATGGCGGTAAGTTCTTCATCAGATACATAGCCCCTCACTGGCATCTTCCGCGGCACATGGTATGAAAACAGGGATATGCAGTCAGGAGCCTTTTCACCAGAATCTTTTAAAAATATATGGAACTGGCGCACATAGCACAGAAGGTTATGCAGGCTGCCCGCCGCCATGGAAGCGGCGGCACCGATGACAAACTCCCGTGAATCGTTTATGGAAGCTCTGTCCAGTGAGGGAATCCCTTTTTCCTGAAAGAATGAGAGATAGCGCCGCACTGCCCAGGCAAAATCCCATTTGGTATTTTCGTGGAAATCCCTTGATGAGAGGAAGCCCTCCAGCAGACGGCTGTATTCTTCGTTGAGCTGGTACTTGGAAATCCTTTTTGTACACTCCCATGTGAGAGTCCCTGTTGTGTGGAACATTTCAAATTTTCTGGCGGCACGTTTCTGGGCATTATAGTATTCCCTGCCAATTCCGCCCTCCCGGTAACGTTTTTCAACCGTCTGGAGGAATTCAAGGGTGACAGCAGGATCATAATCGTTCAGCCCCTTTTCCTTATAGAAGCTGACAACGCTTTTCAACGATCCGTACATATTTCCCCACAGGGTGTGCTTTGCGTAGCCTGCCTGCTCCAGCAGTTCCATGATGCTGGAGAACATTTCGGTTACAGATAATGGTTGCTTTGTCATACACAACATCTCCTTAAATAAAAAGTCAGGAAGAATTTCCTGCTAAATATTTATTCGGAGAAAACCAGGTGCTGAGAAAAGTTATCCCGACTTTTTCCACTAACGCATCTGCATTTGGGCAGTCTGATATCTGCCTTTTTTGAAAAAGTTATCCCGACTTTTTTTGGATAAAAGCCTGTAGTTATCCGCTTTTCCTGGAATGGTCTGGATAATCAAAAAGTCGGGATAACTACGTTTGTCAATAATTCTTGATAAGAATAGCAAGCATAGGAAACGGGTACCCTTTTCCGTAAACCTGCCCGTCTGCGCTATGGCTTGCCAGACAGATTTTGCTTGTTGGGAAGAATCCCAAACCCTCTTGAAAACCCTCTCACTACCTACAACACCACACAGGGCAGTTTTGACGGAGTTTTGAGAGAAATTCTTCAAAAAGTTTTCCTTGTTTCTTAATACGGGGAAGTTTGGGAAATGCCAAATATTTTTAAATTTCTTGTATTTATTCGGCTAACCGTATATAATTATAGTGATAGAACTTACAGAAAGGGGAATAAAGATGTTAGAGTATATTTCTGCCCCGGAAGCGGCGAAGAAATGGGGCATTTCAGAAAGGCGGGTGCAAAAGTTATGTGAGGAAAACCGTATACCGGGTGTGGCAAAATTCAGTCGCTTGTGGCTGATACCAAAGGACGCTGAAAAGCCAACGGATAAAAGGCACAAAAAGGTAGGAGGTAATACTTTTAATGAGTGAAAAAATACTGCTTGTTGATGATGAAGTTGGAATTATAGACCTCATATCATTATATTTAGTAAATGAAAGATATGAAATTTTTTCTTTCACATCAGCACATGAGGCTATGCAATGTATTAAAACAGAAAAAATAGATTTAGCAATTTTAGATATAATGCTTCCAGATATGAGTGGATTAGATATGTGCAAAGAAATCCGTCAACAATTCAATTTTCCTATCATTATGTTGACAGCCAGAAATCAAGAAATAGATAAAATAAAGGGGCTGACGTTGGGAGCTGATGATTATATAACAAAGCCATTTTTACCATTGGAATTAGTGGCAAGAGTAAAGGCTCAATTAAGAAGATATAAACGATATGGAAATGAGCAAGAAGAAAAGGATATTTTTGTTCATAATGGACTTGTATTAAATGTTAAAACGCATGAATGTATACTCAATGAAAAACCTGTTATTTTAACGCCAACAGAATTTTCAATTTTGCATATACTATGTAAAAACATTGGAAATGTTGTTAGCTCCGAAGAATTATTTCATCAAATTTGGGGAGATGAATGTTACAGTAAAAGTAACAACACTATCACTGTTCATATTCGGCATTTACGCGAAAAAATGGGGGACTCCTTTGAAGAACCCCAATATATAAAAACGATATGGGGGTGTGGATATAAAATTGAAAAATAATTTTTTTGAACAAGAAAAAGATTTGCGAACTATATATAAAAAGCTATTTTTTCAAATGGCTATTACAGCTATTCTATATGCTGTATTTGGAATAACCGTATATCTTATGATTATTAACCTACTTAGGCATTTTAATATTTGGGGTGGTTTAGTAAATTGGATAGAACGAAATAGGATAATTGGATTTTTCACATATGTCGGAGTAGGATATACAGCTATTCTTTTTTACTATTGGGAAAAACCTTTTCATTACCTTAATAGTATATTGGTTACCACTTCAAATATATATCAACAAGAAGAAAAGATGATAATTTTACCAACTCCATTAAAAACTATTGAAAAATATTTAAATGAGTTACGATTAAATGTTCAAGAAAGTAAAATTGCCGTGCAAAATGCCGAGCAACGCAAAAATGATATGATTGCATATTTAGCGCATGACTTGAAAACGCCATTGACTTTTATTATAGGGTATTTAAGTTTATTGAATGATACACCAAATATGCCTATGGAACAACGAGAAAAATACGTTAATATAAGTATTGAAAAAGCAAAGCGATTAGAAAAAATGATTAACGAATTTTTTGATATTACCTGTTATAATCTCCAACAAATTGAACTTGAGAAAGAAACGATTGATTTGTATTATATGCTTGTACAGTTATCAGATGAGTTTTATCCTCTTTTATCAGCACATGGTAATACGATAAAACTATTAGCAGATGAAGAATTAAATGTGTATGCTGACCCGGTAAGGCTTGCAAGAGTATTTAATAATATTCTTAAAAATGCAATCTCTTATAGCTATCCCAATACAGAAATTAAGGTTAATAGTAAAAAAGAACAAGGACATATTATCATAAGATTTCAAAATCAAGGAAAAACTATTCCACCTCAAAAGCTGGAGGCTTTATTTGATAAATTTTTCCGGCTTGATGAATCCCGTGCTTCAAATACAGGAGGGACAGGATTAGGTCTGGCAATCGCAAAAAATATTGTTGAGCTACATGGTGGTAAAATTTCTGCGGAAAGCCAAAATGAAACTACAACATTTATTGTTTCACTTCCTATAATAGGAATATAAAATTTCAATATTCTCTTAGGATTTTCTTAGGAAATAGTCAAGTAATACCTAAATTCCGAAAAGCTCTTATCGGCTATAATATTGTTGATAGGAGCTTTTTACTTTGTTTTATCGGTGGAATATCTATGAAAAAAACAATCAAACATAATAGGAGGATATGAATATGTCAATCACAGATATTTTAATCCGTTCACTAAGCGGATATATTTTTGTAGTTCCGGGAATTTTATTGTATTTTTGGTGTTTGAAGAAATCTGAAAAAAAGCAAACACCAATCCATATCGCAACCGTATTTGTGTTTTGCTATTATTTGATTGGAATTTTGACAATGACTGGTATTGGAAAATTAAAATCTTTTTCGCCGGAAATCGTGCTAATCCCATTTCTGGATATGATAAGCGGACCGATAGATACCGTCTTAAATATTGTCTTGTTTGTTCCATTAGGCTTTTTTCTTCCTTTGTTGTATAAGAAATATAGCCGTATTAGCAACATTGCATTAACAGGTTTTCTTTTTTCATTATCTATTGAAATTGTTCAAATGTTTGGCAGAGGTTCAACGGATATAAATGATTTGATTACAAATACGGTTGGAGCGAGTTTGGGATATTTTATTTATAAATGGTTCGTTAGAATAGCACGAAAAGAAGTTCTTGCAAAGTTTCAAAATAATAAAATCAATGATGAAATTGAAGTATTGCTTTTTATAGCTTACTCATTTGTGATTATGGTTACAATTCAGCCTTTGGTTATTAGCAACCTATTCGGGCTTGGATAAGTTATCATCTGTTTAATCATTACAATAAACTTACCATCACGAAATTATTTAAGTTCCAATAGCATAGAATAACAATCTGCCGCACGACGGCAAAAGAAAAAAAGCCGTCGTACAGCAGAGGTATTTACACATGCTTATTCTTACGCGGCGGCTTTTGAGAAATCAAAGCCGCCGTTTTTTTTCTATTGGCAATATGCAAACGCTCTTAATAAAAGGTACGGCGGCTAAAGGAGGTAGCCGCCATGAAGCACAAACAGTATCGACAAAATCCGTCGGTCATTGATTTGTTAAAAAAATCATGTCTTTTAAAACGGGATATTTTGCCTATGAGTATGAATACACATATCATTTAGTATGTCTTGATAACTCGTATTACTCAAATACCTATGCGGATATATTCTGCATGGGTTTTTGTTGTAATAGCCCCCTACTGGGAAGAAAGGGGGTGAGAGAAAATGAGATATTCTGAAGAATTCATGGAACATATCGAATATACTTTCCATACGTTCTGCAAGGTTGTCCTGCGCCATGAAGCAATCAATGCATGGCGGGATTTGAAGCGGAAAGCGGAACGGGAAATATCCCTTGACTATCTGATGTCAGAACGATATTTTGAACCGTCTGCTATGGATAGTTACTTTGAAAAACAGGACAAGCCGACCATATTTTTTGTGTTGGGAAAGAAAGTTATTGTTGATGATGAACGGTTAGCAGCGGCATTATCAAGATTGCCGGAGTTAAGGCGGGAAGTCCTGTTGCTTTATTACTTCGTCGGCTATCGTGATGAAGCAATCGGCAGACTGTACGGACGTTGCAGAAGTACAATAAACAGTCGGAGAAATGTTGCACTGAAACAGTTGCGGAAAGAATGGGAGAGATTGGAATATGAGGAACAAAAAGCTGATACCTTTTGAAGTAATCGAAAAAGCTGTTGCCGGAGAGCCGGAAGCGGTAGACGCAGTATTGAGGCACTATACCGCACACATCAAGTACCTGTCTATGTACAAGGGGCATATCAATGACGACACACAGGACAGATTAAAGGCAAAACTGGTTGAAGCCATATTGAAATTCCGCTTCGACCGATAGGAAGTAGCAAAGACGTGAAAAGCTGTCAAGGGTAAACTTCGCGCTACGCGCCCTTGACAGCTTTTCACGCCTTTGCTAATGGGCAGTCAAGAGGACGAAATCAGTAGACTGCTTTCGCCCTCAATCAAGTATGGAATGTTTGTTACACGATAGAGGGTGTTTCTCGCTTGATTTAAACGCATTACAGCAGCGATAAGGACAAGGGTAAGGGTTTTATTACTCCTACCCTTAAAAACGGTGTTCTATTGCGTAACATAGTAAACAATATTTCTTTGTACTGTTGTTTCCATTCCATTCTTTTCCATTCCTGCGGCTCTGTCGCTATATCATGTTTCAAAAGAAAGGGGTTAGGGGAAAGGATAGGAAAGGAATAAATATTTGATTAAATCCGTATTTGGTTTTTCTTTAGTTAGTTATATCTTTATTTAATTGCGTTGGATTTTCCGATGTCGGATACCCCGGTGTCGGAAAATCCAATATCGGATAATCCAACACCGGGAGTTATTACGATGTTCAAAATCCGTCTAATCCAATCGCTTTATAAAACTACTGCTTTCTTGGGTAGGTATGTTACGCAGTAGAGGTTAAAAAGTCCTTGATTTATGCGGCTTTAAGAGCATGGAAAACACTTAGACGATATTTTATATTCCTACCCTCAAAAATGGCGTTCTACTGCGTAACAAAGAGCAGAGAACCGACCACTAATGAAAGTGATATGTTTTCTGCTCTTGTTTGCACCCTGTTTGTCAGCGTTGATGATAAGTTGTTGTAAATACTTCCTTATCACCGTAAAACTAATTCCTGTCTGGATTTTTTATTTTACGAGATTGCAGTTTCCATTTCTTTTAAATGGAACTGGTTGACCAGCTCATGAAGCCGGTGGGATTGTTTGGATAATTCCTGGCTGGTTAAAGCGCTTTCCTGGGCAGATGCAATATTTGCCTGTACAACGCCTTCAATTAAATCTACGCTCTTTGTTACTTCCTCTAAAACATCTTTCTGGTGCTGGGAAGCTTTGCTGATTTTGTGGACAGAACCTGTAATTTCTTTTGCCCCTTCCACAACAGCCGTCAGGGAATGGGCTGTTTCGTCAGCAATCAGAACTCCGTTTTTCACGGCTGCCAGGGAACGTTCGATCAATTCTGTGGTCTGGCTGACAGATTCAGAACTTTTTGCAGCCAGGTTACGGATTTCATTGGCTACAACAGCAAAACCTTTTCCAGCTTCGCCAGCCCGGGAAGCTTCAATCGAAGCGTTCAAAGACAAAATATTGGTTTGATCGGCAATATCTTCTATGGTTTTGATAATGGCTTCAATGCCTGCTGAAGATTCCCGAATGTCAGACATGGCACGGACCAGTTTGTTCATTTCTTCATTGCTCTTTTTAATCTGGTCACTGACTTCTAATGCGTTTAAGTTCATTTTCTGTGCATCATCTGCATTGGTTGCCACATCTTTGGCCAGATTTTCAATGGAAGCAGCCAGTTCTTCGATAGCCTGCGCCTGCTCCGCAGCCCCTCTGGAAAGCTCCTGGGCGCCGTTGGATACGCTTACAGAACCAGATGCCACATTGTCTGCGGAAAGCTTAATATGGCGCAGGGTCGTATTTAAAGAATAGGTTATCTTTTCAATAGAAGTCTGGATCGGGATAAAATCACCAATATATTTCTGGCGGATTTTAACATCCATATCATTCGCAGCCATTTGGGATAACTGCTGGGAAATATCATCGACATAATTGTCTACGGTAATACTGATATGATTTAATGCTTTCGCCATGCGGCCCAATTCATCATTGGTATTGACTGCAAGATTGATTTTTAAATTTCCATCTTCCAGCTTGGAAGCCCCTTTCAGAATATCCTGTACAGGAGCCAGATATTTTTCAATAATTTTATATATGATGTAAAGAAGCAGGATGCCAAATAAAATCACAACCAGCATCAGCTTCATGACATCTTTCATTAAAGCGCTGTCAAATTCACTTCTGTCAATGGCAAGGTAAAAGGTCCAGTAATTGCCGCAGCTTAATTTGAGGGGGACTGTAACAGCAACGCCTTTTTTTCCTGTGGCATAATTGGATATTTTCGTATTCGTAATGGAAAGGCTGTTTGCATAAGCGCCGTCCGACATGGCTTTCAATTTCTGAGTATCAGCTAAAGCCGCATCATAGCCAGCTTCGGAGGCGGTCTTTCCTACCATGGCGGGATTGCTGGTGTCCAAAAGAATGGTGCTGTCTTCTGCAAAAGCTACCATATGGGTGGAATTATAGCCGGTACGGCCATAATCCTGGGTTTGCAGATCGTCCAAAGCTACGTCACAGCCTGCCACGCCCAGGAAATCGCCTTTTGCATCATACATGGGGGCAATGATGCTGATCATCATAATATCTTTTCCACGGAGCTGGTAAATATAAGGCTCCATGACATAGACCTGGCCGGAAGATTTTATTTGTTTATAATATTCTTTGTCAAAATTGTCAAAAGCATCCTCATGTTTTTCAAATGTTACTTTTGTGCCGCTTTCATCAAAATATGCAATGGCTTCATAGGCCATATCCTTTTTATGTACGCTGTAAGGCTGCCCGCTGGCGTCTGCAATGGCATTCAGCTCAAAATAAGCGAAAACAGTAGTAAAGCTTTTGTCCCCCAGCAAAACGCCTGCCAAAGCGTTATCAATGGCATCCCGCTGTTCTTCCGGCGGCAGAGCGGATATATTTCTTAAGGAATTTGCAAAGCCTAACGCCTGGCCATAGGCATTATCTATCGTATTTTCAATTAAGAAAGCATTTTCATAAGCAACAGAGATAAGTTTATCTCCTGTTATCTGTTCCATGGAACGCATGGAAATAAATCCGGAAATTGACACGATCAAAAAAAACATAACTGCAACAATAACAGCTAGTTTTAAAATGATTTTCTTACTAAGGCGATCAAATGGTGCTATTTTGCCGCTGTTTTTACTTTTCCACATAAAAAGCCTCCTACCGAAACTAAATTTGGCAACAAATTTAACAACATTTTAATATTATAAGAGATCTTTCACAAATAGTCAACTATTTCATTGGTGAATTTATAAATGAAAAAAGCCGCCTTTTGGCGGCTTTTTCGGCAAACCGGTAAGCAGGAAATGACAACTGCTTTCTTCCAATTTTTAGATTTTATTTATCCACGGAAAAATCTTTTACTTCGTCCAGGAAAGCGGCACAGTCATCAGAATAAATTTCCATTTTAATGGATTTGGCTAAATCCAGGGAAAAGATACCCATAATGGATTTTGCATCGACAGCATAACGGCCGGAAACCAGATCTACATCAAAATCGTACTTGCTGACAATATTGACAAAGTTTTTTACATCGTTAATGGTATCCAATTTGATCACTAAAGATTTCATATGTTTTTCCTCCTTAACAAGCGGTGACAGTGTATTGAGGCACCATCTGTTTTTTTAAAATTTTTAAAATATTTACTGATTACATTTCCAACTATACCAGTTCCAACAGTTTAAGTCAACTGCTAATTGTATTTGTTTTAAAAATTTATTATAATAGTCTAAGATGGTAGGTTTAAAATCTAAATGTTGTTTATTTTGCATAATATTAACTGCGCTATTTTGACATATATTCCAAATATACAAGATGCTGAATCAGAAAGGGCTTTTATGAAAGTTGCATTTTATACGTTAGGCTGTAAGGTGAACCAGTATGAAACCCAAATGCTGGAGGGAATGTTTGCCGGGGAAGGCTATGAGATCGTGTCCCATGAAGAACAGGCGGATCTTTACGTGGTGAATTCCTGTACGGTTACAGCCCAGGGGGACCGGAAAACCCGGCAGATCCTGCGCAGGTTTAAAAAACAAAATCCGGGGGCAAAGGTTGCCCTGACAGGCTGCTTTCCACAAGCATTCCCGGATGCTGCCGCAAAAATTCCGGAAGCGGATATTATTGCAGGGAACCGCAGCCGGTCCGGCTTCGTGAAGCTGGCGGAACGGGCCTTTTGCACAGGGGAACGGATAATTGAAATTGTGCCCCACCAGCGGGGGGAACCCTTTGAAGGGGGCTATGCCAGAAGCAGTGAACGGACACGGGCTTTTGTTAAAATAGAGGATGGCTGTGAACGGTATTGTGCATACTGTATTATCCCCACAGCCCGCGGTCCGGTACGTTCCAAGCCTCTGGCGGAAATTTCCCTTGAGCTGGAACAGCTGGCCCGGGAAGGATACCGGGAAGCCGTTTTAACGGGAATCAATTTATCCTGTTACGGAAAAGAGTATGGCCTGCGTCTGGCAGACGCCGTAGAAGCTGCCTGCAAAACCAGTATAAGCCGGGTACGCCTTGGCTCACTGGAGCCGGAACTGCTGGAACCCGGGCAGATTGACCGTTTAGCGGCCCAAAAAAAATTATGCCCCCAATTCCATATGTCATTACAAAGCGGCTGTAATGCCACATTAAGGCGGATGAAACGCCATTATACGGCGGAAGAATATGCCGGTATTGCAGCGGATCTCCGGAAGAAATTTCCTCATTGTGCCATTACGACAGATATTATGGCAGGTTTCCCCGGGGAAACAGAGGAAGAATTTATGGAATCCCTGGCTTTTGCAAAAAAGACAGGCTTTGCAAAAGCCCATATATTTGCTTATTCTCCCAGGCCCGGCACAAAGGCGGCAGAAATGCCGGATCAAATAGAAGCTTCTGTAAAAAACCAGCGGGCTGCCCGGTTATCCCAGGCCATGGCAGAAAGCCGTAAAATTTATTTACAGTCCCAGATAGGGGAAACTTTGCAGGTACTGTTTGAAACAAACCGGGATGGCATATGGGAAGGCTATGGGGAAAATTATGTGCCGGTGCGGGTGAAAACGACAGAAAACCTGCAAGGGAAAATTTTGTCGGTTTCCATTATTGACATAGAAGAAGACAGTTGTCTTGGACAGCTGGAATCTGCTGTATCAAATCCCAATACTGAAATTTTTTAATGATGGAGGAGATTATTTTGAGTGTTTACCGGATTTATGTGGAAAAAAAGCCGGAATTTGCTGTGGAAGCAGCAGGGGTACTTTCTGATCTGCAAACAGTCCTGATGCTGGACAAGGTAGAAGGGGTACGGATTCTCAACCGGTATGATGTGGAAAATATAGACGTCCGGGACTTTGAAGATGCCCGGAATACGATTTTTTCGGAGCCTCAGGTGGATATGGTTTATGATGATCTGCCCGAAGCAAAACAGGATGAAAATATTTTTGCTGTAGAATACCTTCCGGGCCAGTTTGATCAGCGGGCGGATTCCTGTGCTCAATGTATTTCATTAGCCACCTCCAAAGAACGGCCTATTGTCCGCAGTGCCCGGGTTTACATTTTAAAAGGAAGCCTGGATGAAAAAGAACTTTCTGCCGTTCAGCATTATCTTGTAAACCCGGTGGAAAGCCGTCTGGCTTCCCTGGAAAAGCCGGAAACATTGGCAGCCTGCTATGACATCCCAACAGAAGTGGAAACCTTAAACGGATTTTTAGCCTTGGATCAGGCAGGACTGGCTGATTTTGTCACACGCTATGGTTTAGCCATGGATACAGATGATATTGCATTTTGCCAGGACTATTTTAAAAATGAGGAACACCGGGAGCCTACCATTACCGAAATCCGGATGATCGATACCTATTGGTCTGACCATTGCCGGCATACTACATTTTTGACCCATTTAGAAAATGTAAAAATTGAATCCCCCCAGATCCAGAAGAGCTTTGAACGGTATTTGGATTTGCGGAAAAAGCTTTATGCCGGAAAGGACAAGCCGATCACTTTAATGGATCTGGCAGTCATTGGGGCAAAAGCTTTAAAAGCAGAAGGGCTTCTAAAAGATCTGGATGAAAGCGAAGAAATCAATGCCTGTTCTGTGAAAATTACAGTGGACGTGAATGGCCAAAATGAAGACTGGCTGCTCATGTTCAAAAATGAAACCCATAATCATCCTACGGAAATTGAACCTTTTGGCGGTGCGGCAACTTGTTTAGGTGGTGCGATCCGGGATCCCTTGTCTGGGCGTAGCTATGTCTATCAGGCAATGCGTGTAACAGGTGCCGCCGATCCCACCCGTTCCCTTTCTGAAACCATGCCCGGGAAGCTGCCCCAGCGGAAATTGGTAACGACTGCGGCGGCAGGATATTCTTCCTATGGCAATCAGATTGGTTTGGCAACAGGCCATGTGGCAGAAGTATACCATTCCGGTTATGCGGCAAAACGGCTGGAAATTGGCGCCGTATTAGGGGCAGCCCCTGCCAGCCATGTGATACGGGAATGTCCGGAACCTGGAGATGTTGTGATTTTATTAGGCGGCCGTACTGGACGGGATGGCTGCGGCGGTGCAACAGGATCTTCCAAATCCCATACCGTTGCTTCTTTGGATACCTGCGGCGCGGAAGTCCAAAAAGGCAATCCGCCCATTGAACGGAAACTCCAGCGGTTATTCCGGAATGGGGAAGCCACCCGGCTGATCCGCCGCTGCAATGATTTCGGCGCAGGCGGAGTTTCCGTAGCCATTGGGGAATTAGCAGACGGGTTAAAAATTAACCTAGATGCAGTCCCTAAAAAATATGACGGGTTAGACGGCACGGAACTGGCTATTTCCGAAAGCCAGGAACGGATGGCAGTCGTTGTACGTCCTTCCGATGCACAAAAATTTATGGAGCTGGCCCGCCAGGAAAACCTGGAAGCAACCATTGTGGCTAAAGTAACAGAAGATCCCCGCTTGGTTATGGAATGGAATGGGAATGTGATTGTAAACCTTTCCCGCAGTTTCTTAAACAGCAACGGGGCTTCTAAAAAAACAGATGTACAGATTCGGGAAACAAAACCGTTCCAGCCCAAACATCCTTCCGGAAATTTGCAGGAACAATGGGAACAGCACCTTGCCCAGTTAAACCTTTGTTCTCAAAAAGGTTTAGTAGAACGGTTCGATTCTACCATTGGGGCGGGCACTGTAATAATGCCCTTCGGCGGCGTTACCCAGTTGACGCCGGCCCAGGCAATGGCAGCGAAAATCCCCGTAAAAAAAGGAGAAACCACAACAGTTTCTTTAATGGGCTGGGGATTTAATCCGGATTTGTCCAGCGCAGATCCTTATTTAGGCGCGGAATCGGCTGTTATTGAATCTGTTGCAAAAGTTGTAGCCGCAGGGGGGAGCTGGAAACATGCCTGGCTTACCTTCCAGGAATATTTCCCCCGCACCAAAAATGATCCTGCCCGTTGGGGGCTGCCAATGGCGGCTTTGTTAGGCGCTTTGGAAGCACAAATGCAACTGCAGATTGCAGCCATTGGCGGTAAAGACTCCATGAGCGGCACTTTTGAACAGTTGGATGTACCGCCTACATTGGTTTCTTTTGCTGTATCTACTGCCCATGTGGATCAGATTGTTTCCACAGAATTTAAAATACCTGGAGATTCCGTATTTTTGATTGTACCGGACCGCAATCCGGAAGGGGGTCCAGACTGGGATTCTGTGAAAAAAGTATTTGATACAGTCGAAAAGCTCATTGCCAGCGGCAAAATAAAAGCTGCCTGGACCCTGGGTTATGGCGGTGTTTGTGAGGGCATTTCCAAAATGTGCTTTGGCAACCGGCTAGGATTTGATTTTACAGCAACCTTTGATCCGGCAGCTTTGTTTGATCCGGTTTACGGCGGATTTTTACTGGAAGCCTCAGAAGATTTAGGACTGCCTTGTATTGGGCATGTAACCGAAAATTACAAGATCCGGTATGGATTTGAACAGGTGGATTTACAGGCCCTTCAGACTGTCTGGGAAAAACCTTTGCAAAAAGTATTCCCTTATCTGTTGAAGCCGGAACAGGAGAAATTGCCTGTTTATGCCTATGAAGCCGGAACCCATAAAGCTCCTGCTGTAAAAACAGCCCGGCCCCGAGTGTTAATTCCGGTTTTCCCTGGTACAAACTGCGAATATGATACAGCAAAAGCTTTTGAAAGGGCTGGGGCAGATTCCCAAATATTTGTGGTACGGAACCTTTCCCCGGAAGAAATTGCACAAAGTGTAACGGCTTTTGCAAAAGCCATTGGGGAATGTCAAATCATTGCATTGCCCGGAGGATTTTCCGGCGGGGATGAGCCGGATGGCAGCGCGAAATTCATTACAGCATTTTTCCGTAATCCGGCTGTCAGGGATGCGGTCAGTGCACTTTTACAGCAGCGGGATGGGCTTATGTGCGGTATCTGCAATGGCTTCCAGGCGCTGATTAAATTAGGTCTTGTCCCTTACGGGGAAATCCGGGAAATGGATGAAAATTGTGCAACATTGACATTTAATACCATTGGACGCCACCAAAGCAGCTTAGTCCGCATCCGGATTGCTTCCAATAAATCCCCCTGGCTGATGGATATGAAAGTTGGGGATATTCATACGGTTGCTGTTTCCCATGGGGAAGGAAGGTTTGTTGCTCCAAAAGCTTTAATTGAGCAATTAGCTGCGAATGGCCAGATTGCTACCCAGTATGTGGATTTGGAAGGAAATCCTTCTTCTGACGTGCGCTATAACCCCAATAATTCTTATGATGCCATTGAGGGGATTACTTCCCCAGATGGACGCATCTTTGGGAAAATGGCCCATTGTGAACGTTCTGGACATGGCCTTTATCAAAATGTAACAGGCAATAAAATGCAGGATATTTTCAGCGGCGCAGTCCGGTATTTCCGGTAGTCCAACAGCAGAATAATCAAAAAGCTCCGCAGGGATTTCAAATCCCTGCGGGGCAATACAAAACCGTTAGAAAGAAGGTCCTTTTATGAAATTGATAAACCGGAACAGAAAAATTGCAGTTTCAATCGTTGTTCCAGCCTTTTTATCGGGATGCAGTTTCAATTTTTTCAAGCCGAATGAAGCTGCCAGCATAGGCATTATTGGCGGCGCGGATGGCCCTACCGCTGTTTTTGTCACTGCGAAATTTCCACCTGCCGCTGTTATGGGAGGCATATGTGTCCTGTTGCTGCTGGCTGTGGTAGGAGCGGCTGTGGCTCTGATCAACAAACATAAAAAATAAAGGAAGGAATTAGACAGCAAATGCGGGTTTTACATACATCAGATTGGCATTTCGGCATTCAGCTCCACGGCATATCTCTATTAGAAGAACAAAAAGCTGCGGCCTGTTTTTTAGAACAAACCATTCAGGAAAAACATATAGATGCTGTTATTTTGGCAGGAGATATATTCGATCATGCAGTCCCGATTCCGGAAGCAGTATCCCTATATAGTGATATGATGGAAAGGCTTTGCAAAGGCTGTCATATTCCGATCCTCCTTTGTGCAGGAAATCATGACAGTGCAGCAAGGCTTTCTGTATGTGCGCCTTTATTACGGGATGCGGGACTGTATATTGCGGGCAGCTTGTCCAGCGGCGTAGAACCTATCGTTATTGGGAATGCGGCATTTTTCCTGCTGCCCTATTTTAATGCGGAGGAAGCACGTTATCTTTATCCGGATCGGGAAATCCGGACCGTTTCAGATGGGATGACCGTTGTCTGTCAGGAACTTTTGAAACAATGTGTTCCAGGAAAACGGAATATTTTAATATCCCATTGTTTTGCCGCCGGTGGGAAGCCGGAAGAAAGTGACCGGGCAGCCGTATTAGGGACAGCCGGACGGGTAGCTCTTACCGCTTTTGAAGGGTTTGATTATGTAGCTTTGGGGCATCTGCACCAGGCACAGCAATTTACAATGGGAAATACCATCATCCGTTATAGTGGGACCCCTTACCCCTATTCTTTTGCAGAAGCAGGCAAAGAAAAAACTTTTACAATATTAGATACAGATACCATGGAACTGGACACTATTCCAATCCCGTTATTACATCCTTTGCGGGTTTTGCGTGGAAAGCGGGAATTTCTATTAGAGATGGCGCCTTTTGATCCCAACAAAGAAGATTTTATCAAAATTGAATTGACTGATACCATACCAAGCATGGCATTGATGGCAGATTTCCGGGCAGTTTATCCCAACCTCCTTGTTTTCGACGGGTTACAGCCGGAAGGCTCAGGAAGCGGGCTTACCGTAGAAGAACTGGATGCTTTGCGGCCATTGGATTTAGTAACCCGTTTTTGTGAAGAAATCGGGGGATTTACACCGGAAGAAGATTTGCTTCATTTATTCCAGGAAGAAGCATTGCACAAAGCAGAAGAACAGGGAGGGTAAAAAGGTATGCTGCCGATACGTTTGGAATTAGAAGCTTTTGGGCCTTATATAGATACCCAGATCATAGAATTTTCCTGTTTAGCGGAAAGCGTTTTTTTAATACGCGGGGAAACCGGCGCAGGGAAAACCGCTTTGTTAGATGCCATTACCTTTTCCTTATATGGCCGCAGCAGCGGCGGTGACAGAGGCTCATTCGCTGCAATGCGCAATTTATCTGCCGGAGAACATCCAACACGGGTGTTATTTGATTTTTCCATTCGAGGCAGGCTCTACCGGTTTGGACGGAAACTTTCTCCCCACCGGAAAAGAGGCGGAGGGTTCGATCTGGACAAATTCGATCCGGAGTATACAGCAGCCTCTATGGATGAAAATGGAGGCTGGAAGCCTTTATTTGAAAATCCCCGGCAAAGCGATTTGGACAATAAAGCAGCGGAATTGATTGGTTTGGACTGGGATCAATTCTGCCAGGTTATGATTTTACCCCAGGGAAAATTTGAACGGCTGCTTACAGCTTCCTCCAAAGAAAAAGAAGCTGTGCTGGTAACGTTATTCCATGCTAAAAGCTGGCAGGATATAGCGGAACGTATTGCAAAACGGGCAGATATATTGCGGCATGAAGTGGAACGGCAGCAGGCCGCTATTGACTTATTGCTGTCTACGGAAGGCTGTAAAAAAACAGAAGAATTAGAAAAAGCTTTGGAAGAAGCTTCCATAGAGCTGGATAAAATAACATGCCAGCGGCAGGAAACCGAAAAAGCTTTAGAGGAAAAGAGAAACCGTTTAGAAGAAGCAAAAACTGCAATGGAACAGTTTATGGAACTGGAACGCCGCCAAAAAGAATGTACTGCTTTTGAAAAGGGCCGGAAAGAAAGGGAAGCCTTAAAGGAACGGCTAACAAAAGCCCATTCTGCCCAGGCTTTAGCTCCTTTTTTGAATCAGACAGATCTTTTACGGCGGGAAGCCTTACGCCGGGAAAGGGAAGAAAAACACGCTCAAAATGCCTTTGATCAGGCATCCAAAATGTTGCAGGCAGTTTTGGAAGAAGCCCAAAAGCTGGAAGCAGAAAAGCTGGACTGGGAACAGCGCCGCAGCTATTTAGCCCGTCTGGAAGCAGTCCGGGAGGACTACCGCAGCTTAGACGGGAGCCGGAAACGCTGTGGAGAAGCAGCTTTAACATGGAAAAAAGCCTGCCAGTCCCTTGCTTTGCAGGAGGCAGAAATGCAGTCCAATGAAAAAGAATTAACCCATTTGGAAAAACAGCGGGAAGCCTCCAGGGAAGCAAAAATAATACTGCCTTCTTTGGAAAGCGCTTTGGAACGGGAAAAACGTGCCCAAGCTGCAAAACAGCGCCGGGAAACGCTTATACAGCAAATAGCCCAAGAGGAACAAAAACAGAAACGCCTGTCCGCAGCCCTGGATCGGGCCATAGAAAATGCCCAGAAATCCCAGTCCCATTTTGAAGCGTTACAGAAACAATTTTTAGCCAGCCGCGCCGCGGATTTGGCCTCTAGCCTTACAGCAGGTGAACCCTGCCCTGTATGCGGCAGTATCCATCATCCGGCGCCTTGCGTTTCCCAGGAGCCTTTTATCACCAAAGCAGACTTAGAAAAAGCGCAGATCCAAACCCAGCAGGCCCAAAAGGAACAGCTTGCCGCTTCCACAGCCTTAATGGAATTAGAAACACGGTTAGCCGCCCGGCGGGAAGAATTAGAAACCGCTGATCCAGCGGAACCGGAAGGCAATTATCTGGAATTAGAAAAAAAGATGATGCAGGCCCAGCGGGAAAGCAGCCAATTCAGCAAATTAGAACAAAGCGTTATAAAAGTAAAATCCGTTCAGGAAGCTTTTGGACAAAAATTAGAGAAGTTGGAACAAAACCAACAAGCACTTTTGGTTCAAAAGGAACGGGAAGAAGCTTTGCTGCAATCTTTAGAATCCCGGCAAATTCCCGGGATTCCAGACAGCCCGGCCTTGGAACGGGAGATTTCCCGGTTACAGAAAGGGATAGCCGTTTATGAAAAAGCTGCCCGGGATATCCAGGAAAAAGTAACAAAAGCCCGTTCCGCCAAAGAGGAGGAAAACGTCCATCTGAAGCATTGCACCCAGGAAACTCGAAATGCTTTGGAGCAAAAAAAAGCAGGGGAATTCAAATTTGCCCAGGCTTTAGCAGCTTATGGGTTTTCCGATGAAAAAGACCTTCAGCAGGCGGAAATGACAGAGGATATGATCAAAAAAGCGGAAGCCGCTTTAACAGAAGCCGCCGCTTCCCATCAGGCGGCACTGATACGGAAAAAAGAGCTGGAAGCTTTGCTGGCAGGCAAAATCCCGCCAGATTTAGAAGCTTTACGGAAACAGGCGGATCAACTGGCTCAGGAACAGCAGAAATTAGATTCTGCAATCGGCGCTGTGGGACAGCACCGAAAGAAAATGGAAAAGGCTTTAAAAGATATCCGCAAACGCCAGGAATCCCTTCCGGAACAGCAGCGCCTTTGTAACCGGGTCCGTGAATTTGCCCGGCTTCTTCGGGGGGAAAAAGGGGTCAGTTTACAGCGCTATGTATTGGGCGTTATGCTTTCAGCGGTTACTGCGAAAGCAAATGTATTGCTGCGCCATGTTCACGGCGGCCGGTATGCCTTATACCGGTCTGAAAAAACAGGGGCGAACCGCAAAGCCGGCTTGGAACTGGAAGTCATAGACGGTTATTCCGGACTGCGCCGGGGTGTAGAAAGCTTATCAGGCGGCGAAAAATTTTTAGTATCCTTATCGTTGGCTTTAGGATTGTCTTATGTGGTCCAGGCCCAGTCCGGCGGGTGCCGTATGGAGGCAATGTTTATTGATGAAGGGTTTGGTTCATTGGACCCCCAGTCCATTGCAGATGCGTTAGAAATATTAGCATCTGTACGGGGTTCCCGCAGGATGGTAGGCATCATTTCCCATGTGGAAGCCCTGGCAGGTTCCATAGGCACTTCCATTGAAGTGGTGAAAGGGCGGGAAGGAAGCCATTTAAAATTTTCCGGTTTACCGGCATAACAAAAAACCTGTATTCCTTTTGAGGGAATACAGGTTTTTATACAACAAGGGAAATTTTATTCCCGTCTGTTATCGATCATCCCTTCACAAGCCCGCTGCAAATAATGGGACAGGGAGGATAATACCAAAGCAGTAGCTAAGTCCTGTTCGCCTGGAGATAAGCCTGGGAAGGAATCCCGCACTTCTCCAATTAAACCGGACAGTTTTTCCCGCAAACTGTTTTTTACCCGCAGGCTTTCCGCATAGGCACGTTCAAATCCGATTTCATCTTCGTTGACAGCCATCAGGCTCCGGATATCTGAAAGGGTTAAAGCCTGTTTCAAAATCAGGACACATAAAAGCTGCATAATTTGTTCCCGGCTGTATTTTTTTCCCTGGACAGGGGTTAAAAGCTTTTCTTTGCTGTAATTGTTGATCATGGTCTTAGTCAAAGGGTTTTCTCCAGGATGGCGGCTGTTTTTAGAAAGCACCCCGTTAAACAATGTAAGAATTTGATCCATATATAAATCCAGACGGGGGATTTCTTCCGGCTGTAAATCCACATCATTAAAAGTCTGCTTTAAAATATCATTAAAAGCAGCTCCTTTACCGGTTGGCAGCCCGGTAGATTTCATAAATATCGCTCCGTTCCAGTTTTTTGAAAGTACCAATGGATTCCCGTCCGCCCCGGTACAAGCAGATGTCTGTCAGTTCCACCAGCATTTCTTCACTTAAAACCCCTTGCTCTAATTCTCCCAGGGAAACCGGCATTTTCAACTGGCCGAAATAAGAAACCGTCAGTTCAATAGCGGCAGTTGCGATTTCCAGATCGGTCCCTTCTGTCAGCCCTAAAACATGGCGTCCATAGCGGGCAAAACGGGGGGGATCCCTGTCCATAACATAATTGGCCCAGGCGCCCCAGACAGCGGATAAGCTGGCCCCGTGAGCAGTCCCAAACCGGGCGCTTAAAGTATGGCCTAATTGATGGACAGCAAAGTCTTTGTTCCCGCCTAAACCGGTTAAACCATTATGGGAAATGCTGCTGCACCACATCAATTCACTCATGGCATCATAATCCTTTGGATTTTCCATGGCTTTACGCCCGTTTGCCATAACATCCCGCAGCAAGCCTTCTGCAATTTCATCTGTCAGCCCGTTTCCCTGCTGGGTGGTGAAATAACGGTCTAATGTATGCATCATAATGTCAGTAATGCCGCAGGCAATTTGAAAAGGCGGCAGTGTATAGGTAAGCTCCGGATTCATCACAGCAAATTTTGGACGGTTCCAGTCCCCGCTTAATCCCCGTTTGCTGCCTAATTCCGTATTGGTCAATACAGCGGAATCACTCATTTCACTTCCCGCGGCAGGAATGGTTAAGATAGCGCCTACTGGCAAAGTGCGTTTTGGCGAGGCTTTTTTCTCCCAAAAATCCCATAACACTTGATCCGGGTTTGCGGCACCGATGGCAATGGCTTTCGCAGTATCAATCACGCTGCCGCCGCCGATTGCCAAAATGAAATCTGCCCCAAAAGCAACCGCTTCCTGAACGCCTTTTTCCGCATGGGAAAGCAGGGGATTGGGCTGGACGCCGCCAAATAAAGCATAAGGCAGATCAGCTTCTTTTAACAAAGCTTCCATACGGGGCAGCAGCCCGCTCCGGATAATACTGCCGCCGCCATATACAATCAGGATACGGTTTCCGCCAAATTCTTTCATTTCTTCCGGCGTTTTTTCTTCTGCGTTTTTCCCAAAAATAATCTTAGTTGGGCTATAAAATGTAAAAGCCTGCATTTTAGACCTTCCTTTCTCACTTGGCAAAACAGGGCAGGACAGACATAATAAAAAAGGGGAAATGCAGGAATGATCCGGCCCCGGTACATATAAAAATTTTTTCCATTATAGCAATGATTTTAAATTTTTTCAAGCTTTTGCGGCTTAATTTGTACGGCTCCCGGCCGTATATTGCCTCCCCGTATGGTCACAAAAATATGGTTCAGGCAAAAGCAGGTTCCCTATGGTATCCAGTTCATAACCTTTGCTCCGGATTGCGTCGATCAGTCCCGGAAGAGCCTCTGCTGTATGCTTTGCCCCGGCATGGAGCAGCAGGATAGAGCCGTTACGTAAATTTTTTGTACCATTTTCAATCAGGGCAGGGGCTTCACAGCCCTTCCAGTCTAAAGTATCATTGTCCCACTGGACGATTTCCCAGCCTTCGTTCCGGACTGTTTTCACCACCAAATCATTATAAGAGCCGGAAGGGGAACGGAATAAATGTACCGTTTGGCCGCAGGCATTGTGGATGGCTTCCTGGGAATCCCAAAGCTGTTTTAAAATTTCTTCTTGGGAAAGCTTCGCCATATCCGGATGGGTATTGGAATGGCTGGCTAACTCATGGCCTTCGTCGGCAATCTGCTTGACTGCCTGGGGATAATGGCGGCAAAAGCTGCCTACCAGGAAAAAAGTTGCTTTTACATTTTTCTTGCGCAAGGTTTCTAAAATGATCCCAATATCTTTATCATCCCATGCGCAGTTGATTCCTAAGGCGGCCTTTTTTTCCGGAATTTCCACAGAATAAACGGGAAGGGGCTTCTGGGAAACAGAAGCTTCCTCTGCCTGGTAAAAATGATAAACTCCTGTCAGGTACAGGACACAGCACAACGCCGCTACCAGCCCCCCTAAAAAAAGCTGACGTTTATGAAATTTTTTCATGCTCCAATCACCTCTCATGGTATTCCTATGCCATGATTGGAAGCCTCATGCAAAAAATGAAACAACAGCATAAATAACAGGCAGTTTTCATAAATTGAGAATCAAACAGGGATTATGGTTTTTAGGGAGGATCGGCATGAAAGTAATAGATAAATTGATTGCTGTTCTGGCACTGGTATTTGTCATTACCATAGGCGGCACCGCTGCCCATATTGCAGTTATCCAGACTTCAGCAGAAGCGCAAACAGGGATTCCTTTGCCTATTTTCATGTACCATCATATTTTAAAAGAATCTGACCGGCATAATACATATACCATTTCTCCAGAAGAATTCCGCAATGATTTATTATATTTAAAAGAACAGGGTTATACCCCTATTGTTATCCAGGATCTGGTGGATTATGTCCAGAATAAGAAGCCTTTGCCGGAACAGCCGGTTATGATCACTTTTGATGACGGTTATGAAAGCTTTCATGAATACGCCTTCCCCATTTTACAGGAAACCGGATTCCGCGCAGTTTTCGCAGTGGTGGGAAGATATGCGGATGAATATTCCCAGACCGAAGACCATCACATCCGTTATTCCCATTGCACCTGGGAACAACTGGCCCAGATGCAAAGCAGCGGTTTGGTAGAAATCCAGAACCATTCCTATAACCTTCATACCAACGATCAGGGCCGGAAAGGCTCTAAAAAGAAGCCGGGGGAAAGCATGGAAAGTTATCGGGAAATGCTGCTGGCGGATCTGGGGAAGGTCCAGAAAAACTGTATGGAACAGCTTCACTGGGAACCCTCCTGTTTTGTCTATCCTTTCGGCCATATCAGCAGCGAAGCTTTGCCGGTTTTAAAAGAAATGGGATTTTCCGCGGCTTTAACTTGTGAGGAGAAAATCAATTATATTACCGGAGACCCGGAACAGCTGTATCATTTGTACCGGTTTAACCGGCCCCATGGGAAAAGTGCCCAGCAAATTTTGGAAAGTGCCAAAAAGTAACCCGGCTTCTTTCCCTGATCAGGCAATATGGCAAAGAAATTCATATAAAATTATGACTAATTACTAAAATGTGTCAGGCTCTCTTGCAAATTTTAAAAAATTGAGATATAATTACAAATGATATAGCAGAGTAGAAATTAAGCACGGAAAGCCGGGCAGACGGGGAGTTGCTGTCTGGTTGAAAAAGGTTTGTATGCCTTTTAAAATGCTGGTTTCGCATCCCGCTGCTGCCTTTGGAAGAGTAGCCCTCTTTCCCGCAGCCAGCAGGGGGTCTGATTGAGGAAGGGACTCGTCCAAAAGGACAGTTCCCTCTTTTTTTATTTTCTGCTCCCCCTAAGCAATCAAAAATAAAAGGGATTTTCTGCATTTCATTGTTAAATTTATATCAATTATAAACACGGTTAAAAAATAAAAGGAGGCGTTTCATATGGGCCACGAGCATACCCATGACCATGATCATGACCACCCCCACACCCATCCTCACGGCGGTCTGGAGGAAACAACCGCAATTTTATCCTATATGCTGGATCATAACCGGCACCATGGAAAGGAACTGGAGGAAATTGGGGAAAAGCTCCGGCAGGCCGGACGGGAAGAAGCTGCAAAAGAAGTGCAGGCTGCTGTGGAAGCATTTACCCAGGGCAATGACAAACTTGCTTCGGCGTTGGAGCATTTGAAATAATAAGTTATTATTTGGGAAAGGAGTTGTGAACCCATGTGCCTGTCAACCGTTTATGGAAGGCGCGGTCAAGAGGAAGAACAAGTATTATGCAATAACGTCAGCATGATCCAGGTGGAAGACAATAATATCCGCCTGACGGATGTGCTGGGCTGTGACATGATCGTTCCAGGAGCTTTGGTATCGGCGGATCTGACCCAGGGTGTTGTGGTGATTGCCCTTTCCTAAGCAAAATGGCCTAACCCCTCTCAGGGGCGTGTCAAATATAACATAACGGAGGATTGCAAAAATGGATGTCAGTACGGTATTCAAAAAAAGGATGAGCTTTTCCTTCGAGGTATTCCCCCCGAAAATGGATCAGCCTATGGAACCCCTGTTGGAAACCCTGGATCACCTTTACACATTCGACCCGGATTTTATCAGCTGTACTTATGGCGCAGGCGGCACCAATAAAGGCCGCAACAGTGAAATTTGCGCATCTATCAAAAAAAGCGGGAAAGCTGAACCAGTAACCCATTTTACCTGCGTAGGGAACAGCCGGGAAGATGTAAAACAGATTATGCAGGAATATCTGGATTTGGGCATTACCAATGTTCTGGCCCTCCGTGGGGACCTGCCCGCAGGCTGGGAAGGCACACGGGGTGATTTTGCCCATGCTGACCAGCTTATCGGCTTTATCCACAAGGAATTTCCTCAATTAAATATTGCCTGCGGCGCCTGTCCGGAAAAACATCCTGACGCACCTTCCATGGAACAGGATATTATGCATTTGCGGGCAAAACAGGATAATGGAGCAACTTTTATTATGACACAGTTGTGCCATGATGTAGATGCTTTTTCCCGTTTTATGGAGCGTATCCGTAAAGCAGGCGTTACATTGCCAGTAGATATGGGGCTGATGCCTGTATTGAGAAAAGATCCGATTATTCGTATGACCCTTTCCAACGGATGCTCTATTCCCGGGGAATTGGCTACCATTATTGGGAAATACGGGGATAACCCGGAAGATTTTGCAAAAGCAGGCAAGGAATATACAGTCCGCCAGATTGCCCGGTTTATTGATGCAGGTATTGACGGGCTGCATATTTACACATTGAATAAATATGCGGATGTTGCTGAAATCCTGGGGATGGCCGGCATACAGGGAAGCCCCGTCAAATAAAAGGCCAGAGAGGAGCCGGAGGGAATTATGTCCCATACCATTGCAGTTGCCGGAAAAGGCGGCACTGGAAAAACGACGATTTGTGGAATTTTAATCCAATATTTATGCCGCTATGGGAAAGGCCCGGTGTTAGCGGTAGATGCAGATGCCAACTCCAACTTAAATGAAGTGTTAGGAATCGAAGCCCCTGTTTCATTGGGGGAAATCCGGGAAGAAATTACCAAAGCTCAGGCTTTAGGGACAGTGCCTATGGGCATGGGAAAGCAGGAATATGCGGAATACCGTTTTAATTCTGCGTTGTCTGAAAATGATGATTTTGATATGCTTGTGATGGGGCGTACCCAGGGCAAAGGCTGTTACTGCTATGTCAATGGGCTGCTGTCGACCCTGATTGGAAAATTTGCATCCAGTTACAGCCATATTGTTGTGGATAATGAAGCTGGTTTAGAGCATATCAGCCGGGGGATCCTGCCTAAGGTAGATACCATGCTTTTAGTAAGCGACTGCTCCCGCCGGGGCATCCAGGCAGTAGGCCGTATTGCTGAAATGGTAAAGGAATTAAAGCTCAATCCCGGCCAGATGAAGCTGATTGTCAACCGTGCGCCCAATGGCGTTCTGGCCGATGGGGTCAGGGAAGAAATTGAAAAACAGGGCCTGGATTTGCTGGGGGTGGTGCCCCAGGATGAAGGGGTTTACCGCTGTGACTGCGAAGGGAAACCAAGTGCTTTATTACCGGAAGACGCGCCTGCAAAGGCAGCCGTCCGGGAACTGATAAAAAATTTAGGATTGTCGGATCTGACAATCCAGGAATAAGACAAGGAGGGGTTGAAACATGCCTTTTAAAGGGAAAGCCGAAACCTTTAATGCATCAATTGCCACATTAGACATTGGGACAGGAGAAAAAACAATCCGTTTAGGCGGGCAGAATGTTCTTCCGTTATATGCTTTTGACGCATCCATGGAGAACCCGCCCCGGGTTGGCGTAGAAATTTCCGACGAAGGACTGGAAGGCTATACGCCAAAGCTGCTGGAGTATTATGCGGGAGCTTCTGATGTGGTATCTATTGCCAAAAAAGCCGCCGCCATGGAAGGGGCAGATTTTGTCTGCCTGCGCCTGGACAGCGCTGATCCCAATGGCAAAAATACTTCTATCGAAGACTGCGTCAAATTGGCAAAGGAAGTTTGTGCCGCCATTGATAAGCCTTTGACCATTATGGGTTCCCGGAATGTGGAAAAAGACGGGGCTTTATTTGAAAAATTAGCGGAAGCCCTCCAAGGGGAAAATGTTCTGCTGCTCTCTGCCAGAGAGGAAGATTATAAAAAAGTTGGGGCTTCCGGCCTGGCTTATAACCAGAAGGTCGGCGCGGAATCTGCCGTTGACATTAACCTGGCAAAACAGCTCAATGTATTATTGACCCAGCTTGGCGTAGCCCCGAAAAATATCGGAATGAATTTAGGTTCTGCCGCTGCCGGATATGGCTTTGAATATGTAGCTTCTACCATGGAACGGGTAAAAAGTGCCGCTTTAAGCCAGAATGATACCATGCTGCAAATGCCGGTTATTACACCGGTTGCTTTGGAAACCTGGGCAGTAAAAGAATCCATTGTTTCGGAAAGTGAAGTCCCGGAATGGGGCGATATGGAAGAACGGGCCATCCATATGGAAACTGTAACTGCTATGGCATGCCTGGCTTCCGGATCGGATGCCGTGATTTTGCGCCATCCTGTTTCAGTATCTAAAATTTCTGCGCTGATAGGCGCATTGCTGTAAGGAGGGGTTTGACATGGCATTAAAAGGCCTTGATATTTTCAAGCTGACACCGAAAACAAACTGTAAAGACTGCGGCAGTCCGACTTGTATGGCTTTTGCAATGAAAGTGGCCCAGGGAGCTGTCCCCCTGGAGAAATGCCCCCATTTATCTGATGCCGCCAAAGAAAAGCTTTCAGAAGCAACTGCACCGCCCATGCGTACTATCCAGTTTGGCGCCGGAGAAAATGAACATGCCCTGGGCGGCGAAACCGTTATGATGCGCCATGAAAAAACCTTTGTCAATAAATGCCTTTACGCGGTAGAAATTTCTGACGCAATGGATGCCGGGGAAATCAGCGATCTGTTGTCCAAAACAAAAGCTGTGGATTATGAGCGGATCGGGGAACATATGTATGTAGAAATTATTTCTGTACATCACGATCCGGCAAAAAGTGCTTCGGATTATGTTTCCGCTGTGAAGCTGGCTGCTGAAGCCGGCCGCTGCATTTTGCTGGATTGTACTGATCTGGCTGCCGCCAAAGCCGCTTTGGAAGTCTGCAAGGACACGAAACCCATTTTAGATGGTGCTGACGCTGGCAATGCAGAAGAAATGAATGCCATTGCAAAAGAAGCCGGTGCTGTTTTGGGTGTCCGTGGCGCTTCCATTGATGAAATTTATGATACGGTTGTAAAACTGGAGGGCTTAGGCAATAAGAACCTGATGCTGGATGTGACAGCATCTTCTTTAAAAGAAACCTTTGCCCGGGCAGTCCGCCTCCGCCGGGCCGCAATCAAAGGCGGTGACCGGGCCTGCGGCTATCCTGCTATTGTCAATACCGCAAAATTAGCCCCTGGTGACAGTGTGACCCAGTCTGCTTTGGCGGCTTTGTTTACTGCCCGGTACGGCTCCATCATTGTTATGGGCGGCATGTCTTATGCACAGGCTCTGCCTTTGTACGGCCTGCGTCAGAATCTCTTTACCGATCCCCAAAAGCCCATGAAAGTGACGCCTGGTATTTATGCCATCAACGGGGCAGATGAAAATTCTGTCTGCGCAGTAACCGTTGACTTTGCTTTAACTTATTTTGTGGTATCCGGAGAAATTGACCGTTCCAAAGTGCCTTGTAACCTGCTGATTACCGATGCGGGGGGATATTCTGTATTGACTGCCTGGGCAGCCGGGAAATTGAGTGCTTCTTCCATCGCGAAATTTTTCCAGGAGATGGACATTGCCGGAAAAATTAAAAACCGTACTTTAATTATCCCAGGCAAAGTTGCTGTACTCAAAGGGGAAATTGAAGAAAAACTGCCAGGCTGGAAAGTCGTCGTAGGCCCCAATGAAGCAGTACAGTTAGTTCGTTTCTTGAAAGATTATCAATAAAAGCCAAGGAGGAAAATGCTATGGGCAAATTTATAACCATTGGGGAACGTATCCACTGTATTTCCCCATCTATCCGGGAAGCTATGAACAACCGCAATCCGGAGCCAATCCTGAAACGGGCAAAAGCCCAGTTGGATGCAGGAGCTGACTATCTGGATGTAAACATTGGGCCGGCAGAATCCACTGGTGAAGAATTGATGAAATGGGCGGTCAAGCTGCTGCAAAGCAATTTTGACAATGTGCCTTTGTGCCTGGATACAGCAAACCGCAAAGCCATTGAAGCTGGGATTTCCGTTTACAACCGCTCCAAAGGCAAACCCATTGTAAACTCTGCGGATGCAGGGGATCGGATTGAAAATATTGATTTAGCCGCCGCAAATGATGCCATTTGTATTGCATTGTGTTCCAAATCCGGTGTTCCGGCTGATAATGATGAACGGATGGCCTACTGTCAGGAATTGCTGGAACGGGGCATGTCCTTAGGCATGGAAGAAACAGACTTATGGTTCGATCCCCTTTTCCTGGTGATCAAAGGCATGCAGGATAAACAAAAGGATGTATTGGAAGCCATTAAAATGTTCTCCGATATGGGATTAAATTCTACTGGCGGTTTGTCCAATGTTTCCAATGGGATGCCAAAAGAAATCCGTCCGATTATGGATTCCGCTATGGTGGCTATGGCCATGCAGAATGGTTTAACTTCCGCCATTGTCAATCCCTGCGACCGCCGCTTGATGGAAACCATTAAATCCTGTGATATTATCAAAGATAACTGCTTGTATGCAGATTCCTACTTGGAAATCTAAGCGGTTCCTTTTTGCCCTATTATTTTATGAAAGGATGTACTCTCAATTATGAGCGCATTAACCGATCTCATTTATGCTGGTGCAAATGCCGTAGCTGGCTTGACTGAAGGTGCCGTCAATGATGCTATCGCCAAATACGGCCCGGATCAAAAAATAGCATTTCCTGATACGGCATATTTTTTTCCGACGATTTATGCGGCTACTGGCGTAAAAGTAGCCAAAACAGGGGATTTGCCTGCCTGTGTCAATGTTTTAAAGAGCCTGATTACCAATAAAGAGGATTTAGGCGAAGCCTTAAACGCTGGCCTGGCTACTGCCGTAGGCGCGGAAATTTTAGAAGGTTTGAAATACATAGAAGGAGATCCCTATGCAGAGGACAGCGGCATTGGCTTTGTCCCTGATCCGGTTATCCGTTCTTTAGGCGTGCCCCTGGTTACCGGGGATATTCCTGGTGTAGCTGTGGTTTTGGGCAAAGGGGAAACCGATCAGGCCGTTGCAGATGTGGTAAAAGATTACCAGTCCAAGGGTATTTTAACCTTCCTGATTGGGGACGTGATTGAACAGGCTGCTGCCTGCAATGTAAAAATGGGCCTGGAGTTCCGTGTTGTACCTTTGGGCCATGAAGTCACCAGCGTTATCCATGTAGTTACCGTTGCCATTCGTGCCGCATTGATTTTCGGCAATATCCAGCCGGGAGATTTAAAAGGTTTACTGCAATATACCAAAGAACGTGTTCCAGCCTTTGTCAATGCTTTTGGCCCATTGTCCGAGGTGGTAGTTGCTGCCGGTGCCGGAGCTATTGCTTTAGGCTTCCCGGTAATCGTCACCACCGATCTGGGAGAAAACCAGGTCCCAGGCGCATTGGAATCTGTTGTGGATTACAGTGCAGTTGCAAAACATTCTTTAGAAATGCGCGGCATTAAAATTAAAGTAAAAGAACTTCCTATTCCAGTGGCGTTTGCTTCCGCATTTGAAGGCGAAGTTATCCGCCGGGGGGATATGCAGGTAGAATTTACATCTGACAAAAATCCTGCCTGTGAATTGGTACTGATGCGGGATTTGGATGCGGTAGAAGATCATAAGATTGTCATTGACGGCCTGGAAATGGAAGGGGAACCGCCAGTGGAAATGGCATTGGCTACTTTTATTGAAGTTGCCGGTACAAAGATGCAAAGTGATTTTGAACCGGTTATCGAACGGAAAATCCATCACTGGTTCAATTATATGGAAGGCGTTATGCATACAGGCCAGCGCAATCTGGTGCGTATCCGTATCAGCAAAGATGCTTATGCAAAGGGACTGCGTTTGAAAGACTTTGGCGAAGTTCTTTACAATATGATTATGGATGAATTTGACAGCGTTGTGGACAAATGCCAGGTTACTTTAGTCACCGATCCTGCCAAAGCCAAAGAAATTCTTGAAAAACAAGCCATCCCCCAGTATAATAAACGGGACGAACGTTTGGCAGCCATGACAGATGAAAGCGTAGATACTTTCTATACCTGTATCCTGTGCCAGTCTTTCGCACCATCTCATTGCTGCGTTGTTACGCCGGAACGTTTGGGATTGTGCGGTGCCGTTTCCTGGCTGGATGCAAAAGCCACCAAGGAATTGACGCCAACCGGCCCTTGCCAGCCCATCCCGAAAACAGGCTGCATGGATGAGCGGAAGGGCATTTACACAACTGTCAATGATACCGTGGAAAAAGCGACACAAGGTGCGGTTTCCAATGTAACCTTGTACTCGATCATGGAAGATCCCATGACAAGCTGCGGATGCTTTGAATGTATTTGCGGCATTATGCCGGAAGCCAATGGCGTTGTCATTGTTAACCGGGAATATGCCGGCATGACGCCCACAGGCATGACTTTCGGGGAATTGGCTTCTATGACAGGCGGCGGTGTCCAGACCCCTGGCTTTATGGGCCATGGGCGGCACTTCATCTCCTCCAAAAAGTTTATCAGCGCAGAAGGCGGCGTACAGCGCATTGTCTGGATGCCGAAGGAATTAAAAGATGATGTGGCTGCAAAATTAAACCAGACTGCAAAAGATCTTTATGGAATTGACAGCTTTGTAGATATGATCTGTGATGAAACCATTTCCACAGATTCAGAAGGGGTTCTGGCATTCCTGGAAGAAAAAGGCCATCCTGCTTTATCCATGGACCCCATTATGGAGTAACGGCTTATGGCTGAAATTACATTCCGTATGGAAGGCGGCGGAGAGGTTTCCCTCTCCGCCCTTCCCGGGGAAATTTTACTGGATGTGGCCCGGAAAGCAAATGTAGCCATTGACGCGCCCTGTTCCGGAAACGGTTCCTGTGGGAAATGCCGGGTGCGCCTGCTGGAAGGGACTTTAAATGCCCCGCCTAACCGCCATTTAACCCAGCAGGAAATGGATGCCGGATGGAGGCTGGCATGTGCTTCCCAAGTGGAAGGGGATGCCGTTATTCTGGTACCGGATATTGCCGGGGCCTACCGGAACCGTATCCGTTCCGCAGACTTGAGCTCTCCGGAAGAAACAGCCGCTTTTACCGGGATGCTGGAACAGCTTTCCGCATCTGGCCTGAAAAAAGGGTGCGGTATAAAAGCAGTGGGTGTGGCAATGGAAGAACCTTCTTTAGAAGATCCGGCTCCGGACTGCGAACGCCTTTCCCTGGCGCTTCAGGGACAGTTAGGGGTTTCTTTGGTTCATATTTTACATCCGGCTTTGCAGACCCTGCCTTCTGTTTTACGGGAATCGGGATTTTCTGTTTCCTGCGCCGTAGAATCCAGGGGAACAGAAGCTTTTGTTTATGATGTAAGCGGCAAGCCTTTGCCTGCCTGCGGGATCGCCATTGATATTGGCACAACAACTGTATCGGCTTTTTTAGCGGATTTGGAAACAGGCAAAATCCTTGCGAAAGCCACCGCAGGCAACGGGCAGATCCGTTACGGCGCAGACGTGATCAACCGGATCATAGAAGCTTCCCGTCCCGGGGGCCGTGAAAAGCTTCGGGAAGCCATTGTCAAGGAAACATTAAATCCTTTGCTGCACCTGTTGTGTACTTCCGCCAAAATACCGGAACAGCGGATCATCCGGGTTTGCGTGGCAGGCAATACCACCATGAACCACCTGTTTTTAGGGATAGACGCCGATCCCATCCGGAAAGAGCCTTATGTACCGGCCTTTTTTGAAATGGAACCGGTTTCGGCGGGGCTTCTGGGGCTGGAAATCAATCCCTGTGCTTCCGTTCTTTTAGCCCCCAATGTAGGCAGCTATGTAGGCGGCGACATTACAGCCGGAGCCTTAGCCAGCCGGATTTGGGATACCGAAGCCCTTTCTCTGCTGATCGACTTGGGGACAAATGGGGAATTGGTTTTAGGCAGCCAGGATTTTTTAATGTGCTGTGCCTGTTCTGCCGGGCCTGCCTTTGAAGGCGGGGATATTTCCTGCGGTATGCGGGCCACAGACGGAGCTGTTGAAGCCTGCCGGATTGACCGGGAAACATTGGAACCTTCTTTTTCCATCATTGGGGAAGGCCCGCCAGTAGGGTTATGCGGTTCCGGATTGATTGATGTGATTTGCGAGCTTTATTGCTGCGGCGCTCTGGATTCCAAAGGAAAGTTTGTCCGGCAAAATCCCCGTATCCGGCGGGATGCCTATGGCATCGGCAGTTATGTACTGGCATTTCGGGAAGAAACCCAGGGCACCCGGGATTTGGAGCTGACAGAGATTGATATTGACAATTTTATCCGTGCAAAAGGCGCTATTTTTTCTGCCATTCAAACCATGCTGACTGCGGTAGGCTTAGAAGTCGCGGACTTGGAGCAGGTCTATGTGGCGGGCGGCATTGGAAGCGGAATCAATATGAAAAATGCTGTAACCATTGGGATGCTTCCGGACATTCCTTTGGAACGGTATGATTATATCGGCAATTCTTCTTTAAGCGGGGCAGGCGCTATGTTATTATCTGCGGACGCCGCCGGGAAAGTCCGGGAAGTAGGCCGGAATATGACTTATTTAGAGCTTTCCGCGGATTCCGGTTATATGGATGCTTTTGTTGCAGCTTGTTTCCTGCCTCATACAGATCTTTCTTTATTTCCTACGGCCGCCGGAAGGAGGACTTATGACCCCCAACAATAAATATGAAATTCCTTTTTCCCATTACGCCCAACGGTACAGCCAGTTAGATCCAAAAGAAACGGCAGAACGGTGCGGTATTGTTTTTGATGGAGAAAAAGGAGAATTTTCTTTACGGCTTATGGGACAGCCTGTTCGATTGGCTTGGCCGGAGTTTCAGGTAACGGAGGGGGATTTGCCCGGGCCGGCGCGTATTTTATTGATGCGCTATCTGTTGGAAGGACGGTTTCTGCCTTCCCAGGGAAAGTTTCTTTCTTACCGGGAAATGCCCTGGGGCAGTGTCTATGACCAGAATTTCCAGGGCCGCTGTATCCGGAGGCTGGCCCGTAGTTTTACATTAGAATCCTTTGTTTCCGGCATGGAGCATCTCAAAGCCCAGCCAATTTCCGGCGGGGATCGGGGATATGAATTTCCTTTCTTAGAAGGACTGCTGCTGCGGTTCCTTCTCTGGGAAGGGGATGAAGAATTCCCGCCTTCTGCTCAGATCCTGTTTTCTGATAATTTTCCTCTGGCATTTACAGCAGAAGATATGGCAGTTGTTGGAGATATTTCAATCGGCTTCCTGAGGGGAGCCGTTGATACAAAATGAAAGGGGTTTTTCCAAATGAGCTATAAATCTGATATTGAAATTGCCCAAGAAACCGTTATGGAACCAATTAGTGAAATTGCGAAAGAAGCAGGAGTAGATGAAAAATACCTGGAGCCTTACGGACGTTACAAAGCAAAGGTAGATTATCAGCTTTTACAGGATACCAAAGCTCCCGATGGCAAGTTAATTCTTGTTACAGCCATTACTCCCACCCCTGCCGGTGAAGGGAAAACAACAACTACGGTTGGTTTGGCAGACGGGATGCGCAAATTGGGGAAAAAAGTTATGGTTGCTTTGCGGGAACCTTCTTTGGGGCCTGTTTTTGGCGTAAAAGGCGGTGCGGCCGGCGGCGGCTATGCACAGGTAGTCCCAATGGAAGACATTAACCTGCATTTTACAGGGGATTTCCATGCCATTGGCGCAGCGAATAACCTGCTGGCAGCTATGCTGGACAACCATATTTATCAGGGCAACGCATTAAATATTGATCCGAAAAAAATTACATGGCGGCGCTGTGTGGATATGAATGACCGGCAGCTCCGGAACGTTGTAGATGGTTTAGGCGGACGGGTCAACGGTGTGCCCAGAGAGGACGGTTATGATATTACCGTTGCTTCTGAAATTATGGCTGTATTATGCTTGGCCTCTGATATTTCCGATTTAAAAGCACGGCTTGCCCGTATTGTGGTAGGATATACTTATGATGAAAAACCGGTTACAGCCGGAGATTTAAAAGCGGCAGGCGCTATGGCTGCATTATTGAAGGATGCCTTAAAACCAAACCTGGTTCAGACCCTGGAGCATACCCCGGCATTTGTCCATGGCGGGCCTTTCGCCAATATCGCCCATGGATGCAACTCCATTACAGCCACAAAAATGGCCCTGAAATTAGGGGACTATGCCATTACAGAAGCAGGATTTGGAGCTGATTTAGGGGCGGAAAAATTCCTGGATATCAAATGCCGTATGGCAGGCTTCACGCCGGCTGCTGTTGTTATGGTAGCCACAGTCCGTGCGTTAAAATTACATGGGGGCGTACCCAAAGCAGATTTAGGCACAGAAAACTTAGATGCTTTGGCAAAGGGCCTGCCAAATTTGCTCCAGCATGTGGAGAATATTACAAAAGTTTATGAATTGCCTTGTGTGGTAGCCATTAACCGGTTCCCAACAGATACCGAAGCTGAATTGAAGCTGGTTGAGGAAGAATGTAAAAAATTGGGGGTCAATGTAGCCCTGTCTGAAGTTTGGGGCAAAGGCGGCGAAGGCGGCAAAGCCTTAGCCGAAGAAGTCATCCGTTTGTGTGAACAGCCTAATAATTTCCATCAAAGTTATGAATTGGATCTTTCCATTGAAGAAAAAATTGAAGCCATTGTGAAGAAGGTTTACCGTGGTGACGGGGTAGCCTTTACGCCCAATGCGAAAAAACAAATTGCGCAATTAACCGCATTAGGCTTTGATAAGCTGCCTGTCTGTATGGCAAAAACCCAATATAGTTTTTCAGATGATCCTGCTTTACTGGGTGCGCCAAGAGGCTTTACCGTAACGGTACGCAATATTAAAATTTCCGCCGGAGCGGGATTCTTAGTTGCTTTAACCGGCGATATTATGACCATGCCCGGCCTGCCGAAAGCCCCTGCCGCAGAACGGATCGATATTGATGCCAGCGGCAAAATTACAGGTTTATTCTAAAGAGGGGGCTTTTTTATGGAATTTGCCAATCAAAGCTGTCAGGAATTTACTGAAGTTCTGGCTTCCCGTGCGCCTGTCCCAGGCGGCGGGGGGGCCAGTGCCTTAGTTGGTGCTTTAGGCGTGGCCTTGGGGGAAATGGTAGGCAATTTAACAGTAGGCAAAAAAAAATATGCCGCTGTTGAAGATGATATCCGGAAGCTGATGCAAAAAACAGCAGCATTGCGGAATTGCCTGTTGGAATTGATTGATCGGGATGCGGAAGCTTTTGAGCCTTTATCAAAAGCCTATGGCCTGCCAAAAGAAACCGAAGCCGAAAAAGCGGAAAAAGCCCGGGTATTGGAAGAAGCTTTAGAAACTGCCTGTGCGGTACCTTTAGAAATCATGGAAAAATGCTGTGAAGCCATTGCGCTCCATCAGGAATTTGCGGAAAAAGGTTCCCGGCTTGCAATCAGTGATGTGGGAGTAGGCGTAGCCTGCTGCCGGGCCGCTTTAGCAGGGGCCAGCTTGAATATCTTCATCAATACAAAATCCATGGCAAACCGGGAACGGGCAGAAGCATTGAACCAGAAAGCAAATCAAATGCTGGATCAGTATATGGCTGTGGCGGACAAGATTTTTATGGATGTACGCCATCGGTTTGATTAAAAGGAGGGCTGTGCCATGGCAACTTTGCTGAAAGGCGCAGCGGCTGCCGCAGCTTTAAATGAGCGGACAGCAGCCGTTATAGAAGGGCTGAAAGCGAAAGGAATTACACCTGCTTTAGGGATCCTGCGGGTCGGGGAACGCCCGGATGACCTGTCATATGAACGGGGTGCGGTAAAACGGTGTGATGCTTTAGGGATTGCAGTCAAAAAGTACCTGCTTCCGGAGGATGTTTCCCAGGAAAAGCTGATGGAAACGATAAAAGGCATCAATGAAGATGCTGCCATTCACGGGGCATTGATTTTCCGGCCTTTACCGAAGCATTTGGATGATGAGGCAGTCAGGCAGGCCCTGCTTCCGGAAAAGGATGTAGACGGGATTACAGATGGTTCTTTGTTAGGGGTATTTGCCGGCGTTCCAAAAGGGTTTCCTCCTTGTACAGCTCAGGCCTGTATGGAAATTTTAGAGCAGGCCGGCATTGACCCCAAAGGCAAAGAAGCTGTTGTTGTTGGCCGCAGCTTAGTGGTGGGCCGTCCTGCCGCAATGCTTTTGCTCCAGCGCAATGCAACTGTAACCATCTGCCATACCAGAACCCAGGATATGGAAGGCGTTTGCCGCCGGGCACAGATCCTAATTGTAGCCGCTGGACGGGCAGGAGTCATTGGTGCGGATCATGTCAGTGCTGGACAAACGGTAATTGATGTAGGGATTCATGTAGGAGAAGACGGGAAGCTGCGGGGAGATGTAGATTTCCAGGCAGCGGAGCCCATTGTGGAAGCCATTACACCTGTACCCGGCGGTGTAGGTGCAGTTACTACGGCAGTTTTAGCAAGCCATGTTGTTGAAGCTGCAAGCCGTTCTGTTAGGAGTTAAAAAATGATGGGATTCTTTTCTTTTGGGGAAGTCGTAGAAAATTACGCCCGTAACAGCATCAAAAAAGCTACCAATAAAGGATTTAATTTGTTTCTGTTAGCAATATTAGCCGGCATGTTAATTGCTTTTGCGGCACTGGCAGCAAGTATTGCGACCCATACTGTTACAGATGTTGGGATGTCTAAGGTTTTAAGCGGTCTGTTTTTTCCATTTGGCCTGGCAATGATCGTTTTTACTGGCGCAGAATTATTTACCGGGAATTGTTTAATGACAATGGGATTCTTAGACAAGCGGATTTCCTTATCAGGATTTTTACGCAACCTGGTAATTGTTTATTTCGGGAATTTTATTGGGGCTTTTCTGATTGCCGCCATAAGTGCTTTTTTTGGCGTGTTAAATTATTCCGGCGGTTTGCTGGCAGTATCAGCCATGAAAACAGCCGTAGCAAAAAGTACTATGCCTTTTGCCAATGGTTTTATGCAGGGTATTCTATGTAATATTCTGGTCTGTTTGGCGGTATTATTCGCCCAGTCTGGCAAAGATGTAACAGGGCGGATTACGGGAGGCTATGTCCCGATTTGTGTATTTGTTATTTGCGGGTTCCCTCACTGTATTGCGGATATGTTTTATGTACCTTTGGGGCTGCTGGCCCGAATAAGTCCGGCCTATGCTGGATTGGCAGTACAAGCTGGCGTGGATCTTTCCCATCTCACCTGGGGAAATTATATTGTAAGAAGCATGGTGCCAGTAACCTTAGGAAATATAATAGGCGGGGTTGCCATTAGCGTACTGGCCTGGTATATTCATTTGCGGGGACGTGAAACAGTAAAAGCATAGTAAATTTTTTTAGGAGAGAATCCTGATTATAAAGAAAATAAATCTCCGCCGGCCCAGCCGGCGGAGATTTATTCATATAGTTCAGTTCTAGTTGGCTTTTGTATCAATTTCTTCTTTGGCTTTTTGTAAAAAGGCTTCTAAAGACATAACAGTTGTTTTTCCATCCCGGCGGTCCCGAACAGCTACATCACCGCTTGCGGCTTCTTTTTCGCCCAAAACAAGCATATATGGGATTTTTTGAAGCTGTGCTTCCCGGATACGGTATCCGACTTTTTCATTGCGGCTGTCCAGCTCACAACGGATTCCGATTTCTTCTAAAGCGCCCATTACTTTTTTGCAGTAAGGAATATGGTCATCTGTAACAGGCAGGATTTTTACTTGGACAGGGGCTAACCAGATTGGGAATGCTCCGGCATAATGCTCGGTTAAAATGCCAATAAACCGTTCAATGCTGCCAAAGGCGGTACGGTGGACCATAACAGGACGGTGTTTTTCCCCGTCTTTTCCTGTATAGGTTAAATCAAACCGTTCCGGCATCTGGAAATCTAATTGAATAGTACCGCACTGCCAGGTACGGCCAATGGAATCCCGTAAATGAAAGTCAATTTTTGGGCCGTAGAATGCTCCGTCGCCTTCATTGACCGTGTAGTTTTTGCCGTTTTTCTCCAAGGCATTCCGTAAGGCATTGGTTGCCATTTCCCATTGTTCTTCTGTCCCCATAGAATCTTCCGGACGGGTAGATAATTCTAAGAAATAATCAAATCCGAAAACTTTATAGATATTGTCAATTAAAGACATAACGCCTAAAACTTCTTCTTCGATTTGTTCCGGCGTCATAAAAATATGGGCGTCATCCTGTGTAAAGCATCGGACCCGCATTAAGCCATGCAATGCACCGGATAATTCATGACGGTGGACAATGCCTAATTCAGCGGCACGTTCCGGTAAATCCCGATAAGAATGGAGTTTTCTTTTATAAACCAGCATTCCGCCCGGACAATTCATAGGTTTAATCGCATAATCCTTGTCATCAATTTTTGTGGTATACATATTATCTTTATAGTGATCCCAATGGCCGGAACGGTGCCAGAGTTCTTCATTTAAAATCAATGGGGTACGGATTTCTTCATATCCGCATTTTTTATGAATATCACGCCAAAAGCTTTCTAACGTATTGCGCAGTACCATGCCTTTTGGGAAGAAAAACGGGAACCCCGGGCCTTCTTCATAAATATCGAACAAATCCAGTTCCCGGCCTAATTTCCGGTGATCCCGGCGTTTGGCTTCCTCCAGCATGGTCAAATATTCCTGGAGCTGGGAAGCTTTTGGAAATGCAATGCCATATACCCGGCAAAGCATTTGATTATTGCTGTCCCCGTGCCAGTAGGCTCCTGTAGACTGGATTAACTTGATCGCTTTCAGTGGGGACACAGAAAGCAGGTGAGGCCCTGCACATAAATCTGTAAAATCCTCCTGTTTATAGAAGCTGATAGGGCCGCCTTCCGCAGCATGTTTATCAATCAGTTCCAATTTATAGGGCTGTTCTTTCATTAAGTCTTTTGCAGCAGGTACATCTAAAGTAAACCGTTCTAATTCTTCACCGCTTTTTACAATAGCAGCCATTTCTTTTTCAATTTTTTCTAAGTCTTCCGGTGTAAAAGGTTTTTCTACATCAAAATCGTAATAAAATCCATTTTCTACTGCCGGGCCAATGGTAAATTTCGTATTGGGATATAAACGCATAACAGCCTGGGCCAGCACATGGGATGCCGTATGCCAGAAAGCATGTTTGCCTTCCACGTCATCAAAGGTTAAAACCGATAATTCACAATTTTCATTTAACGGGGTACGCAGATCCACAACTTTCCCGTTTACTTTTCCTGCACAAGCTGCTTTCAATAAGCCAGCACCTAAACTTTTTGTGACTTCGGCAACAGTTGTCCCTTCTGCAAATTCTTTTACAGTACCATCTTTCAGCTTGACTTGAATCATACTTTCATACTTCCTTTCCATAAAAAACAAAAAACTCCATCCCTGATTACGGGATGAAGCTATATAACTCCACGGTTCCACCCGAATTGCGTTTTTATTTTATAAAACGCCACTCGCTTCCCGGTAACGGCGGGATTCCGTCATATTCTTCATATGCACTCCAAGGGTGGTAGTTTTCCTAAAAAACGGGATATGATTTTCAGCGATACCATATCTCTCTGTCAGCCGTTGGGAAAATAGGAAAACGTCCCTTATCATCGCTTTTCTCGTTAGTAATGGTAACACAATTTATAATGGCTGTCAACTGTTAATGAAATTAAATTACGGCTCCCTAGGAGAGAAATCTAATTTAAATGCTGTTTACGTTATGTTCATACATAGAAGCATGGTCTTATGGTAAACTCTTTAATGAGAAAAGAATGGGGGATTGGATTATGAATTGGTTCCGGCGTATGATGGCAGGACGTTATGGAATGGATCAGCTGGGATATGGGCTTCTGGTCGGATGTATGTTATGTATTCTTTTGCGGGGGATATGCAAGGAAAGTGCAGCGGCATTTTTATCCATATTAGCGGTAGTATTTTTAGGGTTTTGTTATTACCGTATTTTTTCCCATAATATTCCGCGCCGGCAGCTTGAAAACCAGCGGTTCTTGCAATGGTGGTACCCGATTGCCCAATGGTTTTCCGGAAGAAAAGGGGCTTTTGCGGAAATGCAGAATTATAAGCATATGAAATGCCCCCATTGCGGGCAAAAAATCCGGATTCCCCGGGGACGTGGGAAAGTATCTGTTACATGCCCTTCCTGTCATGAAAGCTTTATTAAAAAGGTTTAGAGGATAACTGTAAAAATCCCGGAAAAGTGTATCAGCATCCTGTTGATACACCTTTCCGGGATTTTCTTTGTGGTATTATTTTTGATCTGCCGCTATATTTTTTAAAGCATCCCCTGTTAAACGGTAAACAGTCCATTCATTCATCTGTTTTGCGCCCAGTGACAAATAAAAATCAATGCTGGGCTGGTTCCAATTCAAACACTGCCATTCTAAACGGCCGCAGCCCCGTTCCACAGCAATTTGAGCTAATTTATGAAAAATTGCTTTGCCATAACCATGACCGCGGTATTCCGGCATAATGAACAAATCTTCCAGATAGATCCCGCCGCGGCCTAAAAAAGTCGAAAAATTATGGAAGTATAAAGCAAATCCAATTTCTTTGGAATCTACTACTGCAAATAAGACTTCTGCAACTTGTTTTTCAAAAATCCAGCTTTTCAGGAGTTCTTCTGTTGCAACGACATCATTTTCCATTTTTTCATATTGTGCCAAACCCTGAATAAACTGTAAAATTAAAGCAGTATCTTTTTCTTCCGCATACCGGAATGTTAAATTTTCCTTTGCCATTATAAAAAGCCTCCTGTACCTATGATTTAGAATACAGTATAAATCTATTTTCATAGAGATGCAAGCCAATTATTACAATATTAAAAAAACGCAGGGAAAAGTCCCCTGCGTTTTTTACTTCAAAGTATTTTATTCAGCAACAAGCTCATAGCCTTCGCCTAACCAGCCGGTTTTGGCTTCTGCGTTGCCAACCCCGCCAGACATGGAATAAGCGTCATAACCCAGCAAGCGGAGAATTGCGGTGGTCTGAGAAGATGTCTGGCCGCTGTAACAGTATACAATTATTTTTTTGTCTTTCGGCAGTTTCCCAAATTGTTCCTGCATACCCTTGCCAAAGGGGATGTTTAAATTTGCGCCTTTGATATGTCCCTGGGCATAGTCGGCAGCCTTGCGTACAGAAAGAATTTCAAAAGCCTTATTGCGGCTGTCCGAAATTTGTTTTACCTGTTTCGGGCTGATATTGAATTTTTTATAATCGGTTTGAGCTTCCATCTCTGCAAAGTAAGCGGTAATTGCATTTGCAACCTTTTTATTGACAGGGTAAACCGCTTTGGGTAAAGCGGCGGGGACCTTAGAGGACAATGCCTCGAAATTTTCGTCAGCGGAAATATCTTTAAAGCCGGAACGTACATTGGTAACCGGTTTTCCGGCTACATTTAACAGGGCGGTAGTCTGGCTGGCAGTTTGCCCGGTATAACAATAGACAAATACGGGTCTGTTATCGGGAATCTGGTTCAGAGCTTTTGCAACGTCGGTACCAAACGGAATATTTACTGCACCCTTGATATGGCCTTTGGCATAATCCTCTGAGGAACGCAGATCGATAATAAACATATTATCCCCATTGGCAACTTTGGCAAGAAAATCTTTAGCAGAAATCACATGGGTATTTTCCGGAAACTGTGCAAAATATGCCATTGCGCGGGATTCTACCACATCCCGTAAGATTCCGGCAGACTGAGATGATGTTGTTGGCCGGGCCAGACGGCTGGCAGTATAAGAAGCCGCTGTTACATTTGCAGAAAACATGGTTGCTACGCTTACTGCCGCAAGAAATGCTAAACACACCTGTTTTTTCATTTTTTTACAATCTCCTTTTATTTTTCTCTGAATCTTTTTACTTTACCAGACGATCAAAGAAATTTAAAGTATTTTTCATTATAGTATAGGGCAATAAATTCCATTTTGCAAATAGATATATTTGATTAAAATGCGTCATTTATCTATAAAAGGCAACAAGTAATTTTTAATAGTTTTTTTCTATTAATAATGACTTTTAATTTAAAAATACAATAGAAAGTTTTTGAATTTGACAAAAAATATACAGTGATGTATAGTAGTAGGAAGCCTTACACAAATTCAGTGCTATAAGCCTAATGTTTAAAGAAACAGGAGATTGACAAATGAAAAGATTGTTGGCATTTTTATTATCCATAACGGCAGCCTTTGGCTTGGCCGCATGTGGCGGGACTGGGAATAACGCTTCCTCTGGTGAAGCCAGCTCCGCTCCCCAATCCTCAGAAGCCCCCAGTTCCTCTGCCGGCTCCTCCGAAGCATCCGGAGAAGTAGCGCCAGCCGCTTCCAACGGGCCTTTAAAAGTCGTTACCACTTCTGACGCTTACCAGGTTCTCTTTGACAAGTTTACAGAGGATACAGGCATTCAAGTGGAATACCTTTCTATGTCTTCTGGCGAAGTCCTTTCCAAAGTAAAGGCTGAGGGCGGCGCTCCCATGGCTGATTTGTGGTTTGGCGGCGGTATTGATGCGTTTATGCAGGCAAAAGAAGACGGCCTGCTGGAGCAGGTAGATTTTGACGGAGCCGCAGATTTGGCGCCGGAATATAAAGATGCCGACAATCACTGGTTTTCCAAGGGATTGACAGTGGTAGGTTTTATCGTTAATAATGACATTCTTGCAGAGAAAAACCTTGAATTACCGAAAACCTGGGATGATTTGATCAATCCTGCCTATAAAAGTGAAATCCTCATGTCAAACCCGGCTATTTCCGGAACCAATTACGCCGTAGTCAATGCGATTTTGCAGACAAAAGGCGAAGAAGCCGGATGGAAATATTTCGAGGATTTGAATGCCAATATTGATTATTATTCCAAACGGGGCAAGGACCCAAGTGAAAAAACAGTAGCTGGGGAAATTGCTATTGGAATCACCTATTTGGATAAAGCAATGGAAAAATTACAGGAAGAACAAAATGTAACCTTGGTTTATCCGGAAGACGGTATTCCATATGTTCCGGAAGGGGTTGCAGTTTTTAAAGGCGGCACCAATGCAGACGGCGCAAAAGAATTTATTAAATGGTTCTATCAGGATGAAAACCTGCGGGAAATTATCCCCCTGGACAATAAAGACACTGTTAAAATTGTAAAACCAAACCTGGAAAATGTAGAACTTTCTTTCCCTGTGGAATCCCTAATGAAAGAAGATCTTTCCCTGTTTGGCTCCCAGCGGTCAGCGATTTTAGACAAGTGGAATACCATGATCGGTGATAAAGCAGAAACAGATGAATAAACGAAATAAAAAATGGGTATCTGTTGTAGGTACCCATTTTTACAATCTATTAGATTTTGGAATACTTGCGGTTCTTTTGAGTGCAGTGGCAGTCTTTATTCTGTACCCGCTCCTTTGTATTGTAAAAAACAGCTTATGGATTGATGGAGCTTTCAGCTTGCAGGAATATTCCAGGCTGTTCCTGAAAAACGGGCGGCTTCTCAGCAACAGCTTGTTTGTGGCCTGTTTGTCTGCGGCAGGCTCTATGGTGCTGGCAGCAGCAGTAGCTTTAAAAGTCCATTTTGCACCAAAAAAAGTAAAAGGGCTGCTGATGGGGCTTTTAATGATGACAATGGTTTCCCCGCCCTTTGTTTCAGCCCTTGCCTATATTCAGCTTTTTGGCAGGCGGGGGATTATTACTTACCGTTTGCTGGGCCTTTCTATCAATCCCTATGGCTGGGGCGGGATTGTGGCAATGCAAAGCCTTTCTTTTGTACCTTTAAATGCCCTTCTGCTTATGGGGGTACTTTCTAAAGTCGATCAAAGTCTGATTCACGCATCCAGGGATTTAGGGGCAAGCCCATCCCATACCTTATGGGATGTGATTCTGCCGCTGATCCGTCCCGCCATGCTGGTTTGCTTCCTGCTTTCCTTTATCCGTTCCTTATCGGATTTTGGAACGCCTATGATTATCGGAGGTCGTTTTAATGTGTTAGCTCCGGAAATTTATTTACAGATTATCGGGTATTCCAATTTGCCCCGGGCATCTGCTATGAATATGATTATTCTGGTTCCGGCGTTAATTATATTTGTATTTTACCGTTTGCTGATGCGGAACAGCCTGTTTTCAGCCAGTGACGGGAAAACTGGGGAATTTCAGTCTGTATTCCATTTAAAAGGCATTGCAAATCTTTTGCTGACCATTTTATCGGCATTGTTTTACGGTATGATGCTGCTTCAGTATGGTTCTATTTTTGTTGGAGCATTTACAAAATCCATCCGTGGAAAGCTGCATTTTTCTTTGGAGCATTTTGAACAGCTTCGGATGTATAATTCCTCCACCTTAGTGCGCAGCATTGTTTATGCACTGATTGTGGCTATGGCAGGCACAATCTTTGGGATGCTGCTGTCTTACTATATTGAACGCAGGCGGATTCCCCTGCGGAATTTTACGGATTTTGTAGCCACTCTGCCGTATATGCTGCCAGGCACCTGCTTTGGGATTGGATATATCTTGGCCTTCAACCATCCGCCCCTGAAATTAACCGGTACAGCGCTGATTGTTATTTTAAATATGATTTTTAAACAGCTTCCTACCACCACGAAAACAACCAGTGCGGCACTTTCCCAAATCAGCGTGACGATGGAACAGGCTGCCCAGGATTTAGGCGCGCAGAAATTCCATGTCATCAAAGATATTGTATTTCCCAATCTGAAAAATGCTTTTTTAGTTGGATTTATCAACAATTTTACCAGCGCTATGACTACCGTAGGGGCAGTTATTTTCTTAATTCATCCCGGCAAAAAAATTGCAGTATTTGCTTTATTTGATGCGGTCAACAGCGGGGAATATGGCCTTGCTTCTTTGATAGCTGCTTTCATTATTATTATAACACTGCTTGTGAATCTGGGACTGTCCAGGATTATCATGCGGGGAAGGAGATAAATATGTTTTTGGAACTGCGTGATTTATGCAAACGCTTCGGTGATCAGCAGGTTGTGAACCATCTCTCCCTCAGTCTGGAACAAGGGGAGCTGCTGTGTATGCTCGGGGCTTCCGGATGCGGTAAAACCACTACATTAAAAATGCTGGGCGGTTTTCTGGAAGTGGATGAAGGGGAAATTCTGGCAGACGGCGTTCGTATGAATGAATTGCCTCCGGAACGGCGCCCAATTTCTACTGTTTTCCAGTCTTATGCCTTATTTCCCCATATGACTGTTTTGGAAAATGTAATTTACGGATTAAAATTCCAAGGCATCCCGCGAAAAAAAGCCCGGGAAAAAGGGATGGAATATTTAGAATTGGTGGGGCTTTCCAATGAAGCCAGCCGCAGGATTCAGGAGATCAGCGGCGGCCAGCAGCAGAGAGTCGCTTTGGTCCGGGCGCTGATTATGAATCCAAAGGTGCTGTTATTAGACGAACCCCTAAGCAATTTGGACGCAAAGCTCCGGGTGAAAATGCGGGAGGAGATCCGGCAGCTTCAACGGCAGTTTGGAACGACCATGATTTTTGTAACCCACGATCAGGAAGAAGCCATGACTTTGGCGGATAAAATTGCCATTATGGATCAGGGAAATCTGATCCAAATTGGCACCCCGGAGGAAGTTTATAACTGTCCGGCAAACCTGTTTGCCATGAATTTTCTGGGGTTTGCGAATGCCCTGCCTGGCCCTGATGGCACTACAATTTATGTGCGCCCGGAGCATATTCAAATCGGTAAAACAGGGGAACTGGAAGGAACCGTATGTCATAGGGAATTTTTAGGATTTTACCAGCAATATATTATAAAAGTAAAGGATATGGATGTCGTAGTGAAAGCAAATTGGGATCAAACCTTTTCGGAAGGGGAACCGGTTTGGCTGCATGTACTGAAAACCGTTAGCTGAAAAAGAGGCGTTCAATTTGAAAAAATGTGAAAATATGATTCTCTACCATTATACAGATTTTCAGGCACTGGATGGGATACTCCGGTGTGCCCAGCTCCGGGTGAATAATGTTTTGCGTATGAATGATTCCGGAGAAATGCGCCATTTTATGAGGCGGCTATGCAGTGCCATTATGAAACGGCTGGAGAAGGAAGGGGATTTTAACCGCGCACATGCAGTACAAAATTTGTTTGAGGAAGAATTAAAAAAAGAATATTCCGCATTTGCTGCCTGTTTTTCTTTCCACCGGAATGATGCGGCACAATGGGAACGGTATGGAAATCAAGGCAGAGGTGTTTGTATTGCTTTCCAGGGGCGCCTTCTGCAAAAAATGGCAGAAGGTGCTTTATCCCTGCAAACAGTTTTTTATCAAAATGATTTGACGGGCCATCCCATGGCGGAAACCTTTTATCTCTATGTAAAAGGAAGAACAGATTTGTCAAATGAAGAACCAGGCATCAAAAAACTGATGCGGGATGCCTGGATTTGCTCTGTGTCTTTTAAGCATCCTTCCTTTTCTTCCGAGAAGGAAATGCGGTTAGTTGTTTCCCCATTTGAAAAAGAGAATTTTGATATCAAACCATGTTACCATATTACAAAAGAACGGATAAAAAAATATTATCCCCTGGATTTAAACGCCATGTGCCGGAAAATAGGGGTTCCTTTTGAGGAGCTTTTTACAGAAATCATTATCGGGCCAGAATCCACCCAATCTATACCGATTTTACAGGATTACCTGCGGGATAACCAGTTGTACGGCCTTACCGAAAAGGTTTCTCTTTCCGATTGTCCTTTGCGTAAATTTCCCCGGGAATAAAGGGGCAATAAACATATTGGGCCGCGGCAAATTCATCCCATAGCCTCCAGCCATGTTTCCCCAATCAGCGAATCTTTAATTTTCACCCATAGGGAAATTAGGGACAGATTTTTTAGTTTCTCCAAAAAACGGTTGAAAATGACGGGGAAACATGGGATAATAGAAATATTGAAAAGGAAGGTGGAAAACGAGGGCTTATTTTGCAATAAGCCCTAAATTAGCGAAGGGATGAAGGAATGGAAAAAAGAAAACATGATTTGCACTATTTGTCATTATTAGCGGAAAAATATCCAACAGTTCAGGCAGCCAGCAGTGAAATCGTCAATTTGCGGGCGATATTAAACCTGCCAAAAGGCACCGAACATTTTATGTCAGATTTACACGGGGAATATGAAGCCTTTTTACATATTATGGGGAGTGCATCTGGAGCAGTACGGGAAAAAGTCGATATGCTTTTTGAAAACAGCCTGCCTGCATCTGAACGGGCAGGTTTAGCTACATTGATTTACTACCCGGAAGAAAAGCTTGCAGAGGCTGCCATACAAGCAGAAGATTTACAGGAATGGTACCGGCTTACATTGCACCGGCTCATTGAAATATGCCGTTTAATCAGTTCTAAATATACCCGGAGCAAGGTCCGGAAAGCATTACCAAAAGAATATGCTTATATTATTGATGAATTATTAAACGCCAATTATGAAGTCCATAATAAACGGGAATATTATGAAAATATTATTTCCACGATCATTGAAATTGACCGGGCAGATGATTTTATTATTTCCGTATGCAAAACCATCCGCCGGCTGGCAGTGGATCACCTGCATATTGTAGGGGATATTTTTGACCGGGGGCCCCGGGCGGATATTATTATGGATTCCTTAATGGAACATCATTCTGTAGATATTCAATGGGGCAATCATGATGCTTTATGGATGGGTGCAGCCACAGGAAGCCGTACCTGTATTGCGGTAGTATTAAGCAATTCCATTACTTACAGCAATTTAGAAGTATTGGAAGTTGGATATGGGATCAGCCTGCGTCCGCTGGCCGTTTTTGCAGATGAAGTATACAGCGCTTCCGATACCAGCCAGTTTGCCGTAAAACCAGGACGGGATGGCGGGGACTATACAGCAAAAGATATCGCCCAGTCTGCCCGGATGCGGAAAGCCATTGCAATGATCCAGTGGAAGCTGGAAGGCCAGATTATCCGGCGGCGTCCGGAATTTAAAATGGAAGACCGGTTATTATTGGATAAAATAGATCTGGAAAGGGGAGTTGTACAGATTGGGGATCAGGAGTATCCTTTAACAGATACAGATTTCCCCACCTTTGATCCGCAAAATCCTTACCAGCTTTCCCCGGAAGAAGAACGGCTGATGCAGCAGTTAAGGAATGCTTTTTTGCGTAGTGAAAAATTACAGCGCCATGTCCGGTTCCTTTATTCAAAAGGCGGCCTGTACCGCTGCTATAATGGAAATTTATTGTTCCATGGCTGTATTCCCATGACGGAAGACGGGGAATTTTTATCTTTTAACATTGGCTGCAAAGGGCTGTCCGGAAAAAAATTTATGGATCATGCCGACGCTTTGGCCCGGCAAGGTTATTATGCAAAACCGGACAGCCTGGAAAAACAATTTGGACGGGACTTTTTATGGTTTTTATGGTGCGGACGGAATTCCCCATTATTTGGGCGGGATCATATCGCCACTTTTGAACGGCGGCTGATCGCGGATGAATCCACATGGAAAGAACCGAAAAATCCATATTACCGGTATTATAACGATCCGGATGTTTGTGTACAGATTTTAAAGGAATTTGGATTGGAAGGCCCCCATTGCCATATCATCAACGGCCACATCCCGGTACGGACAAAAGACGGGGAAAGCCCTATAAAAGCAGGAGGCCGTTTAGTAGTAATTGATGGAGGCTTCTGCCGGGCTTACCAGCCTACCACAGGAATAGCCGGATATACATTGATTTATAATTCCTGGGGGATTAAATTAGCTTCCCATGCACCCTTTGCAGGGAGGGAAAATGCAATCTCTGCCAATAAAGATATTATTTCTACGGCCCAGATCTTTGAACGGATGGAGGCTCGCATCAAAATTGGAGAAACAGACATAGGACATGATCTTCGCGGAGCCATTGACGATTTAAAAGAATTGTTAAGTGCGTATAAAAACGGCGAAATTAAAGAAAACCACAAAACATGATTGGAAAAATCATATGGAAAATTGTTCTGGCAAGACTGAAATAAAAAAAGCCGGTGGGGCGGAAGAGAGGATTTTATATTTCTATGGCCAGCGATAAAAAATTCGCAGTTTTAATTGATGCGGATAATGTTTCAGATAAATATATTAAATTTATCCTGGATGAGGTTACAAATGATGGAATAGCAACTTATAAACGGATTTATGGGGATTGGACAAGTCCAGCCCTGGTTTCCTGGAAAAAGGTGCTTTTGGATCATTCCGTCATGCCGATCCAGCAGTACAGCTATACTTCCGGAAAAAATTCTACTGATTCTGCTATGATCATTGATGCAATGGATATTTTATATTCCGGACAGGTAGACGGATTCTGCCTTGTTTCTTCAGACAGCGATTTTACACGTTTAGCAGCACGTCTGCGGGAATCCGGTATGCTGGTTGTAGGGATGGGGGAACGGAAAACACCGAAATCTTTTATTTCAGCCTGCAACCGTTTTAAATATCTCGATATTTTAGCGAATTCCGAGTCAAAAACAAAATCCAAATTGGATATGCAGTTCGGGCAGATGGAAAAATCTAAAAATTATATGCTGCCTTTGGAATCGGAACATGTAAAAGAAGATATGACAAATATTAAAACGATTGAAGATGCAATTCGGGCTATTGCAGAAGAATATTCCGATGAAGATGAATGGATTTTTACAGGAACAATCGGGAACCTATTAGTAAAACGGTATCCGGATTTTGATGTACGCAATTTTGGATACCGCAAGCTGACAGCTTTTTTAGAAGCATTGGATTTATTTGACATTAAAAAAGTACGGACTGGTGATGGGGATGCAAAACTGATTTATGTAAAACTGAAAAATTAAAGGGATAAAGTATTTTTTAGGGGGACGCCGGTGGAAAATTTTTTTATGGAAGTCGTAGCTTATTTGCGGCCTCCCTCCCCGGATGTAAAGCTGGTAGCATTTGCAGGAGGGGATATTTATAAGACACTGGCAGAAGTGCATGAGCATTTGCAGGAATGTGCTGCTTATGCCAAGCGCTATCATGTCTATCTTGTGACAGGGCTGTTAATTCATAACCATAATTTATGCCTTTGTCTGATTGGTCCGGAAGGGGATCTGGTATGCCGCCAGGCAGCAAACCATTTATCTATGGATTTGCAGGAAATCCTGGAACCGGAAGAAAAACAGTCAGTGGTTCAAACGGATTTATGTAATTTTACTCTTTGTGTGGATACGGATATTTATTATCCCCAGGTATTGCGGACAGCCGCATTAAAAGGGGCAGATGTAGCAATTTCGATTCAGCATTTGGAAGAAGGAGAAGATCATCCTTCCCGGCTGATGGGTTCCGTATGGAATGCCGCCCAAACGAATAATATTTATATTGTAAATTTATCCGGCGGGGCCTGTACAGTGGCTTGTCCTGCGCTGCTGACACGGAACCGGAATGGCTACCTGGTCCGCCCAACCAGTGTACTGCCAGTACGGTTTGGATTTAATACCCGGCGGCTGGATGAAATCCGCAGTCAGTTTCCACTGCTGGAAAACTTAAATGCAGAGCTGGTTCAAAACTATGAAAAAGAATTGAAAAGGTGGTGATAAAGAATGAGGATGTGGATGACATTGCTTTCCTTCTGGATGTCCTTTCAAGTAACGCCGGAAAAAATTGTTTCCTATTTGGAGAAAGCCTGTTCAGTTCAGCAGAATAATACAGAATATATTACTCCGGAAGCCTTACGGGTAGCATCCATACAGATCCGGATGCGGAATTATCCGGATTTAAAAAGCTATTTAGATGAGATGCTTTCCTTGACGGAAGAAGCAGTCAAAAATAAGGCGCAGCTTGTGGTATTTCCAGAATATGTAGGATTATTAGCAATGACATTCCTGCCAGGATATAAAAAGCTTTTTAACTGGCTGCTGGACGGGAAAAAACCGGAAAGCTTAGATGAAGTAAATATAAAGCCATATAAAATAGAAGAAATGGCAGAATATTTCCAAAATTATATTTATGAAACATATATTTGTACCTTTGGAACATTAGCCCGTTTACTTCATGTTTATATTGCGGCAGGGAGCTGTATCCTCTGTGAAGGGAAAGTTCTTTATAACCGCAGTATCCTGTTTGGCCCGGAAGGGGAACCAGTCGGAGTCCAGGATAAAACAGCAGCTTTATGTTTGGATGATCATATTGGAGTAAAGCCAAGCAGCCATATTGAAATATTTGAAACTCCCATGGGGAAAATATCTATTCTTTTAGGTTCTGACGCTTACTATTTTGAAAATGTAAAAGCGGCAGCCGAACAGGATGTCCGTTTGATTCTGGTACCAGACAGCCGCGGCGGAGTAACCCCGGATATCGTCCGGTGCCGGGCAGAGGAAAGCGGTATTTTTGCGGTTTATTCCTGTTACAGCGGCCCTAAAAATGAAAATGTGAGAGCAGGTATTATGGCGCCTTTTTCCATGACGCCAGGACATAGCGGGACCTTTGCCCAGACAGAAGATCATGAATCCGGGACTGTTACAGCGCGGCTGAATCTGGAAAAACTGCCGGGACGCACTTTGGAGGCCAATCCGCGGTTTTTAGCAGGGGATTATTTGCATAGTTATGTTTACAGTGGGAAATTCCCCATGCCGAGAAAAATCAGCGGGCTTTTAGGAAGCCCATAAGAATTGGAGTTTATTTGAAAAAAGGGGGGGAGCGGATATGGAAGAAATCAATGGACAGACATCCCAAATTGTCCATAGCGATTACGAAGAATTCCGCAAATGGAAATCCCGTCGGGAGCTACTCCGGCAGGTAAAAAAAATGTCCTGGGCATTTACAGCCGCATTTTTCCTGCAAAGTGTGTTATTGGCTGTTACAGGAAATATCGCAGGTACTTTCTGGAGCGCAGTGGACAGCCAGAATATTTTTAACAGCACCCTTTTATGGGAATTAGCCAATGAAATCTATGCGTTCGTTTATTATTTTTTAGTATTTTTATTGCCATATTTGCTTTTTGCGAAATTAGTTGGTTTTAAGCTGTGGGAAATTCCACATAACCGGCCTTATACTCCTATTGTTTTGGCATCCACAGGCTTTGCTATGGGAGTTTCTTTGCTTGGCGTTTTTTTATCCAATGCGGCACTCAGTTTCTTTTATATCTTTTTTGATAAAAATCCTCCTGAATTTCCAGGCCCGCCTGTGGGATCATTTGCCTTGGTGCTTTATGTAATCAATTCGGTTGTGCTGCCGCCTATTATTGAGGAAATCGCTTATCGGGGGATTTTATTGGGAAGCCTGCGGCGGTATGGGGATAAAGCAGCTATTATCATTTCCGCCCTTTTGTTTGGATTGGCCCATGGAAATATGAGTCAGTTCCCTTATTCTTTTGTATTAGGCATTACGATCGCATTTTTTGTTATCAAAACCAATTCTATTTATACAGGGATATTTATTCATTTTGTGAACAATGGGATCGCTACCTTTTTAGAATTTTTAACCATGAATATGAACCCTTTAATGGGGGACATGGTTTATGCTTTAAAAATGCTGATAGATTTGCTGGTATTTCTTGTTGCTTTGTTTTATTTGATATGGATCCGCAAAGTGGATTGGAAGCTTCCTTCCGGCAGCTTGCCTGGCAGTACAATGGCAAGACAGTTTTTTCTTACACTCCCTATGTTTTTGGTATTATGTGCGATGATATGGGATATCCTGACCAGTTTTTCATGATGCGGACCGATGCAGAATATATGCGCATGGCTTTGCGGCTGGCAGAAAAAGCCAGCTCCTTGGGAGAAGTTCCGGTAGGAGCAGTTGCTGTATGGGATGGCCATGTTGCAGGAGTTGGATTTAACCGTCGGGAAACAGGAAAAAATGCTTTAGCCCATGCGGAATTGGAAGCTATTGATGCCGCATGCCGAAAATTAGGGGGCTGGCGGCTGCACAGATGCGATTTATATGTAACATTAGAACCTTGCCCAATGTGTGCAGGGGCCATTATCAATGCCCGGATTCGCCGGGTTATTTTTGGCGCACGGGCCCCAAAAGCTGGATGCTTTGGGTCAGTTTGTAATTTTACAGAGTTTCCGTTTAATCATAAACCGGAAATTATTACAGGTGTTTTAGAGGAGGAATGTACCCGGATTTTAAAAGATTTTTTTCATAGGCTGCGGGAACAACAGAAAAAACGACAAACCTGATGCAACAGGCAAAAGGACAAAATGGAGGAGACAAAGAACATGCCAATTGATAAATTGGAATTGTTACAGCGGGCAAAGGAATATATGGAATCTTTGGCAGAAGGGACAGATCCTGTCAGCGGACAAAAGCTTTCCCGGGAAGATCCCATGGGCAGTGAACGGATGGCCCGCTGTTTTGCGTTTGTAGCGGGGATATTGGAAGAAACTATTGCCCAGCGCAAAAGCCAGGGAAAAACAGCTTCACAAAATAAGACAGCTTCTGTAAAAAAGCAAACAGGAACACAAAATAAAAAAGAGAAAATTATATTTTCGATTACGCCAGAACAGCTTGCCGCAATCCAGATAGAAAAAACACCTGTTTCGTTAAAAGAAACTGCCCATAAATTAAATAAAGCAGCTTCTTTTGAAAAAAGTGAAATGGATAATGTATTGTTGTCTGATGGATTGGAAGCGTTGGGGCTTTTAAAATATGAAGAAAGTATGGACGGGAAACGCCGGCGCATCCCGACAGAAAAAGGTTATGAAATAGGTTTAGACCGGCAGTGCATTTCATTAAATGATGGCGGCCATTATTGGATGAATGTATTGACTCCCAAAGGCCAGCAATTTTTATTGGAACATTTGGAAGAAATATTGGAGCAGGCTCGCGCTATAAAGAAAACAAAGGAAAAAGAACGGGCAGTTGAAAGAGCACGGAAAATGGCCAAAAAAGCAAAAGAAGTCTTGGATGCTGTCCAGAAAGATGAAATAAACTAAAGAATAAGAAAGGGCTGTCCTCACTCTATCGGGAAAATCCTGAGTGAGACAGTCCTATTTGTTGTGCCCTTCCCAGTTAAATGGACAGTAAAAAGGCTCAAAAAACAGAATGAAATGCAGGATAACTCGTTGACACTCGTTCAAGCGACAGAATGCTCGGATAAGAAAGTTGCGAAGGTGTCCGGAGGATGCCAGCCAATAGAGGAATGAGGGCGCACAGGATTGTAAAAAGCTTCGATGTAAGCGAATACATCCATCATAGCATGTTTTCTGGCGGAGAAATGGCGCAGGTGGACACACTCGCATTTGAGACAACTGAAGAAGTTTTCTGCAACAGCGTTGTCGTAGGGGTCGCCCTTACGGGACATACTCTGGCGGAAATGAAGGTCGAGCAGACGCTGACGGTA
>RAZJ01000190.1 GCA_003612625.1 bacterium 1XD42-1 | reverse complement strand
CATGGTAAAGATGTGGTCGGGCAGCTTGCCGCTCATATTGTCCTCGTAGGTGCGTTTCAGCTTCATATCCAGGTCAGCCAGCCGCTTCTTTGCCGATGCAAGGTCGCGCTTCATCGTTGCCGTCTGCTTCTGCTGGTCGGCGCATTTCAGTTCCATGAGCCTTTGCGCGGCTTTCTCCGCGTCCTCGCTGAACAGTTTTGCATTGCGGCGGATGTCCTCAAGCACTGCCTGATGAAAGGTGTCACGGTTGATGTAGTGGCTGGAGCAGGCTAATTGTCCAATCGCGTGGCTGCGCCCGCAGTTGTAGTAGAAGTATTTTTGCTGGCTTACCTTGGGCAGCATGGAGGTTCCGCAGGCTTCACAGAAGAACAGCCCAGCAAATAAATCGGGTTCGTCTTTTGCCTTAATGGTCTTTTTCCGCGCTCCCATGCGTTTCTGTGCTTCGTCAAATAATTCCCGCGACACAATAGGCTCGTGCATATCAGGGACAACCACCCAATCTTCTTTTGGGATGGGTTCCCGCTTCTTGCTGCGATAGGATGGCGTGTACTGCCGTCCCTGCACCATGCTCCCTACATAGATTTCGTTTTTGAGCATGAACTGCACATAAGTCCGTGTCCAGAAGTGGCGGCGTTCAAATTCGCCATCCCGTTCAGGGTTGTGCTTGCGGAAACGTGTGTATTCCTTGGGGGATAAGATGCCCTCATTATTCAGGGCTGTTGCAATGCTCCTTGACCCAATCCCTGCCGCGCACATTTCAAACATCCGCCGGACAACCGGCGCGGTTTCCTCGTTAATAATCAGCTTGTGCTTATCGTCAGGATGCCGCAGGTAGCCGTAGGGGTCAAGTGCGCCAAGGTATTCGCCGCGCCTTGCTTTAGTATGAAGCGTGGACTTAATTTTTGTGGAAATATCCTTGGCGTACATATCGTTGAACACAGGTTATTGGGGAAAGGGAAAGCAAACAGGCAAAAACCCAGTATTCATGCGGGTTTGCGGCGAGATGGCTCTCAAAAGCTAACCTCACAAAAGACAGATTATTGCACA
>RAZJ01000189.1 GCA_003612625.1 bacterium 1XD42-1 | reverse complement strand
TGGTTGACCATAACCCGTTCCTCGACCGCAACCGGCGCGCCGGGGTCATCATCGGAACCGCGCAGGTCATAACAAAACAGTCCGTCCGGCAGATCGTCTGCGGCAATCCGCTCATTGGAGAACAGGGCTGGCTGTCCAAACAGCTCCACTTCCTGATACAAGGGCGCGTCCGGGTTGTCCGGCACATCAAAGTTGTGCAGCTTGCTGTGGGCGATCTCATGGACAGCGGCGGAAACCGTCTGCACCTCGCTCATGCCCTGGCGGATGGCGATGCGCTGCTGGCTGGAAGAAAAATATCCGTCCGTATCCGCGTCCATTTCCTCAAACGCAAGGGGAACCGGGGCGGAGCGTTTCAGCGCCTCCATAAACGCCTCAAAGTGCCGGACATTCCCGAACAGGTCCGCCGCCAGGGAGGGCAGGGGCTTTCCGTCCGTCTGGCTCACATCAAAGACCTTGACCGGACGGAACAGCGGGATTTCCACCTCTTTTTCCTCCATGACCACCCTGCCGTTTGCGTCCAGCACCGGTGCATGGGTGTCCGGGTCCAGCTTCTGTTCCTCGATTTTCTTCTTATAGGGGGTGGGCGCGATGATGGTGATGCCGCGCTCGCCCTTCTTCACATGGCGCTCAAACTGGTTCTTCCACTTGTTATAGCCAGCCACAAGGGTCGCGTCCGGCTTCTGCATATAGATCAGCATGGTATTATTGACCGAGTAGCGGTGGAACCGGGACATCACCGACAGATAGCGCATATACTTTTCGCTCTCAAACAGTTCCTTGATGTTCTGCTCAATGCCCTCGGTGATTTCCCGCAATCGCTCCCGGTTGGTGGGTTTCTCTGCCATTTCCTTGTTTCTCCTTTCCAAATCCATGATTTTTGTTAGGTGTTCTGCAATCCATGTTTTTTGTTCCTCGATGCCATCCTCCATCAGAAAGTCCAGAAGATACTCCACATAGTCCTTTTGGTGCAGCGCCTCCACAAAAAGGGGGTGCGGCTCATCCTCCGGGGTCAGGGGCGCAAGGCCGGTTTCCCAGCCCCGCAGCAGATG
>RAZJ01000188.1 GCA_003612625.1 bacterium 1XD42-1 | reverse complement strand
TACAGCGCCTCTTTCCCGTTCTGGAAAAGCTCCTGGGTGGTAAAGGGGATAAAGATGGCGGTGCTGGAAGTGGTCAGCCCCCGCTGGATTTCCACCTGGTTTTGTCCCAAAGGCAGGCAGCTCATCAGCCCTTCCTCCTGCTGGAAGTCCAGCCTTGCCAGCTGGCAGTTGTACTTTTGGGCGATGCTGGACGCCTGAAACACGTTGTTGCCCAGCTGTCTGGCGGTGTCCGCCGTATTCAGCACCAGAAAGGTCACAAGGAACATCCGCTCGTTGCGGCTCTGTAAATCCTGCAACAGCTTTTTGGCCTCGTTTCCGTAGGTAGCCAGATCGCTGGGAATGATGTCCATGTCGTACCCTGCCCGGACCGCCTTTTTCTGTTCTTCGATCTTGGCCCGGTCCAGGTCGGTGATTTTGCGCTTGACTGTCTTGATGGCCTTTACCTGATCCAAGGACTGCACATGGAGGCTGACAATCAGGGAGCTTTCCATATCCAGAAAATCCGCCAGCATCCGGTCGTTCAATTCCGGCGCGAGAATCTGCACAAAGCTGACCGCGCCGTACTTTTTCCCCATGCGGAACTGCCTGCCGGTGCGGAACTCAAAGGAAGTGGGGGCGATGAAATCCTTGGTGGAAAGGCCGGAGGGGGCCAGCCAGTCCCACGAAAAGGAAAAGGGGACCTGTTCATCCATGTGGAATACGCCATGCAGCTGGGACAGCCGCGCCCGCCCGTCCAGCGGCTCCGCCACTACGCCCAGCCGCTTGAAGTTGTTGAGCAGGTCGGTTTCAATCCGTTCCAGCCGGGGCTTTGCCGCCCGGATGCTGTCCGCGTCAATGCCGAAGGTCAGGTATTTTGTCTTAATCAGGCCGTTGTTCCCCTTTGCCAGCTGGTTTTGCAGCATCTGGGTGTACTCGCCGCGGATGTTGTCAAAATCATCCCCCTGGGGCGGGATGGTGATGGACCGGGCAAAGGTTTCCTGGGACGCAGCCAGGTTGAGGAAGGACAGCTGGAACCGGATGGAGCTGTCAAAGTAGTTGAGGAAATCGCACCAGCCCTC
>RAZJ01000187.1 GCA_003612625.1 bacterium 1XD42-1 | reverse complement strand
TACAGCGCCTCTTTCCCGTTCTGGAAAAGCTCCTGGGTGGTAAAGGGGATAAAGATGGCGGTGCTGGAAGTAGTCAGCCCCCGCTGGATTTCCACCTGGTTTTGTCCCAAAGGCAGGCAGCTCATCAGCCCCTCCTCCTGCTGGAAGTCCAGCCTTGCCAGCTGGCAGTTGTACTTCTGCGCGATGCTGGACGCCTGAAACACGTTGTTGCCCAGCTGTCTGGCGGTGTCCGCCGTATTCAGGATCAGGAAGGTCACAAGGAACATTCTCTCGTTGCGGCTCTGTAAATCCTGCAACAGCTTTTTGGCCTCGTTTCCGTAAGTAGCCAGGTCGCTGGGAATGATGTCCATATCGTACCCTGCCCGGACCGCCTTTTTCTGTTCCTCGATCTTGGCCCGGTCCAGGTCGGTGATTTTGCGCTTGACCGTCTTGATGGCCTTTACCTGGTCTAAGGACTGCACATGGAGGCTGACGATCAGGGAGCTTTCCATATCCAGAAAATCCGCCAGCATCCGGTCATTTAATTCCGGCGCGAGAATCTGCACAAAGCTGACCGCGCCGTACTTTTTCCCCATGCGGAACTGCCTGCCGGTGCGGAACTCAAAGGAAGTGGGGGCGATGAAATCCTTGGTGGAAAGGCCGGAGGGGGCCAGCCAGTCCCACGAAAAGGAAAAGGGGACCTGTTCATCCATGTGGAATACGCCATGCAGCTGGGACAGCCGCGCCCGCCCGTCCAGCGGCTCCGCCACTACGCCCAGCCTCTTGAAGTTGTTGAGCAGGTCGGTTTCAATCCGTTCCAGCCGGGGTTTTGCCGCCCGGATACTGTCCGCGTCAATGCCGAAGGTCAGGTACTTTGTCTTAATCAGGCCGTTGTTCCCCTTTGCCAGCTGGTTTTGCAGCATCTGGGTGTACTCGCTGCGGATGTTGTCAAAATCATCCCCCTGGGGCGGGATGGTGATGGACCGGGCAAAGGTTTCCTGGGACGCGGCCAGGTTGAGGAAGGACAGCTGGAACCGGATGGAGCTGTCAAAGTAGTTGAGGAAATCGCACCAGCCCTC
>RAZJ01000186.1 GCA_003612625.1 bacterium 1XD42-1 | reverse complement strand
TCAACCACGCCTGAATCGAAATGGAGGAAAACTATGGGCTTTCACTATGGATATGAGAAAAGGAAGTTTGATGCAGAATGGACCCGGCTGGAACAGGAATACCACGCAGCCGGTATGGACGATAGGCAGATCGCGGCCATGAAGGAATATGACTGGACCTGGTTTTGCAGCCAGCGGACCTATCAGAACCGCGTACAGGCCCTTCCCAGCGAACAGTGTGAGGACGAGAGCGAGCAGTCCTGCCTGTTCCGAAAATTTGAATCCCTGTCCTGCACCTGGGACACCGGCGATGTGGATTCCCGGCGGTTTGGCTGGCTGTCCTCCCTGGAGGATGAACTGCTGTACCGGCGGCTCTGCAAATTGCCGGAGGACGATCTGGAACTGCTGACCCTGCTCATTGTGGACGGATACCGGCAGGCCGATGTCGCAAGGCTGTGGAACTGTTCCCGGAGTGCAATCACACAGCGAATAAATAAAATCAAGATTTTTTTGAAAAAGGCTTAACAAATCGCCTTTCCCAATGCCTACACATTGAAGGGACAAGTCCTCTTGCCCCTCATTGCAGCTTGACAACTGAATATACGGCATAACAGGTACATAACCCGTATCGAAGCGGAAAAGGCGCGCCGCCAGGACAGTTGCTTGCAGGAGGTGATGACAGACAGGCAATCCGAGCGATCTACGTCCAGCCTTAACCCCGGAGATGGCATTCCGGGCGCGATGATGGTGCGGGGGCTTAAAGATACTTCCTCACGGCCCGCCAAAGACTTGGGGGGAACCCTGCGGCGCGCGAGAAAAACGGCGCTGCGGAGTTATGACAGCTCTGCCGGGAGCGGCCTGTTATGTCCCCGTCGTCAGGGGGCGTGGCAAATATGACGAACCATCCAAACAGAATTGCAGCAGCCGTACCGGACGGTATCCAGCGGCAACCGCCGCCCTTATCTTTCGATACGGCTGCTTTTTAACCATAGAGTAAAAACAATTTTTGAACGGAGGTGCGTCTTTATGACCAAACAGACAACCCCGACAAGCTCCTACAAAGAGGTGCGGATCGGGAAAAC
>RAZJ01000185.1 GCA_003612625.1 bacterium 1XD42-1 | reverse complement strand
GGCGCGGACGATGTGCTGGCCTACCATGTCCGGCAGTCCTTTGTCCCCGGCGAGATTACCCCGGAAGAAGCCAACCGGCTGGGCGTGGAGTTTGCAAAGCGGTTCACCAAGGGCAGTCACGCCTTTGTGGTCTGCACCCATATCGACAAGTCCCATATCCATAACCACATCATCTGGAACGCGGTCAATCTGAACTGTGACCGGAAATTCCGAAACTTTTGGGGCAGTACCCGCGCGGTCCGGCGGCTCAACGATACTATCTGCGTTGAGAACGGCTATTCCATTGTAGAGGACCCAAAACCGCATGGAAAAAGCTACAACAAATGGCTGGGGGATCGGGCAAAGCCCTCCCACCGGGAACAGCTCCGCGTGATGATTGACCAGGCATTAGAACAGAAACCGGCAGACTTTGACGGGCTGTTAAAACTGCTTACAGAAATGGGCTGTGAAGTGTCGCGCCGGGGACAGGCAATCCGGCTCAAAGCCCCCGGCTGGAAGAATGTTGCCCGCATGGATGAAAAGCTGGGACAAGGGTACAGCGAAGATGAAATACGGGCGGTCCTTGCCGGAGAAAAGCAGCATACGCCCCGCAGAAAAGACGCAGTTTCAACTCCCACTCCGAAGGTCAATCTGATGGTGGATATTCGGGAGAAATTGCAGGCCGGCAAAGGCGCTGGCTACGCGCGCTGGGCAAAGGTATTTAATCTCAAACAGATGGCGCAGACAATGAACTACCTCACCGAGCATGGCCTGCTGGAATACGCAGTCTTGGAAGAAAAAGCGGCTGCTGCTACCACCCGCCACAATGAGCTGTCGGCACAGATCAAGGCGGCGGAAACCCGCATGGCGGAGATTGCCACACTGCGGACCCACATCATCAATTATGTGAAAACCCGCGAGGTCTATGCGGCCTACCGCAAGGCGGGATATTCCAAGAAATTTTTAGCGGAACATGAAGCGGATATTTTGCTCCACAAGGCGGCAAAACAGGCTTTTGACGATTTGGGTATCAAGAAGCTGCCCACCGTCAAGAGCTTGCAGGCCGAGTACGCAACATTGTTGGA
>RAZJ01000184.1 GCA_003612625.1 bacterium 1XD42-1 | reverse complement strand
TGACAGATAATCGGGCATTTTCCCTGTTTTTCTCGGCGTTTTCCTCTACGTCTATTCGTCTGGTCGTCAGACGACGAATTACAGGGCGAATCCAACAGTATCACGAACCAGAAACATTTCTTAGAGGACTACGCAAGGAAGAACGGCTTTGTCAATATACGCCACTTCACCGACGACGGAGTGAGTGGGACGACATTCGACCGGGAAGGTTTCCAGTCCATGATAGCCGAAGTGGAAGCCGGAAACGTGGCTGTCATTATCGTAAAAGATATGAGCCGGTTTGGGCGCGACTATCTGAAAGTAGGGTTCTATACCGAAGTCATGTTTAAAGAAAAAGGTGTCCGGTTCATAGCAATCAACAATGGCATAGACAGCAGCAATCAGCAGGACAGCGATTTCACGCCGTTTTTGAACATTATGAATGAATGGTATGCACGCGATTCCAGCCGCAAGATACAGGCTATCTTTAAAGCCCGTATGCAGGAAGGGAAGCGGGTTTCTCCCAGTGTCCCCTACGGCTACCGACGTGACCCGGACGACAAGCAGCATTTGATTATTGACCCGGAACCGGCGGCAGTTGTCCGGCGCATTTTCAAGCTGGTTCTGGAAGGGAATGGAGTCAATCGGATTGCCGATATTCTGTACGCTGACAAGATATTGATTCCCTCGGCATAAGCATTGCCCCCAACTTGAATCCGTACTCAAAATTTGCGTAGGCTTGCATAGTGGAGAGTTTCGTCCTTCCTTTGTCCAGTTCTTCAAAACGCTTGACCAGTTCTGGTGATAATGCTTTCAGAAGGTGTTCGTAATCATCACCCACTTTTCCAGAAACAGCACGGTATTCCGCGCGGTTTTGCGGGAGGATTTCTTCACAGGGGTAGACTTTCCCATCATAGAGCCGTTCTAAAATGCTCATACGCTTTCCCCCTCATGGAGAATTAAATCATCTTTATCCGTGACGACTTCCATCATCAAATGTTTCTGGTTCGTGATACTGTTGGATTCGCCCTGTAATTCGTCGTCGCGGGAGAGCCTTTCATACAGGGCGGTAATCTTGATACTGTTTAATTGTTTGCTCATTATATAACCCCCGTT
>RAZJ01000183.1 GCA_003612625.1 bacterium 1XD42-1 | reverse complement strand
CTAAATGCCGATTTTGTAAATGCAGTAGAATCTATTGATGGCGTTACAGGAATCAAACGCTGGTATTACACGGACGCAGAATATCGTGTAAATGGCAATTCTGGAAAATGGATTCAGGGATTTTGCCGAGATGAGCAGCAGAATTTGGAGAAAGAGCGAATTGCGGGAACGATTGATTATGATGAACTGGTGGCAGGCAATGGAATTGTCTTGCTTCAAGAGCGTGCCGAGCTCTATGATATTGAGGCTTCGTTGGGTGATACCGTCGAAGTGGACTATAAAACCGAATCCGGGCAAATTCGCACAAAGACCTATACAGTCATGGGCATTGTAAATGAATATTCTTACTCCGGCTTCTCAAAGTGCTTTGCGCTTCCAGAGCAGCTTATGAATGAAGCGACCGGGATAGATTGCACAGGTACGATTTCCGTAATTACCGATATGGAAAAATTTGATACGGTTGAAGCTGCATTAAATCAACTGATAGACAGAAATAGCGATTTGGTTATGGAAACCATAAAAGAAAGTATCTCTTAATTATAGCGGACTTCAACAACTTTCTTTCGGGGTATTGTTGATCGTGGCTGTTATTGTTGTGTGCTTTTCTTTAATCAACCTTGTCAATACGACAATCACAAACTTTCTGTCCCGCAGGCAGGAAATTGGAATGTTACAGGCGATTGGTTTGAGTAAAAAGCAACTTATCAAAATGCTGTGTTATGAGGGGTTGATTTATTCAGTTTTTGCTACGCTTGTAACATTGGTTTTGGGAACTGGATTGGGTTTCCTATCCGTACAGGTAGTTGTGAAAACGATGAATCCATACTTTTATTATTCATTTCCGTGGCTGATCGTATTGATATATTTAGGTAGTGTTCACATAAGTTGGATTGTGATATAATTAAAGAATGGAAATAAAGAAAGAGCAATACGAGCAAATCAAAGAGTGCTTTCCCAAACAGCGGAAACCAGCCAAAATCAGCAACCTGGACGTATTGAATGCAGTGCTATACGTAGTGGAAAATGGGTGCAAATGGAGGAGCTTGCCCAAAGAATACGGAGATTGGCACGTGATCTATGTTCGGATAAACCGCTGGGCGAAAAAGGGCGT
>RAZJ01000182.1 GCA_003612625.1 bacterium 1XD42-1 | reverse complement strand
TGCCAGGAGCGTATCCGGCGTGTAGCTGCAATCCTTGTCGGGATTTTTCAGGTCGGCTATGGATTCCTCCAGGGTGTCATAGTGCTTGTCGCCCAGCGAATAGGGGACAGTGGGCGGCGCTTCCATGACCGGCTCAGAGGGGTGTTCCGGCTCCTGCGCCGGTTTGGTCTGCCTGGGAGGTGCCAATGGCTGAATTTTATCTTCTGGTTTGATTTCCTCAGCCGCCTGCTGTATAATTCCGTGTCCCCGCTGTTCAGCCTCCTGCATCGGTTCAGGTTGTCTGTAAAGTTCTGCCGGCTGAAATTCATCAACAGACTTAATTTTTCCGGCGGCCAATTCATCTGCTGCCTGTCCTTGATATTCCGGTTTTAGACGGGATAATTTCAAGGCGTTCTGCTTTGTGATTTTGCTTCCCGACTTCTGGATAATATCTTTTGCTTCTTCTGTCAGGTTTTTTGCGGTTTGAATTTGCCGCCTGACGGTACTTGGGGCAACTCCTAACTTTTCTGCTGTGTCATCCACAAAAGATTTGGAAAAATCAGATGTGCATTTTGCACATCTGATTTTTTCGCTTTTCCGGTCGCCGCCGTTTTTTGCATATGGATTGAGCATTTCATAGATTTCCTTGCGCCGCAGAAGCAGCTTTCCAAACTCCAGGGTTTCCAAATCGGCCCGCACAAAGTTCTCGTCTATCTCGGCAAGTTCCGCCTGCAAGCCCTCCAAACTGCTGACATTGCACTCGATTTCCGCCCAGCCAAGCAGCTTTGCCGCTTCCAGCCGGTGCAGTCCGGCAATCAGGATATAGTCCCGGTCAACCGTGATGGGGTTTAACAGCCCCACCGCCGAAATGCTGTCCGCCAGTTCCCGCACGGCATCCGGGAGGGCTTCCCGCCGTCCTGAATTGACCTGGATACGGTCAATGTTTACCTGCATTTTTATCACCTCTTTCGGCCACAGCCGCTTTATTTGTTTTTCTCCTGCCGGATGAAACACGTTGCGCCGCCGGTTTGCCCGGTGGCGTAAGGTCTTGCATCCCGCAAGAAAGGAGAAGCCCGCGCGGTCTGTTTTGCGCCCCCATTCTGTGAGGGAATGTGACCGGCGCGGGTTCCTCT
>RAZJ01000181.1 GCA_003612625.1 bacterium 1XD42-1 | reverse complement strand
GAGGGCTTTGAAAACCTCCGCCCCGGCGCGGACTATGACGGTCTGCATCAGGCGGCGCTCTGCCGCGCCAAAGCCGACTGGCTGGTGGGCATCAACGCCACCCGGCTGTTTTCGGTGCTGTACCGCCGGACCCTCAACATCGGGCGGGTTATGTCCCCTACACTGGCCCTTATCGTCCAGCGGGAAGCAGAGATTGAATCCTTCCAGCCGGAGCCGTTCTTTACGGTGGCGCTGGAACTGCCCGGATTTACCGCTGTGGGGGCGCGGATGAAAGACAAAACCGCCGCGAAAGAGCTGGAAACCGCCTGCCAGGGAGGTTCTGCGGTGGTGAAGCAGGCGCAGCGGAAAGAGAAGTCCGAAAAGCCGCCCGCCCTCTATGACCTGACCACCTTACAGCGGGACGCCAACCGCCTGCTGGGGTTTACCGCCCAGCAAACGCTGGACTATCTGCAAAACCTCTATGAGAAAAAGCTGTGTACTTATCCCAGGACGGACAGCCGGTATCTGACCTCGGATATGGCGGAGGGCCTGCCGGTGCTGGTCAACCTCACCGCCAACGCCATGCCGTTCCGAAAAGGGATTGCCATTGTCTGCAACCCGGAGGCGGTCATCAACGATAAGAAAGTGACCGACCACCATGCGGTGATCCCCACCCGCAATCTTCGGAATGCGGATTTGTCCGCCCTCCCTGTGGGGGAAAAAGCGGTGTTGGAGCTGGTGGCTGCAAGGCTGCTGTGCGCGGTGGCGGAACCCCATCTCTACGAGGAAACCGCCGCCACGCTGGTCTGCGCCGGTCAGGAGTTTGCCGCAAAAGGGAAAACCATTCAGCGCCCCGGCTGGCGCAGGCTGGATTCCGCTTATCACGCCGGTCTGAAAAATGCCCCGGAGCCGGAGGAAAGACCAGAGGAAAAGACGCTGCCGGAACTCTCCGAGGGACAATCTTTGTCCGTTTCCAATGCCTCCGTCAAGGAGGGGAAAACCAGCCCGCCAAAACATTTCACCGAAGATACTCTGCTGTCGGCTATGGAGAACGCCGGTAAAGAGGATATGCCGGATACTGCCGAGCGCAAGGGATTGGGTACGCCTGCCACCCGCGCCGGGATTCTGGAAAAGCT
>RAZJ01000017.1 GCA_003612625.1 bacterium 1XD42-1 | reverse complement strand
AGCTTTTCCAGAATCCCGGCGCGGGTGGCAGGCGTACCCAATCCCTTGCGCTCGGCAGTATCCGGCATATCTTCTTTACCGGCGTTCTCCATAGCCGACAGCAGAGTATCTTCTGGTACGCTTTGTCAAGGGTGTTTAAGAAATTTTCTCGCAGTCATTCAAAATAAGCCGCTTGATTTTGTCGCTCATGGTTTCTTTGCTCGTTTCGCTGAAATGGATTTTGACGCGGTAGGTGGTTTTCCCTATTTTCTTTATCATAACAGGTTGCGGGGCTTCCTTTACGGTCAGAGGGGAAGCGGCTGCGGTGGTGCTGGTCTTGCGGGTTTCATTGTTCATAGGCTCTCCTTTCTGCTCATGGCAAATGCCCCTGTTACGCAATAGGACGCTGTTTTCGGGGGTAAAGGTATAAAGTACCGCATAGGCGGTTTTCTCCCTCTGGAAGCCCTATAAAATGGGGCTTCCAGAGCGTCTAATGCGTAACATGGGGCGGCTGTTTTTTGGTTGAAGTGGCGAAGTGGCAAAGTGGCAAGGTATCTGGGTTTTGCCACTTGGATCTTGCCATTTCACTTTTTAAGGGCGTGATACCATGCCGCGCCGATACGCTTTGAGGTAATGCGCCCGTCAAGGTTTTTCTTTGCCGCCCGGACGGTACGGGCAGAAATCCCGGCTTCTGCGGCGGCTTTCTCTATATCCTCGCTGGCAAGCTCTTTCCCGTCTGCCAGTAAGTCTAAAATCAGTTTTTCCGCTTGCTCGGTCTTTGTGGCGGTGTTGCCGCCCGCGCCGGATAGCAGTTCATCAGCGGTTATATCATATTCGCCTACCCACTCAAAGCCTGTGTCGGGGTCAAGGCAAAAGGCTATGGGCTTCCCCTCCGGCGCAAGGGAAGATTTGTCATGGATAATCACGCGCATATTCGGCTCACGCTTCACGCGCCCAATAAGCAGGACGCTCCGCGCCGCCGCCCGGAAGTCGATAGAGCCTAAGCCCCGGTATGCGCTCTGTCCTCCGGCGGCTTTGTTTAAGTGCCCGATAAGGATAACGGCGCAGCCTGTACGCTCTGCAACATCAGCAAGGCGGCGAAAGATAGGGCGCACTTCATATGCTTGACTTAATAAGGGCTTGCCGGATATATTCAGATTGGCTCATTTTGCAGAGAGAAACACGCTCGGAAAACTCGGCGTATTCTTCCTCGGTCAAGCGGGTCTTGATTACCCGGCGGCGGTGGGGCGTGTTGTATTTTCTCATGGGCTTCAACTCCTTTCGTGGGTGGATTTTTTCAAGCGGCGCAAGCCGCAAAAAGGTGGGCTTGGGGTGGCAACCCCAACAAGATTCCCGCAGGACAAAATGAGCCGGTAGGCGAAATTTGGTACTGTGGTAGAATCTTGCTCTTAGTAACTGACGGATTCCGCTGTGCTGGCTTTTTCCGATTTCCCCCGGCTTGCGCGGGGTGGATTCTGCCAATTTTGCGGCGGTATTTTCCCATGCAGAAAAGCCGGAAACAGACAAAATGGGCGTAAAAAAACAGGAAACCTTTTTCCTTGATTTCCTGTTTCGTATCTTCGCCAATAGCGGCGGTTATCCTGTTGTTATTCCCCGGAAGTAAACTTGTAGCCTATGCCTAAAACTGTCTTTATGTAGGTGGGGCGGCGGCTGTCCGGCTCTATCTTTTTCCGTAGATTGCATATCACATTTGCCACGTTTGACTGGCAGCTTTCACTCTCCATGCTCCACACGGCTTCAAAGATTTGCGCCTTTGTGAATACCCTCCCCGGACTGGCGGCAAGGTAGCAGAGTGCGCCGTATTCCAGACGGGTGAGGGAAACGTCAATCCCGTCTTTCAGTACCCGACGTTGGTGCAGCCTTATTTCCAATCCCGGAAAAATAAGTGCCGGGGAGTGGGGCGGCTGTATGGCTTCCAGCGGTATCATATCGGCAAGGGCGGCTATGGCTTTCTCAACCGCTTTTTCTTCGGTATCATTGAATATCAGCATGGCTATTTTCCCGACAAACCTCACCTCCTGTCATGCCGCCTTTTCAGTCAAAGCGGAACTGGAACAGGGCAGTGATAAGCCGCTGTCTTATGCTGTCCTCGGTGTCTGTGTTGACGTGCCCGTTTTCAAGGGCGGCAAAGCGGATTCGTTTGCTGTAATGCCGTAAAACCTCGTCCACGGCTTCCGGCTCTCCGCTGGTCGCCCGGACAATGGTTTCATACGGTATAAGGTTAGGATTCCCCATGTAAAAGCACCTCCATTTCCTCCTGCAACAACTGCAAGGCACTGTGGATATAATGCCATGCCGTACTCTTGCATTGCCCGTATAAATCCGCGATTTCCTGCTGTGTGTAATTCCCGAAAAAGTAAAGGTAAATGATTTCCCTCTTTTTCTCTGGCAGGGATAACAGGGCGGCAGCAAGCTCCCCATTGGTGAGTATGATTGTCTGACCGCAGATTGTAACGGGGTATTGTTCGTAGGGTGATTTGAGAAATTCGTCTGATGTGCTTAGAGGGTAGAACTTTTCTTCTGTGAGGTATTCAAAGGATATTTCTTTTTGCCGCCGCCTGTTCCTGTCGCGCCATGCGTTGATAGCGGCATAGCGTATGACAACTTTGCAAAAGGCGTTGAAAGAATACATGATGTGTTCCCTGTATGCTTGTGTGCAAGCCATAAAAAAATCCTCCTTTCTCCCACATGGGGCGGTGCTTGGTTTACAGTTACATTTTATAATTCAAGGGGTGGCGTTTTAGGCTGCTTCCCCATGATTATCTTCCGGCATACTTATAGCATTTTATTTTCAAGAAAATAGCCGACAAGCTGTGATTTCTCACAAGCCTGTCGGCTCTGCGTCTGTGCATCTGGCTCTTTAATGATATACTGTCTTGATTGAATAATTCAAACAGGGTACTCTGTTAATAAATTCTTCCCCTTAACATTTAACCCTCTAATAACTGTTATCTGAAAGTTCTTTGCGTCAATTAAACTTTCTTGCTTGCACTTAGGGCAATAAAGAGGAAAATTTTTTAATTCTGTATCTGCTTGTATCTGCAATCGTGTTTTATTTCCACAAACAGGACAACATATCCACTGTAAAACTCTCATTGAACTATTACCTCCCTCTACGCTTATTTGTAAAATCTCACAAATTTATGGTCTTAGGATTACTTTTGAATATATCAAACGCATTGCTTGCAATACCTAATATGTTCTCTTGGAAAAATCTTCTGGTAAAAAATCGCATTGACTATTGGGAACACCTAATTTTTTTGCATAGCTAATCAGTTCATTCCAATTTTCTTTATCTTCTGCATGGGATATATCAAGCATTTTTCCATGAATAGGTGTAATACCTTTTCCAGATAAGTCAAATATTCTTGTACGGAAAATGACAATAACCCTTTCCCTATTGTGAAAGGTAATATACCATTCTTTTTTTAGACTTGTACTCATATTAGATTGAAAATCCTTTGCTATTTCCTCAATTTTTTTACTTGGAAGTTCTACAGTATAAATTTTAACTAACCCTAAGAAACGCTTTTTTATATCAACTATTTTAAACTTTTTGAGCATAGAAATATCTCTAAGGCTTAGATTGATTACTTCTCCATAATAGCGTGACATATTTTTTCCCTCATATTAAACTGTTTTATTCACTCCAATTCATTTCATTATCTGAAATTCCTTGTATTCTACATTCATTACAAACAATGGTTTCCCCGGCAAGGACGCTCTGGAAGATACGGCGCACAACGGCGGCGGCTTCTTCATCAATCACCCATTCGCCTTTTTCTTCTTTGGAAGCGCGGTAGCCATAGCAGACACTACCAGAGCAGCGCAAGCCCTTTTCCATTCTGGATTTGAAAACAGCTTTGATTTTGCGGCTGGTGTCGGCAACGTACCACTCGTTTATCACGTCACGGAAGATAGACATAATATCAAAGCCGTTGGCGGTGTCAAGGTTGTCATTTGCGGCGATAAAACGCACATGGTACTCGTCAAAGGTGCGCTTTAATAGCCCCACTTCAACCACGTCACGCCCGATTCGGCTCTGGTCTTTGATGATAACCGTTGCCACGTTCCCCGCCCGGATTTCGTCTAACATAGCGTCCAGCCCCGGACGCCTGAACGTAGTTCCACGGATTCCGTCATCGGTAAAGTGCCGGATATTGGAAAAGCCGTTTTTCCTTGCGTAGTCCTCCAAAATCCGCTTCTGAGAAGCGATTTGTCAAGGATAAATTCACCATTGATAGCGATATTCTCGCTTTCAATGGCGCTTTTTGCTTAAGTAGCTGTATATGAAATCCTAAAATTCTGAGGTTTTCGACAAAAGCCCTATTGAACACAGGAATGAGGCGTGTTATAATTTGCTATATATCGTGAATGGGGGCGTAGCATGGATAAGAAAAGCCTTAATGAGCAAGAAATCCGGTCAATATTCATTCGCCCCGCTATCCAAAATGCAGGATGGACTGCTTCTCAAATCCGTGAAGAATATGTCATCACAAAGGGGCGCATTGTTGCCAGAGGCGGCACATCCAAGCGCGATGAGGGTAAAAGGGCTGATTATGTCCTGTTTTTTAAGCCCCACATTCCGCTGGCAATTATTGAGGCGAAGGACAATAACCATAGTGTATCTGAGGGAATGCAACAAGCTATGGAGTATGCTGGACTCCTGATGATCCCCTTTGTTTTTTCATCTAATGGAGATGCTTTTTCATTCCATAACCGTATGATAATAGACAGCGAAAAAGAGCAAACGATAGCTTTGGATGAATTTCCTTCTCCCGAAGTCCTTTGGGAAATGTACAAAAATGGAACTGGCCTGACTACCGAGCAGGAAACTATTATCAAAGAACCCTACTATGCAGACCGTGAGGATCGAACCCCTTATTATTACCAGCGTAATGCAATCAACCTCACTGTTGAAGCAGTGATGCGTGGTCAAAATCGCATCCTTCTGGTTATGGCAACCGGTACTGGGAAAACTTTTACGGCATTTCAAATCATCTGGCGGTTGTGGAAAGCCGGTGTCAAGAAGCGTATCCTGTTCCTCGCTGACAGGAACGCTCTCATTGACCAGACCTACAGCAATGATTTTTCTCCCTTCAAAGATAAAATGACTATCATTCGCAATCGGAAGGTTGATAAATCATATGAAATTTTCCTTGCACTATATCAAGGATTGACTGGGGAAGGCGACAAAGAGATATTTAAGCAATTCAGTCCATCCTTCTTCGACCTTGTTATTGTTGACGAATGCCATCGTGGCAGTGCAAAGGCTGACAGTGCATGGAGGGAGGTTTTAGAATACTTCTCCAATGCAACACAAATTGGTATGACGGCTACACCCAAGGAAACTAAGGATATTTCAAATATAGATTACTTTGGCAATCCGATCTATACCTATACGCTCCGGCAGGGAATTGAAGATGGCTTCTTAGCTCCCTATCGTGTGATTCGAGTAGTGCTGGACAAGGACGCTGAGGGATGGCGGCCCTACGAAGGCCAAAAGGATCGCTATGGCAATGTCATAGAAGATCGAGAGTACGGACAAACCGACTTTGACCGTGAGCTTGTACTGGAGCAACGAACCAAAGTTGTTGCAAGAGTCGTTTCCAACTACCTAAAAAAACATAATCTACGATTTGATAAGACCATATTCTTCTGCGTGGACAGAGAACACGCAGATCGGATGCGTCAGGCTTTGGTAAATGAGAACCAGGATATGGTCAACCAAGATGAACGTTACGTTATGCGCATTACCGGCGATGATGAAATCGGAAAAAAACACCTTGATGGGTTCCGAGATGTTGGAAGTAAGTACCCGGTTCTTGTAACCACCTCCAAGTTGCTTACCACCGGAGTGGATACAAAGATGGTCAAGTTCATTGTGTTGGACTCCAATATCAACAGCATGACAGAGTTCAAACAGATTATTGGACGCGGAACACGGGTTATGGAAGACCTGGGTAAAATGTTCTTTACTATCTTTGATTTTCGTAATGACACACGGCACTTTGCCGATCCAGACTTTGATGGTCCCTGCGAACAGGACGATGCGTTTACCCCGGATGAAAACGGCGATATTCCAGATGCCCCGGATGATCCCGTAGATAATTCGGAAGATGACTTGGATGAACAAAAAGGCGTGGATTCAAAGGGACCATGGGATGAGACACTGCCTGGCAGGAGGGTAAAGTATTATGTCCAGAATGTGGAGGTCACAGTTCTAAAGCAACGGGTACAATATATTGGCAAGAACGGAAAACTCATCACAGAATCTCTGACCGACTATACACGCCGCAATGTTCGAGATCAGTATGCAACACTGGATGATTTTTTGAGCGCATGGTCTGCGGCTGACCGCAAACAGGCTATCTTGGATGAACTGGAAAAACAAGGTGTTTTGATTGAGGAATTGCAAGAGCAGATCGGTCAAGAATTTGATCCCTTTGACCTCTTGTGTCATGTTGCTTTTGATATGCCTCCGCTGACAAGGCGGGAACGGGCAAATAACGTCAGGAAGCGTAATTACTTTGCCAAATATGGAGAACAGGCCCAAGCGGTTCTGAACGCCCTTTTGGATAAATACGCTGATGCTGGTGTGTCCGATTTGGAGAACATGGACGTATTAAAGGTTGAGCCAATTTCCAGCTTTGGCAACCCTGTGTACATTGTTAACCGTATTTTTAAGGGTAAAAAGGACTTTGAACAAGCGGTGCGGGAACTTGAGGCCGCTCTTTACGCTGCATAAATAATAGGAGGACCTCACTATGGCAGTATCGGGAACAACAAAAGCACTAAAAGATATTATGCGGATTGATGCCGGAATCAACGGCGATGCACAGTATATTGAGCAGATTACATGGATGCTGTTTCTTAAAGCTTTTGATTTCAAGGAACAAGAGTGGGAAAGTACAGAGAATGACTACTACACTGTTGTTCCCGAACCGTACAGATGGCGAGATTGGGCAGACGATGCAGAGGGTATTACTGGCGATGCATTGTTAGCCCATATAGACGCTATGTTCAAGGGGCTACGCAATCTGGATACTTCTGATGACCCTAAAAAGCGTAAGTGGTTAATTCGGAGCATCATGGAAGGTGTCAACAACTTCATGAAGTCTGGCACTCTGCTCCGTCAGGTCATCAACAAGATCAATGATGATATTGACTTTTTTTCTATGCCCTCCGGGCACCTGTTCAATGGCATCTACGAAAATATGCTCAAGGATTTGCAGAGCGCAGGAAAGGCTGGCGAATTTTATACTCCGCGCCCTGTGACACGGTTCATTGTCAAAATGGTCGCGCCAAAACTGGGGGAGTCCATATTGGACCCGGCCTGTGGGACTGGCGGATTTCTTACCAGTGTTATTGACAGTTACAAAGGCAGCATCCAGTCTGCGAAGGATTACCGTAAACTTCAGCAATCCATCCGGGGCATTGAGAAAAAGCCGTTTCCCTATCTTCTCTGCGTCACCAATCTGATTGCCCACGGTATTGACGTACCCGACATCCGGCACGATAACACGTTGCGAAAACCTACTGCGGAATATACGCTCAAAGACAAGGTCGAAGTCATCGTCACCAATCCCCCTTTCGGTGGAGCGGAGGAAAAAGCCATTTCCCAGTCCGTTCCGGCAGACTTACGTAACACAGAGACTGCTGATTTGTTTCTTGTCCATATTATGGCTCTTCTAAATGATGGTGGACGCTGCGGCATGGTTCTCCCGGACGGTTTCCTGTTTGGTGGAGGTGTCAAATCCGCTATCAAGCAGAAACTGTTGGCGGACTGCAATCTGCATACCATAGTCCGTTTGCCTAAAGACGTATTTGCCCCATACACCAACATCAACACCAATCTTCTGTTTTTCAAGAAAGGAACGCCAACCAAAGGCGTGTGGTTCTACCGTTTGGAAATGCCAGAGGGATACAAACATTTTTCTAAGACGCGACCCATGCTGGACGATCACTTCGCCCCTGTAGAGGCATGGTGGACAAACAGGACTGAAAGCGCGGTATCTCAGTACGTTCCGATTGAAGATATTATAGCCGCCGACTACAACTTGGATTTCTGCGGGTTTCCCCATGAAACACAGGAGATTTTACCACCGGACGAGTTTATCGCCAACTATTTGCAGGAGAAAGCGGTTATATCCGCGCACATTGAGTCGATCTTGGGCCGTATTGCAGACGCCATGAAGCAGGAGGATATGGGATGAAAGCCGCAGAACTTCGTCAATCGATCCTTCAGGCAGCGATGCGGGGGAAACTGATACTACAAAATCCACAGGACGAACCGGCATCCGAATTATTAAAGCGCATTCAGAAAGAGAAAGCGCGACTTATTAGGGAGGGTAAGCTCAAAAAGGAGGCTTCACTACCGCCCATTACTGAAGATGAAATTCCGTTTGATTTACCTGATGGATGGGTCTGGTGTAGACTTGGCAATTTAGGTGACGTTCAATCCAGCAAGCGAGTGTTTGTTTCAGAATTTGTTGATGATGGCATTCCCTTTTATCGTGGTACTGAAGTCGGAGCTCTTTCTACAGGGAAAAAAATAGTTCCCAAATATCATATAACTGACGAACATTATTATGATTTAATAAATCATACTGGTAAGCCAATCGTTGGAGACTTACTTATGCCGTCAATTTGTCCTGATGGACGAATCTGGTTAGTTGATACCGATGAACCATTTTATTTTAAAGATGGCCGTGTTCTTTGGATTCACCTAGTTGAAAATCACCTTAATAATCGATATATCCAGCAAGCTCTAAAAGCAAGGCTAATTAGTGACTACAAAAATATTGCATCCGGAACTACTTTTGCTGAATTGAAAATATTTTTACTCAAAGAAGTTGCGATACCACTCCCACCTTTACATGAGCAGAATCGTATTATTTCTAAATTGGATGAACTATTGGCTTTATGCGATGAACTGGAAATCGAAGAAAAGAAACTGGATGCATTAGAGGCACATTTCACTGAGTATCTACCTAAAGCAATTTTGCAAGTGGCTGTACAAGGAAAGTTAGTGCCACAAAATTCCCACGATGAACCTGCATCTGAATTGTTGAAACGTATCCAGCAGGAAAAGGCTCAGCTTGCTAAAGAGGGCAAAATCAAGAAGGAGAAGCCGTTGCCTCCTATCTCGGAAGAGGAGATCCCCTATGATTTGCCGGAAGGATGGGTATGGTGCCGTACCGCCGATATTTGCTCCTATATTCAGCGAGGCAAATCGCCAACATATTCTGACACAAAAATGTACCCTGTTGTTTCACAAAAATGCGTACAATGGGATGGGATAGATATGAGCAAAGCTCGATTTATTGCACCTGAAACAATGTCAAAATACGAAGAAAATCGTCTGCTTCAAACTGGCGATTTGTTGTGGAACTCTACGGGTCAAGGGACTTTAGGCCGCATAGCTATATACGATAAGCAACTTAATTCTTATCAATGTGCTGTGGCAGATTCACATGTCACCATATTACGGCCAATGCATATATTGCCCAAATATATGTACTACTGGTTCGCTGGACCGGAGGTTCAAGGTACAATAGATGAGAAAGCAACTGGTTCAACAAAACAAACCGAACTCGCAACACTGACAATTATGAGTCATATCCTTCCTCTTCCGCCTCTCGCTGAACAACTACGCATTGTGTCTAAAGTAGACGAATTAAGGACTCTTTGTGATGAGCTGAAAGCCGCTTACACAGCCACTATACCACTTGATAAAATTGATAACATTATCCCATTCCCTTCTACTAAAAAAGAAGAAGAAACTTTACTGGCAGCTCGTGGCGATGTGGGACAGCTTTCCAATGAGGCAATGCAGGCCATTGATGATCTGTTTGCGGAGGACGAGGAATGAGCCATGATTCTGCGCCAGAAATCAAAGCTAACTGGGTGCTGGAAACAATGGGTATTCTTGATACCCCTGCCCTTCATCTGGATGAAATAGCGGCATCGCAGAAGGTTAAAGTTGGGCGGCGTTCGCTGAATAATGACTTGAATTTCAGTGGCGCTTTACTGTTCCGAGGTGATAAGCGAGCAATCCTGCTGAACACGGCTATCGCCAATGCGGGGCGGCAGAATTTCACCCTTGCTCACGAGCTAGGCCACTACTTTTTGCAGCACAAACCCGATTTTCAACAAAGCGGTGAAATGGGATTTCGCTGTTCCCCAAAAGATATGAAGGATACCCATAGGCCACAGGAAATTGCTGCAAATCGCTTTGCGACGGAATTGCTGATGCCTGCCACTCAGTTCCGCCCAATGATGAGTGGTGCGCCGCTGGACTATACCTTAATCAATTCCCTCGCCAGGAACTTTGTTGTGTCCAAGCACGCCTGTGGTAGCCGTATTTTGGAATTTACCAGAGAAGCGTGTATCATCATCCATACAAGAGGCTTTGAGATAACGAATAAAGGAGCGTCATCCGCTGCCAGAGGGCGGATTATGTCAATGATGCAGATTCCGCCAGGGACAGCGGCATACAAAGCAATCCAGAAAAAGCAGAGCCAGCTTGACTTTTCTGAGGCTGATCCAACGAAATGGCTGGTTCGGAGCAATCCGGGAATTCAGTTGTATGAGTGTACCAGAGGAAGTTGGGGGGACGATGTTGCCACAACTATCTTGAAATGGTGAATACGTGAACATTGTCGGACTGGGGCACAATTCAAAAAGTCTTTGATATTGCGTGGGCAAAGAAACAATAAACTCAATACATTGATTGCTGTCTCGGTAGAATTGTTATAGAAATTTTACCTTGCTTTTCACGTTTTTGGGCATACTCCACCAAATCTCTTGCATTACTGGCCGAGTGCCACACATAAGCAATCAGATATTCGCTATGCTCCACCATATATCGGTTGGCCCGAATGATAGCGGCTCGCTTAGGCACAGTCTCCATCCCCGGTGGGTAGAACGTACCATCGAAACCGGGCGGTGTTGGTGTAGGACGGTCATAAGGATGATAGGGCAACAGCAAAGTAAGCGTCACCTCCGGGTGGCGCTTCTTTGCTGCCTTGACACACTTCGCAGCCAGTGAATCAAAGTCGCCATATCTGCCTACAACAAACTCAGTCACACCATATTCGGTTATATGGCGCTCAATTTCAGCAGATAATTGAGGCAGAAGACTATCTGGAGCCTCTCGGTGTCCGATAAAAAAGCAAGTTGGCATTTCATTACCCCCTTTAGAATCTGCGATATATCGCAATCCTAGTATAGCATGCTTTTGACATTTAGGATATATCCCACACGATAAATCGCAAATTTGGCTACAATAACGGTACTACTATGGAAGGAGTGGTGCCGCAATGAATGCCAAGACAGCGGTTGCGCGTCGTATCCAGGCACTTTGCCTGGAACGGAATATTGCAATCAATGCCCTTGCCAACCAATGCGGTGTTGCGCCCTCCACGATTTACAGTATGTTGAACACCAAAAGCAAGAATCCGGGAATCGTTTCCATTCAAAAAATTTGTGACGGTCTTGAAATCAGTATCCGCGAATTTTTCGATGATCCACTGTTTGAAAATCTTGATCCTGAGATAAAGTAGCGGGCCAGGAGCATCACCGCTCCTGGCCGCGCTCTTTTCCATGATTTTGCCTATTCTGCTGCCTCTGCAACTGTTGCAGTTTCTGACGGATAGATACCGGTTCCACAGTTTCATCCAACATCTCGGCAACATCCATTTGGCTCTGTGCAAGCGTCCTGGAATCAAATTTCTTGCCATAGGCGGCTTGTAACTGCTGAATTGCTTCGTGCTCCTTATCAGGCCGGATGGTCCGACGGGCCTCGGCCAGTTCTGCGGCATCGAAATCAAACGCCTGCTGGCGCAGTTCTGAAAATTCTGCCAACGCTGCCCCCAACTCGCCAGAACACTTTGTCTCCTGCTGGTTCAGCGTTTCTAAAGAGGATTCCATAGAAGCAACACGTTTTTTGACTTTAGCCATACCGTGATCATCCGCACAATTAAACTGATTGAGCAGCAGGGCCTTCTCGTTTTTCAATTCCTCAATATCTTCCGTCAGACCAGCGATTTTCTGAGTCAATTCCCGATGCCGGAATACCTGGATTGCCGGGACAGCTTTTTTCTCATCCAGCAATATTCGGCGCTCCCGAATCTTATCTTTGAGATGTCTAACGATATTCTCATACCTTCTGAGATCAGGCTTGACAACTCTGAGGGGGCTGGTGAAATTCTTTTTCCCAGCCCCAATATGCAAAAGATGATACCGAAAGATTATCAACTTTTGTCGAACGGTTTCCATCGCCTCCGCAATCGCCGGAACAGCGTTTTTCGCTGCGTCTATCAGTTTCTTAACCAGCGATTTTAGCTCCCGCAGAAAGGCGTTGTCTGCCTTGATCTGCCGGTTCAGTTCACAACGGTCAGAGATGATACCCTTCTGTTCCAGTGTACCATTAAGAAAGCAAACCCCTACTTTGTATTTATCAACGGTCTTTTTGGCTGTGTCTTTATCAGGGACAGGGAAAACGAAAAGTAAAAGAAACCGGCGCGATAGAATGCACCCTATCGCGCCGGTTTCTTTATTGTTCTGTATCCCGTTTTTCCTGTTCCTGCATCTGCGCATAGATTTCCGGGCTGTCCCGCTCCATCTTTTCTTCTATGGCTGCAATAATAAATTCATTCAGCGAAGCCCCCGCCTGTTTTGCTGCCATAGTGTAAAAGGCTTTCCGCCCCCGCCGCGCCCAGGGGTAAAGACGTTCATAATTTTCAGCATTGAACCCGCGTTTATAATCTGTCGGGTTGCTGTCCGTTTTTTTGGGCCGTCCCATACTCTCACCACCTTTATTTTATTTTACCCTATTGCGCCTGTTTTGTCTAACGTTAGATTATATAAAAATCTGACGTTAGATTTATGCAGTCTGCCTATTGTATTTATCTAACGTTAGATATATAATAGGTACATAAGGTAAAGCAAAACACAAAGCCGCCCGGTTGCCGGGGCGTAAAGTTCGGCAACAGTGACCGCCAACGGCTGAAAATTGGCGGGGTGAAAATCCAACATAATCAATTAAAACCACTTAAAATATGGAGGCTGATATTATGGCAAACATTATTTACTTGCAAGACTACCTTCCCGGCGTTCATTGCTATACCCCTGAAATGGGCGAAAGAAAGCCGGTTACAAAGATGGAAGCCCGGTTGTCCCACGATGGAAAGCATTATTTCGTGGATACTCCGTTAGAGCTTAAAGGCCGCGGTATCCTCGAAAACTCTGTTACATGGGTTGACGGTTGCCGCAAGCAGCTTGAAAACTGGCGTTCCTACCGTGTAACCCCTGCGGCCTTTGCGAAACTGGAAAAGCAATATTCTATTTCTATGGAATGTCTGCTTGACTGAACATAAACCGGGGCAGTGCAAGCCGCCGCCCCCTGTCAAAACAAAATGGAGGAAACAGGAATGATTATCAATGCAGGAGAAATTAAAACGGGGTCCCAGCTTGCAGAGGCAGACGGCTTTCTATGGGACGTTGTGGAAATCGTCAAGGAAACGCCCAAAACAATAACGGTCCGCCTGTGTTCCGATTTTTCCAGTTTTGAAAAGCACTGGAAAACAAAGCGGGACGGAACGCCCAGAGGGATTATAAAGTCCTTTCGTAAATCCTCGAAATTATACGGTATCCTTTAACCGCCGCCGCCCGCTTTTGGGCGGCGTTTTCATCTAACGTCATATTATACAATAATCTAACGTTAGATTTATGCAGTCTGCCTATTGATTTTATCTAACGTTAGATGTATAATGGGTACATAAGGTAAAGGAAATAAAACAAACGGGGGTAATCAAGAATGACTGAAACAATGAGCGTTGCAAACACCATTCTTGAACAGTTAGGGGGTAACAAATTTATTGTTATGACTGGCGCAAGTCACTTTGTAAGTGACGGAAATACTTTAAGAATGACGCTCCCCAAAAACGTAAGTAAGGCCAACCGCCTTTATATCACGCTTGACGAAGTAACGGATTCCTACACAATGCGGTTTTTCCGCTACACTGCACCGCGAATGAATACAAAAACTTTTACCTTTACCAGCGAAAAGGTGCAAGAAATCCACGAAGTAAGCGGCGTTTATTTCGACCAACTGCAACCCATCTTTACCAGCGTGACCGGGTTTGACACTCACCTATAAAATAACCGGGGCGGCGGAAACCTGCCGCCCCCTGAAAATAAAAAAGCCCGCGGGGGCGCTGCTCCCGCGGGCTTTCCTGCTGTCCGAATCGGACTATTATTTTTTCATATCCGGGGCGTTTTCCTCCACGGTATACGCGACAATCTGCCGCGCAAACTCCCCTTCCTCAATATACTGCTTCACGTTGTCATTAGTTCCCCATTTTTCTTTTGCTTCTGCAAGTACGGCCTCAATCATGTTATCAATGTCCTTTTCGGTGAAAAGGAATTTCAGCACGGCTGGCATACGCTGATAGAGCCAATCAGAAACCGCCGCATATTTCAGCGTCCCGGTCCCGCTGCCAAACTCCCGTTCCGCCTGCGTTACCAGCTTGAATAAAATATTTTTCAGGATTTTTGTTTCCCCGCGCTTAATCAGCACGGCAACCAGGGCAAGGAAGCCAACGACAACAAGCACGCTGTCCCAATTCGCAATCAAAAACTTGATAATCTCCATTTTGAAATCCTCCCTTTACGCAATGACTTTGCAGGCGGATTCAGGAACCCACCCCAGCCCGTCAATATGTACGCCGCACTTGCGGCCCGGATAGTAATATTTAACCGTGTATGTGCCGCTCACGGCCTTTCCCTGCCCGTTCCCGCTGCTGTCCCGATACAGGGGGCCGGAATACTGCACCCGTGCGCCTACGCGCATTTTGGGGGCCTCTGGCGTGCCATCCGCTGCGCCGCCGATGTTTTGCACATCCACCGCGTCAACCCATCCGTGGACGCTGGAACCGCCGCCCGCCTGCTTGACAAGGTGGTAAGGATGTTTCGCCCCCTTTGAAACCGCCGTGATTTTTGCCGTTCCAGGCTTGCAGGCTTTCCCGGCTGCGGCGTTTGAGCTTGTATAATGGACGTTGCCCGTAAACCGCACCAAATCGCCCACAACGCCCGCAATCGTGGCGGCGGTATCATTTGACGTTCCGGGCCGCTGCGCCGTTCCTGCGCCCTCTGTGGGCCGTGTGGCGGCATCGTATTCGATATACGGCAACTTGCCGTGCTTCGTCCACCTGCGCCCGCTCATGCCCGCAATAGGGCCAATGTTCAGGCAGGCCGTAATCTGCACCTTGTTTGCGAAGGCCGGCGTGCATTCAACCACCTTCCCGCCGCCGATGTAAACGCCGATATGCCCTTTAAGCCAAACCGCTTCCCCCGGCACAATACCGGAAAAGTCAGTAGAAAGCCCGGTGCATTTTGTAATCATGGTATCCGCCCCAATATCGGGAACGCCATTGATTGCATACCCTGCGCCGCCATAGGTCCGGGCGGCATCGCCGTTCCAGCCCCAAAGAATCCCTTTGATAAGGCACACACAATCAAAACCGAAAACGGGCGGGGTTTTGTTTGCCGCTGCCTTAATCATTGCCGTTCGTGCGGCCTGCTTGTTATAATCGTGGTTTGTGCAATACCTGGACACGTTCGCCCCGGTCAACGGCGCACCAAAGCACCCCATAACATACAGGGTCTTATAGTTTTCCGCAACATCAACCAGCTTTTCAACAAATACGCTGCTTTTCATTTTCCCGCTTCCTTCCTGCCCGCCCGTTGCGGGCTTGTCGTACTGTGTCAATGCGTAACACTCAATAATTTTAATCAACTGTTCCGCATAGTCCGGGGCTGTTGCATATCCTGCCGCCTTGATAGCCCTGCAAGCCGCTTTATAGTCCGTTTCCCCTACAACCGCCTTATAGCGGGAAAGGCCGGTCAATAGGGCGGAATGGTCCGCAACGGATTCTTCCCAGCTATCATAAGCGCGGAAAAGGGCCGTAATCGTAGTGAAATTTACGCCGTCATAGCATTCCTGCGTTTTGGCGCTGTAAACTTTCCCGCTCCACGATTTCCCGGCCTTAATGCCAAACAGGGCGTTTCCCTTGGCGGTAAGGCCGGACTTGCCCCACCCGCTTTCAAGAATCGCCTGTGCAATGGTAAGGGAGGCTAACACGCCGCTTTTCTGCATGTCTGCGGCTGCTAACCTCCCAATCCTTTCAATAAAGCCTTTATGTTCATTTGTAAGCGCCATTTTAACCCCCTGTAATATTATTAAAATCAATCGGCGTTTCCGGGTGTTCCCTCTGGATTTTCAGAAGGTTTTCTGCTTTTGCTTTCCAGCTATAAAAGGCAATCGCCGTTGTTGTTGGCCCGCCGATGTATAGAAGCAGGGCGGATAATTGCCCCGTGTCAAGCAGGACAATCTTAATCCCCACAATCAGCCCGACAAAGTATGTTGCCATAACCAAAAGCAAAACCACTTTTGAAAACTCTGTTTTCTGCCGTTCTCCCTTTCCGTCTGCGCTTTTCTTCACGGGCGGCGATTGTGATTTCTTTTTCCCGCTGCGCTGCTGTCGCAACTGCACCCCCAAAATCAGGGCCGCAACAAGAAATCCGGCGATTATTCCCCCGGCAAGGAAAAGAAGGTAAATCATCGAAATTCCCCTTTATAGAAAATCATGCTCTTTCAAGCGGTCATTGTATACCCGCTTGATATTTCCGATTGCGCAAACGGCGCGGTTGTTTTGGTATTCGCTGTGTGTTTCGCAATACCGTTCGTAAAAATCTATTTCCGCCAAAATTTCTATGAAGTCCTCCCGCGTGTGCAAAATGTCCCGTAGCAGTTCATTGTTAAACTGCAAAATCCGCGCCCTGTGCATATCGGCGTTGCGTTCATCGTCCATGCGGATATAAGCGTCAAGCCGTTCCCGTGTTTCCTTTTGACCGGACTTGACTTCTTCAAGTTCCTTCATCATATCCGCATTGATTGCCCGCCCGAACCATTTTGCCAAAGCGGACCAAGGATTTACTTTGATAGGGGCAATTTGTACCAGCGTAAGCAGGAGAAAAAGCGCCCCACCTCCATTCATAAGGATTTCTTGCATACTCATTTTTACCACCTCATAACATAATTTTTTGCATAGAAAAGCAGCGGTCAATTTTGACCGCCGCTTTCGTTGCCCTGATTCAATTTTTCTTGCTGTGCCTGCGCTATTTTTTCGCTGTCCCGTTTTAGGTAAAACCAGCCGTCCACCCGTTCCGTTTCCGTGTACTCCCCGAAAATGGCCCGCTTTAATTGGTAGCTGTCGCAATGCTTTAATATCCCCATGTAGGAATTGACCGTCTGCATTGCCCGTTCCAGCGTTACTTCCCCGCGTGCATACTGTTCTTGAAGCCGTTTCAACCGCCGTTTCATTTTCAGGGCGGTTGATTTCCGCAATTTTATATGCGTGGGCCATACCTTATACCCGCAAAATTCAATCCCTAATGTTATAGGCCGAATGCAGGTTTTATTATTCAGGTCCAGCCGCAACCGCGTTTGCAAAAAATCATCAATCGCCGCTTTCCATTCGTTAAGCTGCGCTTTGCTGTCACTTAAAATTATAACATCGTCCATATACCGGACGTAAAAATGAATTTTCAGCGTCCGCTTGCAATATTGGTCCAGCTCATTCAAATAGAGGTTTGCGAACATCTGACTACTTAAATTTCCTACCGGCATCCCCCTATTGCTCACCCGTTCGCTTTTCTTTACTTCGCCGGGGCTTTTTCCGGGCGGCAAGCCGAAATTGGTTTCCTCACTGTTTACAATGATATTGAGCAGGTCAAGCATTCGCTTATCCTTTATCCGGCGTTGCAGAATGGAAAATAAAACGTCATGGTCTATCCGGTAAAAATACTTGCTTATATCAAGTTTCAGGTAATAATATTTTCCGTCCCGCCGGTCCACTTGCTGAAGCCAATAATGCAGGCGCTCAACCGCGCTGTGCGTGCCGCGTCCCTGTATGCAGGCGTAAGAATCCGAAATATACCCATTGATAAAAAGCGGGTGTAATACCTGATAGATTGCCCACTGTACAACCCGGTCTTTGAACGGCTGCGCCATTATCAAGCGTTGTTTCGGCTCATAGATGTAAAATTCCCGGTAACGGCCTAACCTGTATGTTCCATCTAACAACTGCCTTTGCAACAGGTGCAAATAATCTTCCAGGTGCGCGGAAAATCGCAACACCTCATATCTGTAACGCTTGCAAAGGCGGGCGTTCAAATACGCTTTATAGAGGTTGTCATAGTCCGTTACCTGTTCAAAAACGTGTTTTATGCTTTTCATTCCGTCACCTGCAAATAAAATTGCCGCGTGTGGCGGCGTTCGCCCTCTGGCTACTTGCGGCTTCCGCGGCGCTTTTATTTTTTTCCGGGTCAATCCGGCAAGGAAGCAAGCCCCTTTATACCCTTGTACTGACCGCCGCCCCGTGGGGCCGCGGCATCTGACGCGGGGGTAGAGCGGCGCGGAAACCAACGTCAAGATTAACGTGGGAACGGGCGCAATTCAAGTTGAGCGCGAAAACGCCCGCCGAAGCGGAGTTGCCCCAATAAGAGCCGCCGCGCAAAGGCAACTGCGGCTTGCCCCCGCCGATGTGCTGCGCCGTGCGTGGCGGCGTTCGCCTTGCGGTTACTGGCGGCGTTCACGGCGGTTTTATTTTCTGCCGGGTCAATCCGATATGGAAATGAACCCCTTTATACCCTTGTGCTGACCGCCGCCCCGTAAGGCCGCGGCATCTGACGCGGGGGTAAAGCGGCGCGGAAACCAACGTTAGCATTGGAGAGGGAACGGGCGTTATTGAATGTAAGCGCGAAAACGCCCGCCGAAGCCTGATTGCCATAATTGCCGCCGCGCAAAGGCAACTACGGTTCATTCCCAAAGGCTATTTTTTAAGTTTGCCGCATGTTGCGGCGTTCACCCTGCGGCTACTGGCGGCATCTGCGGCGGCTTTATTTTTTGCCGGGGCCTCTGGCAAGGAAACAGCCCCCTTTATACCCTTGTACTGACCGCCGCCCCGTAGGGCTGCGGCATCTGACGCGGGGGTAGAGCGGCGCGGAAACCAACGTTAGCGCCAATGTAGGAACGGGCGTTGTTCAGATTCAGCGCGAAAACGCCCGCCGAAGCACCATTGTTCCAGTTGCCGCCGCGCAAAGGCAACTATGGACCGTTCCCGATTGTCTGCGCTCTGCCACGTTTAGCGGTTTTCACCTTTCGATTACTGGCGGCTTCCGTGGCCTTTTTTGTTTTTTGCCATAATCCCCGGCAAGGAAACGAACCCCTTTATACCCTTGTACTGACCGCCGCCCCATAAGGCTGCGGCATCTGACGCGGGGGTAGAGCGGCGCGGAAACCAACGTTGCCGTTGCTGTGGGAACGGGCGTCGTAAAAGGAAAGCGCGAAAACGCCCGCCGAAGCAACGTTACCGTTGTAAGAGCCGCCGCGCAAAGGCAACTACGGTCCATTCCCTAATTCTCCGCGTCTGAATTTATTTTGACATTTCCTGCATAGAACCCTCCCCATGTTTTTCTCTGAATACTCCTTAACAACCTTTGCGATAGTGGCCCCGCACCCGCTGCAAGTGAAAGTTTCATCATCTCCAATCCCCACTTGCCCCGGAACCCGTTCGCTGCTGTCCGGCTGTTTATCTATTCCCTGCATGGGCTGGCTGTCCCGCGCCGCCTTAATCCATCCGCCTATCATCTTTCCTACCTCTACCGCCATCCCGGACCATATTTCATATTTTTTCGGCGGTAAATAGCCAAGTTCAAAGGCCATACGGATATAAATTTTCAGGGCTTCGTTTTCTATGTCCAACTCTTGCAAGGTTGTTTTCTTTGTGTATTTTTTGTTCGCGGCGATAACGTACCGCATAATTGCATCAAGGCATTTTTTCATATCCTGCGCCAAGCTGAATTTTTGGCTTTTGGGGAATTGCTCGATTGCCGGATATGCGTACATAATCATATCATAGACTTTTTGCTGAATGATTAACGTTTCCTTGCTGTTCTTTGTGTCGTTGCTGTCGGTCATTTCATTTCCCCCGCCCCTTTCCCTGATATTCTACCATGAAACGCCGGGAAAATCTACTAAATTATTACAACCCCAAATTTTCAAAAAAAAATCGCCCCTCCGGGGCAAAAGCCCCGGAGGGGAAATGCCGCTATCGCGGCATCATACAGAACACAAAAAGCAGATTTACAGACCAACAAAAGCGGCGCGGAAACCAACGCGAGCGCCAATGTAGGAACGGGCGCTGTACAGACTCAGCGCGAAAACGCCCGCCGAAGCACCATAGCTCCAGAAGCCGCCGCGCACAGGCAACCGTTCGCCGTAATTCCGACACCAGAAGCCATCACCGCCCAATTCAGCGTCAACGGGGAACAACCCATAGGCTTTCAAAATCTGCGGGACCGAAACGCCGCTTTTAGCTGTAAGCCCCTGGAAAATGGGCTGATTCCAAACCCCGGCGTAATAGTCGTTCGTATCCCCGCCCGTATACATGGGGTGTTCCCTTGTGGTGCTCAAAATAACGGGGCCGGTAATGCCGTGGTCCGTCTTTGTTGCGTCCCCCGCTACGCTGTTATCATATTTCAGCGTTCCAGGGGTCCCCGGCGCAACCAATGTCCCATCCGGCATGATTGCCTTCCATTCCGTGCTGGACGGTCCCATATTGCAATCAGGGCGCAAACAGTTTCCATAGGGGATAATCTGGATTTCGCCGTTGAAAAGGCGTGTGTCCGCTGTCCACTCCCAGACATCCCCGTTAAGGTCCGAAATGCCCGAATCCTGAAAGTTATGATTCCACGTTACCGGCCCGCTGCCCGTGGCCGTCCGCAAAATCCGTCCGCTGCCATCTTTCAGCGTCGGCACGCCCTTTTCAAAGGCGTTTTCCGAAGCCTGCCCGTAATTGTTGTTTCCGTGGGGGATTGTCCCGTTTTTCTTGCACCAAAGCGCCACGGCCTGCCATAAGCACCCCGGCATAAGCCCCCAGCCGCTGCCCTTGTTCCGGCATACCCGCAAGGCTTCATCAAAATTGATATTGGCCCGTGGGTCCTTCATGGGCAAGCTGTACGCCCGGTCATTCACCACGATATTCAGGAATTTACTGATATAGATAACGTCCTTTTCCTCGTTCTCAATGCGGAAACAAGGGAAAGTTTCCTGCGTGCCGCCCGCCATAAGGTCCGAATACTTTTGCTTTGCGAACGGGAACACGATAGACGGCATTCCCATATCATCGAAAAGCACCGTGTTTTTGCCGCCGCTCAACGCTTCAACGGCTAACTTCATATCATCAAAATTTGCCATAGCTTTTATTCCTCCTCACCGACTGCCCAAAGGGTCAATGTGCATTTGTTCATATCAAAGGGAACCGCGTCACGCTGGACGGTCTGCCGCTCCATCCCGCCGCTGCTGGCGCTATCCTCGCCGTCCTGGTCCTCCGCCGCGGGAGCGGGAACGTCAATGACGGTTTCCGTATACGCCCGCGCCGGAATGTCGATTTGTGCAACGTACATTTCCGCATAACCCGGAATAACGCCGGTCACAAGGTTTCCGAAACGGTCCCGGCAAATGTCGATGTGCGCCGGGTCATCCCGCTCGAACCGCTGAACATTCACCATCAATTCATCATCGAAAGTGATTTTGCTGCCCTTGACGGTATAGGGGATTTTTGCGCCCTCGTTCTTTTCCTTTACAATCATTGCCATTATTCAGCCCTCCATTTTTTTCATGGTTTCGTATGCTTCTCGTGTCCGGGCGGCGATAAGCTCCGCCTGTTCACGCTTGCCGCTGTCCGCCGTCCGGCAATCCTGCCCGAATTGCTGCATGACATAGGCTTCATGTGCGCGGCGTTCATCATCCTTGATAATCACGCTTGCCATTTAGACCATTCCCCCTTCTACAATGTACTTGACGGAAACCTTTGCGGCGCTGCCGGTATGCTCGATTTTGAAACCGTTCAACTGCTTATCCGTTATCACGATTTCACCAACCGCACCGCTGCCAATGGCAACGGCTTCCACGCTCACCGTATAATCCAAAGTCTGCCGGGGCTTGACAAGCGCAACCGTTGTCCGGCTGTTATTGAACGGGTATGCCTGCGTATTGGTAAGCGTAACCGTCCCCTTTTCGCCGGAAAGCTGTTCGATTGCCTGCCCATGATGTACCAGTACCCGCACGGCTTCCGCGCCCAGCTCATTAGCCGCAAAAATACCTTCCTCCATGTTGTTGAAATGGGGGGCATTCTGCGCCGTTCCCTGCTGAATGATTTCCCCTTCAACGGGGATATGGGTTATTGTCCCGTCCTCGTTCTCTTTTTCCGTGTAGCGGTCCTCAAATTCCGTTACATGGTCCTGCCAATATTCCCGATTGTATGCCATCTTTTATACCTCCCGAATGTCAAATGCAAAGCGGTATAATACGCCCTCTTGCACGCCGCGGATAATGATTTCTTCCGTTTTCGCCGCCCACAAATCATTGTTTGTGTCGAAAAGCTGAACCTCCGTGATTGTCACGTCCTGCCCCAACTGCGGGATAATGGAGAAATACACCGCTACCCGCCCGTCCTTCAGGTATTCGCGGCGGCTAATCGGCGCTTTGTAGTACGTCCCGTTAATTTTATAGCGGGCGTATACAATCGTCCGGTCAATGTAGGCTTTCAAGCCTGCTATGGCCTTGTCTGTCAACATGGTTTATCACCGTCCTTTTTTCTTTTGATTATTTCCGCAACGGGCAGTTCCGCACCGCTTGACGCGGTACGAATAACCTTCCGCCGTTACCGATGGAATAATGCCGCTGGACTGCGGCGGCGCGGTCCCTGCGGGCGGGGGCGTGTAACTGTACCCGGCCCCGTCCGGCGCTACGGAAACGGCGCTTTCACCTGTTCCGCCGCCGTTTGCCCGTCCCGGCCTGCTGCCCGCCGCCGCCGATGTAAAGCCATACGCCGCGCCGCTTGCGTCAACCTCTGCGGCATCTGCCGCAAGCCCGCTTCGGGCGGAACGCTGCGGGGCTGTGCCGGTTAGGGGCGTACTGAATCCCTGCCCGTCCCCATCCGATGAAACGGCAAGCCCGCTTTCCAGCGTGCGGCCCTGTGTGCTTTGCCCTGGCGTTGTCCCCGCTGCGGGCGTGCGAAAGCCAAACCCGCCGCCGTCCGGGTCTATGCCCATATCCGCGCCCCCGGCCCCGCCGCCCGTCCCGCGCTGCGGCTTTGTGCCTGCTGGCGTGGATTGCAAACGGCCCTGCACCGTTCCGGCGCTGACTTGCAGGCCATCCGCCGCGAATGCGGCGCGTGTGGCCCTCTGTGGGCCTGTACCGGCCTTTTCCGGCCCTGCCGGGGTTACGGTATACCCGAATCCCTCCGCGCCGCTGCGGGCCTCTATCTGCCCCGCACGCAAGGCCGCAACCGTTGACCGCTGCGGCGCTGTTCCCGCGGGCGGGGGCCGGAACCCGTACCCGCTCCCGTCCGGCGCTATGGAAATATCCCCGCCGCCGAATGCGGCGCGTGTGGCCCTCTGCGGCGCTGTACCGGCCTTTTCCGGCCCTGCCGGGGTTACGGTATACCCGAACCCCTCCGCGCTGCTGTGGGCCTCTATTTGCCCTGTGCGCAAGGCCGCAACCGTTGACCGCTGCGGCGCTGTTCCTGCGGGCGTGCTGGAAAAGCCAAACCCGCCCGCTTCCGGTTGTACCGCTATGACGGCGGAACCCAAAGCGCCCCTTGTGTTCCGCTGCGGGTATGTACCGCAAAGCGCCTTGCCGGTCCTGTGGGCGGATAACCACCACCAGCGGGTTTCTATCGCTATTTCAATGTCTATCCGGCATTGATAAATAAGGGATTCCATGTGCGCGGTTAGGCGCTTATAGGCATCAATGGCCCGCTTTATCTGGAAATACTCTGCGGGGGCCTTTGCCCTTGTCACGTCGATAACAACGCGGAAAAGAAAAGGCTCCCCGCCATAGTCAAACCATTCTTCAATCTCGCTGTTTGGGTAGACGCTGCGCAAGGCGGTAAGCGTTGCATAGACGGTCCCTAACCGCTTGTGTACCTTTACGCTGTCTTTGATAATGCTGCGCTTTGCCTCTATGGGATAATCGAAATCATACCAATCTACATGCAGGTCATAGGCCAAAATATCAAGCACGTTTTCCGGTAATTCATCAATCCGGGGATAAATGATATTCTGCCTTATCAGCCTGCCGGTTTCCTGTAATTCCGCCCCGATAACCCGCGCAAGCGCAAGCATATCTTCATCGTTTTTCAGCGTCGGCGGCAATGCCCTTGTTAAATCAATGCCGTATATCGTGTTATTCATCCTCTATGCCCCCGCTCGATACATTGCACTGATTCAGCGCGGCAACCTCACTTTCCGGGACTACGGTATATTCCGGCTGGCGTACCTCCACGCGCTTTATCCCGGTTTTCATCATGTAGGACACAAGCACGGACGGGTTTATATCCCGCCCCATTTTTTCGGTCTGCCATCTGATATAATCCTGTACCGCCTTTTCCACGTCCGCCGTAATCACCGCCGCGCTGTTTTGGCTCGGTTTCGGGATATAATAGGTTGCGTCGATATTCAGCGGCACGGTATCCGGCGCGGAAACCTGCACGAAATCGCATAGGGGCCGCACCTTTTCCGCCGAAAGCTGCGCCTGTACTTCCTGAAGCACTTCTTCGGGCGGCAATTCGCCATCCCGCAACAATACCCGTATGTCCGCAAATCCGGGTGTAGGGGAAAGCGCCGCCACGTCCGCAACCAGCGGGGAAGCCGTCTTTGCATGGTAGATATAAGCCCCGGACGGCCCCGCGGTTGAAAAACTTTCCATACTTTCCCGCATACGCTCATAAAAGGCGCTGTCCGTTTCCCGCTCCGCGCCGCCCGCGCTGACCGTGATATTTTCTACCCGGTCATAGTATGGGAACACGTCCACAAGCTGCGTAATCTGCCCCGGAACAAACCCGTTTCCGGTTTCGCCCACCTGTTGACAGATTGCCGGAACGTCCCCGGACGTTTTCCCCGCGTCAATGTAAAGGGTTTCCGTTGTTTCAAAGACGATATTCCCAACCGCAACCCGCGTCCCTATGGGGATTAAATGCTGATAGGGCAAGGCGGTTGAAAGGTAGAAGCGGAAAGTAGTTGCTGCGGCCTGCGGTTGCAGGCGGTAAGCATCCTTGAAAATTTCCGCCAATGAATCCAAATAAACGCCCTGCGCATACCGCGGGACGTTCTGCTTCGCGGATTCATCAATTAAAATCCGCTCCTGTATGATTATATCCGCAATCCAAAGAATGAATTTTTGCGCGGGGTCTGCGGGGTATAAGGTCCGCCCCGTGAATTTCTCATAGGATTTTACAAGGGCGTTTACAAGCGTGTCCGTGTCGGTGTTTACAAAACTGATTTCCGGGTATCCTCTATTCTGCATCGTCAAGTATGTTCACCTCCACCCGCGGTATCAGCATTCCCGGCGTGTCCCCCTGTTCAAAGGTTACGTTTTCCACTTCTACCCGCGGCTCGTATTTTTCTATCGCGTCCAGTATTTCAGCCCGAAACAGGGATTCCGCAACCGGCAACGGCTTATCTATAAACCGCTGCGAAAGCCCGAAGTCCCGGTCAAGCGGAACCGTAAATTTAGGGGTTGAAAGAAGGAACCTGACGTTTTGCAGGATTTCTTCCTCCCGCGTTTCCGGCGCAAGGTTTATCTTTCCGCCCGTATTGGCTGTTACGATGTAGGCCACCGCGCCCCCTCCTATCTGCCTGAATATGATTTCATGGTAACGCTGACTTTCGCGGCGATTATGTTCCCCCGCCCGTCTGTCCGTTCCAGCGAATTAGACAGCTTTGTAATTACCCATTTCCCCGTGCCGTATGCTTTCGGGCCTATAATCAGCCTGTGAACCTCTCCCCGCCGCATAGCCTTTAACAACTTTGAAACTTCCTGAATGGGATTTACCCCCAAATAGGCGGAAAAAAACATTGTGAAAGACATGCTTTCAACCTCTGTTCCGGTAAACTCCAAAAGCGGCTCTTTCAAATGTCGGTCATGCGTGGAATACCTTGCGCCGCTGTCCCATTTCAGCCCGTCAAAGGTCTTTATCTGCCGCCGTGAAACGCTGAATACTATATCACCCCATGTTCCGACAACTGCCATTTTTTAGATTCCCCCCAATACAAAGCCGTCTGATTCCCCGTTAGGCAGATACAGACAAAGCACAAATTGCCCGATATAGGGAAGCCACGGGTAAACCGTCATAACGTGTTTATGGGTTTTCGTTTCATCCACGCCATGCAGCGGGCATTTATAGTCTATGGCTTTCTCCACCGTGATAACGTCCGGGGCCGCTTTTGTGTAGCTTTCCCCTAACCCTAATTCGCGGTCAATGGAAGCATACTTTGCATCATAGTTCCATTTTTCGCCGTCAACCCACTTTTCCACGGTTATAAGCGGCTGATTTTGCAGCACTTTCAATTCCCCGGAAGGCAATTCGTCTTTATCGTGGAAAATAACGCGGGCCGTCCGCTTGTCCTTATCCACGGAAGAAACCGTACCAATGCGGACAATCTCTTTCAAAACGGCAATTTGCTTTTTGGCCTCCATGATTTCAGATTCCGCCATCAATACCCCTCCAGCACCCGGCGCAATTTTAGCCCTGTGGTATAACCGCCCGTTGGATTATGGGTTGCGCTCTCAATGATGTATTTCCCATCAAAAAGGCCGTATCCCTCCACCTGCACCGTTAAGCCTGCCACAAGCCCGACATTCCCTACAAGGGTAAATTCCGCTTTGACTTCCCCCTTGTTTTTCTGCCGCAACCGTTTTTTTGCAAGCTCTTTTGCTTCGGCGGCGCTTGTTACCCGCTCGTTTACCTCCAAAACCTGCCCGCTGCCCTCTCCCGGCTGTTTATATTCGCCCTCTATTTTGTTCCCTGTCTGCGGGTCCTCATAGACAACATGACAGCTTGAATAGGCCGTGTCCGTGTAGCTTGTGCCGAAACTGTACCGGATAATATCCGATTTCCCGTAACTGACCGTATAAACCGGGGGCTTCTGCTCATATTCCGCCGCATCGAACAGAACAACGGTATTTGACGTTACTTTTAACGAAATCCCCGCGCTTTTGCAAAGCTCTTGCAGAAAGACAAGATCCGTTTTCTTTACCTGCTCTTTGCGCGTATACAGGGGGTCATAGGAGGATTCATACATACATTGCATTCCGTTTTGTCCCGCTAAATCGTTCGCAATCGCGGACAATTTCACGTTTTCCCATGCCTTTGTTTTTATCTGCAAACGCATAGTAGACGAATAGGGGATAGACGTTGCTTTTATGCTCACCTTTCCGGGCGGGCCGCTGAAGTCGATACTGTCAAGCTCGAAAACCCCGCAATCTAATTTCCGGTCTTTGCCGGTCCCGTTCCAGTTCTTTTGAATAATGACGGCGCGGATTTTTTCGCCTTTTGCGCTGCCCTTTTCATCCAGCCACCGCACCCATGTTCTATCCCTATCGTCAAGGGTTATCTGCAAATCATCGTGTTTATCTTCTTCGTTATCGGTATACGTCATGGTAAGCAGATACGGGCGGATACTCTGCGAAATATCCACCCCCGCAAAATAGATTATAATTTCCGTGCGGCGTGCCGTGCTGCTGCTACTCATTGCCCGCCTCCTTCCAGGGCGGCAAAGTGGCGAAGGCTTCCGGCTCTATTGCCGGAAGCCTCAATACCACCCCCGCGGGGAAAATGACGGTTTCCCGATACTGCAAATTCGCCTTTATCAGCCTGTCGGTATAGCTTTCGCTTCCCAAAGCCTTAAACGCGATTGAATCCCACATATCCCCCGATATGGTCCTATATGTGTTACTCATACCGTCCCCGCCTTTCGTCCGCCTCTTTCTGCCGCAACATTTCTTCTACGTCCTGCATGGTTTCATCATGATATTGCCTGAATTTTTGGTCTATGTCCTCCGGGTCCCCGCCCGATACATGGAATACCGGGGCGCTCTCAAACCTGAAAACCGTCCCGCCCTGCTGGACCGGCGCGGCCTGTAATTCCGCCGCCTGCATCTGCGGCACAACCGCCGCGCTGCGTACCGTATTCACGGCGGGGGCGGCGGCAAGCGCCGCCATCAACGCGGGCGCAAGGGTTATGATTACCTGCTGCGCCGCCGCCTGTTGTCCCGCTCCCTGCTGCGCCGCGCCCGCATTATTCATAATGCGTTCCGTCTGTAACGCCGTGAACACTGTCCGGCCCTTGCCGTTCGTGATAAGCTCCGGGCCGCGTTCACCCGCTATGAAGGTATCCGGCGCGTTGCGGGAACCTTTCGCAAGCATTGGTATTTGCGGAATATTGATTCCCTTTCCGCCTACGCCGGGAACCCAATCAGGAATTTTAACCTTGTTCAATCCACCGATAAGGGTATTGATTGCGCTGATAATAAAGTTAATGGGGGCCTTTACCACCGCTTTCAGTGATTCCATTACACCGCTGAAAATCTGCTTTACGCCCTCCCATGCCTGCTTCCAGTTCCCCGAAAATACGCCGGTCACAAAGGTAATGATTCCTTGCAGGATGGTAAGGAACCCGTCAATAACCGCTTTCGCGCTGTTGATTGCGGTTGCAAGCGCGTTGCCGAAAAGCTCCGCCACAATCTGAATAACAGGGGTCAACGCCTGCAAAAGCTGTTGCAGAACCGGCAAGATGGAAAGAACAAACTGCGTGATTATCGGCATAAAGGTATTAAACAGGTCAATCAGCACCGGAAGAACCGTCTGCACAATGTCCGCTATCAACGGCGCTATGGTCTGGATAAGCTGCACAACAACGGGCAAAACTGCGTTTGCTATCTCAATGATAACCGGCAATAGCTGACCGATAAGCGAAACAATAGGGGGAAGCAGGGTCCCGGCAATCTGCGCGATTGCGGGCAGCAGGGCGCTAACCACGCTCATAAGCGCGGGGAACACTGCCGCCGCCATCTGCCCCAACTGGTCCAAAAGCCCCGGCAAAACCGCCTTTAACTGTTCTACAACGCCTATCATAGCGTCAAAAGCCGCAACGCCCGCTTCGCCAAATGTATTTTGAAAGAAATTTCGTGCGCCGGTAAGGTTCCCGCCGCTGAAAACTCCCTTGATTGCGTTTCCTATGTTGGTTATCACGCCCCAAACCTTATCAAATACGGCTAATCCCGTATCACCAAAGGTTTTTTGAATGAAACCGCGCACTTCGTCAAGGTTGCCGGAAATCAGCTTGATAGCAACCCCGATTGCCGTAATAATCCCGATAATGGGCAAGAGCTTCCCGCCGATTCCGCCGAAAATGCCCTTTACCCCGCCCAATTTGCCTATAACGCCCTGAATACCGCCCATTGCTTTCAGCTTTGAAAAGGCGGTTACAACGGACAAAACGCCGCCTTTTATCTCTAAAAATCCCAATTTTGCCGCTTTTCCGCCCACCGCAAAGGCCGCGATTCCCGCGCCAATTTTTACGATGGTACTTAAAAGCTCCGGGTTTTCCTGCGCCCATGTGCTGAATTTTGTAACCAACTCGGACACTTTTTGCGCCCCTGTGGTAACATAGGGTAAAAAGGTATCGCCCAGCACGATAGCAAGGTTATTTAAGGCGTTTTTGGCCTTTGCAATCTTTTCTTCCGTGGTTTCCGCCATTTTCTTAAAGGCGGATTCCGCCGCGCCCGTGCTGTCCACCATTCCGGCAACCTGCGAATTAAAGCCTTCTACGCCGTCCGCCATCAAGGTTAGGGCGGCTTTCCCGGCCTCCGCGCTGCCGAACATGTCCGCAAGGCTCTTGCCGCCCTTTGCGGCCTCTGCCTGCAAAATGTCAAGGACTTCCGCAACGCTCATTCCCTGTGCCATTAAATCCTTGAAACTGCCGCCCGCCGCTGCGCGTAAGGCTTTGTCTGCTGTTGTGCCGGTCTTGCCCAGCTCATTCAGCATACTATTCATGTAAGTGGTAGTTTCCGCGGCGGCAATGCCCCGGCTTGTCATAATGGCATATCCGGCGCATAGCTGTTCCAACGCAACATTGTTTGCGTTGGCAGTAGGAATAATTTTGCCCATGACGCTGGACAATTCCGCAACGGTTACTTTGCCCTTATTCTGCGTCTGTATCAGCATATCGGCAACGGCTCCGGCCTCGCTGGATTCCTTGCCGTAAGCGTTTAGAATCGTTGTTAAAACGTCCAACGCCTGCCCGGTTTCCGCAAAGCCGCCCTTTGCCAATTTCACCGCCTGACCGACGAAGCCCACCGCATCTTCTGTTTTCTGCCCCGCCGAAATAGCGTTATACACATCTTCGGCAATGTCGTTTGCGTTTACGCCGATTTCATTTGATAGGCTGACAATATCTTTTTTTAGGGCATTCAGGGGAACCGCCGTTGCGTCCGCAATCGTCCCAACCTTTGCCATAGACGATTGAAATTTTATGGACTGCTGCACCGGCCCCGCATAAATCGCCGCGCCCACCGCCGTAATTGTGCCGATGGTCCCGGCAAGCTGTGCCTTTGTTTGGGAAATCGCCGCGGCGTTTTTCTGCTGCGCATCCGCAAGGTGTGAAAGCCGCTCCTGATTTTGCCGCACGCGGTTGTAACTGTCCGCTAACCTGTCGTTTTCCTCTGTTAGCCGGTCCGTATCTACCCCCGCGTCCCGCAACTCATTTCCCAATTCTTCAAGCTGTCCCTGCTGTTCTCGAATGCGGGTATTTGTTTGCTCAATCTGGCGGGCGTTCCGCTCATAGGCACGCCGTAAAGCCTCGGAGGGCTGTTCCGTTTGGCTCATAGCCTGCCGCAAACGCGCTTGTTCCTCTGTCAACGCCGCAAGTTTCGCTTTGTTCTTATCAAGGGCTTCCGCCTGCTTTTGGTATCCGCCGATTTTATTTTGCAAAGCGTTAATGCCGGAAAGCTCATTTTGCAGTTTTCGGGCCGCGTTTTGGGCGCTTGTGAAACTGCTGTTGAAATTCCCGCCTATTTGTGCCTGAAGCTGAAAAAGCAGGGTAAATACCTTTTGCGCTCCCGCCGCCAAATCCTCACCCCCTCATAGCAAAAGAGCAACCGCCCCCATGCCGGGGGGCGGTTGTTCTTTTAGGATTGCTTTTGCTGCGCCTTAATGCGCCGGTTTTCTTCCTCAATCAGAATGTTGCATTCCCGAATCCATAGATTCAATTCCGCCGCTGTCATATCAAGATAAAAGGGAACCGGCGTGTTTGTGTACCGGGCAAGTTTTATGCTTTGCGACATAAACCACTTTCCAGGGTTTTGCCTTAGTATCCCGTGCTTAATAAAAAATTGCGGCACGCATTCGTAATCCGGTTAAAATCGCCCAGGGGCATACCCTCCAGCACGTCCGGCATAATCCCCGCGGCCCGCGCCGCAAGCCTGCATTGGTAGGCGTGGGACGTTTCCGGGGTATAGGCGGTTTCACCGGACATCTGCATATCCCGCTCGATTGCCGTCATATCCCGGCCCACCAGCTTATTGAAATTGAAAGAAAGGGTTTCATACCGCTTTCCCTCATATTCAAACGGTTTTTTGAATCTATGGACGTATTCGCCGCTTGCGCCGTCCAATCCCGCAACGCTGGAACCCAAAGAGGGCTTTTCCGGCTCCAATTCAACAACCGCGCCGGGGGCAAGTTCTACGGCGTTCCCGCCGCCGTTCATTTCTGCATTCATGGTTTTTCCTCCAATCTGTTACATTCCCATATTGCGCCGGGTCTGCGCAAGCCAATCTTTCCCGTTCATAAAGAAAATGCAGTTGATAGGGTCAATTTCCATTTTCTTTACCCCGTCTATGAACGTCGCAAAGTATGTCACCGCAAGTTCAACCGTGGTTTCTGTGGGGGACGCGGGGGCCAATTTGCCGGGGTTGTACTTTGAAGGGGTCCCGGTCAAAAGGTGCTTGACCGCTACCTCCTTAAATTCGCCTGCCGCTGAATCCCACATCTGCTGCGAAGCCAAAAGCTGAATTTGATGGTTGCGCGGCTCCATAAGGCGGGTAACGTCTGCGGTAACGCTGCGGAAATTTAAGGTTGTGGACATTGCTTCCGTATGTCCCATAAAAACGCCGCTGAAAGCCCCGGCGATTCCGCCGCCCTTGACTTCCTCTGCAAGCAAACTCACCTCCGGCAAGGCTACCTCTGCCATGCCATAGAACACAACCGCATCTTCATATACCCGGAAATTCAGTGTGCCGTTATCAACTTTCAATGCCTATTCCCTCCTTTACTCAAAGAGCGCGGACAAATAATCCACGTCGTACTCCAGAATGAAATGCAGGTGCTTTGCAGGGCTGCACGGGGTAAGGAACACATGGAAAGTTGCTTTTCCTGCCATCAAAGACGTATCCGGGTTTTCATCCTCCCGAAACTCGACACGCCCGCCCAAAATCTTCTCTTCGGCTGTCAACCCGTTAAGCCAAATGTTCATCGTGTCGCAAATATTGTCAATTAGGCGGCGGTTAAGCCTTTTGTCCAGCTTGCCCCAAAAGGTAAGAACGATTGTGTTCGATACCCACCCGAACATGCGGGAAACGGAATAGAAATAGTCCTTTACATCCGTGTTTGCGGGGAAGCAGGCGCTTTCATTGCCCCAAAGGACAAAGCCGCCCATAAAATTCAGGGTGGTTACAATGCCCTGGCTGTTCAAATAGTTCGCCTGCTGCGGGTCAAGAAGCACTTCTTCCCCGTCCGCGCCGTTGTCTACAACCGCGCTGTTTGCCTGCAAGTTTTTGTTGGAGGCGCTTTCGCACGGGCAATTCCCGTTGTCCGTGTCCACCTTTGCCATAAGGCCCGCCGCCTGCGTGGAAAGGTGGAACAGTTTTTCGCCCAGCTTTACCATAGGATAGAAAAGAATCTGATATTTTGAAAAAATATTCTGTTTCTTTTTCCATTCCGGCGCGTCCGTGTAGTGCTGCACCGCCGCCGTGTCAATGTCAATCAGGGCTTTTCCCTCGAAAACGCCGTTGATATTTTCCGCTTTTGCGGTCATAATCGCGGCAACCTCCGGTTTGTGGGACCAGCCGGGACACAAAATCAAATCCGGCGCAATACCGTATTTTGCAAAGGCCGCGTCCACAAGCTCAAATCCGGTTGTTTTCTTTGTGGCAACATTGAACCCGCCGATAATGTCCGAATCGGACACTTTCGACGGGTCCACCGCTGTAAATTCAATTTTGAGCTTTCCCGTACCGTCCGGGATTGCGCCGCCGTCCAAAAGCTCCAAAACAAGGCTTTCGCCATCGTACAAAAGTCCGTAATCCTCTTCGGGCGTGTAGGTTGTCGCGCCGGTTTCGTCTGTTACCTTGACCGTTTCCGCGATTGCCTCCAGCGGTAAAGACGCTTTCCGGTCAATAATTTCATAATCCGCCGCTTCAACCGCCTTTTTGTGCTTTTCGGGGTCCAGCACATTGACAAAGAACACCGGCGAAGCCCCATAAAGATTCAAAATGGAATACATGACTTCGCAAAGCGTGTAATTTTTCCAGTTTTCACTATATCCCAGCGCGGTAACGGCTTCTTTGTAATTCAGCGCCATAATAGGCGCGTTGACCGTGCCGCCCACCGTATGCACCGGGGCCGTACCGACAACAAAGACAATGCCGGAACCCGCCGTGCGCGGCGTGGAAACCGAAGTTTCGATTTGTTCACTTGTTATGCCGTGTTCATAGCCAATTCCCACGTTTTACCCCTCCTTTTTTCGGCTGCTGACCGCCGAAGCAATGTCATTGTAGTATTTATGCAGGATGTTTCCGGGTGTCCGCGCTTTTGCGCTGGCCTCTCCCAGCCTGTGAACCGGGACAATCAGCCGCTTTACCTGCGGATAGTCCTTCAGCACGCCGGAAAGGTATTCCGTGATTTCCTCCATTGTCCCATCGAAAACGGCGTTATGATTCAGCGTGCCGCGGGGAAGGGACGGCCCAATATAGACGAATTTCGTATATTCCGCCGCGCCGTCCTGTGCGGCGTTCTGCGGCCCGCTGACGGGCTTTTCTTTTGCGGCGGTATCATTTCCCGCCCCTGCTGCTGCGGCCTGCTGTGCGGCGCTCTGTGCGCCCGCTGCGTTCTTTTTTACACCTGCCATAAAAATTACCTCGTTTCTTTTTTTCAAAACAAAAAGCAACCACTAAAAACAGCGGTTACTTTTTGATTGATACTATTTGCTCTTGCTTTTGCGGGGGGGTGGATAGTGCTTTTTCAATGCTCCAACCTTTCCGAAGTCTCCAAAGCAATGTACATCCCTTTATCCCCAACAAATCAGCCCATTGTGAAAGCGTTTTTCTTTCTCCCCTAAATTCAATAAAGCGATTGTTAGATTTATTATTGCATTGAATTTTCATCGTTACCCATCTGCAATTATCGGGTGAATATCCTTTCTGATTGTCTATTCTATCCAGTGTTAGGTTGTCGGAATATCCGCTTTCTATTGCCCAATCATGGAAAGGTTGAAAATCATTTTTCCAACTATCGCATACTGTAATCCCCCTTCCACCATAATAACCAAAATCTTTACTTTGTTGGTTATAGGTCCTTTTTATCATTCCTGCCCATATTCGATAAAGGCGGGAGTCGCACGCACCATGCTTATTCATAACTGCACAAACAACTTCCGAATGAATACAACCGCAACTTTGTGTATGTCCACTGTTCAAATGCGTACCTAATACTATGGTATTGTTGCCGCAATCGCATAGACATAGCCACTTTGCCTTTCCGTTTTTGGCATTCTCCGCACGTTCAATCACGACAAGCCGCCCGAATCGTTGCCCTGTTAAATCAATCAGCTTTGCCATGTGTATTACCCTGCTTGAATTGCAGTTGCAATATTCAGCGCGAAAAACGCAATGTGCGCTGACATTCCGCCCGCTTCCTTATCAGATTCAACAACGGCATATCCATTTTTCATCCCGAAGAAGTCATGCTTGGATAGCAACAACACCAAAGTTTTAAGCCTCGTTTCATAGCTGCGGCTGCTGTTGATTCTGATACTTGCTCCTAAAATGTTACCGTCAATGCTGCAATCAGGGCTACGGAAATAACTGACTTTAAAATTATGCGCCCGTGCGGTTTTTACCAATGCTTTGAAAGATTTTTCAGCGTTCATCATAAAACCTCCGTTGATTTTCCCCCGGAAGTGTGATATACTGACTTTATCAGCCTCCGGGTTGATTCTCTGGAAACAGTCCGTAACTTTCCACGGTGGCGGGCTGTTTCTATTTTTTTGCCGTTTTCCGGGCTTCATCGTACATTTTTTCAATTCCCGCTCGAATTACTGCCGCTTTGGTAAGCCCTAAAACCTCACAACAATAGTCCAGCTTCTCATTGTCCGATTCTGATAATCGTATGCGTGTGTTTAGTACCTTTGGATTGTCAGACGGCGGACGGCCTGTGCGTGGTGACATTTGCGGCCCCCTTTCTTTTTGTGGATACATTTATTATAATTAAGTATCCACAAAAAGTCAAGAGGTTTCAAAAAATATTTTTCCAGTTAATTTCACTCTCGATTTTGGGACAGCTCCAAACCGACATCATTTCTCCGAGATAGTACGGGGCCGTGCTGTCCGGGTACACAATCATTTCAAGGGGCGGACGAAGCACAAACTGCCGCCCGACAATCCCGGCCCGCAACATTGCAAGCCGAATCCGCGTTAAGACATTCAGCACGGACAGCGCCCCTTCATCCTCGTTTTCGGCATAGGTTGCCGCGATAATCCGCACCCAGCTTTCACAATGCACCTGCTGCCCTGGCTGCTGGCTGTCCTCGCTCTTTATGAATTGCAGAAGGACATAGGGAATTTTGCTTGTTTTTTCTGCGCTTTTTTTCAGGCGCATAGTAAACACTTCCGGGGCGCGTTCCTTCGGCCCCGTGCTGCCCCGCTCCAACCGCACCGGCAAAAGCAAATCCTTTGTTTCCGCCTCGACAAACTTTTTCAGTTCGTCAAGCAATACAAAAGGTGTCATGATTTCCCTCCGTAACCGGAAAGAATCCGGTCTATTTCATGGTCTATCCGCTTGTCTATGGTTTCCTGCGCTTCCTTCTCCACCTGTTCCAGAACAACGCTGTTCCCCGCCATGTGCGCCACGGACGGCCCGGTAAATTCATCAATGGGCAAATGCTTTGCGGTTGCCCGCTCGAACATACCAACATGCCCGCTTTGCATCCGCGCTATGAAAGCGTGTTCAAATTCTGTTTGGGCGCTGGACTGCAAAACGGCGGCTTTCACCCTCACGCCCTGCGTGGGCTGTTTGGGGGTTACATTGAACCGATACAGGGGGATTTTACAACCGGCAAAAGCAATTTCGCCCGCTAAATCGGTTTGACTTGCCTTTTTCAGCTTGATATTGCTTTCCGCCCGCAAATCCTTTTGCTTGATTGCGTAAACCTCCCGTATCTGCCGGCCCGCCGCCGCCCGCACGGTATCCAATGCGCGGTTAATGACGTTAAAGAAAACCTTTTCCGGCCCGCGCTGCACCCCGCTAAGGATGGATTCCACCCGTTCTATCTGTTCGCTTGTGATTCCTACCATGCCTAAACGCCCCCAAACTCTGTAAACGCCTCCAAATTCAGAACAATTTCCCCGTGCCGGTTTTCTACCGTTACAATGTTGTACAAATCCCCGTCAATGGAAATTTGATTCCCCTTGCGCGGTATCCGGTTTATATCGTCAAGGTCAATATAAACCACCAAATCAACAAGGAAAATGCCCTCCGCATGGTCTGACGAAGGCTTTTTCCGGTCTTTCGCGGCCTCATAGTCAAGTACGACGGGGATTTTATAATAATCCCCGTCGTACTCAATTTCTCTTATCTCCGCAAATTCCCGGCTGTTGTGGAATACCCGCTTCCGGTCCCGGTCAAGCTGCGCTTTGAAATTCCGCCGCATAGCCTTAAAGCACCTTTGCGACAAACCACGAATCAACTTCATGGGGGACGGGAAGCGGGCGGCTGAACAACTGGAGAAAACGGCGGTCCGGGTTGTACTCCATCCAGCTTTTAGGCACGCGCACGCCCTCCACCGTTGCGAAATTGTCCGTTTTCTTGTTACCCAGCGTTACCGCCCCGTAATACCGGGAATACATTGCCGCCGTGGAAGCCAACAAAACCGTTCCAGCCGGGACAAGGGGCTTTTCCTCCGGGGCGGCGGGGTTGCTCCAATCGTCAAGGAACCATTCCGTATAGGTGTAAATATCCAGCCCCAGCCCGTTAATAGTCCCGATATAGGTTGTGCCGTTGATAAGTTCACGGGGCTTGATAACCGCAATATCGTATTTTTCGGTATCAAGCATTTTCATAACCTTTGCGTTGCGCGTGAACGCCTCCGCTACATCGTCCGCCATAATGCAGATATTGCAGTTGACAAAACCGTTTTTCTGCACGGCTTTCCGCCAACGCTTCAGGTCTGCAATGGGGTCTGCCGTGTCCTTGCTCCACTTTTTCGCCGCCTCTGTGATGGTTTCCGTATTGGTGAAGTTGAAATTGATTTCCTCTTTGATTCCTTCACCAACAATGGGAATAACGCCGGTATAAAGGGCCTGTGCGCACATCCATTCTTCTCGGCGGGTAATCATTTCGTCAAGCTCCGAAAAGTCCCGCGCCAATTTCTCAACGGCGCGGTCTGCCGGGGTCTTGCCGCTGTACGGATTTTCGCCCGCCATGCGGCTTAAAAGGTCATCCACGGTTGTAACCTTCTGCGGAAGCATCATAGGCGGGGTATAGGTCTTTGTCGTATAGCCCCGGTTCGGGACCGTTTTCCCCGGCATTTTGGGGTGGACAAAGGGGGCAAGGGCGCGATTGCCCTTTTTGAAATCCACGTCAACGCTTTTCGTTGCGAAGGTTTCCGTGTGCCTGAAGAACGTATCGCGGAAAAAGGTCCGCACCGGGGGCATACGGGAAACCAGCCTGCCCATTGTGCGGGGGTCAAAAATAGAAACTTCGTAAGGCATATTTTTATACACTCCTTTACTTCAAAAAGATGGAAAGTTTCCGGCAGGCAGGTTTCAGCGCGTCAAGGGTCACGCCGTCCGGCATTACCACCGCCGCCGCGTTGAAATCGCCGGTCATGTAATACACGACATTCCCTTCACTGTCCGGCGCGTCTGCCGCAATGCCTACCAGCTTATCCAGCGTTTCCGCCGTGACTTCCTCGATTCCGTCCGCCGTTTCCGCTACCGGCGCGTACTTGCGCACCGTCGCGCCATCCTTTACCGTCCCGTGTTCCGGGACAGCGGGGAAAAAGCCGCGGAAAAAATTGTCGGGGGTATAGGTCCTTTCTTCAATTCCGTACATGGTAAATCCTCCTTATCTCGTTTGGGGGAAAAGGCGGTCAATGGCCTCCGCGAACGGGTCCGGCCCGCTCCCTGCGGCCCCCTCCTGTCCCTCTGCGCCTACATCGTTTACCCCGCTGTCTGTCACATCGGCGGCACGGTCCTTCAGGTGTTTGCCGCCCTGCTCTTTCTGGCGGTTGACGATTGCAAGGGCAACGTCTGCGGCGGAAACGGGCTTGTCAAATTTCGCGGCCTTGATAATATCTTCATAGCCCGCGATTGCCACGCCCTCAATATCCTGAATCCGCTTGCGTTCCGCGTCCTGCGCCGCCGCTGCTGCCGCATCCGCGATTGTCTGCGTAAGTGTGGGATAGGCCGCTTTCAGTTCGTCCACTGTCTTGATTTCCGGCATAGTTTCTTCACTCTCCTTTTGATTTTTGGGCGTTCCCGCCCCTTGTTCTGTCTGCGTGGTATGATTCAAACAGTCGCCGCCCCCGTGCGGCCTGCTGTTCAACACGGATTGCGGTACATTTTTGAGCTTTGCAAGGTCCATTTCTACGGAATTTACAATGATTTTATGGGTGTTTGTGGCCTCTGTTTGGATTTCCTCAAACATCAATTCATTACAAAAACCGTTTTGCACCGCTGTTTCCCCTGTGTACCATGTTGCCGCGCTCATAATCGCGGCGATTTCGCTTTTGTCCTTGCCCGTTTTCAGGGCATAAGCGTTTACAATGCTGTCTTTAATCGTGTCGCATTCGTCCGCAAAACTGCGGAAATCCTGCGCCTGATAGTAGCCCAAAACGCCCATTGACGGGTTATGCACCATGAAATTAGCCGCCGCGGGTATTTTGACCGTATCGCCCGCCATTGCAATAATCGTTGCCGCGCTTCCGGCCCATCCGTCAATCTTTACCGTGATATGCGCCGGATGGTCCTTTAAGCGGCTGTAAATCGCAAAGGCGGCGAACACGTCCCCGCCGCCGCTGTTAATCCGCACAACGATTTCCGAAACGCTGCCCAGGGCTTGCAAATCGTCGCTAAACTGCCGGGGCGTGACTTCATCCCCCCACCAGCTTTCACTTGCAATATCGCCGTATAGAATAAGTTCCGCGGGCTGATTCTCACCCGCGGAAACAAAATCCCAAAACCTTTTATTGTCATGTCTGCTGCTGCCCTGTGTCCGGCTCTGGCGCGGGTTTTGTTTCTGCTTCGGCAATGCCTTCCGCCTCCTTTATGATTTTCTTTTCCTGTCTGCGCTGCTGGACGTTCCGGTAAAAGTCGGAACCGTTCATTTCGGCGGCTTCCCGCTCCCCTGTGGAGAAATAATTTTCAACCCGCTTTGCCGCCGCGTCAACCTCTTGCACGGGATTCAAAAGCCCTTGCGCGGGTCCGTTCCACTCTGCGCGGCAATAGGCACGCCGTACAAGCGGGTCCGCAAAGAATCCGGGGGCCGCTATGCGCCCCTTTGCAACGGCTTCCGCAAGCCATTCTTCAAAAATGGGCTGGCAGAAATCCGCCGCAAGCCAATTTCGGTACATCTTTACCGCTTTCCAAAACTCCAAAAGCGCCCCGCGGCTTGCGGTAAAACTGGAAGTAAAATGCTTTAAGAGGATTTCATAGGGGATTTCAAGCGCGGCCCCAATCTGACGGCAAATAGAGGTTACGAAAGAATCAAAATTCGCGTTTGGCCTGCCGGGGGTAAGCGGGGTTGCCTTTTCGCCTTTTGCCAAATCCCAAACCAAACCCGGCTCAAGCTCGACCGTGTTTTCTTCGCCGCCGTCTGCCTGCTGTTCCTCTCCCTCGAACGCCCCAACCATATCTTCATCCGAATTTTCGTCCTTTTCAATCGCCACGGTAAAAAGGCCGGATACTATCGCCGCCGTTAATTCTGCTTCGGTGTATTGCCCTAACTGCTTTAACGCCTCTATCACGGGCGCAAGGAACGGCACGCCGCGGCGCTGTCCTATCCGTTCCCGGTTCATTATGTGCAAAACATTCCGCCGCCCGGTCTTTTCCCCGTATGCCGCAACCCGCGTCCATTTCGTTTCTGAATACTCCCATGAAAGCGGATGGTGTGTGCTGATATGGTATGCGATAACCTCCCCCGCGGGGTTTACCTCCACGCCGCCGATTATCAGCGGGTTTGTATTCCCCATAGGGTTGCTTAACCTGTCCGCCTCAATCAGCCGGACGCGCAAATCATAGGGCATTCCGAGCCGCTTTGTTGTCGGCAAGGTTACAAGCACGTCCCCGGACATTAGCCAATTCAGGAAGGCAAGCTGCTGAAGCTCTGAAAAATTGTCCAACCGTTCTATATCGCAAGCCGTCGAATCCGCCCAAAGGGAAAATTCCTGTTCGATTTTCCGTTCCAGTTCCCGCGCTTCATCCTCTGACATGCCCAAAAATTCAAAGTCAATTTGACTTTTCAATTTCAGGCCGGAACCGACAACATTTGTCCGACATGCTTTCAAAGCGCCTGTTGCCAACGGAACGCCCATATACAAATCGCGGGAACGCTGACGCACAACGGGTAAGTTATCCTCAATATCTTCTTTGTGGGAACCGCCGCCGAATATCCAGCCGCGCAAGGATTTTTTTGTAGTGCTTCCGGCATAGTTCCCATAACCGCTATTGAGAATTTGCAACCGCCGCCGCGCCCCGGCCCGCTTTACGCCCCATTGCGGCGCAACGGCGGCTATCGCCCTGTCCAATACGTTCACATTCTGCGCCCCCTTCTGCCATCCGTGGGGATAATTTTATAAATGCGGCTGCGGCCCTTGCCCTTTTCCAGCTTTTCCAGCGCCGCAACCCGATTGCGCCAATATTCTATCCGCTGCGCAACTTTGCCCAGGTCTGCCCGCGTCAAGCTCTGACTGCCGATAGAATACGCCTGGTCCAACGCAATTTCTTCTTCGGCCTCCAGCCACATTCTGTAATGTTCCCGCGCTATTTCAAGCTCTGTTTTCTCTTTCCGGGCCACTAAATCACCCCTCCAGAAGAACGCCGCCGCCTTCCCGTCCGCCGTTTTGGAGCTGCGGCCCCGGCGCTGTTCGGCTTTTTCAATGTTACATTGCTGATTTCAAGTGCTGCCGTTGCATAATTGCGCACGTCCAACGCCTCATTCCGCTTGTGGGCCGCGTCCTTAATGCGCCATTCGTACACCGGCACGCCCTTTTTATAGGTCAAAACTTTGTGTTCTGCGGTCAACCCCCGGAAATATTCCCGTGTATAGCCACGGTCCCGGCCCCGCGGGAAATGGCAGTAACCGGGGATACTCTCGGTTTCTTCGGTTTCATCCTCTGGCGGCTCTACTTTCAGCCGGTCATACAGGATTGCTTTTCCTGCATCTACGCCCAAAGTAAACAAATACGCCTTTTCGCGGTTGTTCTTGGTGGGCCGCTTGATATAGGGAACGTCCCCGCCCTGCCCGCGAATAGCATACACTTTGCGGGCGCTGCGGGCTTTACAGAATTTATAGACGTTATTTGCCCTGTGTCCGCCGCTGTCAATGCAGGTGCAAATAACTTTCATTTTTGCGCCGTCCGCCCGCTCGAAGGTCTGCAATAAAAATTCGTCTAATTCGTTCCATACCTTTTCTTGCGTGGTATCGCCATAGAAAACCGCATACCGGATTCCCCAGCTTTCCGCGCCAACGCCCCATCCGACAACCTCCGCTTCCAATCTATCATCCTGCGTGTCAACGCCTGCGGTCAAATAAAGCACATCGGCGGGAACCTCGCAATTATACTTTTCCCGGCGCTTGAACAGGGCTTCTTCGTCTACCTGTTCGCCGCCGTCTGCCCACGTTTCCGCCATGTTTAGGTTTGTCCATGCCTTCAGCGTTTCGATATTGCCCTTTTTCTTTTCCTCATTCGCCGTAAGAAAATCCTGCACAATCTTTTTCCAATCCATGAACATTGACGCAAGGGAATTTACATGAAAGCCCCGTGTTTCCCGCTCCGGGTGTGCCGCAATGTATTTTCCCTCTGTAAAATGCTCTTTCCATTCCGCTTCACTGGAAACGCAACCGCATTTCTCGCATGAATACGAAATTTCATCAAGATTGTTTGCGTCAAATAGGACATGTTTCCATTGCAGGGGTTGCAGTTCCCCGCAAACCGGACAAGGCACGCACCATTCTTCCATTGTGCTGTTGTTGTATTCCCGCTCAATTTTTGACGTGCCTTTCAATGTTGGCGTGCTCACATACACTTCTTTTTTGTTCCAAAAGGTTGCAATTCGTTTGCTGACAAGATAGAGCGGGTCCCCATCCTCCCCGGCGCTGGCGGGGTATCCGTCTATTTCGTCCGCAAGAAGTATCCGAATCGGACGGCTGCGCAAGCCAATAGGGGAATTGGCCCCCACAATAGCGATATGCCCGCCCGGAAAATGCTTTTTTAATATCGTGTTCCCGCTGCTGCGGCTTTTATCGTTGACTTTTCCCCGCAATACGGGGGTATCCCGCAACATAGGGGTTAAGCGGTCCTTTGAAAAGGTTTCGCCCAGGTCTATTGTGGGCTGCATTACCAAAATTGGGGACGGGTCAAAGTGCATATAGTAACCTATCGTATTTAAGATTAACCCCTCTGTCTTTCCAAGCTGCGCCCCCAGCATTGCGACAACCTTTTTAACCGCCGTGTCTGAAATCGCGTCCATGATTTCCCGCAAATACGGGGTATTCTCTGTATGCCACCGTCCCGGACGCGCCGCCGCCTCCGGGGAAAGATAACGGTATTTGTCCGCCCACTCTGAAAGCGTCATGTTAGGGGGCGGCGCTAAAACCTTAAATATCTTTTTGAACAGGTCCCGCGTTTCCGGCCTTATATTCATCATCTGCGGCTTCCTCCATTCCCTCAAATTCCGAAAGCTCCGTTAATGCTTCGTCTATCTGATACTTTATCAGGCTTGCTATTTCCGCTGTGTCCTTCTTTTTGCTCAATACTGGCGCAAGTTTGGACGGGATAGAGGAAAGGCGGCTGCGGAAATTGATAAGCAGGGTTTCTATTACCCGCTCGATTTCCTCCGAAGTGTGCAATTCCCGCCGTTTTAGGCGCAAATCGTATTCTTCATTTTCCCGCTTTGCCTTTACCAGCTTTGCCCGCTCCGCGTTGTAATCAATGCGTTCCCCGCTGTCCGGGTTTCGGTTGCGCAAATAGTTTATATACCTGTGGTTTGTGTCTATCAGGTCATACAGGCCGGGGCGCAACTCCGAAATAATACCTTCCTCCCGCAACTGTCGCACCCGGCGTTCTGTAATGTCCAGAAACCGCGCAACCTGCTTTGTATCGTATAATTTCAAGCCCCCGCCCCCTTTGCCCGTTTTCTTTGACGCACCCCCTTAAAAAATTTTCCGGCGTTCCCGGAAGTGTTCAAAATTTTTTCGCAACTGGAAAAACGCCGGGCGTCGCGTACCCGCAAGGCTGCCCAGCCGCCGAAAGAACCTATTGCCCGCGCCTCACAGCTCCGGGCCTTCCTCGCCGTCATGGTCTTGTGTATCGTCTATTTCACCTGTGTTCGGGTCTATGTTGTATTCACCTGTTGCACGCTGCTTTGCGAACCGGAACCGCCGTTCCTCCAATTCAAGGCGGCGGGCCTCCATCTCATAGCCCTTTATACTGTCTATCAGCTTGATAATGCGCCCGTGGATTTTGTTAAGCTCTGCTTCCAGCTTCATAGCCCGGTCAAAAGGGCTTGACTTTATCACCGTGCGCATTGCTGTTTTAAGGGATTCCCCCGTGCCGCTGTCCCCCTGGCTGTCCTGTTGGCCGTCCTGCTGGCCCTGTGGCGTAAGCATTTCTATAACCTTGTCTGTATGCAGGGTATCCGCTGTTTCATCTTCCAGCGCCTTTATACGCCGTCTAAGGTCCCTTTCTTTTGCGGTCAATAGCTGTAATTCCCGCGTCATGTTTTCCGCGCTGTCAAGGCCGATAGATTCTATATACTGCCGGTCCTCGTCGCTCAAATCGTCAAGGTGGACCGTACTGTATGCCCCATGCGTTTCAGCGTTGCGGTTGCCGATAGGCGCACCCGCTCCAACGGCATTTTTATTTCCGGGCTGTCCGCCCCGCCGCCGTTTTGATTTCTGCTTATCAAGGGCCGCTTGCCACCCGTCAAGGCTTTTCCATTTGCGGATTGTACTATCTGGAACGCCCGCTTTTTCTGCAAGCTCTTTTGTGGTGATATTCCCCCGCCTTGCAAGAAAAAGGTCTTTCGCCGCGTCCCTGCGCGGGTCCCGCGGTCTGCCCAAAGCTGCCGCCCCCTTCATTTGTTTTCGCGTTTTGCCCCCTGCATCCAGCGCGGAAGGCGCAAAAAAGCGGACCGGATTTTTTCCGGCCCACTTTCACAATACAAATATACCACATCAAAAACGGACAAAACGGACAGAATCAAAATTTTTCAAAAAATCTTGTTACCGCTTTGCGGGCCGCGTCCCCGCTCGGATAACCGTATACGTTCTTCGCAACCGCGTTCCACGGCATTCCTTTAACGTACCGATATTCTATAATCTGCCGCAACCGGCTATCCTTCAGCCCGTCAACAAAGGATTCAATTTCTACCATCTGTTTATAGAGCTGCTGCCGCCGCTGTATGTACTTCACCCGCAAGGCGTTTATTTTATCCTGCTGTTGATTACCGTACCCCTGTATTGTGACCGTGTGCGGCTGATAGGGGATACACTGTGCGGACGCTATCACCGAATCCGAAACAAAGGCTTTCGGGCTGTTTTCAAGATCCGCTATCCGCTGTTCCAGCATTTGCACTTCTTTTGACAAATCCCGGTATTGTTCAAGCTGATTTAATGTCATTGTACTCGCTCCCGTTTCTAAGGTGGTTTATATTTCCTGATAACAAAGAGAAATTCAAGATATTTCAGGAAAACCCGCATTCGCTCCCGCTCTGCGCGGCGGCGCTGCGCTCTCCATAGCCTTTCCAGCTTTGACAACGGCGGAGGCAACTCCAAAACCGCTATTTCCTGCATAATGTCCGCCAAATCGTCCACCGTTTCCCGAATGGCATTTAATATGCTGTCAAAAAATGCCCCTATTGCCTCCATTGCGCGGGCGTAACTCTCCAACTTCCCGAAAAGCTCCGAAATTGATATGTTCATTACGTCCGCCGCTTTCCTTGCCACTCTGACAAAAACCGCTATTTCCTCACCGGAAATATTGAACCCCTGCGCATACCCGTTCATTCTGTTTCGCCCCCTAACCGTTCGATTGCCGAAAGTAGCGCCTTTACATCAAGGGTCCAATCTCTTGAACCGTCACACTGTTCCCCCTTGTCCATGCAATAGGCGCACAAATCATTCAGCCGGTTTATAGTGCTGGCAATTTCGCTTTCCTCCCCATCCTGCCGCCCGGACGATTCCGGCGCGGGCCGGTCCTGTGGAGCGGGGGCGGCGGGCTGTTCCTCGCCCCCTGTGGCGGTCGGTTCATCGAGCGGGCGCGGCGGGGAAATGGGGGCCGGGGGCTGCTCCTGCTGTGGGGAGATTGCGGGCGGCGGGGTCTTTTGTCCCGCTCCGCCGTCTGAATCGCTGCTTTCCTGCTGGCGCTCTTTCAATGCTTCATCCAGCGTGCGCACCTTTCGGCGCGGCGGCGCGTCTGTTTCTTTCCGCTGCTTTGCATCGTTTACCGAAAAACTGCCCTTTTCCCGGTATTCCTCCAAAGCGGCCTTTTGCTGTGCCTCCGGCATCCCGGAAAGCTCATAAGCCGCCGAAATTCCTAACCGCTTTTCCCGCATTTCCTCTTGAAATTCCGGTATCAGGTTTTTAGCAATAGCCCCCATCCGGCCTATCTGCGTTTCGGACGTATTCAGGGTATCCGCGATAATCTCACGCAACCGCCCCGGCAATTTCCCGCCGCGGGCCTTGTACCGCCGCAATACATCGTGCAAATGCTTTGCTTCCTGCACCCGGTCCCAATCCGTTTTTTCCCGCTGTGAATTGGTGGTAATGATAAGCAGTTCTTCCCGGATTTCCTGCATTTCGCTGTCCTGCTGCCGCGGCTCAATCCCGCATGGGATAAGCTCATATTCCCGCTTTCCTTCCTCCACAAGTTCCAAACAGGCGCGGCGGCGGCGGTGTCCCGCTAAAATCTTATATTTTCCACCATCAAGCGGGGTAACGGTTAAATTCTGCTTCACTCCACCCGCTAACTCAATGTCCCGTTTCAGTTTTTCGATTTCGTCAATGGAATAGAAATTCCCTTCAGACGGTACAAGGTCAAACACGCTCAAAGCAACGATTTTATAGGGCGGCTTTTGGGGGCGGGCCTCCGTCCGCGCCGTTTCCTGCCGCTCTGCCTGTTCCCCGGCCCCGTTCAATAGGTCCACAAGGTTAAACTTTCCCATGCTGCGCGGCCCCCTTTCCGGTTGTGTCCGAATCGGACAACATTTGCAGATATTCCCGGACAAATTGCAGGTAGTCTGCCGCCGCGCCGCACCGCCGCGAATACTCAATAATAGGCGCTGCGGCAAATGTGCTTTCGTCCACTTTTTCCGTGCGGCGGATATGGGTTGCAAATACGGGGAAATCCCGCTGTGTCCGCAACCATTCTTCCCCCTGCGCGTTTACATCGTTGCGCTGATAGGACGTTACAAGGCATCCCCGCAACCGCAAGGCCGGGTTTAGGTCCTCCTGCGTGTTCTCTATCTGTTCCTTCAGCTCTGCCAAACCGTCAAAGGCGAATTTGTCAATTTTAATCGGGATAATCACATCATCGGACGCTACAAGGGCGTTTATCGTGCTGATGTTAATATCCGGCGCGTTGTCAATGATACAGAAATCATAATCCCCGGAAATTGCCCTGAAAGCCTTTCTAAACCGCGTTTCCCTCTGGCGGGTATTATCTACCATAACGGCAAGGTTTGCCCGAAGCAGATTCATATTTGCGGGGATAAGGTCAAGATTTTCGTACCGTGTCGGCGCTATGATTGCCCCCATATCCGGGGCCTTATCGGTCAATACCTCCGCAACGCTCATTTCCTCATAGCTATGCAGACCGAACATTTTAGAGGCGTTGCCCTGCTTGTCATTGTCTACAAGCAGAACCCGCTTGCTATGTACCGTTGCCAAAATGTGCGCCATATTGACCGCCGAAAGGGTCTTTGCAACCCCGCCTTTCAAGTTGATAATGGAAATAGTAACCACTGTTCAAACCTCCTTTTTGTATTTCCGCCCCTGCGCCGGGGATTATCCCGCTTTGAAAAAGCGCCTATTGTTCGTTTTCCCAATTCCACCAGCCTTGAAAACCCCGCACCGGTATAGGCCGGTCAAACATAACCGGGTTTTTTAGCACCCACGCGAACCGCCCCGGCGTGTAATCGCCTAAAACCCGCTCCCGCTCGGACAGTTTACCTATAAGGTCCTCCACGGGGACGCAATCGACAATTTCAACCATCCCCAATACCGCGCCATAATGCAGCACCGCCGATTCAGGAAGGGCTATGCTCACCGGCATAGACACAAATTGCGGTTTTCCTTTTCCGGCGTGAACCGCTACCCGGCCCCGAATGTGTGTGCGGCGCGGGCGGGTTTCATAGCCTTTTAAGCCCGCTACAATCGCGTATGCGTAAGGCTGATAAACAGTAAATGCTTTCACCTGTCCGCCGCCCCCTGCCCGTTCTGCCGCTCCCGCTCCTGTTTGATTTCAAGGGCAACTTTGCAATCCCTTGTAAATGCCTGAAGCTGCTGCACAAATTTTTCGTTGATTGCATCAAAGGGCATTATCACCGCAACAAGGATTAAACCGTTTTTTGCGGCTATGTACGTTTGCCCGCTTGTGTCCGTCCGCTCATACAATGCCAACATATCCTTGTATTCTGCCAGCGGCTCTAAATACTTTGTGTCGATGAATTGAAGCCCCTGCGACGTGTGGAGCGGCTGCAATACCCGGCCCGCAAAGCCGATTTCCATTTCATCCAGTTTAAGCACATTTTCACATTCCACCGCGTCCCGGAAATCAATGCTCACCGGCAACGGCTCTTGCCGCACAAACATTTTGCTTGCCTGCTTATCCGGTATGTCAAATACGGCAAAAATGCTTTCCTTGTCCAAAGGCGGCATTTTCAAGAGCGGGTAAACGGCGCTACCGTCCCCCAGCCATTGCACCGCGCTTTCCATTCGTTCATCATCAAAAAGGCAAAACCGCTTTTCCCGCTTGCAGATAGAAACGATGGATTTAATTTTCATTGTCTACCGCCCCCTTGCCCGTCTTTGCGTTCCTGTACCCTCTGCGCCACGCGCTGCGCCTGCTGTAAGGCCGTTTGCAGGTTTGCCGGGGTATTCCCCCGCACCCGCTCCAAAGCCGCTATAATGCGCATCTGTGCTATTAAGGGATTGACCGGCACGGGGGCCGGGGCGGGCTTATTCCGTACCCTGGCGGCGGGCCGCTGCCTGCGCCATGGTCCCGCCCCCGTTCTGCTGCGCCGCTGTTTTTTCTTCTTTTTCGCCATCTGAAACGCTCCTTTCCAGCCTTGCGGCAATGTTCAAAATGCCCTGCAAAGCCTCTTTTATATTCGCATCGGTTCCGGCCTCAATGCTCAAAATTGCGGCTATGTCCCGCAATTCCTCCGCCGCCGAAATCTCCACTTTACCCGCGCCCGCTAATTTCAGGCATTCCGGGCATATCGGCAACCCATCCGGCACGGCCTTTCCGCACCGTTCGCACCTGTTCATAGAACACGCCCCTTTTCGTCTGTATAATCTGAAAGGCGCATCTGCGCTTGTTCATCCTCCAGCCGCCGCCGCGCTTTTTCAAAATAGCCCTTGTCTATCTCGAATCCCAAAAAATCAAAGCCCAAATTGTAACATGCAATCAAAGAGCTTGCGCTTCCGGCGTGTGTGTCTAATATCCGGTCCCCCCGCTGCGCATACCGGGTCAAAATCCATTCATACAGTTTGACCGGCTTTTGGTTTGGGTGTATGCGGATTTCCTTGTTTCGCATGTCCTCTTGCAACATGCCGTGCCATTTGAACCGGAAAAGCCGTGCGGCGCTCTTGAAACTTGTCCATGCTAATTCACAGTCGGCAAAATCCGTCTGCCCGTTTTCCTTGTCCCATACAATCCAGCACGCGCTATCAAACGGTATCCGGCTGATAAAATGGTTTGCGCCGAATATAATTTGATTGCGGGAAACCCGCCGCAATTCTGTAAAGTATTCAGGCGGCGGCGCGTCCCTGTCCCCGCCGAAATAGGGGGCGTAATCCTGCGAAGCCGCTAAACAACTGCGGGATTTATTCTTTTTCCCGCTTTCCCCGATTCCATAGGGCGGGTCTATAATGGCAAGCTGAAAATAGCCGTCCGGTATCTCTTTCATACCCTCCATGCAATCCACGTTGTATAGGCGGTTTAGCTCAAACACGATTTCACCCCAATTCTGTACCCGCTCAACGGGCGTTGATTTTTACAGGCAACCGCCCCGCTTTTCCTGCTGCGGGCGCAATGCAAGCATCTTTTCCCGTACCAGCTTGTCAACCACGCGCCCCGGCCCCTTTACGCCTGCCATTGCCGCCAAACGTTCAAGGTTATAAGCCGTCTGCGGCGTTACCCTGACCGTCAATTTCCGTTTATGCTGTTTTTTCATCGGCTCCCGCTCCCATCGAAACAATTTCTTTTCCGGCCCGCTCGACAAGCGCGGCCTGCTGTTCCTTTTTGCAATCGCAAACTTCCCCTGCGTCCAAATGGGAACCGCAAAGCGGACATACCCGGTAAGGCGTTCTTTTTGTCGAAATTCTCATATCAAATCCCCTTTCTGTCATTCTTGAATATCTGCCCCGAATACCTGTTCAAAGGCAGTATGTACATAGTCCAGAAACAGCACCGCGCCCGTAAAGCGCACGCGGAACGGCTCCAACTCTGCCGCCGAAACGGACACATGCCCAAAATGCGCTTTCATGTCCCGCCATACCGCCCACGGGACAAAGAAAAATTTATCCTGAATCCCCGCGCATACCCCCGCCGCCGCCCCGCTTTGCAAATGGCTTTCCAATGCTGACATTTGCGCGTCGGTCACAACGGCCCGTTTCAGCCTGTCGGTTGTGGTATATTTCGCCTCAAACACGATGGAGCGCCCGCCCTGAAGCGTCCCTTGAAAATCAGGGGCGGCAAGAGCGGTAAACCGGCCTGTAAAGGTCCCGTCCCTGTGTTTTTCCATTACCCGGAACGGCTCCGGGGTCTTGTCTACCGTTGCCCGCCCGTTGCTCTGGTACACCTGACACGCCGCCTTTATGCCATCCTCGAAAATATGCCCCTGCGCGTTGTTTACCCGGTTTTGCCATTTCTGGCGGGCCTGCTGCGGGTTATACTGCATTTTCAATCCCCCTGCTTTCTGCCCCATGTATAGGGCGGCGTTTCACACATGTACCGGACAGGACAACCCGCGCAAGCATTGTCCGCCGTCCGCCTGTCACAAAACCGCTTGATTACCCATCCGGCCTTCCGTGCCTGCGCTGCTGTGGGGTAACGCTTTTTCCGTTTCTTCTGCTTCAAGTGGATACCTCTTTTTCAAGTCGTGTCTTTTGTAATATTCAAGCCAATTTTCCTTTAAGTAGCACCGCCCATATACAAACCTTTGTGCAAACTCTTTTTGCAAAACATTAGGGACAATCCCTTCCCGCTCGTTTCTTTCCGGTTGTGCATAAAGACTAATTCCTTTTAGCTGCTTTAACCGCTCCACTCGAAAGGCTGCGTTTGCTATATCTTTTGTCACCAATAGATAAATAAAAAGGCGGTAAGGCTTAACGCCATATTCTGCAAGCAAAGCGGCGGCATGAAGGATTGCCTCAATTTGCGCGGTTTGGTCACAACTAAACCGGATAAAACGAATCCATTTCAGCCCTGCAAGGATTCTTGCGGTCCTATCTGTTACTAAACGTGCGTCCATACCTTGATTTAGGTCTATTGCGTATCCGCTCCCTATCATGCTTTCAAGCTGTGCTATTCCAAACTCGCACGATAAAATATTGTTGTCCATCAATACCAGCTTTTTACTATCCTGGCGCACAAGTTCTTTCCAATCCCTGTATGCTCGAATCTGTCCTTCCTTGCGCGGCACAACACACCATCGGCAATTATTCGGGCAACCTCTTGTGATATATCCGATTGCGTAATCACATTCCGGGTATATACTGTAATCAGGAAACATAGCATCAATTTCCGGGGTAACTCTTTGTTTATTGGTATGTCCGGGTATCCGGTCCCGCCCCGTATCGTGCATTCCGGTAAGTATGGGTTTTCTGGCGTAAAATCAAATACTTTGCTTGAATATACCCGGTCATACTGTTTCATCGGGATCCACCATTCCACCATGTCCCCCCGGCTCTTGTGATAGGCTGATATTTTCATAAGCGCATAATTGGGGAAGGTTTTATTTCTTAAATGTTCCTGCTCTGCGTCATGCAACCCGATAAAGATAAAATCACCCTCTTTCTATCCCGCATTGAAAAGTGGGAAAGTTGAAAACAGGGTTTCCAACTTTGCGCACTTTCCAACGCTAACAATCTGCATCCGCGGGACTATGGCTTTCAAAAAAATTTTTGAAAGGTTTGGGGGAGGGGTGGAGGGGGGCTGTCCCCCTCTGTCCGGCATTGAAAAGTGGAAAAGTTGAAAACGGGGTTTCCAACTTTACACACTTTCCAACCCCGGCCATTCACCCCCGCACCCGCAGGGGCCTTTCTGTTAAAAAGAGAAATTGTAAATATTTCGTGAATATTCCCCTTGTTCTCTTGACAAGCTCTCCCTTCGTTGCAAAACACACCTATATTACAAGGCCATAACGGGGAACCTCTCCCCACGGTTTAACAAAGCATTTTTGTTGTAGCTGCTGGCGCTGGCGGCGGGATTTTTACATACTTGAAAAGTAGATACCCGCCTAAATAGTGGGCGCTTTCGCGCTTCTCTACCAACATGTACCCCTTCGGGGTAACTGGCGGCTTGTCCAGACTGTACCGCCGCTTCGGGAATGTGGGCTTTTTTCGGTCCGGCTGCTGGATGGTCTTTGTTTGCTTCCAGCGTTTCCCGCTCCCCTGTTCCGGGGTCCAGTGGTTAAAAAGGTATGTTGCAAGGGCTGTATAATCCCGCCCGTGGTCTACGCCGTTATAGAAATTGTGTTCCCGCAACGGCTCTATACGCTTTATCTTGCCGTGCGTCCACTTTTCCCGGATTGTCTTTTCATCCACCCCGGATATAATGCAATGAATGTGAATGCGTCCGCTGCGCTTTCCCCGGCCCATCACCGCAACCGCTACCATGCCGGGGAAAGCGTATTGCAAGCGCCGTATATAGTTATCCAGAACCCGCCGCGCCGCTTTGAAATCCTGTGGTAAATGCGCATCGTCAAAGGTATTTGTAACGTAATAGGCGGCGGGGCTGAAATTGTGGTTTACAATCCGTATAAACCGTTTCAATGCTTGCTTTAAGTTATACTTTTCTTTTTCCTCTGCTGTCCGTTCTGTTAGCGGTTTCGGAACGGCCCCCTTTACGTTCTTCGTATTGGGGGCAACATTGAATATTTCCTGTTCCAGCACCGCGCCCGAAACGGTTACGCGCTTCATTCGCGGCATTTTATCAACCCTTTTTCCGTTGGTTTTCGTTGACTTTCCGCCGCTTTATTGCTATAATATTGATTGTAGATTTTAGCTGTTTTTGCAATAAAACGGCGAACGGCGAAAGCCTGAAAACGCCCCGCACCTGTTTGTAGGAGAACAGGCGCAGGGCGTTTTCCTTTGCCCATATTTAGCGGATTCCGCGCCGGTACATATCGCGCAACCGCTGGACAACTGCTTCACCCGGATTCTGATTATTCAAATTCCCCCCTTCGGAAATCTCCCTTTTCGTGCGGTAAATTTCCATTACGATAGTTGATTCCCGCATACCGCTATCCATTGCGCCCGCAAAGGCGGTCACGGTCTTTTCATCGGGCGTTCCGCCGAATGCCTTTTGAAAGGCATCAAGTATAAAAAGCGTCATATCCGGCCCCCGCTCGTTTACTGCTGATTCCAAATCCGGTCAATATCCGCTTTGCAGGCATCCGGCCCGCGGGATTCCACCCATTCCTTCAGGCTTTCCCGCCTGTCCCGTGTCCGCTGGCGTTCCTCCGCCTCGAAATCCTGTTCCAGTGTTTCAGGGTTGAACAGCATATAGAGCGCCCGCCCGGAATTGTTGTCAACGGAAACCGAAATGCACCCGCTGCCGTACCAGTCATACCGGATTTTTACGGAAAGTTCACCTAACCGCATTTCGTAAAGGTCAATCGCAAGGGTCTTGTCTTTCGCAAGCCCCTTTGCCGTCCCGGTCACTTTAAGGGCCAATTCCCGCGCCGTTTTCAGGGTCAAGCGCGGCCCCGCTTTGTACCCTTTCATTCTGCCGCACCCGCTTTCCTGCGGCGTTCCTCTGCTGCTGCGTCCCCGATAAGCCCGCCGCCCTCTATGTATTGCCGCATCCTGTGGGCAAACAGCTTGCCCAAATCCTGCACAAGCGCCGCCTGTCCCTGTTCCGCGCTTGCTGTCTTTTCTATGAACAGCGGCACGGCGGGCAGAAATTCGCCCGTTCCGGGGTCCCGCGTGGCGGTAAAACCTACCTGTATAAATTCAGCCATATATAAGCCCCCTTTCTGCACGGCGGGGATTTACCCCGCCGTGCTGTTGCCCTGCATCTGCGCTTTTGCCGCGTCCGTATTCAGGAAGTCGAAAAGCTCAACCATTCCTTGAATCTTCCACCGCAATTCAGGCGGCAATCTGCGGGCATCAATCAGAAATTCCGCCGCTTCCGCCTTGCGTTCCTGCATCTTGCTTGTCATAACCTGCGCTTCCATCCTGTTACACTTCCTTTCACACGGGCGGCGGGGTCCCGCTCCGCCGCCCTCAATGATGAAAACCGGCTCCGGGTCAACCGGCATGTTGCGCCCCTCTGTGGTCCGTATCCAGTCGATAGGAGCGCCGCACCCTTTGCATACGCTCACTTTCTGCACCCCCTTTCCGGCAACCGGGCGGATTTCCCGCCCACGCTTGCGGCCTAATGCCCTGTTTACCGTCGCCGCATCGACGTTTTGCCCCCTGGCAAGTTGATATTAGATTCTGAAATAGCCGCTATCATCAACAATTCCCGAAAGAATGCAAATATCTTCTTTCGTTTTGTCCTCAAAATGATGGAATGTTGGATTTCCAAATGTATTCATTGTGAAGGTATACCCCTGTTTCAAAAGCTCCCTTACCGTGTCATAGTGTTCTGCCGCGCTGTGAATACCTGATTTAAGGTCAATATATCGCATCCTTGTTCTCCCCTTTCCCGGCCCCTGCTGGCGGCGGGGCCGGAACCCCGCCGCGCCGTTTCTGTCTTTTCACCCGCTCCCGCTCGTGCTATAATCAAAGGCGGAAAGGGGGTGAAGCTGTGGATACTCAATTTTTGTTGGCAACTATACGAAAACTTCCGTTCAAACTGTTCAAAGACGTGGGCTTTGTGATTCCGTTTGACGAAATCTTTCTTGAAATGCAATCCTACGGGTGGAGTAAAGAATCCCTCGAATGGGGCCTTGAACAGTTAGAGAAATCGCAACAAATCAAATTAGCAAAGAATGATTCATTGATATGGGGCGTTGTCGTGAACCCTTAACCCCTATTATGGCAATCTATCGCCGCCGAAAGCGTTAGAACCTCCCACGCCCTTTCTTCCTTGATTCCTGCGGCCTTTACCTCATTCAAAAATTGCATCGTCAATATGACGGATTCATACAGTTCATGCGCTTTCTTGAATGGGTAACGCTGCATATATTGGGCAATGGATTCCGCAACTTTCCCTTCTGTTTCAGAAAAATGGCTGTTTCGTTCATCCTGCGCCGTGTCGGGCTGGCTCCCCGGCGCGGCGTTCCTTTTTTCGTCCAAACTGTTCACTCCCCTTCCGGTTGCTTCTATCGTGTCGCTATGGCAATAATAGATATAATGATTGCTGCAACGCTTATCAGGTCTACAATCCACCAAACCACCTCATACGCTATGGGGTGGTTTTCTTTCAGCCAATGCCAAAACAAAAGCTTCACCCCCTTTCCGGCCCCCGTGGGCGGGCGGGGCCGGAACCCCGCCGCCGCTGCGGTTTAGTCGATATTCAGCGCCGCGCGGGCTACTTGTCCCCTATCCCGTCATCGTCTCGCGTTTGGTCGAGAACGGTAAACCCGTATGATTTACCTTCCGGGATTCTCGGCGTTACAACCAGATATTCCCGCACCAGTTGGAAAACATCGAACATATCATCTACCGTTGCCGTACTCTCCGCCAAGAGTGCGGCAATCTTTTTTGCGGTTTCCTGCTTTTCGATGTGGTCCATCGGCGCGTGTCTTGCTGTCTTTGTATGGTATGTCATGCTGTTCACCCCCTTTCAGCGTGGTGCGGGTTGCATTACAACCCTTTGCATTATTAAAATGCCCCTTTGCACTATTATAATATCCCATTGCATTGTGTATGTCAAGGGGTTTTTGAAAATAATTATTGCAATGGGATATTTTTTGTGATATGATGGACATATAAGGAGGTGTTGCGGTTTGACAATAGGCGAACGTATACGCTCGATTAGAAAGGAAACCGGCCTAAATCAAACGGATTTCGGTGAAAAAGTTGGATTGCGTCAATCCTCATTAGGCCAAATTGAAAGCGGAGTAAGAAACGCTACTGACCGCACAATTATTCTAATCTGCGAAAAATACGGGGTCCGGGAAGACTGGCTCCGTAACGGAACCGGGGAAATGTTTCTTGAAACCGATTCAACGATTGTTTCCCAGCTTTCCAGCGAATACGGGCTTGACGCTTTCGAGACGGTAATCTTGAAGGGATTTCTAAAACTGAAACCTGAACAGCGCGAATTTTTGAAAGACCGCATAAAAGATATGCTATCGGATATTCTTGACGATGAAGCCGCATACAAGGAATTTCGGGCGGCATACGACAAAAAGCACGCATTGCCCTTTGCGGCCCGCGGGGGTGATACGTCCGGCCTTGCTGAAGCTGCGGAATTGTTTGACAGCGCATTTTCAGCCGCCGAAAGCAAAGAGAACAAAGACGGGATGTAAAGAAAGGCTGTCTATGATGTGTTGGCAATGTCTTTTTTGCTTAAACAAGACATTACCACGCTTCCAGTCAATCCCTGCGCTATCGTCCCTCAAAATGGCTGGATTCTTTTTAGCTACGCTGATTTTGCGGCATGGATTCACAAGGATATTGCGCATTTACAAACGCACTATGACAAAGACGGCTTCGTACTGTGGAGCAAACCGGCGCAAACCTTTGTTGTCTGCTACAATGACAACGCCCCGCAAAATGAAATTCGCTGGACTGTTGCCCATGAAATAGGGCATATCAGCTTGCACCACGTTTCCCCCAGCTGTCCCATGCTGGCACGGCATGGAGCGGGAAACCGGTTGTATGAGTTGGAGGCGGAATGTTTCGCCCTGCGGGTCCTCTGTCCCGCTCCTGTCCTGCGGGAATGCGGGGTTAATACCCCGGAAGAAATCACCGGTATGTGCGGCATCCCTGACACGCGGACCGGCGCGGCCCTGGCCTATGTCCAGGGGTTTGCCGCTGATTCCCAAACCGCCCCGCTGCTGTCCGGCATCATGCGACAATTTGCGGGATTTATCG
>RAZJ01000180.1 GCA_003612625.1 bacterium 1XD42-1 | reverse complement strand
GAGGGCTTTGAAAACCTCCGCCCCGGCGCGGACTATGACGGTCTGCATCAGGCGGCGCTCTGCCGCGCCAAGGCTGACTGGCTGGTGGGCATCAACGCCACCCGGCTGTTTTCAGTGCTGTACCGCCGGACCCTCAACATCGGTCGGGTCATGTCCCCGACACTGGCCCTTATCGTCCAGCGGGAAGCAGAGATTGAAGCCTTCCAGCCGGAGCCGTTCTATACGGTGGCGCTGGAGCTGCCCGGATTTACCGCTGTGGGGGCGCGGATGAAAGACAAAACCGCCGCGAAAGAGCTGCAAACCGCCTGCCGGGGCGGTTCTGCGGTGGTGAAGCAGGCGCAGCGGAAAGAGAAGTCCGAAAAGCCGCCCGCCCTTTATGACCTGACCACCTTACAGCGGGACGCCAACCGCCTGCTGGGGTTTACCGCCCAGCAAACGCTTGATTATCTGCAAAATCTCTATGAGAAAAAACTGTGTACCTATCCCCGGACGGACAGCCGGTATCTGACCTCGGATATGGCGGAGGGCCTGCCGGTGTTAGTCAACCTCACCGCCAACGCGATGCCGTTCCGAAAAGGGATTGCCATTGTCTGCAACCCGGAGGCGGTCATCAACGATAAGAAAGTGACCGACCACCATGCGGTGATCCCCACCCGCAACCTTCAGGGGGCGGACCTCTCCGGCCTGCCTGCTGGCGAGAAAGCGGTATTGGAGCTGGTGGCCGCAAGGTTGTTGTGTGCGGTGGCGGAACCTTATTGTTATGAAGAAACTTCTGTTACTGTGGAATGTGCCGGTACGGAATTTGCTGTAAAGGGCAGAACGGTGAAACACCCCGGCTGGCGCAAGCTGGATGCCGCTTATCACGCCGGTCTGAAAAATGCCCCGGAGCCGGAGGGCGGGCCAGAGGAAAAGACGCTGCCGGAACTCTCCGAGGGCCAGTCTTTGCCCGTTTCCAATGCCTCCGTCAAGGAGGGGAAAACCAGCCCGCCAAAACATTTCACCGAAGATACTCTGCTGTCGGCTATGGAGAACGCCGGTAAAGAGGATATGCCGGATACTGCCGAGCGCAAGGGATTGGGTACGCCTGCCACCCGCGCCGGGATTCTGGAAAAGCT
>RAZJ01000179.1 GCA_003612625.1 bacterium 1XD42-1 | reverse complement strand
ATCCCCTTTGTGCGGCAGTTTGTGGAGGAACGGGAACAGCAGACCTTTGACCTTACCCCGGATGTTCCCCCTGCACCAGCAGAACCCAAGCCTGTGCCGGAACCGATGGAGATTGACGGCGGGCAGATTACCGAAACCCCGGCGCAGAAGCAGGCCCGCCGCGCCCAGGAGGAAGTGGGCGGCAGGGTATTCCCCAGCAAGATTATTTTACAGCCCCTGCGGTTTGAACCAGAACGCCACAACTTCCAGATCACCGATGAAAATTTAGGCGTGGGCGGTGAAAAAACCAAGTACCAGTACAACGTGGAAGCTATCCGCACCCTGAAACAGATTGAAGCCGAAAAACGCCTTGCCACACCAGAGGAACAGACTATTTTGTCCCGCTATGTGGGCTGGGGCGGCATTTCCCACGCCTTTGAGCCTAATGACCCCAAGTGGGCAAAGGAATACGCCGAACTGAAAGAACTGCTCACCCCTGCGGAGTACCAGTCTGCACAAAGCACGGTTCTCAATGCCCACTATACCAGCCCCACCGTTATCCAGGCAATCTACAACGCGGTGGAACAGATGGACTTTACGCCTGGGACAGTTTTGGAGCCGTCTATGGGTATCGGAAACTTTTTCGGGATGCTGCCGGAAAAATTGGCGGCGGCAAAACTCTATGGCGTGGAGCTGGACGACCTGACCGGGCGCATCGCAAAACAGCTATACCAAAAGGCGGATATTACAGTAGACGGCTTTGAGCGCACCGACCACCCGGACGATTTCTTTGACCTGGCGGTGGGCAACGTCCCCTTTGGCAGCTATCAGGTGCATGACAAGCGGTACGACCGCCAGAACCTGATGATTCACGATTATTTCATCACCAAAACGCTGGACAAGGTGCGTCCCGGCGGCATTGTGGCCTTTATCACCACCAAAGGCACGATGGACAAGAAAAACAGCAAGGTGCGGGAGGCGCTGGCGCAAAAAGCCGATTTATTAGGCGCAGTCCGCCTGCCCAGCAATGCGTTCAAGGCCAACGCCGGAACCGAAGTCACCACGGACATCCTCTTTTTCCAAAAGCGCGACCGTATCCCGGAAAAACTCCCGGAATGGGTGGAGGCCGGGCAGACGGA
>RAZJ01000178.1 GCA_003612625.1 bacterium 1XD42-1 | reverse complement strand
GTAATGTCAAATTTGTCGCTGAAAAACGGCCTTACGCCCTGCACCTGCAAGATGCACTTGCCGCCGTCCATTACCGCCAATTCATCGGTTGACATCAGTTCTTTTCCGAGTTTCTGGTAATTTACCCCCATGCTGCGCTGGCTTCCCCGCGTGTCGGAGGTGTTGAAAAGGTCGATGGTTTCCTTTCCCAGCGTTTCCGAAATCTCTTTCAGGGTGCTGCGCTCCTTGCCGCCCAAAAACAGGACGCAGGAGCAGTTGCCGATGATGGTTTCCGCATGGTCTTTGTAGACGGCCTTTAACTGGCTCTGCGTCTGCACTACGATATGGGCGGAAATCTCGCGGCTTCGGATAACGGAAATCAGGTGCTGGAAGTTGGGGATTTTCTGGTTGGCAAATTCGTCCAGCAGGCAGGTAACATGGGTTTTCAGTGCGCCGCCGTTTTCCAGCGCCTTGTCGCACAGGACGTTGAACATCTGCGTATAAACCATCGCAGAAATGAAATTGAATGTCATATCCGTGTCGGACACGATACAGAACAGCGCCGTCTTGCGGTCGCCTATCTTTTCAAGTTCCAGTTCATCGCCCTCCATCAGTTCCCGTACCTCCCGGATGTCAAAGGGAGCCATACGAGCGCCGCAGCTAATAAGTATAGATTTAGCTGTTTTGCCTGCCGCCATTTTGTATTTCTTATACTGGCGCACCGCAAAATGTTGTGGGTCGCGTTTTTCCAGCGCGTCAAACATCAGGTCAACGGCGTTTTTGAAGTTTTCATCATCCTCCCGCACCTCGGACGCATTGAGCATCTCCAGCAGGGTGGTCATGTTCTTTTCTTCCTCCGGCGCTTCGTACCAGATATAGGCGATCAGCGCCTGATAGTAGAGGGCTTCGGCTTGTTTCGATAGGTAAGCCTTTGAGGTTATCTCCAGCTTTTCCCCCGACTAGCACCGGACATGCGACTTTCACCGCATCCGGCGCCCCATCGATTGTGTTCTACATGCATTTATTCAGTCACCAAATGTTATTGCATTATCCTATAGATACCCGGATATAGTGCATGGTACAGTTCCGGGTATACTGCCGGTAGCTGGAGCAGCCATAAGAATTGTCAGCGTCATATTTGTTTCTGGAATTATA
>RAZJ01000177.1 GCA_003612625.1 bacterium 1XD42-1 | reverse complement strand
TCTATCGCCTAAAGATAAAAATTTTGCCCTAATACGTCTGATATGCTCTGTGACAACTGTATTATCGCCAACTCCGTCTAACCCCCAAACTTCTTCATAAATAGTTTCCCGATCAAAAACAATCCCTTTGTTTTGTGAAAGGAAAGATATTATATCAAATTCCTTTTTGGTAAAAGCTATATCCGTATTATGGTAAAACACAATACGCGAGGAATAATCTATAACCATATCATCATCAAATTGCACTTTTGAAGCTATATTGTGCCTTTTTTCTCTACGGAGATGTGCTGCAATACGAGCTTCTAATTCATCAATAGAAAATGGTTTTATTACATAGTCATCTGCTCCAATAGAAAAACCTTTTATTTTATCACTATCTTCAATACGTGCTGTTAAAAAAATAATAGGGCATGAAACATAATCCCGTATTCTTTCACAAATAGTAAATCCGTCTATATCCGGCATATTAACATCTAACAAAATAATGTTAGGATTCTTTTCTACTTCTTTTAATGCAGTTTTTCCTTCTGTTGCAGTATATACTGTATATCCAAGTTTACTGAAATAACGATACAGCATTGATATAATTTCATTTTCGTCATCTACAATTAGTATGCTTTGTGCCATAAATATGTCCTCCTTTTGAATATCTTTCTTAAGATTAACAAATAAAAATCTATTTCTAATCAATTTCTTTATTTTTTCAATGCCATTAGAGATTATATATGGCAGTATAAACTATAGCAATATTGTTCTGCATATTTTATACTTTATCAACAAATAAGCATATAATATTTCTTGCCTTTTATTTAACAGGAACTAGAGGGATTCCGTAGTAGTCGGCACTGTGCGTAATGTGCATAACTTGCTATCTTATGGAGTTGTGGGAAAGTCTGTTTGCAGAATGTGGGAAAGCTGCACTTTAGCTTTTCCATGTTCTGTGAACGGACTTTTCCATGACGGAATAGCAAGTTATACACATTTCCACGGTGCTTGTCTTTTGGTCTTTGGTTTCTTTGGTTCGGAATAGTGTGGTGCTGGCGGTCTATCTCTTGTTTTCGGTTGCTTGCTTCTTTACCGTACATGAGCATTCGCGCCAGGGTTGTCGTTGCCGTAACCTTCCAGCAGGTTGATAACGCCCCACACGCCAAG
>RAZJ01000176.1 GCA_003612625.1 bacterium 1XD42-1 | reverse complement strand
GAACCATACATTTTTCAAAATATCAGGAGGGCATTTTATGAGAAACAAGTTAAGGAGGCCGCTGGCGTTCCTGCTGTCTGCGGTGATGATCGTCACCATGTCAGGAACTCCGGTTCATGCGGTGGCAGACAGAGGACAGCCGGAAACCGGGCTGTGCGAACACCACGCCGCGCATACGGACGATTGCGGCTATACGGAAGAAACGCCGGGAACGCCATGCGGCCACGAACACACAGAGGACTGCTACACCGAAGTGACCGAGTGCGTCCACGAGCATACGCCGGAGTGTTACCGGTCGGAAACAGAGGACAGCGTATCGGGCAACGAGGCTACTCCGGCAAACGCAGAGAAACGGGAGCCGGAAAACTGCCCCCATATCTGCGATGGGGAAAGCGGCTGTATTACGGAAAAATTGGACTGCCGGCATGAGCATGACAGCGAGTGCGGCTACACCGAAAGTACGCCGGGAACACCATGCACCTATGTGTGTGAAATCTGCAATCCGCAGGACAGCGGCGAAGCCGACGAGGAACCGGAAACAGGAATCATCAAACAAGAGCATTGCTCTTGTTTGACCCTCTGTACAGAGGGTCAAATCAATCCTGACTGCCTGGTCTGCGGCGCAGAGAATGCCGGCCTGTCGGACTGCAAAGGGAAAGCTGAAAAAGAAGATACAAAACAGCCGGAAGATACCGGCATCTGCAAGCATCATCAGGAACATGACGATGCCTGCGGCTACCAGCCGGAATCGGAGGACAGTGAAGGAAGTCCGTGTACTTATGAGTGCCGTATCTGCCCCATTGAGGACCTGATCGCCGCCCTGCCGGATAAAGTGACGGAGGATAATGCGGACGAGGTGCGGGCGCAGCTTGACGAAATCCTCGCTTTGTTTTCAATGCTGACCGAGGACGAACAGGAACAGATCGACCTGTCCCGCTGTTATGAGCTGCAAGGGGCGCTGGACGGGGCCAACGACCCTGCCCCAATAACGGAATCTGTCGAGTATCAAGAGGCGTCCTGGGACGGCAGCCAAGTGACCTATGAGAGCAAGACCGAAACCTGTACCCTCGTTGAAAACAGCGCCAAGGCGGTCACATGGACTGCGGGCTGGTACGCGGTCAGCGGCACCGTCACCATTGACCAGCCCATCACCGTCA
>RAZJ01000175.1 GCA_003612625.1 bacterium 1XD42-1 | reverse complement strand
GGTCGTGCTTCCATTATAACACTTGAGGCTATGCCCTCTTTTTTGTCATTTTTCAGATTTGCTCATTTATAGAATTAAAATTATGAAATATGCGGCGTGTCCTATGCGTTTGAAAGAGCATCGTTAAGCAGATTCTCCACAAGCTGTTCCAGGCGGTTGTTTGGATTGGGGTTTTTGCCGGGCTGGTTTTCCAGCGCCGTTACACGCTGTTCCAGGTTTTCAACCCGCTCCTCAAGGTTTTGCTGGTTATTTGCCAAAAAAATTCCTCCTGTCTTGAAGGACAGCAGGAAATGTGTTACAATGTTCCTGCGGCCCTATGTGATTTAAGTTGCTTAGGGTTGCGTGGCCTTTCTGCGTTTCACGGACGCAGGGGGCCGTTTTGTTTCGTTGTTCTTGATTTCATGCAATAGGTATGCTATTCTTTGTATGTATTCATTTTGCCGGATTGCCGTCCGGCTCTTTTTCTATGTCCGGGGTTGCCGCCCCAGAGAGGTTGTTAAAACTCTTAAATTAAAAGGGGAATTTTGTATGTGCTTTGAATTACTTAATACTATTGATGAAACAATTAAAACCGCAGACAAAGCAACCGGATTACTGTCTAAACTTTATCGTGGTATTGGTTTCATTCCAGGATTCGGTGGCAAAAGAAAGGATGAAGAAGAAGCTGTGCATTATTTAATTGAACAAATCAAAAATAATTCTTCCATTCCTCCTCTTTTACAGGCTGCTTATATTTCCAAAGCTCGTGAAACTCTAAAAAAATATATCAACCAAAACTCTATTGTAAATCTCGCAATAGAACAGTTAAGCGAATCGAATCATGCGGAATCTGTAGACGATAGTTGGATGTCCCTTTTCATGGATGCTGCACAACATGTTTCAAATGAAGAGATTCAAATTATATGGGGGACATTATTAGCACGTGAATGTAACTCTCCAGGGGCAATTCCTAAAACATTATTACATACGCTTTCATTTATTCCTTCATCACTTGCAAAAAAGTTTGAAGAGATTTGCTCATATAATTTCAGTCCCTTTTTTCCATTAGTAATTATTGATTATGATCATTGTCGATCTTTTTTTAATTTCACTTTTTATGATTTGAATGAATTGGTACGCCATAACTTAATCTTTTTTAATAGACCTCTTGCGAAATTAAGCTAAGCGGTCAAAGTTGCAAATGCCAGCAATCAAGGAAAAACGGAGGGCAAAACGCTTTCTCCGGTTACGG
>RAZJ01000174.1 GCA_003612625.1 bacterium 1XD42-1 | reverse complement strand
ACTTGATGTCATCTTTTTGACTTTTGTCTATTTTGCTCTTGCTGTGGATGCTCTTATGTGAACACGTCCTAATATTTTTTCACGTATACAACGATACTCAGAATCTGTAATAAGACCCTGTTCAAGTAGTTTGTCATTAAAATAATTTAACCAAATACGTTGAGATAATTTATTAGATGTACAGCTATTTTTAACACTTTTCACAAGTGGAGTCACTCCTTTTTTCCTGCAGTTAGTATTCCAAATTGGAAGGAATATATACAATTTAATAGTATGTAACTACCACTTTTTAATTTTACATGAAAGATAGCTGTATCCTAAATCTGTTATTGCTTAGGAATAAAATAGCGGGCTTTTCATTTGCAAGATTTCTTTGTTAATACTGATAAAACCATTCTATTGCTTCTTTACGATAGAGATGAAAGAAATCTTTAGGGATATATTCATTAAGAGAATCTAAAAATTTACAAAAGGTTTCATAATCTAAAGACTCATCAGGGGAACCACAGTTTGCAGATTCACAATTTTGATTTACAGATGGATCAGAATCGGAGTTTTCAAGCTGTTTTAGTCTAATTCCCATATAACAATAAGGATTAGATTCTGAATTATAATGAGGTCTATAATAAAGTTTGTTCTGGGCAGCAAGATTAGGATATTTTGTTTCTAAAATAGAAAGCAACTTTTCTTTAAATTCTTTTTTAGATAAAGGGACATCTCCTGACAGGAAACAATATTCTTTGTAAGCCTGCAGAATTTTACTCCCTGCGATGTGATAGGATTCATTATATTCACAATTTTCTTGCAGAAATTTCTCAAATAAGGAATTTGTCTTTTTAGGTTTTGATAGTTTTCCCCATTGCTTTTCGGTATTTTTTAATAAATTTTTATCAATAAGAAGATGTGCACCATAAAACGCAAAAACTGTACGAAGCCAATGAATGCATGGAAGTGTAAGCTCTTCCATTTCTTCTAAAAGATAGTGATTAATTGTAATATATGTTTGCGGGATTTTGCTTTTCTTTAGTAAATCTAAATCGTGCTCTGAATTTGTTACAAATATAACGTTCATTCGGTTGATAAATTTAAAATCCCATCCAAGTTTACTATTCTCAAAAACAGGTTTACAGTTAATTAGGTTATGGATAAGTTTAATATCTTTTTCTTGCAAAGGATTTTTTGAATATAAAATTAGATAACGCATGCCGTTTAATTGTTTATTATATAAACTGACATAATCCTTTTTTAAATTTTTTATTT
>RAZJ01000173.1 GCA_003612625.1 bacterium 1XD42-1 | reverse complement strand
GTCTTTCAAGCTGTTTTATTTTAGTATCATTAAATTCATTCTCATATTCTGCAGCAACAGATTTAGCAATATGTTAGCGGGAAACCCGTCAAAGCGATACACCGCGGCAATAGAAATCGAAGGTACAAAAGCAACAAATGTAAAACTTTTTAAAGAAGTGGATAACGATGGGGAAATAACAATGGAAGCGATTCCCATTGACTGTTTTACTGCATGGTTAAAATTTGAATCAAATTCTGAGGATCGTTAAATAGTGGAAGGATGATCATGAAAGACATTATAAAGTCAAAACGCCTTGCGCTGGGACTATCCCAGGAAAATCTGGCAAAGCGGTTAGGCGTATCCTTAACCGGTATATATGAGATGGAAACGGCAGAAACGATTGGCTATGGTGATGCGGTATATTGGGATGCCGCCAACAAAACCGTCACAAAAACAGCGGATAAAAATATACCGGCGGGCATGGCGGCATCGGAAACAGGAGCATCGGGTGGAAAAATCGCCGTGAGGATTGATTGAATCCATTCCGGGAACAATTCTTTGACGATATTTATAATGTATTTCTCAATTTAGATGAATTTGCAGACCTGCGTACAATCCGGTATGACAGCACGATATATCAAGACGTTCCCGTGGTGCTGGAAGGCCCTGTCAGTGAGGAACGGAAGCGGCTGGCAGATGATCATATTTATGGGCTTCACCTGGTTACGGCAGTCTTACACTGCGCACAAAAGGATTTAGGCGGCAAGCTGCCGAAACAGGGCACCCTTTTGGAAATCAACAACCAGGAAGGCGGGGGCGGATTCTTCCGGAAATTTTATGTTGCGGCGGCAGCTTCAGAAATGGGGATGCTCCGGGTGGAACTGGAGGCGGTTAAAAATTGCCGGTAATTGTAAAGACTGCCAACCAGGAAGTCCTTGACCGGGCTGCCGCACTTTTGACTTTAATAGCTATACCCATCATTTTCCGGAGCCTTTCACCTATGAAGGAAAAACTCATGAGAAACTTACTTTTAACTGGACAACCCTTACAGGCAGAGACAGCTTAGCAATTGAATCTGAGATGGCGCAAAACAAGAAATTTTTGACAAACAACAATTATTATTCCGAAGATTATTTGGTGGGGATGGCCGTCCGGGCCTGCACCTATCGTGGCCCGGTTGGAGAACGGATTGACGCAAATACATTGATGGCAATGCCTATTATAGACTTTCTCCGGATTTGTACCCGCGCGCGGTATTTTTTAACATCTGCGGGGTTGTAGTTGGAAA
>RAZJ01000172.1 GCA_003612625.1 bacterium 1XD42-1 | reverse complement strand
GAGGCCGCGCTCCATATGGGGGCGCATACCTCCAGCGTGGCGGACATCATCAACCTTGCGGAAAATCTGGATTGCTTTGAATTTTACCCGGACATTGAAAGCGAGGACGATTTGGGCCGCTACTACACGGAGGATTTGGAAATCCCCGCCGAGCTGAAAGGCTATGTTGACTATGAGGCATACGGGCGGGACGTGTCCATCAACGAGGGCGGCCACTTCGCCCCCGGCGGCTATATCGTGCAGACTGGCGACCTCAAAGAAATATATCGCGGCATCCAGGATATTCCCAAGGAGCACAAGGTTTTTGCCCTCCCCTGGCTCTCCATCCGGGAGCAGATGGCCGCCTACAAGGAAGTGATTGACCGTTCCTCTCTGGCGGCTGAACGCAAGCACCCGGAAACGGGCCGGGATGAGCGGTGCCTTCGAGACAAAATGTCCCAAAGGCCGGAGGGCCTATCCCCCCATGAAAGGAGGCGGTTCTGATTGATTGACGAGGATGTTTCCCGGCGCACGATAGCACTTTCTATCAGAACGGGAAAACTTTCGGCCCGCGTGCTGGCCTATGCGCTGCAGGCGGCTGGCCGGAAGATACAAAAGGAACGGCGGGCCCACCAGACGCCCCACGGCAGGCAGTCCGTGAAAAAGCTCATGGCCCACGGCGCGGCGACCAACAGCATCGAGCTCACCGGGGCCCCAAAGGAATTTGACCGGGTGGCCCGGCGCTGGGGCGTGGACTACGCCTTTTACAAGACCGGGCCGGACAAATACCTGCTGTTCTTCAAGTCCGGGCAGGCGGACGCAATCACCGCTTGTTTCGGGGAGTATTCCCGCCGGGTGCTGGATAAGGCAAAGACTGACCGCGTACCCATCCGGGAACAGCTCAGACGGGCCGCCGCCGAGATACTGCATAACCCCGCCCACAAGAAAGACCGCGTAAAGGAGGCCGCCCATGAGGACAGATAAGCTGAAAAAGTACCTTTTGCCAAACCTGCCCTATCTGTTCATCGGCTGGGCCTGCCTAAAGGTGGGGACGGCCTACCGGCTGGCGGCGGGGGCGGATTTGGCCCACAAGCTGGTAGGGATGGTGGCGGCCCTCGGCCCGGCCTTTGCCGATGTTTAGTTGTAATTACTATAAATTTTAAGCAAAAGAAATCCGCTCAATCCGATTATCAGAAGTGATAAAAATTGCTCTGATAAGATTGCGCCACATGGAGCGTCGCTGTTCACGATTGGCCTGGAGATATGCAGTCCGGAAGCTTTCGGCTTGGAATTTTTCTAAGGTGGCAATATTGGG
>RAZJ01000171.1 GCA_003612625.1 bacterium 1XD42-1 | reverse complement strand
TTATCAGAAGAAGCGTTTCAGTACCTTCAACTCTGACTTAAACCGATTCGCAGATTGGCTCTTAGAACACAATTGTCTGGATGTCTGCATGGAGTCCACCGGGAAGTATTGGATTCCGGTGTTCAACATTCTGGACCGCCGTGGTATCCAGGCGGTCATTGCTAACCCAAAATGGGTGAAAGCTGTCAAAGGGAACAAGGATGATGCGAAAGATTCCAAGTGGATCGGCGATCTGTTTCGCCTTGGTCTTGTGAAAAGCAGCTTTATCCCGGAACTGGATATCCGCATTCTTCGGGAGCTTACCCGCTACCGCTACAAACTCACTTCAATGAAAAGCAGCGAAAAAAACCGCTTTCAGAATGCTTTCACCGTCTGCAATGTGGCATTGGATTCTGTTGTGTCTGACATGTTTGGTGTATCCGCAACTGCTATTACGGATTACCTCGCTTCCGACGAATCTTTTTCCCCTGACCATTGTGTTTCCCTGTTGAAGCGTTCTCTCAAAAAGAAAGCTGACTTGGTACTGGAATCCATTGAAGGCTTCTCTATTGCCCCTGAGCAAAAAGAGCGAATCAAAATCATCCGTGAACACCATAATTTCATCGAATCCCTAATCACCAAGGTAGATGCCTGTGTCAATACGATGGTGGAAAAGTATGATAGCCAGATCGATCTGCTATGCACCATTCCGGGCATTGAACGCAACTCCGCAATTACCATCATCTCTGAAATCGGTGTAAATATGGGTCAGTTTACTTCCTCTAAGCGTTTGTGTTGCTGGGCCGGCCTCGCTCCTGGCAGCAATGAATCTGCCGGCAAGAAGAAATCTGTCCGTATTTCCAGAGCTGGTGTCTATTTGAAGCCTATTTTGGTTCAAGTTGCTCACGCCGCAGTGAAAGACAAGAACAATCCTTACTATGCCTTGAAGTATGAGCGAATCGCCAAGCGCCGTGGCAAGAAAAGAGCGATTATCGCCATTGCCAGAATGATTCTAACTGCCATCTATTCGATGTTCTCTACCGGTGAGCTTTGGAATCCTGCTGACCTCTACAAAATCGATATGCCAGAACATTTGAAGGAACAGCAACTAGCCAAAGCAATTAAACAGGCTACACGCTTCCTTGAAAAACAGGGCTTATCTGTTACTTAGCTCTGATTAAATACAATTTCTCCTTGCAAAATATATCGTTTGCAGGGATGCTTTTGTGCGTCCATTTTCAGTCTCTACTGCCCCGGCACTCACTTTCACACTAGGACGTGTTCACATAAGAGCATCCACAGCAAGAGCAAAATAGACAAAAGTCAAAAAGATGACATCAAGT
>RAZJ01000016.1 GCA_003612625.1 bacterium 1XD42-1 | reverse complement strand
TGTGCCCTTCCTCACCGGCCTTCACCGCTGCCGGTCTGCTTTCGTCAATTCCTGAATTTGCTCATTTATAGTATAAAATTGGTGTTACTTATTTTCGTTTTATTTTTGTTCATAGACTCTTGACTTATCGGGTCGCTCAAACTATAATAGGATAGTAAAGTTCCAAAAAAAAGGTGCTCCTTTTTTGTGCTTATTGTTGCTATAGTAACAATAAGCACAACTGTGTAGAAGCTATCACTTTAGGAATTACAAATAGCCAATGAACTTGGTAAAGAATCTGGATTGGAAACAACCCGGTGTGGCAGAAGTCTATGAGAGCCGCAGGGCACGGCAGCCGTTACAGGTACAGCACCGCCTGTTTATGCCTCGCATGATGCAAGCATGAGCAAAGTTGCCAGAAAAGGCAAAGGGTGTTGCGAGTTGTATTATTTTTGGAGGCCCCTATGGCTGAAAAAGTAGGAAGTTCTACTGTTGCTTATCGGTTAAAGCTACGATGCAGGCATATTGACTGGATTCAGGAAACAGAAAGTCTTTATAACAAAGTATTAGAGTTTTATTACAAGATTTTAACAGAGCATTTAGAATTTCTGGAATTAGGCAATATGGAATTATTGCGTCAATTGGAACAAATGACAATTATAGGACGGGATAAACATCCAGTTATGATGTCTTTACCATTCCACAAAGTTCCTTTATACTTTCGTCGGTCTGCAATCAATGCAGCCATTAGTCATATCCGTTCCTATATAGGATTATTACAAAATTGGGAACGGAAAAAAGAAAAGGCAGAAAAAAGGGTATTTATGGAAAAAGGGAAAGCCTGCTCCAGCAAAAAGTTTCCATGCTTCTGTTGTATTTTACAAGGGAATGTTTAAGGAGTTTGGAGAAGGCAGCATCTTACTCAAATTATGGAATAGGCGTTCCTGGATTTGGGTTCGGCATACCTATTATGGTCGAAAATTGCCGAAAGAGGGGATAATTCTTTCGCCATCTCTGATTAACAAAGGCAGGAAAATCCTTTTGAATGTGCCTGTAAAATTCCAGGTAAAAGACATTAGAAAACTAAAGGAACGCAAAGCAGAAAAAGAAAGTTTTTGTGCAGTCCACTTTACAGCTTCAGAAGTTTTAGCAGCTTGTGCTGTGTTCAGCGGCGACGGTCATGTGACAGACTCGTACTTTGTACGGGGGTGGAAAAGAGTTTGCATACCGTAGAAAGCGCCTGCTGAACCGGATGAAAAAAATTAGAAAAAATGCTGGAAAGGGTGGTCAAAAGTTTAAGAGAGCAATTTTTCGTTTAAGTAATTATTATGCCCATTTAGTCAGCCGGAGAATAGTTGATTATTGCAGAGAAAAAGGTGTAAAAGGGATTATTGCACCTAAATATGCGGAAGTGGATGGCTATCTTTATGGTCAAGGGATGGAATGTTTTTTAGGAAAACGAATTATCCGATTCCTGAAATATAAGGCTTGGAAAGAAGGTATCATTTTAACAACAGTTTCCCCTTATCATACAGCTTCTCAGTGTTGTCATTGTGGAGCCCCAATAAAACGTTATAATGAAAACCATGTGCCAGGAGTTCGTTATTTTGGTGGGAGGCTTTTTCTGTGTAAAAATGGTCATCATGGTAATGTAGCTTTAAATGCAGCTAAAAATTTGGGTGTACTTTTTCAAGATTCTAAAAGTAAATAAATGGTACAAAATTAGATTTTATATAATAAAAAATAATATTTATTGCTAATAGGAAAAAATGATAGAACCAATAATATGAGGCCAAACATCGTTAGTTTTTAATCAGATGGAGGGAAAATAGTGGCGGATATCAAGATATTTGTTTGTTGTCATCAACCAACAGAAATACCAAATCACCCATTGTTAGTTCCAACTCAAGTAGGTGCAGCATTAGCAGACCGTCATTTTCCAGGATTTTTTTATGACGATACAGATGATAATATTTCGTTAAAAAACCGATCTTATTGTGAGTTAACGGCACAATACTGGGCATGGAAAAATATAAATGCAGATTATTATGGATTCTTCCATTATCGAAGATATCTCTATCCTGATTTTAAAGTAAAACGGCCTTATCAAATAAAGAAAAAACCTGAATTAGCGTTACTAGAGGAACTTGGCTATAATGATTTTTCAAAATTAATTCAAGAATATGATCTTATTATTCCAATAGGAGAGAATATGCACCTTTCTGTCCAAGAACATTATGCAAATTCTTCTTTCCATTATAAAAAAGACTTAGACCTGACAAAGCAAATTGTACAAGAGTTTTTTCCAGAATATACACCGGCACTAGAAGAATATTTTTTAGGAACCATCAGCTATTTTGGAAATATTTTTATCATGAGAAAGGATATATTTTATAATTATTGTAGCTGGTTATTTTCTATTTTGAATGAATTTGATAAGCGAGTGGATATAAGTGGATATAGTCTCCAAGAAAAGCGTGTAGATGGATATTTAGCAGAACGTCTGCTAGGGGGATACTATACAAAAAATAAACATACATTCCAAGTATGTGAATTGCCTCGAATACATTTTGAACCCAATTTTCAAAAAATGATAAAAGCAAAGGTTATAAATATGATTGTCCCGCCAAGTTCAAATATGCGGGCAAATATAAAACGCTTGGCGAGAATATATCGTAATCAAATAGATAAGAAAAAACTGAAAATAGGTAGATAAAATGGAAGCTGACGTTTATCAAGAACAGATACAGGTATTGGCATTTTATGTATGGACGGATACGCTTATATTAAATGCAGTAAAAACTAAATTAAATCATTTTTCCGATTTATTAGCAGATTTATTTATATTAAAATTGTCCCGTATATCCTGGAATTTGGTACATAATTTAGAAAAGCAGCAGGTATTTCGGAACATAATCTGGATTGAGCCACCATTTAAGGATATGGTTTCTATTAAGCGAAGGTTTTTAAAGATTTTTTCATACCAACAATATAAGAAAAACTATTTTATTCAGCTTAAAGAAATAACAGATAGTTATACTGCTCTTTTTTCAGGCGCTTTATGGTCAGAAACAATTATGCTGTTTCAGTATTTAAAACAATATAATTCTTCGATAGAAATTTGCATAATAGAGGAAGGTACAGCTAATTATTATGGATTTAAAGCAATTTTAAAATGTGATCCATTAAATGAATTGCGAAACAAGATAATACAAAAAATACGATATTCCAATATTTATGAAGAAGTAATTTATGCGGTTAAGAAAATGTTTCTTGCTTGTCCTGAAGGATGTTTAGATTATGTTGAGAAACCAATATATCCAATTGGTGAGTATAGATTATCTAAATTTTATCAACTAATTTCAAACTGTGTGAAGAATCTTTCTTTAGAGGTATATCGCTCCAGACGGATAATATTTTTTTTACAACCAGAACATTTGTTAGATTACAAAAAAACATTGATATTATTGCGAATAATAATATTAATAGCACATCCAGAAAATATCATTATCCGTCCACATCCAGATACTATGGGAAAGGTAAATCATCTAAAAAAATTTTTAGACCCTCAGATTTATTGGGAAACAGAACGATTTCCTTTTGAGTATGTGTTATATACAGCAAGGTGGGAAACTCAAATTCTAATTTCCAGAGGTTCCTCTTGCCTATTTTATCCGCGATATATTCTTGGAGAGGAACCGATTGTAATTTTTACAAATCAGCTTTACGGGGGAATAAAGAAAAAAAGAGAGAAAATGTCGTTGTTAGTGGAAAAGCTAAATACACTTTATCATAATTCAGAAAGGGTTTTTCAACCTAAAAAAATAGAAGAGTTTAAAAATATTTTAAGAAGGAAGTTATTATCATGACAAATTTGGAAAAATACAATGAAGCTTTTATAAATTCTCTTGGAGTTGAGGAGCAACAGTTACAAGGTTTAACATATCAATCTGTTGATACATGGGATAGTGTGGGACATATGCAGTTGATTGCAACATTAGAAGATGCTTTTGATATCATGTTTGATACAGATGATATTATTGATTTTAGCTCTTACGAAAAAGGAAAAGAATATATGGCAAAGTATGATGTTGAGCTTTAAATACCGAAAAATAGTACGAATAGAGGGATTTTGTGGCTTTCTGGGATATATTAGAACAATATAATATAAATACAGCTTTGGTTATGGAAAATGGAAATTCTCTTAGTTATAAAGAATTATTAGATATTTCAGATAAGATAGGTTTATGTTTTGAAAGACGTTGTCTAGTATTTTCCATATGCTCTAATTGTGCTGAGTCTGTGGCAGGATATTTAGGTTTTTTACGGCACAGGATAGTTCCTCTTTTACTTCCAGAACAAACAACTTCAGAATTGTTAGAACGGCTTTTGCAAACATATAGACCTTCCTATATTTTTTTCCCAAAGAAACACGATCTGTCGATCTGTGGGAATATAGTATGGAGTGGTGAATCTTATATCTTGCTCAAACTTAATTTTCAGCAGGATTATAAATTGGCTGATGAATTAGCAGTATTGTTGACAACATCGGGAAGTACCGGAAGTCCTAAACTTGTTCGGCAATCAGTAAAAAATATTGAAGCAAATACAGGATCGATTGTAGAATATCTCCATATTACAGAAAAAGACCGGGCAATTACAACATTGCCTATGAGTTATACTTATGGTCTATCAATTATTCAAACTCATTTAGCACAAGGTGCAGCAATTATTTTAACAGAAGCGTCATTGCTTGAAAAAAGATTTTGGAATTTGTTTAAAGAGCAATGTGCAACAACATTTGGTGGTGTTCCATATACCTATGAAATTTTAAAAAAATTAAATTTTAAAAGAATGGAATTACCCAGTTTACGGTATATTACACAGGCTGGTGGAAAATTATCAAAAGAGTTATCAAAAGAATTTTCAGAAATCTGTAAATATAAAGGTATCGAAATGATAGTGATGTATGGTCAGACGGAGGCAACTGCACGAATGTCTTATTTACCATGGAAGTTTGCACAAAGCAAAGCAGGTAGCATCGGAATTGCGGTACCAAATGGACATTTCTGGTTGGCAGATGAAAATGGAAAAGCAATTGAAGAACCAGAAATGACCGGTGAACTAATTTATTGCGGGGAAAATGTAACTTTAGGTTATGCACAAAATTGTGCAGATTTAGCAAAAGAAGATGAAAACCATGGAGAATTACAAACAGGTGATATGGCAAAGCGTGACGCAGATGGTTTTTATTATATTGTGGGGCGGAAAAAAAGATTTCTCAAAATTTTTGGAAATCGGGTAAATATGGATGAAGTGGAGAATATGTTGAAACAAGAAGGATTTGATTGCGCTTGTACAGGAGTAGATGATCAGATGAATATTTACGTTACTGACGCTACTTTATTGGAAAAAGTGGCAACTTTTATTAGAGATCATACTTCCATTAATAGAAATGGTTTTAAAGTATGCTTTATTGAAAAAATCCCTCGTAATGAAGCAGGGAAAATCATTTATTCGAGGCTGAAACTTTATGATGAGAATGATTGATTTTGATACTTTGTTTACAATACCACCATATGCGCTTAAGAAAATCGAAAAAGAACAACTACATAAACAGTATTTAGATAGACTATTTGAGCATCATTGTAATGCTTGTAAACCTTATCAACAGATTGTGAGAGTTTTAGGAAAAAATCCACCACTTCCTGTGCGGCTTTTTAAAAAATATGATCTGCGTAGTACTGGAAACGAAGAAATAACAAAAACAATGACTTCTTCTGGAACAAGTGGGCAAAGTGTATCAAAAATTTATTTAGATCGTGCAACATCGGCGCGTCAAACAAAGGCGTTATCTAAAATTGTATCAGATTTTACAGGAAAGTCTAGACTGCCAATGCTGGTTATTGATTCCAAAGCAGTATTAAAAAATAGAAATATGTTTTCAGCGCGGGGGGCAGGAATATTAGGATTTTCTATGTTAGGAAGAGATTTGACTTATGCGCTTGATGAAAATATGAATCTGGATTGGAAGACAATAGATGCTTTTTGTCAGAAGTATTATGGACAAGAAGTATTAATGTTTGGATTTACATATATAATCTGGCAGCATTTTTATCAAACGCTAAAAACACGAAATAAAAAACTTCCTTTAAAGGGAATTCTGATTCATGGTGGCGGCTGGAAAAAGCTTTCTGAATTGGCGGTCAGTGAAGACGAATTTCGAATGGAACTTATAAGCGTAACACAACTGCAAAAAGTTTTGAACTATTATGGAATGGTTGAACAAACGGGATCTATTTTTATGGAGTGTGAATGTGGACATTTACATGCTTCAGTTTTTTCAGATATACAAATTTTTCATCCTGAAAATTTTGAAATAGCAGAGAAAAATGAACAAGGTTTGGTTTGTTTAACATCCCTTCTTCCAACAAGTTATCCAGGGCATATTCTTTTAACAGAAGATGAAGGCGAGATTTTAGGAGAAGATGATTGTCCTTGTGGGAGAATGGGGAAATATTTTAAAATTTATGGCCGTATGAGAGGAGCGGAACTAAGGGGGTGCAGTGATACTTATGAGCAACATTGAATATTTAATAGGTTCTGAAAGACTTGCAAAACGAGTTTTGCCTGTTTACAGTGATGAAGCAATTAATTTTTTATCAGATTTATCAAGTGAATTACTTCATGCTTCTAATATCAGAGCCTATCCAGATGTAGTATCCGTTGCTTACTGGTGCCGCAAGGGGAATTTGCTAAAACTCCGTGAAGTATATCATTCAATCAATCGCTTGGGACGTGGTTTGGCATTTCATATTGCACCATCTAATATTCCAGTTAACTTTGTATTTTCCTATTTTTTTTCCTTATTAGCAGGAAATGCAAATATTGTAAGAGTTCCTTCAAAGCCTTTTCCACAAGTTGATATGATTTGTAACGCTTTTCGGCAGGTATTACCACAACATCCTCAAATTGCAGAGCGGACAGCTTTTGTTGCCTATCCAGTCAATAATGAGATTACAGCAGCTTTTTGCAAAGAGGCCGATTTGAGGATTATTTGGGGTGGAGATCAAACAGTGGCAGAGATGCGGCAGTATCCAGTAAAGCCGAAGTGTATAGATATAGTATTTGCGGATCGCTATTCTATTTGTATTTTAAATGGGGATGCGATATTGGAATGTACAGCTCAGGATTTGAAGAATCTGGCAGAAAACTTTTATAATGATACCTACTTGATGGATCAAAATGCCTGTTCATCACCACAGCTTATTCTATGGAGAAATGGAAGCAATGAAGCACAAACCCGATTTTGGGATGCAGTAGAAAAAGAAGCAGGTAATCGTTATAAATTACAAGGAATGACAGCAGTTGAAAAGTATATCCATCTTTGTGAGGATGCAATTGAATATCCAGAGATACAAAGTTTTGTTAGGCAGCATGGTAATTTACTTTATCGCATACAGCTTTCTGAGCTTTCTAAAGTAGAAACAACTGCACTGCGAGGGAAAGGTGGATATTTTTACGAGTATTATTTGGAAGATTTAGGAGAATTATGTGCTTTGATAAATGCAAAGTATCAAACAATAACTTATTTTGGAGTACATCCAGAAGAATTGCGACAGATAATTCTAAATAATGGACTGCAAGGAGTAGACAGAATTGTTCCTATAGGATCTGCTATGAATATTGGCGTGTTTTGGGATGGATATGATATTGTAACTATGCTTTCACGTGTAGTTTGTACATCATAAGACAGAGAGGGGGATTGCTATGCTGAAAGGAAAAAATGCAGTTATTACAGGTGCACGCAGAGGAATTGGAAGAGCTACGGTAGAAGTATTTGCCCAAAATGGGGCAAATATTTGGGCTTGCGCTAGAAAAAAGGATACAGACTTTGAAAAAGAAATAGACGAATTGGCCAAATATTATAATGTTTGGATAGAGCCGGTTTATTTTGATTTTATGAATGGGGAAGAAATAAAACAGGGAGTTAAACAAATTCAAGCTAAAAAACAATCTGTTTGCATTTTGGTAAATAATGCTGGAATGGTTGCAAACAGTACATCTTTTTCTATGATGTCTATGAAGAAATTACAGGACGTTTTTACAGTAAATTTTTTTTCGCAGATGTTGTTAACGCAGTATATTTCTAGGCTTATGATGCGTCAGAAAACAGGAGCAATTGTAAATCTTGCTTCGGTTGCAGCTTTAGATGGGGAACCTGCGCAGCTAGAATATGTAAGCAGTAAGGCAGCCCTGATTGGGGCGACAAAGAATCTAGCAGTTGAGTTAGGAAAATACGGAATTCGGGTAAATGCAGTTGCGCCAGGAATTATTGATACTGACATGGGAAACGAGATACAATCAGAATTGATGAACCGGATACTTTCTAATACAGTAATGAAAAGAAAGGGATTAGTCCAAGAGATTGCAAATGTAATTGCATTTTTAGCCTCAGATCAAGCATCTTTTATTACAGGGCAAATCCTGCGAGTGGATGGTGGATTATGAATATTAGAAAGCATGAAAAACCAGAGCGATTAAAAAAAATGGCGAATGCAGTCCGATGCGATATTTTAAGAATGACCTTAAAAGCTGGAAAACAAGGTGGACATATTGGCGGAGCTTTTTCTTGTGCGGAAATTTTAGCTGTTTTATATGGAGCAGTAATGAATGTTACTCCAGAAAATGCAGAAGCACAGGAGCGTGATCGCTTTATACTTAGTAAAGGACATAGCGCAGTTGCACTTTATTCAGCACTATATGAAAATGGCTTTTTGACAGAGGATGAATTGAATACATTCGAGAAAGATGGAAGTCTTTTTCAAACACATTGTATAGAAAATCATAAATGCGGTATTGAGATTTCCAGCGGAAGTCTAGGTGTTGGGCTTTCTGTTGGGGTAGGAATGGCACTTGCAGGACAACGGGAAAATGCTGGTTATCGGGTATTTGTTTTGCTGGGTAATGGCGAATGCAATGAAGGTTGTATTTGGGAGGCTGGAATGCTTGCAGGGCAACTAGGCTTAGATCATTTAATTGCTATTGTGGATAATAATCAAATGCAATTAGATGGTGAATCTAGTAATATTATTGCTTTAAATCAGCTAGACTGTATGTTTTCAGCGATGGGATGGAATGTAATCCAGACAGATGGTCATGATGTTGCAGGATTAGTCCAAGCATTTAGCAGGATTCTGCAAAATGGAAAACCAACAGTGATTATTGCTGATACAATAAAAGGAAAAGGATGTTCCCTAACAGAGAAAAAAGCAGAATTTCACCATGCGGTAATTTCGCAAGAGCAATATAATGATGCAATGAAGGAGCTGCAAAATGATTGAGTTTAATGGAACCAATGCATTGTACTGGTCACGGCTTAGCTCGAGAAAAACATATGGAGCAATTTTAGAAGAAATTGCTCCTGAGTATCCAAATTTAATGGTACTTGTTGCAGATGTTGCCGCTTCAGCAGGCTTAACAGTTTTTTCTCAGAAATTCCCAAGCCAATTTTTAAATGTCGGAATTGCAGAACAGAATATGATTGGTGTGGCAGCGGGATTAGCAAAAGCGAGAAAGTGTGTATTTGCTGCATCATTTGCACCGTTCGCATCTATGCGCTGTTATGAAATGATTCGTAACTATTTGGGATATATGAATCTTAATGTTAAGGTAGTGGGACTTGCAAGTGGCCTTAGTATGGGGGTAGGAGGTAATACACACTATGGGCTAGAGGATTTGGCCATTACAAAAATGATTCCAAATCTAACTGTAGTTTCTCCAGCAGATTGTACGGAGACTGCAAAAGCAATTCTCGCATTGACAGATTATAAAGGGCCAGCATATTTGAGGCTGACTGGTGTAGCTGGTAATCCAGCAGTCTATAAAGAAGATTATACATTTGAACTAGGTAAAGGTATCGTTTTGCGTGAAGGAAAAGATATAGCTATTATTGCAACAGGAACAATGGTTTATGAATCAATCCGGGCATCTAGGGTTCTCCAACGAAAAAATATTGATTGTACAATTGTTGATATGCATACAATTAAACCATTAGATATTAAACTATTGGATCAACTTTTTGCAAGTCATAAGTTAATTGTAACAGTAGAGGAACACAGCATAATTGGGGGGTTGGGTTCTGCAGTTGCAGAACATAAAACAGGTATTGTTAATACACCTAAACAAATAATGATTGGATTGCCAGATACTTTTGGAAAAGCTGGAGATTATCCTTGGCTCCTAGCCCAATATGGTCTGACAGCAAAAGCGATTGCAGAAAAAATTGAAAAAGAGTGGATGACCATTGAAAAGGGCGGAAATTGAATGATAGCTTGTTTTGCGTGGACAAATACGCAGATTGTTAATGCAACGAATGCAAGAATAAATATCTTTGCAGATGAAGAAGCGGATTTATATGTAAGGATGGGCCCGCAAATTTCGGAAACGCTTATCCATGCTGTGGAATTAAGTGGAGTTTATCAAAATATTTACTGTGTTGATCCAGTACACTTAAATTATAATAAATTGAAATTTGGGATATTTAGAAAATTTAGAGTTCTTTTTTTAGAGTCTGCATATAAAAAAGCATACAATAATATTTTAAATAATATTTGCTCAGGTAAAGAATATAATCGTATAATTCTAACATGGTTTTATGCGGAAAATGTTTTTTTTGTTAATTATTGGGCAAAAAATACAGCTAAGTTTTCTATTACATTTTTAGATGAGGGGACAGGAAGTTATTGTAATAATAAAAAAGAGATGTTTTTTCCAGTTTCGCTGATTGGTTCTTTCAAAGAAAGATTAAAGCGCTTTATTGCTGAATGGAGAATGTCGAAGAAATATGCCCGGTATGTAGATTCTATCTGTATGTACCGTCCAGAATATTGCCAAGATGATATTGATTTAAAAAAGATAAAAATTCCTGTTATTGATCAAAAACAGAACCCTACAATGTATAAAATAATTTGCGATGCAACAAAAAATCTGGATAGCACCCATTTTATTCGTTATGAGAAGCGTCGAGTATACTATTTTTCTACATTTAATCCGGAAGGAAAAACATATGACTTAAGAAGTATTGAAATTCTCAAAATAATTACAGAAATTTCCGGAAAAAATGCTGTAATTGCAAAGATTCATACAAATAGCAGTAATCATGCAAAAACCTTTGCGCGTTCGTTAGAAGATATTATTTTTATAGATAGAGAGAAGTATATTTTTGAGGGCCTTTATATTCAAATTCCTAATAGGACAAATAAAGTTTTAATTTCTGTAGTATCAACAACAGCAATTTATCCTAAATTTATGTTTAATGAGGAGCCATATATCATTCTTACATATCGTCTTTATGATACTTATCGTCAATTAGGAGTTGAGCGGGATGATAGGATAGCTGAAATACTTTTGGACTCTTATACAGATAAATCCCGCATTATGATTCCTAATTCTATGTATGAACTAAAAAATATGCTTGCAATTATGCTGGGTAAAGAGAGATATGTCGGAAACGAATATGATATTTTATTTAGTGAGAATGATGGTAAAATAGAAAATAGTAATTCTGATATAGAGAAGATGGTGAACATGGGTGATTGAATGGAAAAAGTTGAGAGAAGAATATTTAGAGATTATCCGTCAATGGCGGATGCGCGAAGACATTACACGAGGAATGTATACGGATCCATTTATTACTCCAGAGGAACAACAGCAATGGTATAAACAGATAAGTGATGATCCGACACAAATGTATTGGGTTACAGTTTATGATGGAGAACCAATTGGATTAGTGTCGCTTTCTTCTATTAACCAAACGCATAAAAGTTGTCAAACAGGTGGCTATATAGCAGAAGAGAGAGGTTTTGCAGCAGTAATTGCTAATGAATATGGTCTTTTAAAAGTTGCTTTTGATGTACTCGGGATGAATCGTGTACAAGCGGAAGTATTGAGTAATAATATGCGGATTGTAAAGATGCATGAGTTAGAAGGCTATACAACCGAAGGAGTCCTACGACAGGCTATTTTCAAACAGGGAATGTATTATGACATCTATATACAATCTATGCTGCGTGAAGAATGGCTGGCAGGTAAAATGCGGTACCAGTCAGATGTGGTGATTGAATTATGAAAGAATTACAGTTACCTAGTAGAACAATAACAAAAGATTCTAGTGTTTATATTATTGCTGAAATGTCAGCCAGTCATGCTGGTTCGCTTCATTATGCATTAGAACTTGTGCATATTGCAAAGGAATGTGGTGCGGATTGCATTAAAACACAGACTTATACAGCAGATACATTGACATTAAACTGCCGAAATAAAGATTTTTTAATCAAAGGCGGCCTATGGGATGGTTATTGTTACCATGATCTTTATGAAAAAGCTATGACGCCTTGGGAATGGCAAGGTAAGATCAAGGAAGAAGCAAAAAAAGTAGGGATAGATTTTTTTTCAACTCCGTTTGATCAGACAGCTGTGGATTTTTTAGAAGAAATCGGTGTAGAATTTTATAAAATAGCAGCTTTTGAGATGGTTGATATTCCACTGATTCGTTATGTTGCATCTAAAAGAAAACCAATTATTATGTCTACAGGAATGGCCACTGTTGAAGAAATCAAAGAAGCTGTTTCTACTGTATATGCGGAGAGAAATGAACAACTTGCATTGCTAAAATGCAGCAGTTTATATCCAGCAAAATTAGAGGATATGAATTTAATTACTATTTCAGATTTGAAACAGCATTTTGGGGTGATTACAGGATTATCGGATCATACATTTGGATCTGTTTCAGCAGTGCTTAGTGTTGCCCTTGGAGCAAAAATTATTGAGAAACATATTTGTTTGGATCGTAATATTCCGAATAATCCAGACGCAGGTTTTTCTATGGAGCCAGAAGAATTTAAGCAAATGGTAGCAGATATTAGAAATGCAGAAACAGCAATTGGTACACAGCCTTATACATATGCACAGACTGAAATAGACTCAAGAAATAGCCGGCGTTCTCTTTATATTAGTTTAGATATGAAAAAAGGAGATATATTTACACCAGATAATATCCGTTCTGTTCGTCCAGGTTTTGGTCTGCATACTAGATATTATGAACAGATACTTGGAAAGCACATTATGCAAGATGCAAAAATGGGAACACCTCTTTCTTGGGAGATGGTGGATAAAATATGAAAATTGCTTTTAGGGCGGATGGGTCCAAAGAAAAAGGTATGGGGCATTTGATGCGATGCAGCGCCATTGCTGACGGCTTTTTAACAGAAGGCGATGAAGTTATTTTTTATAGCACTTATGGAACGAGCGGACTGCAATGGTTGAAAGAAAAGAATTACCAAGCCATAGAACTTTCTAAAGGAAATTCTTTAGAGGCCGAAGCAGAGGAGTTATTTATACTTCTTTATGAGGCAGGAATAGATATTCTTTTTATTGATTCCTATTGGCTTTCAGACTTTTATATAAAGCGAATGGGGCAGTCCAATGCATTTGTAGTGGCGTTAGATGATGAACATCTTTATCACTATGAATGTGATGCAGTATTGAATGGAAATTTAAATGCTGAAGATTATAACTATGATGATTGTGCTGTTCGGTTTCGTCTATTAGGCGGCAGATACAATATTCTGAGAAAAGAGTTCTCTATAATGCCATCAGCTCCTATACGAAATACAGTTAAACATATTTTAGTTACAATGGGTGGTAGTGATTGTAATAATTATACACCCACTGTGTTAAAAGGTTTAGAAACATTTGAAAATTTGGAAATTTCAGTTGTATATGGTCCTTTAATGACAAACCGAACGGAAATTGAAGCAGCAGCAGCTGGCTGCAAAAGCCATGTAATAATTTATGAAACGCCCTCTTCAATGGCTGAGTTAATGTATCAGTCGGATTTGGCAATTTCTGCAGGTGGTGGGACAGTTCGGGAATTATTTACTATGGGATTGGTTTCCTTATTTATTTTGCAGGCAGATAATCAGTTGTCTTTGAAAAGTTATTTGGAGCGGAGTGAATTGCAGCTTTGTCTTGGTTACCATACAGATGTTTCTCCAGAACAAATTACAGATGCAGTCCAAAAATTATTAGAGGATGTAAATATTCGGATCCAATATCGGGATAAAATGCTGAAACTTCTCAGCAAAGAAGGTGTACAAAATATTATACATGATGTTAAAAACATGGCATCAACAGCAGAAAAGAGATGTATAATTCCATGAAAGAAAAATTAGCAATTTTAGGTGGAATTCCAGTGCGTTCTGCACTTTTGCAATATGGAAAGCAATGGATTGATGAAGATGATATTAAGGCTGTTACAGAATGTCTTAACGGTGATTATCTTACAACAGGACCTTATATACAGAATTTTGAAAAACAATTCGCAGAGGTAGTTGGAGCAAAATATGCTGTGGCTGTATCAAATGGCACAGCAGCGTTACATATTGCATGTTTGGCTGCAGGAATTGGTGCAGGGGATGAGGTAATTACATCTCCTATCACCTTTGCTGCTTCGGCTAACTGTGCGCTCTACTGTGGTGCAAAGCCAGTTTTTGCAGATATTGATGCCGAAACATACCAAATTTCACCTGAAAGTATTGAGCAAAATATTACTTCCAAAACAAAAGCAATTATTCCGGTTCATTTTGCAGGAATTAGTTGTGATATGGATAAAATCCTTGCTATCGCAAAACAGCATAACTTAATCGTAATTGAGGATGCAGCCCATGCCCTTGGAACCGCCTATAAGGAAAAGCCCATAGGTGGGATTTCTGATATGACAGAATTTTCATTTCATCCTGTCAAAACAATTACAACAGGGGAAGGCGGTATTGTTACAACAAATAATGAAGCCCTCTATAAAAAATTGCTTCTTTACCGTACACATGGGATTACTAGAGACGCAACCCAAATGAAACATACTGATCAAGGAAATTGGTATTATGAAATGTTAAGCTTAGGTTATAATTACCGCATTACAGATTTACAATGTGCATTAGGGATTTCACAATTAAAAAAATTAGAAATATTCAAAAAGCGTCGCAAAGAATTGGTAAAAAAATATGATGATGTGTTTAAAGAATGGAATTTACTTTCCATCCCTCAAAATCCAGATTATTCAGATACTACACGCCATTTATATCCTATTTTTTTAGAACTAGATAGATTTTCGGTGGGAAGAAAAGTTATTTTTGATGCACTGAAAGCGGAGAGAATAGGTGTAAACGTACATTATATTCCAGTTTATTGGATGCCATATTATCAACGCATTGGATATCAGAAAAGATTGTGTCCCAATGCAGAGCGATTATATGAAGGCTTAATTACCTTGCCATTATTTCCAAGAATGAAGGATAGAGATCAGGAAGACGTAATTACAGCAGTAAAGAAAGTACTAAATTATTATAAAAAATAGTTAAGTGAGGTTTAAAACAAATGCTTAATGGAAAAAGTATCTTAATTACAGGTGGCACAGGTTCTTTTGGTAAAAATTTTGTGCGCAGGGTGCTTAGCTTACATAACCTTAGAAGGATTGTCATTTATTCCCGTGATGAATTTAAGCAGTGGCAGATGGCTGAGGAGTTCAAAGAATATTGTTCTATTTTACGATTTTTTATTGGAGATGTTAGGGATGAAACTCGTTTAGAGCGGGCTTTGAATGGCGTGGATTATGTAATTCATGCTGCGGCGCTTAAACAGGTGCCAGCATGTGAATATAACCCATCCGAAGCAATAAAAACAAATATTGTTGGTGCACAGAATGTAATTGAGGCGTCGTTAAACTGCAATGTAAAAAAAGTAGTAGCGCTTTCTACAGATAAGGCAGTAAATCCAATTAATCTTTATGGCGGAACCAAATTAGTTTCAGACAAACTATTTACTGCGGCAAATGCATATAGTGGTGCAAATGGAACAACATTTTCTGTTGTGCGCTATGGGAACGTTGCGGGCAGCAGAGGTTCAGTAATTCCCTTTTTTCAAGCACAAATTAAAAATGGAAAAACATCATTACCCATTACTGATTATCGTATGACACGCTTCTGGATCTCACTTGATCAAGGGGTTGATCTTGTTTTGAAAGCAATCGCTGAAGCAAAAGGCGGGGAAACGTTTATTTCTAAAATTCCTTCATTTAAGATTACAGATCTTGCACAAGCGATGCTTCCAGGATGTCAAATGGAGGAAATCGGAATACGAGAAGGAGAAAAGCTACATGAGGTAATGGTTACAAAGGAAGATTCTTTTAATACCTATGAATTTGAAAATCATTTTATAATTTATCCGCATATGAGTTGGTGTGATATGAACCGATATGATCTTTCAGGCGGAAAAAAAGTCGAATTTGGATTCGAGTATACTTCAGGAACAAATACGCAATGGTTAAACATTGACAATATCAAATGCAGGTTAGCACAAATTTGAAAAGCGTTGAATTAGAATGGGTATTTTTTTGAAACTCCAGAATATCCAGAAGATAGGAGCAGCCTGGTGATTCATAATAAATGATTATTTATGGGGACAGTTTTATTTGTGATGCAAAAGTGATTACTCAATTTTTAGGTGGAAATATACAAGCACTTTATAGTATAGCCTTTTTGTGATTTTTAAGCTTACCAAAAAATATATGGGTTTTTCCTGGATATTATGATTTATTTCAGTTAAGGAGGGTTAAAATGCCCGAATAATCCTATTTTAGATAAATAATAGGAGAATTTATATGGAGAAAAAATGGAAAAATTTGGTTCGATCAATCGCTTTTGTTATAATTTGTTGCTTTGTATTTTTCTACATTCAAGAATTATTAAGAGCAAAATGGGGAGAAGGGATGTCTGGTGCACATGAAACGATTAATGCACAAGGATTTTATGATCTCCCTAATAATTCTATGGATGTGTTATGCGTTGGTTCAAGTCAGATTTTTTATAATTTGTCCCCTTTAGTAATGTGGGAAAAGTATGGATTCACCAGTTATATACGAGGTTCTGCAAATCAAACTCCGTTATTGTCATATTATACAATTAAAGATATGCTAATGACCCAAAATCCCCAAGTTATTGTTTTTGAAGTGGGCCGTATGGTTAATAGTTTTGATTTGTCAGAAGATGAGTGGCTTACAAGACGTGGGTTGGATTATATGAAATTGTCCCCAATAAAATTAGAGGCAGTATCAGCGTTGAACGAGGGGAAGTTCCCGATTTCGTATATATTTCCGTTTCTTAGATATCATACTCGCTGGAAAGAATTGAGTAAGACAGATTTTGAATATTTTTCTTGGGATCATCATAATTGGACAAAAGGCCAATATATGGGGATTAGTATTTTAGATTTTGAATGGCCAGAAAATTATATGCAGAAAAATGATAAATTTTTCGAATTGCCAGAAGAAAATATATACTATTTAGAGAAGATTATAGAGTTATGTGAAAATGGAGAAATAGAGCTTCTATTATTTAAAGCACCTTCTGGCGCATGGAATTACACCATGCATAATAGTATTTGTCAGCTAGCTGACAAATACCAAATTACTTTTGTTGATTATTGTTTACCTGAATATATTGCAGAAACTAAAATAGATGATAAAACAGATTTTCATTATAATCAGTATCATTTAAGAACAACAGGTGCAGAGAAAGTTTCCATATATTTTGGAAAATATTTAAAAGAACTTTTTGATCTTCCCAATCATAAGGAGTCTCCTCTCACATCTACATATGTGGATTGGAATACAGACATTCAATCTTATCATGAATTTAAAGCACAAAACGGATTAGAGTAATATTGCGAAATTATAAATATGTAAGGCAAGTGGTTGCTAATGATAAAAACAAATAAAAATGGTAATAAACTTTGTCTGGGTACTGTTCAAATGGGACAACAATATGGAATTAAAAACGAGTTAGGAAGAAAGCCTAGATTAGAAGAAAGTTTTCTGGTTTTGCAAGCAGCTGTGGACTCAGGGATTGATTGTTTTGACACTGCTAGTGTATATGGAGATGCAGAAGAAATTTTGGGGGGATTTGGCATCTCAAGATTTCCTGTCAAAGTTATTTCCAAAATGCGTGCAGGTGGTATAAATGGAAAAAATGAAGTTATCGAGGAGTTATGTATTTCACTTAATCGACTTCATTTGAAGTCACTTTATGGATATTTGCTCCATAGCGCAAAGGATTTATATTCTCCGGAAATATTACGCGGACTTACAAAGGCAAAAGAAGCAGGATTGACAGAGCATATTGGCGTTTCTATTTATGAACCAGAGGATGCACTATATGCTGTACAAAGTCATATAATTGATATCATTCAAATTCCGTATAATGTTTTTGACCAACGTTTGGATAAAACGGATTTTTTTGAGATGGCAGAGCAAAATCATATACAGGTTTATGCACGAAGTGCGTTTCTACAAGGATTATTATTGATGGAACCAGATGCTTTACCATCTAATTTACAAACCGCTCAGAGCTATCTAAAAGAGTTTCGTGAAATCTGTGAGCAATATCATTTTTCTGTACTTGAAGCTTCTTTGCTTTATAGTTATTGCCATCCTGGAATTTCGTATGTTGTATTTGGTGTAGATACTGTGGAACAATTAAAAAGCAATTTAAATATTATTGAAAAATCTGATGATTTTTGTTTATGTTATAAAAAATTATATGGAGCATTTTATAATATTGAACGGAAGCTTATTGTTCCAAGTTTATGGAATATATGAGGTGTTTATCGTGATATGTAATATGTTTGACTTAACGGGTAAGACAATTATTATTACTGGTGGAGCTGGCCATCTTGGCTCAGGAATGAGTGAAGCGTTAGCAGCTTTTGGAGCAAATTTATTTATTTTAGGAACAGATCTTGAAAAAAATCAAAGAAAAGCAAAGGAATTGAAAAAAATATATAACCTTTCTATCTGCGAAAGTTTAAAGTTTAATATTAAAGATGAGATTTTAGTTCACCAGGCGATAGATAAAATTTTTGAAATTACAGGTCAGATTGATGTTTTAATTAACAATGCGTCCTATGGATGTATGAAACCCTTAGAAGATTATACATATGAGGAATGGTCTCAAGGTATTGATGGAACAATCAATGGGGTATTCCGTATAACACAAGCAGTTTTGCGTTATATGAGGGAGAAAAAGCAAGGAAATATTATCAATATCAGTTCTATGTATGGTATGGTAGCTCCAGATATGAGAATTTATGGAGATAGCAAACAGAACAATCCGGCTAACTATGGTGCTGGGAAAGCTGCAATTATTCAATTTACAAAGTATGTAGCAAGTGTATATGCAGGTGAAGGAATTCGATCAAATGCCATTTCACCTGGCCCTTTTCCTAATCGTACAGTACAGAAAGATGAAAGATTTATTTGCGAGCTTTGTGGAAAAAACCCAATGAATCGAATTGGTACACCAGAAGATTTGCAAGGAATTATTGTATTTTTAGCCTCTGATGCTAGTAAATATATGACTGGACAGAATATTGCAGTAGATGGAGGATGGACAATATGGTGAATCCTGTTAGTATTATTGTTCAAGCTCATATGGGGTCAACACGATTGAAAAATAAAATGCTGAAAGAACTTTGTGGAATAAGCGTATTGGGCCATGTATTAGAGCGGCTAAAAAGGGCTAAAAATGTGGAGCAAATTATTGTTGCAACAAGTATTCTTCCTGAAGATGAGATATTGGTGAAAGAATGTAAAAAATATGACATCCAAGTATATAGAGGAAGTAATGATGATGTTCTGGAGCGGTTTTATCAAACTGCATGTCGATTTGAAGTAGCACATATTGCCAGAATATGTGCAGATAATACATTGGTTGATTGGGAAATTATAGATGAAGAAATCAAGATATATCAACAAGGAATTTATGATGTTGTAACAACAGGAAAAAGTGTGCCTTTAGGTCTTGGCTGCGAAATTTTCTCTATGGATTGGTTAACAGAGGCATATAAAAATGCAACGGAAAGGTATCAGCATGAACATGTAACGCCTTACATTTATGAGCAAACAAATAATGTTTACCATTATGATATTTTGCAAGACTATAGTGAATACCGCTTTACATTAGATACACAAGAAGATTGGGAATTCCTTAATAAAATATATAGTGAGCTATATCCACAAAAGCCAGATTTTTTACTATCTGATGTAATCAGTCTTATAAATGCAAATCCGGATTGGGCTAATATAAATAGAAATGTTTACCAAAAAACAATGTATGAATGAGTTTTAGAATTCAAAAAGGGAGGCTTTGTTGGAGATGCAGCTCAATTCATATACGCCTGAAACATTATTACGGAAGTATAAATTGTTACGGCGTGAGATGCTAGCAGAAAATATACAATGGCTGGATAAACGTATAGCAATTCTTGGTGGTTCTACCACAACAGACATCCGCAAAATGTTGGAGTTGTTCCTGTTATCGTATGGTATACGAGAAGAATTTTATGAATCGGAGTATGGGCAGTACTGGCAAGATGCTATGTTTGGCACACAGGAGCTTTTAGAGTTTCATCCAGATATTATTTTTATTCACACATCTAATCGGAATATTACCCAATATCCAATTGCAAGCGATGATACACAAACAGTAAATGCGTTATTAGAGGCAGAATATAACAAATTTTCGGCGATGTGGGATAAATTAGCTGCAGATTATAAATGCCCTATTATTCAAAATAATTTTGAGTATCCTTTTTGGCGGTTATTGGGGAATGCGGATGCTAGTTTTGTTAGCGGTAGGGTAAACTTTATTACTAGGTTAAATTTAAAATTTGCTGAATATGCTCAATCCCATAGTAACTTTTATATCAATGATATCAATTGGCTGTCTGCTGATTATGGTTTGGAAGCATGGAGCGCGCCTTATTATTGGCATATGTATAAATATGCTTTAGCTTTACCAGCTATTCCTCGTTTAGGAGAAAGCGTAGCAAATATTATTAAATCTATTTATGGAAAAAATAAAAAAGCCTTCGCTTTAGATCTGGATAATACATTATGGGGTGGTATTGTAGGAGATGATGGGGTAGAAAATTTACAAATAGGTCAAGAGACTTCCATAGGGCAAGTATATTCAGAATTTCAGCAATATCTAAAAGCCCATGAACAAATTGGTGTAATACTTAATGTTGTTAGTAAAAATGAAACAGAAAATGCGCTGGCTGGATTAAAAAGGCCAGATAGTATTTTAAAACCAGAAGATTTTATTGCTATTAAAGCCAACTGGAACCCAAAAAGCGAAAATCTCCAGGAAATAGCTCAAGAATTATCTCTTTTGCCTGAGAGTTTTGTTTTTATAGATGATAATCCTGCTGAACGTGCAATTATTAACCAAGAATTTCCTTTAGTACCAACTCCAGAGATGGGCAGGCCAGAGAATTATATTAAAGCGATTGATCGGGGGGGCTATTTTGAGGTAACTTCTTTGACTAAGGACGATATTTCCCGGGGAATCATGTATAAAGATAATGCTGCCCGCAGTAAACAGCAAGCATCTTTTACGAATTATGAAGAATATTTGCGTTCACTAGAAATGAGAGCAGAAATTAAGCCTTTTATCCCTATATATTTTTCTCGTATTGCTCAATTAACAAATAAAAGCAATCAATTTAATCTTACTACATTGCGGTGTACACAAGAAGAGATTCAACATTTCGCAGAAAATCCAAATTATATTACATTATATGGAAAATTACAAGATAAATTTGGAGATAACGGTGTAGTAAGTGTGGTAATAGGGGAAATTAAAGGTACAGAATTACATATTCGTTTATGGCTTATGTCCTGTCGTGTGTTGAAACGCGATATGGAATTTGCTATGATGAGGGAACTGGTGAGAGAAGCATCCTGTCAAGGAATGAAAACGATTTATGGTTATTATTATCCCACAGCTAAAAATAAAATGGTGCAGTCTTTTTATGAAAAACAAGGTTTTACAAAACAACAGGAAGATAAAGAAGGAAACGTTGTATGGAGTTTAGATATTGCATCTGGCTATCAAGGCAAAGAAACAGCGATCCATATCAATTAAAAAAGGAGAGTTCAATATGAAAAGAGAAGAAATTTTTGAAAAGTTAAATGGCGTATTTCAAGATGTTTTTGATGATAAGTCGATTACAGTAAATGAAAAAACAACGGCAGATGATATTGAACAATGGGATAGTTTGGAGCACATCAATCTTATTCTTGCGGTAGAAACTGAGTTTGGTATGAAGTTCACCATTGGAGAAACTACCACAATGCACAATGTAGGAGAAATGGCAGATATTATTCTCCAGCGGATTAGCTAAATATTAGACAAGGTATATAAAGTGTAAGAAAAATGATTAAAGGATGGATAGAGGGGGCAAGGTTTTGTCCATTGTTTCATTTTATTTTTTTGTTTTTGTAGCAGTTGTAGTAGGAATATATTATATTATTCCTCGTACAAATCGTTGGATTCCTTTGTTGCTGGGCAGTGCTGTTTTTATTATTATCAGTAGCAGCTGGAAAATGTATATTATTTTTCTGACACAAGTAATTTTAGCCTATGTAGGAGCATGGCTTCTCTATAAAAATCTAAAACAGAGTAGATTGATTTGTGGTATAGCAATAGCTTTAGAGATAGGGACTCTTATCATTTTAAAGGACAGTTCTTTTTTTATCATTAACTACCGATATATTTTACGTTTACTAGGCAAACCTCGTCAGATTCCTTTTTTGAAAATAGCTGCGCCCTTAGCGATTTCCTATTATACTCTAATGCTTGTGAGCTATATATTAGATGTTTACTGGCGTAAAATTGAGCCGGAGAAAAATCCGCTGAAATTACTGCTTTATGCAGGATTTTTCCCTCAAATGATAGCAGGGCCTATATCCCGTTACAGTAAAACAGCAGCGGAACTATGGGAAGGCCATTGCTTTAATTATGACAATTTTTGTTTTGGCATCCAACGTTTTTTATGGGGGCTTTTTAAAAAGCTGGTATTAGCGGAACGTCTAGGAACTATTGTAACCTCTATTTATACAGGAGGACTTGAAGGAACATCGACTCCGGTTGGTTCTTATATATGGATTGGAGCAGTTGCTTATGTCTTCCAATTATATACCGATTTTAGCGGTGGAATGGATATTGTATTGGGAACGGCTCAATTATTTGGTATAGTGTTACCGGAAAATTTCCGTACTCCATTTTATTCAACGAGTATGTCAGAATTATGGCGGCGTTGGCATATTACCTTGGGATTGTGGCTGAAAGATTATATAATGTTTCCTTTTTTAAAATCCCGTCCAGCGGCAAAATTTCGGGCCTTTTGTCAAAAGCAGTTTGGAAAAAAGGCAGCTAAAACGGTTCCTACCTATTTAGGAACATTTCTGGTTTGGTTTTGCTGCGGATTTTGGCATGGTGGTACTTATAAGTGGATTTTCTGGGGATTATGTACTTTTGTCATTATAGTAGGCGGAATGGTTTTGCAGCCATTCTTTAATAAATTGCAAGTATTATTGCGAGTCAACACAGAAGCCGAAAGCTGGATACTATTTGGAAGATTAAGAACTTTTCTGTTATTTACAATTGCTTGTTCGGTTCAGCCAGCAGATAGTCTTATGTCTGCATTAAAAATGTGGAAAAATGCTTTTGTTTATAACCCGTGGGTGTTTGTGGATGGTTCGTTATATCAGTTAGGATTGGATAGGCTTGACTTTTGGGTTATGATTTTTGGACTGATGGTATTATTTGTTGTTTCTAAGTATCAGCAAAGAGGCTCTGTAAGGGAAATAATTGCAAGACAAAATTTAGCATTTCGCTGGATTTTGTGGATTGGATTGCTAATGGCAGTTTTAATATTTGGGATGTATGGTGAAGGATATAATCCAGCAGATTTTATCTATGGTGGATTTTAGAAAATAAATTAGAAACTATTTAAGCGTTTTTGTAGCTTTATTTAAGCCATAGAAAGGGGTAAAAGCTATTATGCTTTCTAAAATGAGGCGATATCAGTTTCTTTTTGAAGAACTGGTAAAACGTGACTTCAAAAAGAAATATAAACGTACTGTTTTGGGAATGATATGGAGTGTGCTTTCTCCACTTTTTACCTTGCTAGTAATGCGGTTGGTTTTTACCCAGTTCTTTGGCCGTAATACGCCCCATTATACAACCTATCTTTTTTGTGGAAACTTAATTTTTTCTTGTTTTAGTGAATCTAGCAGTCAAGGAATGCAATCTCTTATGGGGAATGCTGGTATTTTTACTAAGGTTAATATTCCGAAATATCTTTTTCTTTTCTCTAAAAATATACAGACATTTATTAACTTTATATTGACATTAGGCGTATTTTTTATATTCTGTATTTTGGACAAAATTACATTTACTTGGAAGTTTATTTTTCTTTTATATCCGATTGTTTGTTTAGTTTTATTTAATATTGGTGTAGGATTAGTTCTTTCGGCTTGGTTTGTTTTTTTTCGAGATATTCAATATCTTTGGTCTATATTCTTACAATTACTAATGTATATGTCTGCTATTTTCTATACGATTGATAATTATAGTCCCATGGCACAAAATTTATTTTTATTAAATCCAATTTATTTATTTGCTAGATATTTTCGCAAGATTGTTATTGAGGCCACAATTCCTACAATTTGGTTTCATCTCCTTATGATTGGAGATGTAGTTATTGTTTTAACATTAGGATGCTGGATTTATAAAAAATATAATACAAGGTTTTTGTATTATGTATAGATGGAGAAAATAATGGCTATTTTAGAAGTAAAAAATCTTTCTATTCGCTATATGACAGGAGATTTCAAAGATATTGGCTTAAAAGAATATGTCATACGCCGTTTAAAACGTAACTACCATATTAATGAGTTTTGGGCAGATAAAGATATTACATTTTCTTTAGATAAAGGGGATATGCTGGGAATTATAGGGACAAATGGCGCAGGAAAATCCACTTTGTTAAAAGCGATTGCTGGAATTATGGAACCCACGACAGGTTATGTAAAATGTAAAGGCAATATAGCTGCTTTGTTGGAGCTTGCCAGTGGATTTGATGGGGATTTAACAGTCAAGGAGAATGCATATCTTCGGGGAGCTATGTTGGGCTATACACGAAAATTCATGGATGAAACATATGATACTATTATTGATTTTGCGGAATTGAAAAGTTTTCAGGACAGGCCATTTAAACAGTTATCTTCCGGTATGAAATCCCGTCTTGCTTTTGCTATTGCATCTTTGGTACAACCGGATATTCTAATATTAGACGAAGTCCTTTCTGTAGGAGATGGAGCCTTTCGTAAAAAAAGTGAAGCCAAAATGCAGGAAATTATTAAAAGTGGCGCTACAACAATTCTGGTAAGCCATTCGATACAGCAGGTACAAGAGTTATGTAATAAAGTATTATGGCTGGACAAAGGCCAACAGATTGCTTTTGGAGATACAGCTATTTTATGTAATCTTTATCAGCAATATCTGGACAAAAAAATTACCTTGCAGCAGGTGAAAGAGATTTGGAATTATTTTAATCAACATTATGATTATCTAATTGTTGGAGCTGGTTTATATGGGGCCACATTTGCAAGAGAGGCAGTCAATCATGGAAAAAAATGCTTAGTTATAGATAAGCGTCCTCATATAGGAGGGAAGACCTATTGTGAGAAAGTTGAAGAGATTATTGTTCATAAATATGGAGCACATATTTTTCATACGAATCGAAAAGAAATTTGGGAATATGTAAATCGTTATGCAAAGTTTTTGCCATATATTCACTGTGTTCTGGCGAAAAACGGTGAACAGACTTATTCAATACCCTTTAATATGTACACTTTCCAACAGATATGGGGAACAGTAACGTTAGAAGAAGTTGAAGAAAAACTTTTGGAACAAAAAGTAAATATCTCTAATCCAAATAACTTAGAAGAGCAAGCACTTTCTTTAGTTGGTAAAGAAGTTTATGAATTGTTGATAAAAGATTATATCGAAAAACAGTGGGGGCGTTCATGCAAAAAGCTTCCGGCATCTATGATTCAGAAAATTCCATTACGTATGGAGTATGATGAACGTTATTTTATGGATAAATATCAGGGGATTCCAATAGGAGGATATAATTCTTTAGTAGAAAATCTTCTGGAAGGTTCAACTGTTGTAACATCTATCAGTTATCAAAATGTAATACAAGCTTTTCCGAATATTGCAGAAAAGATTATTTATACAGGTCCCATAGACCAATTTTTTGAATATAGTTTGGGACCATTAGAGTATCGCAGTTTACGTTTTGAAGAAGCAATTTTGGAAGAGGCAGATTTTCAAGGAAGATCGGTTATTTATTATTGTGATAGTGGAACAAAATTTACCCGTATTATTGAACATAAGCATTTTACAGATATGAAAAGTCAGAAGACGGTAATTACTTATGAGTATCCAGAAATATGGATGCCTGGAAAAGAGCCTTATTACCCAGTCAATGATGAGAGGAATAACGAATTATACCTGCGATACTTGGAATTAGCGAAAGAATATCCTAATGTTATTTTTGGCGGTATGCTAGGAAACTATCAATATTATAATATGGACGAAGTTATTGCAGATGCATTGAAACAAGCAAAGAGAGAATTTGAAATTGATGTTTTGAAAAAGAAGTAGGAGATAGAGTTTATGCAGAAAAATAAAAAACTATCCGTATATATATATATATATATATACGAATAGTTAAAATGATAGTATTCCTTTTATTAAACCTGGTAATATTTTTTGTATTATTGCAACCTCTATTTTTATGGAAGTATTCTTATGGGAAGTGGAAAAATTATAATGAACAAGAAAAAATAGATATTTTGATACTAGGAAATTCTCATGCAAATCGGGGAATAGGTCCAAATCGAATGGTAGAGGATTTTAGAAAAACATATGAAGAAGATATTCTAGTATTTAGTTATCCTGTAGATGGCACACACATAGAGCAACTGTATTTTCTTGCGTATGAGTTGTTAAAAATTCATACCCCTAATCTAATTGTTTTAGAAACACATACCCTCTCACCTATGGATGAAGGACGACGTGAAACTTTAGCATGGCGCACTTTTGGAATACTGCCGTTGAATAAAAATAAGATTGAAGCCATCAAATACTGCGTTTTTGATAATCATTGGAGCTATTATATTCCTTTTATTAAATATCATACACGATGGAAGGAACTATCAAAAGAGGATTTCGCTATTTTTAGTAATACAAAAGACTGGTTTCAAGAGGGATTGACAACGGTAGCAGATAGTTACCCAGATAAAATTTGTTCTGATCCTGGAGATAATTGGTTCACACAAGATACCTCAGGGATCAATGAACTTAGAGAATTGACTCCGTCAGGAAAAGAATGTTTAGAAAATTTACTTGTTCTGTTGGAAGAAAAAGAAGTTTCAGTAATATTTGTTAGTGTACCATATAAAGAACAAACAGGATTGAGCAGTATAGAGCAAATTAAAATCAATAATTATCTGAAAAAATACTATGTAAACAATAATACAGTTCAAATACTTGATATGAATCGCATGTGGAAAGAATTAGGTTTTTCTTATGGTGATTTATATGATGAAGGCCATGTAAATGGGTATGGTGCAGAAAAAGCTACAAATTGTCTTTTACAATATTTAAAAACAAATTATGATATTGATTTTATAAAAAAATAGTGTTGTAAAATTTTATAGCACTGTTAATATTAAGGTGGAGGTTAAATGAAAATACTATCTTTGTCTGGATTTATTCCAGAGGAAATTTGTGATACAATACGATTTATTGGTTATCAAGGAGAAGAGAAAATATCACATTATTGTGGTTATGCAGCCGATTATATTTCTCAAGTATTGGAAGATGATTCAATAGATGGAGCTGTTTTCCCAAAAAGTTGTGACAGTTGCCGGATTATGGGCAGTTACTTGTCTAACTGTAAAGAAAAATTTCTTTATCAGTTTGGAGTTCCAGCCCGCCAGGATGGTGCAGCAGAAACATATCTGGCGGCAGAGATTCAGCAATATCAGAAAGCAGTAGAAGGATATTATAAGGTCAGTATTACCGACATTCCACAACGGATACAGAAGGTCAATGAACGCAATAAAGAGCTAATTAGCTTATATGAAAATATTGAAAATATATCGTATAAATTCTATTTAAAATCTATTCATGACATGTTGCAGAAGCCACTATACGAGCAGACAGTCTTATCTGAACTTCCAGATAAACCTGCAAATGGAAAACCGATTTATCTTGTTGGTTCTTTTCTCTCAAATACAGAGCTTGCTGCTACAATAGAAAATGCTGGGATGAAAATTGTAGGAGATAATTTAACAGAATCCAAACGCTTATTTTCAGGCCCCAAACTAGATCCCAGCAATGATATTTATATGGATATTGCCGCTAAGATTTTACATAATCATTTATCACCAACACAAAATAATTTCCGTTGTATATTAAAGAATGATTTAGAAGAAATTAAATATAAAAATGTACAAGGTGTCATCTTTGCAACACAAAAATATTGTGAACCATATGATTATCTTTTTTCCATATATAAGAAAATGTTGGATGAGCAGGGTATTCCTGTCCTGCAAGTAGTAATGTCTAATTCTACGGATAATAGGAAATTAGAATTTGCTGTTGAAGCATTTGCGGATATTTTGTAGAGGAGGGAATTGGATTATGGCATTATCATCAACACAGCTTCAGGCAAAATTAATGCGGGAATATTACAAAGACTTCTCCAAATATTCCAGAGGAAAACCGCCTCAGAAAAAAGTAGCATGGGTAACAGCTTTTACACCGGTAGAAATTCTGGAGGCTTTAGATATATCCTATTTTTATCCGGAAAGCTATGCGGCAGTCATTGCCGCCAGCGGAAAAGAACAGACCTTATTAGAGGAAAGTGAAAAACAGTTTCTTTGCCGGGATTGTTGTTCCTATGCCTGTTGTATAGAAGGCAGTCTGACTTTAAAGGAGGCACCTCGTGGAATGCCTCCGAAGCCGGATGTATTGATCGCTACCAATAACCAGTGTAATACTTTACCTAACTGGTGGAATATTTTAGCTCAAAAATATAAGGTCCCGCTTATTATATTAGATTATCCTGGGGAAGCAGCCAATTTAGAGTTTGCTTATGATTATGTAACAAAACAGCATAAAGAATTGATTGTACAGATGGAACAACTAAGTGGAAACAAACTTGACCTTGAGTGCCTTATGGAATTGATTGAGCACAGCCAAAAAAGTGTAGAATCCTGGAATCAAGTAATAGAGCTTTTGCCTCATCGGGAAATTTCGCCTACTTTATTTTTTGATGCTATCTCATTCTTGATAACTTCCCGCTGCAAACCGGAAACAGTGGAATTATATACATTGCTGGCTCAGGAATTATTGGAATTTCCACTGGCGGATTTATCCAAACCGGCACTATTCTGGCTAGGGTATCCACTATGGTATCATCCAAAACGCTATTTACAGGAATTACTGGAAAACTGCCGGATTGTAGGTTCCAATTATATTACTTGGTGGAGTTTGGAATATTTGGGGGATGAGCCGTTTCAAAAACTTTTCTATGCTTATAATAATACTTTTCTTAATTTAACCCAGGAAACAAAAAGAAAAAAACTAACAGGCTGTATTCAAAGATCAGGGGCAGCAGGTACAATTGTTTTGCATAATAAAAGCTGCAAATGTGACTTTGTCTCTGCCTGTGATATCAATATTCCCCAGGCAGAACTGGAAATTGATATGCTTGACCGGACTTTTGTTAATATAACAAAAGCAGCTCAGCAGATAGAACTGCTGATAGAGAGTGTATGTACAGTATAGGGATTGATGTAGGTTCCACCTACACAAAATATTGTATTTTGAACCATGACAGGAAAATTTTAAAGTTATTTTCCCAGAAAACCCCTGTCGCTCAAAAAAAATATTTTTTGGCTCAGACAGCACAATTTTATAAACAATATCCAAACTGTCAAATCATTTCTTGCGGATATGGCCGGAAGAATATAGAAGCGCAAAAAAATGTTAGTGAATTAATAGCCCTTGCAGTTGGAGCAAACCGCCAATATCCAAAAGAAAAAGTAATTTTGGATATTGGCGGGCAGGATACAAAAATTATCCGTCAGGAAAATGGAAAATTAAAGGAATTTTTTGTAAATGATAAATGCGCAGCAGGCTGTGGGATGTTCTTAAAAAATACATTAGAAATGTTAAAAATGGATTTTAAAGAAATTGATCTTTTATCTGACTTTACCCAACCAGAACTTCGGATTTCTTCAGTCTGTGCTGTTTTTGCACAGACTGAAATTGTAGAAGCCATTGCTGGAGATGTTCCTGCTGAGTCAATTATAAAAGCAGTGTTGTACCAGATATTTACACAGGCGAAAGTGCTTTTAAGCAAAATAGAAAGTAATTCTATTTTATTATCAGGTGGGTTAGCAGGGATTATAGGGATAGGGCCTTTTGCAGAGCGAATATTAGGAAGAACTGTTTTTATTCCAGATAATCCCCAATATCTTTCTGCCATAGGATGTGCTGAACTATGCTGTCAGCCCAGAGAAAGGGAGTTGTAATAATGGAAAACAATGATTTATTTTCCAAAGATCATATATGGGTATATCAAGAAGATCATACAGTTAAGATAGGGATTAGTGCCTATGCGGTGGAACAGTTAGGCAGTATTATGTTTTTAAATCTTCCAGAAGTAGGGGAAAGAATAGAGATTAACGAAAGATTTGGAGATATTGAAAGTGTGAAAACAGTATCGGATTTAATTTCTCCGGTTACTGGGGAAGTGGTTTCTGTCAATGAGAATTTGTTGGAGAATCTTGAAAATATAAGTAATAATCCTTATAAAAGCTGGTTTATAGAAGCAAAAGCAGAACAGTTTGCAGATGGTTTAATGTCCAAAGAAGAGTATCAAAAATATAGGGATGAATTGTAATGTATGATTTAGCAATTATTGGCGGAGGCCCGGCAGGATATTCTGCGGCATTAGAAGGGGTGCGGTTAGGGTTAAGAATGATTCTTTTTGAAAAGGATCAATTAGGGGGGACTTGTTTAAATCGGGGCTGTGTACCTACTAAGTTTCTATCCCATGTAGCAAAAATACGGACAGAAATGGATATAGCAATAGAAAACGGAATTTCGTTTACAGAAACTCAAATTGATTTTTATAAAACGATGGCGAGAAAAGCGGAAATTATTTCGAGCTTACGGAATGGACTTACGCAGCAAATGCTTCAGAAAAAGATTAAAGTTATCCAAGGAACAGCATCTATAAAAGAAAAAAATAGAATTTCTTGTAATGGAACAGATTTTGAAACAAAGAATATTTTAATTGCTACCGGAGCAGTTCCAATAAAGCCTTTTATATCAAAAGCAATATCCAGTGATAAGCTGCTTGAACTGGATGAAATCCCTAGAAATCTACATATATTAGGCGGTGGGCCGGTTGCTGTGGAATTTGCATCTATTTTTTGTGCATTAGGGTCAGATGTGACTATTTCAATTCGGGGAGAACGCATTTTACAGAAATGGGATAAAGAAATAGCAGTCAATTTAACACAAAGTATGAAACAAAAAGGAATCCGTATCCAAACAAAAACGAATTTTGAAACATTACAAATAGAAAATGATGCAGTCATATTGTCTGCTATGGGACGTATTCCTAATTTAGAGGGACTGAATAATACATATTTTGATATAGGTCCTCATAATGGCATTATAACAGATACTTTTGGCAGAACAAAAGTATCAGGAATATTTGCGGCTGGAGACGTAGTAGATGGAAGCCATCAGTTAGCCCATATCGGTATGGAACAAGGCAGACAGGTTGCCCGTTGGATAGCAGGAGTGGCAGTAACAAAGCCGTCCGCAATCGTAAAAACGATTATTGCCAGCCAGGAAATTGCTTCTGTTGGTCTGACTGAGCAGGAAGCAAAAAATAAAGGTATCAGGGTAATTACAGCAAAACAGAATTTGTATTCCAATGCCAGAACCATGATTGTAACAAAAGAAAGGGGATTCATAAAGGTAGTTGCAGACTTGGAAACTAAGAAAATAATAGGTGCGCAGCTCATATGTGAAAGAGCAGGGGATATTGTTGCAGAATTGGCACTGGCAATCAATCATAACTTATCACTGGAAGATATGCTGGTATCAATTAGGCCACATCCCAGCTATTGTGAAGCGATTACAGATGTAATGATGCTTTTGTTGGAGAAAATGAGATGAATTACTTTTATATCATTTCCGATACCACTGATCCATATTGGAATCTGGCAATGGAAGAAGCTTTATTTGAATATGCTGATGAAGAAACTACAATTTTATTTTTATGGCAGAATGATCATACAATCGTGATTGGCAGAAATCAGGATGCCTATATAGAATGTAAAGTAGATCAGTTTTTAGCAGATGGTGGACAATTAGCCAGAAGGCGTTCGGGAGGCGGGGCAGTATATCATGATTTAGGAAATTTAAATTTCTCTATTATATGCCTGGAAGCTGCTGCAAAAAAGACGGAATATCAGCAACTGGTAGCTAAAACCTTAGAATATTTTGGATTGGAAGTTCTGTTTAATGGACGGAATGATTTGCTGGTATTTGATAAAAAATTCAGTGGAAATGCATTCTATACAAATGGCAGGATTTTATGCCAGCATGGAACCATATTAGTAAATACGGATATAAAAAAAATGGATTGTTATCTTACGCCAAATGAGGAGAAATTAAACCGAAACTATGTAAAAAGTGTTGCGTCCAGGGTTGTAAATTTGAGTAGCTTTTCGCCAGAGTTAACTGTTGAAAAGATACAGCAGGCAATGATATATACAGCAAAAGCTAAAGTATTGCAAGCCAAACTAGATAAAAAGAAAGTAAATACGTTGCTCACATTTTATAAAGGTGAAAAATGGATATTTCAGGGAATATCAGATCAAATTATTGCTGCAAAAAATATGTAAAAAGATCAAGAGAACCAAAGGGCATACTTGAAGGATAAGTTTAAAATCCCTGGAGTGTGTCCTTTATCAATTATACCTAAAAAATATCGCTAATCTTACTTAATGGAATTTTCATAGGATTCAATCATTTTCTTAAATATGTGTCCCGAACAAACAATAAACTTCATCCGAAAAAGCCGAATTATGGAGGGGCATGAAGTAAATATTACATACAACTGTGTATTAATAGTATAGTATTTTTTTAGTTTTAATAATATTTTTAAATTGGTATATGAGATAGTATTGCCATAAAAAATAAGAACATTCCAAGGTGATTTAAGAAATAGTCACAAAATTTGTAATACTTATTTCCGTTTTATTTTTGTTCATAAACTCTTGACTTATGGAGCGGGTCAAACTATAATAGGATAGTAAAGTTCCAAAAAGGGGTACCCCTTTTTGTGTTTATTGTCGGTATACCGACAATAAACACAACTGTATAGAGGATATCTACTTTAGGGATTACAAATAGCCAAAGAACTTGGCAAAGAATCCGGATTGGAAACAACCCGGTGTGGCGGCAGCCTATGAGAGCCGAAGGGCACGGCAGCCGTTACAGGTACAGCACCACCTGTTTATGCCTCGCATGATGCAAGCATGAGCAAAGTTGCCGGAAATGGCAAAGGGTGTTGCGAGTTGTATTATTTTTGGAGGCCCACATGGCTGAGAAAGTCGGCAGTTCTATCATTACCTATCGTTTGAAGCTGCGCTGTGATCATATTGACTGGATTCGGGAAACAGAAAATCTTTATAACAAAGTATTGGAATTTTATTACGGAATATTAACAGAACATTTAGATTTTCTGGAACTCAGCAATATGGAAGTGCTGCGCCGTTTAGAACAGATGACAATTATGGGACGGGATAAACAGCCAGTTATGATGCCTCTGCCATTTCACAAAGTTCCTTTATACTTCCGCAGATCAACAATCAATGCAGCTATTGGACATATTCGTTCCTATATAGGATTATTACAAAATTGGGAGCGGAAAAAAGAGAAAGCAGAAAAAAAGGGACATACATGGAAAAAAGGAAAACCTGCTCCAGCTAAAAGTTTCCATGCTTCTGTTGTATTTTATAAGGGGATGTTTAAGGAATTTGGAGAAGGCAGCATCTTACTCAAATTATGGAATGGACGTTCCTGGATTTGGGTTCGGCATACCTATTATGGTCGAAAATTGCCGAAAGAGGGAATGATACTTTCTCCAACTTTAATTAACAAAGGAAAGAAACTTTTTCTAAGCGTGTCAGTAAAATTCCCAGTAAAAGACATTAGAAAGGTAAAGGAACGAAAAGCAGATAAAGAAAGCTTTTGTGCAGTTCACTTTACAGCTTCAGAAGTTTTAGCAGCTTGTGCTGTGTTCAGCGGCGACGGTCATGTAACAGACTCGTACTTTGTACGGGGTGGAAAAGAGTTTGCATACCGTAGGAAGCGTTTGCTGAATCGGATGAAAAAAATCAGGAAAAAAGCTGCAAAAGGCAGTAAGAAGCTTAGAAGATCAATTTTTAGTTTAAGTGGCTATTATGCCCATTTAGTCAGCCGGAGAATACTGGATTATTGCAAAGAAAAAGGGGTAAAAGGCATTATTGTACCTAAATATGCAGAAGTAGACGGCTATTTATATGGTCAGGGGATGGGATACTTTTTGGGAAAACGGATTATTCAACTCCTTAGATATAAGGCGTGGCGAGAGGGTATTATTTTAACAACTGTTTCTCCTTATCATACAGCTTCCCATTGCTGCCATTGTGGAGCTCCGGTAAAACGTTATAATGAAGGCCATACCCCGGGAGTCCGTTATTTTGGAGGCAGGCTTTTTGTATGTAAAAATGGCCATCAAGGAAATGCTGCACTAAATGCTGCTAAAAATATTGGATATTTGTTTTATAAAACTGAAACTAAGAAAGTTGAAACAACAAATGCTGGAGAGATATATTTTTGATTTCTATATTTAGGATCAGGAATGAAGGAAGGAAAAAAATATTGGAGAAATATTCTGTTCTTATGTCAGTCTATGCAAAAGAAAAACCAGAATATCTGAAAGACAGCATACAAAGTATTCTCCAACAAACAGAACCGCCAAGTGAATTTATATTGGTAAAAGATGGATTACTTACGGCCGAATTGGATCAGGTAATCAATATTTTTACAATACAATATCCTTCCCTCTTTATTATTATAAGCTTAGAAAAGAATCAAGGTATTGCAGCAGCTTTAAATGAAGGCTTAAAACAATGTCATTATAAATTAGTAGCCCGAATGGATAGTGATGATATAGCAATACCAGACAGGTGCAAATGGCAGCTAGAAATATTTTCTTCTCAAGATGCAGATATTGTTGGCGGAATTGCTGCCGAATTTGAAAGCGATCCTGAACAGATCATTTCTTACCGGAAACTTCCTGAAAAACAGGAAGAAATACTTTCTTTTGCCAAACGAAGAAACCCTTTTAATCATTCTTGTGTTATGTTTCGGAAATCTGCTGTATTGGCAGCAGGCGGCTATCGCTTTTTCCGTTATTTTGAGGATTATGATTTATGGGTTCGGATGCTGCAGAATGGAGCAAAAGGTTATAACATATCAAAAGTTTTGGTACATATGAGAGTTGGGAATGGACTTTACCGCCGCCGGGGCGGTTTGCAATATGTCATTACAATGGTAAAGTTCCGTTGGTATCTGTTTTCTACTGGATTTGCAAATTTTCTGGATTTTCTAATATGTACATTAGGCCAAGCTTCTGTTTGTTTCATGCCGGAATGGGCTAGAAAATTATTCTATAAAAAGATACTACGCAATTCAAATAGTGAATTGATATAGAGTAAATTTCAATTAGGGAGAGGTGAGAAAATGGAAAAGCTGTTGACAATTATTGTTCCGGCATACAATGCGCAGAAATACCTGTCGGTAAATATTCCATTTTTTCTTACAACACCGTTACAGGATTTACTCGAAATCATTATTATTGATGACGGTTCGACAGATCAAACAAAAGAAATAGCAGAAACTTTTGTATTGCAATATCCTCATATTGTACATATATTTTCCAAAGAAAATGGTGGACATGGTTCTGCTATCAATATTGGTGTGAGAATAGCACAGGGAAAATATATTAAAGTAATTGATGCAGATGACTGGATAGAAGAGAAAAATTTAACTATTTTTTTACATAATTTAAAAACGGCAACAGCAGATGTGATTTTAACAAATTATCATACGGTACATATGCAGACAAAGAAAATAACTTCTTATTTTACAAAGCATTGTTTAATGAATAAAGAAATATCTATAGAACAATTTTTGAAATTTGGAAAAAAAGCCTGGGCCTGTTGTACTTTTCATGGTATATGTTACCGAAGAACGTTTTATCTTCAGGTTAATTATAAGCTTATGGAAGGTGTATTTTATGAAGATCAAGAATATGCTGTTATACCTTTTATATACGCAAAAAGCATTTTGCCATTAGACTTATTTTTATATGAATATATCGTTGGAAATATAGAACAAAGTGTTTCTGATACTAATATGATAAAGCACATTGATGATTTAAAAAAGGTTTTTTGGCGAATTTATAAAATCTATGAAAAGAATTATGACACAATGACACAAACTGTATTGTGCTATTGTGAATATAAATTATCACGTATTCTTTTTACTTATTATACAGCTATGCTTTTAAGGAATCCGGATCGCCAGCAAGGTAAAAAACTTGCTGCATACATGAAAAACAAATTACAGAATAAAGGTGGACGCTTTGCTCATAAATGTTTTTGGCAATATATTGCCATATATATATTTGGATGTTTTCATTTTTCCAGCCAGATATTAGATGATTTAAAGAGCACACAATTATATAGGCAAATAAAGAAATTGATATAAGAAAAAAGGTTGACAGGATGTCATGACTGAAGGAGTAAAAAATCAAAATGAATTTTTTGTTATGGTGAGTGTTATTGTTTTAACTTATAACCATAAAGACTATATCTCTCAGGCATTAGATAGCATTCTGATGCAAGATGTAAATTTTCCCATTGAAATTTTGGTAGGAGATGATGGATCCACAGATGGTACTTCTGAGATCATACACGAATATGCTTACAAATATCCTAATATACTATTTCCATTTTTTCGGAAACATAATATGGGTGCTACTAAAAATCTTAGAGATCTTCTGGAAAAGACAAAAGGAAAATATATAGGCAGTTGTGAAGGAGACGATTATTGGACAGATCCATTGAAATTAAAAAAGCAGGTTTCTTATATGGAAACTCACCCGGAATATATAGGCTGTGTACATTCTTTTACTATTGTAGATGAAAAAGGAATACCATTAAAAAAACAAGAACTTCGCTGGCTCAGCAAGAAAAAAATTTATACATTAAAGGATTTTAAAGGGTTATTTCTTCCAGGACATCCGGTTACTTTCTTTTATAAAAATATTTTTTATGGAAATAAGTCAGCTTGTGAAGTAATTGAAAAAGCCCATCCTCAAATAGGGGATAGAACGATTGCTATGTTGTTAGCAGCCCAAGGAAATATATTTCAAATGGATGAAAATATGGCTTGTTATCGCAGGCCACTTAAAAATAAAAATAATTTGACCATGAAATTAGGAGAAAAGGCGGATAATAAATTAATTGAATATCAAATGAATGATTTTTTAGAAGCTTACGCTCAAAATATACTTGGAAAAAGGGTGAACTTTAATTGGTTCCGGCGAGATTTGTTATTTCGGACAATTATAAAATGTATTATAAAACCAAGTCAAGAGAATTTTGCATGTCTGATGGGAATTTTACAGGAATGTAAGAGACGGTATTGTTCTAAAAAAAGTCAATGATAATAAATTAGGAGGAATTGGTTTGAAAGGAATTATTTTGGCAGGAGGGAAAGGGACACGTCTTTATCCCATGACACGTGTAATATCAAAACAATTACTTCCTATATATGATAAACCTATGATTTACTACCCTTTATCGGTTTTATTATTGGACGGTATTAAAGATATTTTGATTATTTCAACGCCACAGGATATTCCACTTTATCAAAATCTCCTTGGAGATGGAAAAGAACTTGGTATTTCTTTAACTTATGCAGTTCAAGAGAAACCGCGCGGTTTAGCGGAAGCGTTTTTAATAGGTGAAAAGTTTATTGGTCAAGATTCGATTTGTTTAATTTTAGGAGATAATATATTTTTTGGTCAAAATCTTACCCGAATGCTGCGGGAGGCAGAAGAAGCGCTAGACGGAGCAGTTATTTTTGGTTATCCGGTAAAGAATCCGCAGGAATTTGGTGTAGTAGAATTTGATAAAGAAGGAAAAGCAATTTCTATTGAAGAAAAGCCTCAAAATCCAAAATCATCTTTTGCTGTGCCGGGATTATATTTTTATGATAATTCGGTTGTAGAAGCTGCAAGGAATATTTTGCCTTCGGCCCGCGGCGAATTGGAGATTACGGACCTAAATAATTTCTATTTGAAACAGGGAAAGCTAAAAGTACAAATCATGAGCCGTGGGATGGCATGGCTGGATACAGGAACTCCAACAGGTTTATTACAAGCTGCTGAATTTGTAGAAACTGTCCAGAACCGTCAAGGTTACCATATTGCTTGTTTAGAAGAAATTGCTTGGAGGCGTGGTTTTATTACACAAAAGCAGCTTCATAAAATAGGGGAACAAATGGCGGCAACGGAATATGGACAATATCTTTTAAATCTTTGAAAAGGAATCTTTTGAGATGAAAATATTAGTAACCGGCGGGGCAGGTTTTATTGGCAGTAATTTTATTTTTTATTTATTAAAAAACCATCCTGAAGATGAAATTATATGTTTAGATGCTCTTACATATGCGGGAAATCGTGCTACTTTATCTGCAATAGAAAATCAAGAGAACTTTCATTTTTATTTAGCTGATATTACAGATGCGCAAGCAGTCAAAAATTTATTTGAAATAGAAAAACCAGATATTGTAGTTAATTTTGCAGCCGAAAGTCATGTAGACCGTTCCATTACAGATCCCGGACTTTTCTTAAAAACAAATATTTTAGGAACACAAATTTTAATGGATAATTGCCGTGAATTTGGTATTCGGCGTTTTCACCAGGTTTCAACAGATGAAGTATATGGAGATCTTCCTTTGGACAGGCCAGATTTACTTTTTACAGAAAAAACACCTTTGCATACATCTTCTCCGTATTCAGCCTCTAAGGCTTCAGCAGACCTTTTGGTTATGGCTTATTATCGGACATATCATTTGCCTGTTACAATATCACGCTGTTCTAATAATTACGGACCTTATCAGTTTCCGGAAAAATTAATTCCTCTTATGATTTTGCGAGCCTTAAATAATGAGCCGCTGCCTGTTTATGGAGATGGCAAAAATATAAGAGATTGGCTTTTTGTAGAAGACCATTGTTCTGCAATTGACTGTATTTTCCGTCATGGAAAAGAAGGGGAGATTTATAATATTGGGGGAAACAATGAAAAAAGTAATCTTGAAGTAGTTCAAACAATTATAGATATTTTGGGTAAAGGAAAGATTACTTTTGTAGAGGATAGAAAAGGACATGACCGCCGTTATGCTATCAATGCGGCAAAAATTAAAAATACACTTGGCTGGGTACCTGCTACAGATTTCATTAAAGGATTAACTAAAACAATTCAATGGTATGTAGAAAATAATATATGGTGGGGACCTATCTTAAAAAAATGAAGATTAAGAGATCAAATATAATTCCATAGTTATCTTTATTTTATGAAAAAATAAAGATGATAGTTATTTTAAAATTAAGGTATTTATTCAAAAGTATTGTAGGATAGATGGTGAAGGAGAGTCAAATTATACAAAATGTAAGAAAATGTTTTTTCAACTGTTATTATGATAAATGCGAAAATGTTTGCAAGTTTACGTCAGCGACAGAAAAATCCTTATTTTTAGGTAGAATTAGAGAATAAACAATTGAGGGAATATTCTAATCTCCTTATATAAGAGAAGTATATCAAAGTACAAACCGTAAAAAATGCCCTAAATTATGTTGTAATACTATATTTAATAGAAACTTAAATACATTTTCTGAAGATATTAATTATATTAAAGTTTTTTGATTTGGGTATAAACGTCTTTTAAAGAAAGGTTTTATAAAAATGAATGTATCTAAACCTTCAATGCCTCCAATTAATGAATATATAGAAGAGGTGAAAGATATCTGGGAAAATCATTGGCTGACAAATGGCGGACCTAAGCATCAAAAGTTAGAAAAAGAACTTTTAAATTTTTTTGGCGTGCAAGGCATATCGCTTTTTTCTAGCGGACATCAGTCGTTGGAAGCGGCTTTTTCGATTTTTCCGTCAGGCGGCGAAGTCATTACTACACCATTTACATTTGCTTCAACAACATTAGCAATTATTCGTTGTGGATTGATACCTGTATTCTGTGATATTGAACCTGATTTTTATACGATAGACGCAGATAAAATAGAACATCTTATTACAGAGAAAACAGTTGCTATTGCACCAGTGCATACATATGGATATCTGTGTAATTGGAGAAAAATACAAGAAATAGCTTTAAAATACCATATAAAAGTGATTTATGATGCCGCACATGCTTTTGGTGTTTCAGATGGAGAAGTTAATGCTGGACAACTGGGAGACATTTCAATGTTTAGCTTTCATGCAACTAAAGTATTTCATACAATAGAAGGCGGATGCCTAGCATATCATAATCCTGATCTTTCCAAGCAATTTTCTGCATGGAGGCAGTTTGGTATGTTTGACGGAGAAACCTCTGAAATTTTAGGAACTAATGCAAAATTAACAGAATTTGCAGCAGCTATGGGTCTATGTAATTTACGGCATTTGAAAGAACAGATTATATTACGTCGTTTAGCTGTACAAAGATATCGTGAGCGTCTTTCGGAACAAAAAGGTTTGATAGTGAATGAAGAACAAATTGGAGTTATTTCAAATTATGCGTATATGCCTGTAAGAATAATACCAAAAAAATTTGGATGCAATCGAAATGAAATTGTAGATAAGTTAGCGAAGCAAAGTATTTTTGCGCGAAAGTATTTTTATCCGCTTACATCAACATTTCCTATTTGCCAAAATAAATTTGCAGTTAAAGATACTCCAATTGCAAAAGAAGTTTCAGATCAAATTTTATGTCTTCCTCTTTCAGCAGATCTTACATTTACAGACATTGATAAAATTTGCGAAATTATTTTAAAATAAATAATTTCCTGTAAAAAATATAGAACTGTAATGAGGTAAAGAATGTATAAAGAAGAAAAACCATCTGTTAGTGTAATTGTACCGACATATAATCATAGACCATATATTCGGCAGGCTTTGGATGGGATATTACAACAAAGAACATCTTTTAAATTTGAGATACTAATTGGAGACGATGCTTCTAATGACGGAACAGGAATAATTATAAGGGAGTATCAGAAAAGATACCCAGATAAAATACGAGCTTTTTTTCGTTCAAAGAATCTTGGGGCAAGTAGAAATGGTTATGAATTAGGAACCTGTGCTTTAGGACGTTATCTTGCAGGATGCGAAGGGGATGATTTTTGGACTGATCCAAAAAAACTGCAAATCCAGTTTGATTTTTTAGAAGCGCATTCAGAGTTTAGTGCTTGTACTCATGAAATGACAATAGTTAATAAAAAAGGGATTCCAGAATCTATTCAAAAACTAAGTTGGATTAGCAGACGCCGTTTTTATACAATATATGACTTAAAAGGATTTTTTCTTCCCGGTCAAAATAGTACTTTAATGCGCAGAAATTTTTTTTTAGAGCCGGATTTTGATGGAACTATTATCTATAAAGCGAATCGTATGATTAGCGATCGAACAATTGCAATGATTTGGGCTATGCAGGGAAATATTTATCGTATTAATCGAAATATGAGTTGTTATCGACAAGTGCTTGAGATTACAGGTACAAATGCAACGGCAATATTATATATCAATAATCCTGACCGAATACAGGATGATTTTAACTATACCTTAACTTTAGAAAGGTATGCAGTTTCATCTTTTAAGAAAAAAATTGATTTTGACTATCATAAACGAAGACTATTGGTGTCAGCTTTCATTTATTGGATTGCAGCAAAATTTTATAATACTCAAGCAAATTTCCATTTAGTTACAGAAATTTTTGATTCAATAAAGAGACCATTTTATACTATTGCAATAATTCCAATTATAATCTTAGAAAAGATATGCAATAAGATTTGGACTAATATAAGGAGAAAAAAATGAAATATCTACATATAATGCCACCAAGTCAACGAATGATGAAGGGTTATCTTATAATGCTACGAAAATATTTTAATTGGGAAGAACATACGATTCTTTTTAGCAGCCCAGCATCTGGATCTGATAAGGGAATGTTATTATTTGAAAATACGATTGATTTTCCTCAACTAGGAAAGGGAAAAATCAAAAAGTATCTTTCTTTTAATAAATTATTTTCACAGGCAGAACATATTGTGTTTCATCAATTTATTCCTAACTTTTCTCTATTGATATTTTTATTTTTTCATAAAAAATATTTACAAAAATCGATATGGGTTATATGGGGTATTGATTTATATAACTATAAATATGAAAGTAAACATATTAAAGGGAGAATACTTAATTATATAGGAAAAGCTTGTCGGCAGTATTTGGGTATTCCTGTTGTTTTATTGCCTACAGATATAGAAGTATATGAAAAAGAATTTGGAAAAAGGCCTGTACTTTGTGCTCCTTATGGGACAGCAGATGATATATGGAAACATCTTGATGAATTGTCCCAAAAAGATTTGCAGTCAGAAGTTCCCCCAATAGTAAATGAAAAAAAAGAAAGCGACTCCATTATACATAATGAGTATGAAGAAAAGCCACCGCTTCGTATTTTAATAGGGCACAATTCTCACACTTTTAATCGACATGCATATATTCTTAATCAAATAGAGCGCTTTAGTATGGAAAATGTCGAAATTCATTTGCCGTTAAGCTATGGAAACGGTGGAACAGATCATATAAATGATTATCCACGTATGGTGGAAGAATATGCAAAAATACTTTTTCCCAACAAAGTAAAAGTGCTAAAAAAATTAATAAGTAAATGGGACTATGATGTTTTTTTATCAACAATTGATATAGCTATTTTAGGAGCGCCACGGCAAAATGCTCTTGGCAATATTATTAGGTTGCTTTATATGGGTAAAAAAGTGTATCTTGCTCCAGATAATCCGCTTTTTTATTTTTTAAAAGAAAAAGGTTTTACCATATATAATATTGAAGATCTAAAAGATATATCTTACGAAGATTTTTCATTACTTCCTGAACAATCTGAACCTAATCCTTGGCTTAAAAAATATTTTGGTGCAGATTCAGCGGCCCGTCTGTGGAAACAAGTTTTTGATTATGCAGAAGGTAAAATTACTTTTGAAGAAGTAAACATTCCATAAGTAGAAAGGGACGGTTTTTATTGATTTTAGGTATTTATGGTGCAGGCGGTTTAGGAAGAGAAGTCTATGAATTAGCCGAGACGATTAATAAGGCCAGAACAGATCCTTATTGGGGAAATATAGTTTTTATTTCTGATATAGATTCGGAAAAAGAAATATGGGGAATCCCAGTTTTAAGGTACGAGGATTTTGTTTTGCGTTTTTCTGCAAAATTTACACAAATTGCTATTGCAGTAGGAGAGCCTTTTGGCAGGGAACATATTAGAAAAAAGGTTATTGCTTCCAATTACCACTTGGCCACATTGATTCATCCAATATGTAGAATAAGCCCTAGAGCTATTATTTTGGAAGGATGTATAGTAAATTTTGGGTGTAATATTTCTTATGATACTATGATAGGAACGAATACGTTTCTTCAACCTTCTTGTGGTATAGGGCATGGTTCTCAGGTAGGAGAAGATAGCGTCATTTCGGCAGGAGTCCGTATTGCTGGAAACGTTTCCATAGGGAATCAAGTATATGTTGGATTACATTCTGCGATAAGAGAAAAAATATCAATTGGAGATGCAGCAATCATCAGTATGTGTTCATCTATTCAACGAGATGTTCCTAATGAAATGATTGCAGCAGGAAATCCTGCCCGAATTATACAAAAAAATAATGACCATAAAGTATTCAAACCAAAAATGTGAGGAAATATTATGATACAAGGAAAAACAGCAGTTATTACAGGGTGCCTTCAGGGAATTGGACGTAGTACTTTAGATATTTTTGCAAAATCAGGAGCGACTATTTTTGCATGTTCCTTAAAAAAGACAGATGAATATACCTTTCATCTGTCTGAATTGTACCAAAGGTACAATTCAGAAATAATACCTGTTTATTTTGACATGATGGATAATGAAGCAGTTAAGAGTGCAGCCAGAGAAATCCAAAGGCACAAGAAAAATATAGATATTCTTGTGAATATTGCAGGTATGAATCATGATGCTATGTTTCCTATGGTAACAATGACAGATATGCAGGATACGTTTCAAGTAGATTTTTTTGCGCAGATTATTTTTAGTCAATATATTGTTAAGTTAATGCAGAGAGGGGGCAATGGCGGAAGTATTATTAATACTTCCAGTATTTCGGGACTAGATGGAAGAGCTGGACAACTTTCTTATGCTTCGGCAAAATCTGCACTTGTAGCAGCTACAAAAACAATGGCTATAGAGTTAGGCCCACACAAAATCAGAGTTAATGCAATTGCTCCAGGAATGATTGATACAGATATGTATCAAAATGTTCCGTCAGAGATTGTATCAGCTAAAGTGCAGGCTACTCAACTGAAAAGAATGGGAAAACCAGAAGAAGTTGCAAATACAATATTATTTCTTGCATCTGATTTATCTTCTCATATTACAGGACAAGTTATTCGAATTGATGGGGGTATGGGTGCATAATGGAAAAACTGCTAAAAGGAAAAAATGCGATTGTTACAGGCGCACGAAAAGGGATAGGGTATGCCATTGTAGAATCATTTGCAGAAAATGGGGCGAATATTTGGGCATGTATTCGTGCAGAAGATTCTGATTTTTCTGCTAATGTTGCAGAAATGTCAAAAAAATATGGGGTAAGGATTAAGCCAATTTATTTTGATCTTTCAAATGAAGAACAAATAAAATTTGCATTTAAGGAGATAATGCAAGAAAAGGTTCCAATAGATATTCTTGTAAATAATGCAGGAATTACTCATCGAGCACTCTTTCAAATGACATCATTAAAAACTGTAAAAGAAATTTTTGAAGTTGATTTTTTTGCTCCATTTTTATTCACACAAATGGTAGTAAAGGCCATGCTGAAAAGTAAAGTTCAAGGAAGTATTATCAATATTTCGTCAACTTCTGGATTGGACTGTGATGGCGGAAGAAGTGCGTATGGCTCCGCAAAATCAGCTTTAACATGTTTTTCGCGAGTATTGGCTGAGGAATTAGGATTACAGGGAATTCGGGTAAATAGTATTGCGCCAGGCATTACGGATACAAGCTTAATAACACTCAATAAAGAGCAGATTACACAAATTGTTTCAGAAACTGCATTAAAGAAAATGGGAACACCAAAAGATATTGCAAATGGAGCATTGTTTTTTGCTTCGGATCTGTCTTCCTTTATAACGGGTCAGGTACTTAGAATAGATGGCGGGTTACTTTGAGTTGTCATTGCTACGATTATATATTTTTCCCTCTGATTATTTATGTTCTAATAGTTATTTACTATCTGCAAATGGTCATGCCGTTGTAATTGATCCTTGTAATAATAAATTATTTTTTCAAAAAATTAAACAATTAAAAATAGATTATTGTTTTCTTACACATGAGCATTATGATCACATTAACGGGGTCAATGAATTAAAAACAAATTTTAAATGTCCGGTTATTTGTTCAAAAATTTGTGCGGATCGGATTGAAAATCCTCGTCTAAATATGGCTCATTACTATCCAGCTTTCATTAAAATGCAAAAGCAAGAGCCGGTTACTGATCAAAAGATGATTATTCCGGATTACTGCTGTAAAGCAGATAATGTATTTGAGTACGAAGTGCTGATAAATTGGCAAGGCCATCAGTTTTTTTTACGGGAAACACCAGGACATTCACCAGGGAGTTCCAGTATCCTTTTAGATAAAAAAATATTATTTTCAGGTGATACACTTGTAATCGGACAAAAAACATATACTCGTTTTCCTGGGGGCAATCCGGAAGATTTTCAACAATATACACTATCTTTTCTTCGGAGCCTTCCAAAAGAAACTGTTGTATATCCAGGTCATTATGGCTCCTTTTTATTAAAGGATGCTATTCTGTAATAAATTATAGAAAAAAGGAGTTTAATTATTATGAATAACCTCGAAAAATACAATAAAGCTTTTATGGAAATTTTAAATGTTGCTGAATTGGATTTAGAATCATTAGAGTATCAAAAAATTAGTGCATGGGATAGTGTAGGCCATATGCAACTGATTGCGGCGTTAGAGGATATATTTGACATTATGTTTGATACAGATGATATTATTGATTTTAGTTCTTATGTAAAGGGAAAAGAGCTGATTGCGAAATATGGTGTAACAATTTAATTTAAAATTAAGAAGGGAACGATTTTAAACGTTATTTTTTGATTATTTGGATCAGTTTTCAAAGTATACTGCTTTAGTTTCAGAAAATGGGGAACATCTTAGTTATAGCGATCTCTTAAATTTTAGTGATATTTTTTCAGAAAAGATAGGAGAACATTGCCTTATATTTATTTTATGTAGCAATTGTATCGAATCGGCAATAGGCTACATAGGATGTATACGCCGGCGGATAGTTCCAGCTTTGCTTGATAAATCAATAGATATTACACTTTTAAGAGAGCTTTTAGAAAATTACCATCCTAAGTTTTGCTGGGTTCCCACTTTTATAGCTGGCAAAATAACGGGAAAAAGAGTTTATAGTTTCAGGAATTATACTTTAATTTCTACTAAATATGAACAGGATTATCAATTATATCATGAATTAGGATTACTTCTTGCTACATCAGGCAGTACAGGGAGTCCTAAATTTGTACGACAATCTTATCAAAATATTCAAAGTAATACGGAATCTATTATTAAATATCTTAAAATTGTCCAAAATGATAGGGCAATTTCAACAATGCCAATGAACTATACTTACGGACTTTCAATTTTAAATACGCATCTTGCAACAGGTGCCAGTGAAATCCTAACAGAAGCAACCCTGATGGATAAGCGGTTTTGGAAGCAACTTAGGGAAGAAAAAGCCACTACATTTGGTGGGGTTCCATATATCTATGAAATGTTAAAGAAGCTGCGTTTTAATAAAATGGAATTACCTAACTTACGCTATGTCACCCAAGCAGGGGGAAAGCTTTCAGCAGAATTATGTTCTGAATTTTCAAAATTATGTGAAGATCGCCACATGGAATTTATTGTAATGTATGGCCAGACAGAAGCAACAGCTAGAATGGCTTGGCTGCCGTTTCAATATGCTCAAGAAAAGGTGGGAAGTATTGGCATAGCTATTCCTGGCGGACGGTTTTCCTTAATAGATGCCGATAATAACGAAATTATAAACCCCAATATAGCGGGGGAACTTCTTTATTATGGAGATAATGTAAGTTTAGGTTATGCGCAAAATCGCTTCGATCTTTCATTAGGAGATGATAATCATGGGGTGCTGCATACAGGAGATATTGCTAAACGTGATGAGGATGGATTTTATTATATTATTGGTAGAAAAAAGCGCTTTTTAAAGATTTTTGGAAATCGTGTTAACTTAGATGAAGTTGAAAGGCTTTTAAAAAAAGAAGGAATAGAATGTGCCTGTACAGGGATAGATGATTGTTTAAAGATATTTATAACAGATCCCTCTTTAAAAGAAAAAGCCGGAACTTATATTGATAACCATACTGCAATTTCTCATGGTGGTTTTAAAGTAATTGTGATCGAAAAAATTCCTCGGAATCCATCGGGAAAAGTACTTTATTCGGAGATAAAAAACTATGATTGATTATGAATATCTGTTGCAACTTTCTCCTTATTCTTTAAATCATGAAGAAAAACAAAAACTTTATGAAATAGCGCTTTCCGATTTAGGTACACATCACTATATGAATTGTGAAATTTACAGAAATCTTTGTGATAGATTAGGCCAAAATCCACCTTTACCAGTGCGCCTCTTTAAGCAATATTCTTTATGCAGTGTTACAAAAGAAAATATTGTAAAAACAATGACATCTTCTGGTACAAGTGGACAAGCAGTTTCTAAAATTTATTTGGATAAAGAAACCTCTTTACGCCAGACAAAGGTACTTTCTAAAATTGTATCTGACTTTACAGGGAAGACAAGATTACCCATGTTAGTAATCGATTCGAAAGCGGTTCTCAAAAATAGAAATATGTTTTCAGCACGGGGAGCGGGTATTCTTGGTTTTTCGATGCTTGGGCGAGATATAACTTATGCGTTGGATGAAAAGATGCAGCTTGATTGGAAAGTGCTTGACTCGTTTTGTAAAAAATATGCGGAACAAGAAATTCTCATGTTTGGGTTTACATTTATGATCTGGAAGTATTTTTATCAGCCTTTAAAGAAAAAAGGGTATCGCTTGCCTCTAAAAGGTGTTTTGATACATGGCGGCGGATGGAAAAAGTTATCTGATATCGCTGTAGATGCAGATACTTTTCGAAAGGGGTTAAAAGAAGTAACGGCATTAAAAAAAGTATTAAACTATTATGGTATGGTAGAACAAACAGGATCTATTTTTATGGAATGCGAATATGGCCACCTCCATGCCTCGCTTTTTTCTGATATTGAATTTTTACCGTATTCGGATTTTTCTTGTGTTAAAACGAATAAAAAAGGTTTAATTAAGTTAGTTTCGTTACTGCCTACCAGTTATCCAGGACATATTTTGCTTACCGAAGATAAGGGAGAATTGTTAGGGGAAGATAATTGTCCATGTGGTAGGTTAGGGAAGTATTTTAAGATATATGGACGCATTAAAGGTGCGGAGATCAGGGGGTGTAGTGATACCTATGAGCAACATTAAATATTTGCTTGGCAGGCCTAATTATACGGTACACCCCCTCACACCATATAATGAAAAGGCTTGTGCTTTTTGTGATAAACTTTCGCAAGAGCTCCTTGCCAATCCGAACAGTCGTGCATTTCCAGATATAATAACATTTGCTTTCTGGTGTAGAAAATCAAATATTTTACAATTAAAAAAACAATTTAATGATAATGAAAAAAGGATAGGACGTGGGCTTACTTTTCACATTGCCCCATCTAATATTCCTGTAAATTTTGCGTTTTCATTTCTGTTTTCTTTGTTAGCTGGAAATGGGAATATAGTCCGTATACCATCAAAAAGTTTTCCGCAAATAAAAATTATTTGTGAAGCGATACAACAGATATTTACAGATGATACATTTGCAGAGATAAGAGATAATACGACTTTTGTTGAATATCCATCATCTGACAATAAAATAACTGCTGAATTCAGTGCAATTTCTGATGTGCGCATTATTTGGGGCGGAGATGCCACAATTAATATGATACGAAAATTGCCAACAAAACCGCGGTGTGTAGATGTTTGTTTTGCTGATCGATATTCAGCGGCAATTATAAATGGACAGGCAGTCCTTGCTGCGGATAAAACAATATTAAGACATCAGGCAGAGAAATTTTATAATGATACATATTTAATGGATCAGAATGCCTGTTCTTCACCACAAATAATTTTTTGGTATAACGTTACACAAGAAATTAAGGAACGGTTTTGGGAAGCTGTGGAACAGCAAGCACAGAAACAATATTTCCTCCAGCCTGCATCCGCAATGGATAAATATACACAATTATGCCAGGATATTATTGAAAAAAATGAGGTGATTGGTCTTCATCAAAAAAATAATTTTCTTTCTGTTGTTTCTCTTGCGAGGCTTCCACAAGATACAACAATATTGCGTGGAAAGTGTGGTTATTTCTATGAATTTGAATTGGAAACACTTTCAGAGATTGCTTCTTATATAAATGAAAAATATCAGACTATAACTTATTTTGGAATTGACCCTGAGGAAGTACGTGAATTGGTGTTACAGAATCATCTTACAGGAATCGATCGAATAGTCCCCTTTGGAAGTGCTATGGATATTGGAGTCATTTGGGATGGATATGATATTATCCAAAGCCTTTCACGTATTATAGCACTAAGATAATTCTTTTATAAATTTATAACAGCAAAGAGTGGTTTGAATGGAAAAACGGTTAGAAGGAAAAAATGTAATTATCACTGGTGCACGTAAAGGGATAGGAAGAGCATCTGTAGAGTTATTTGCTAAAAATGGAGCAAATATATGGGCTTGTGCAAAAAAATTTGACACAAAATTTGAGATGGAAATGTATCATTTAGCAGAGCAATATAAAGTCTGGATTAAGCCGGTTTATTTTGACTTGGCTGATGAAAATGCTATATCTACTGCTTTATATAACATAATAAAGGAAAAGGAACCGATAGATATTTTAATCAATAATGCTGCCGTTTCTTATGGGACAATGCTTGGTATGATGCCAATATCAAAGATTCGGCAACTTTTTGATGTCAATTTTTTTGCACAGCTGCAAATGATTCAGATTATTGCAAAAGCCATGATCAAAAACAAACAAGGTGCAATTATTAATCTTGCCTCGGTGAGTGGAATGGAAGTTTATATAGGTAATTTAGCCTATGGGGCAAGTAAAGCGGCTGTTATTTATGCGACAAAACAGCTTTCAAAAGAGTATGCTCCTTATGGAATCCGAATCAATGCAGTAGCCCCGGGTGTAGTACATACAGATATGGATCAAACTCGTACAGAGGAGCAGATGCGTGAGGTATTAGAACGTACAGCATTAAAACGCGGTGCACAGCCGGAGGAAATTGCAAAAGCAATTCTTTTTCTTGCCTCAGAAGAAGCGTCATATATAACGGGTTCTATATTAGTAGTTGATGGTGGGAGAATAGATTTTTAAAAGTAATCGGAGGCTATATAGAATGGCTGATATAAAATTAAGAAATTCCGGTGTATTAAGTGATTATGGAAAGCCCTATATTGTTGCTGAAATGGGAACAAACCATAATGGCAATATGGATAAAGCTAAAAAGATGATTGATGCGGCAAAAGAAAGCGGCTGTAATTGTGTAAAATTTCAATCTTGGACCTCAGATACGCTCTATTCAAAAACTGTTTATGAGGCAAACCCAATTGCAAAACGAATGGTAGATCGTTTTTCTTTATCAGAAAAGCAACTTTGGGAAGCAGCCGAATACTGCAGTATGGTAGGTATTGACTTTTCCTCAACTCCATATTCTAAACAAGAAGTTGATTTTCTTGTAGATAATTGCAAGGCTCCTTATGTGAAAATTGCTTCTATGGACCTTAATAATTATCCCTTTTTACACTATATTGCTAAAAAAATGGTTCCAATTATTTTATCAACAGGTATGGCAGATTTGGATGAAATTCATAAAGCTGTAAATACAATTTACAAAACAGGTAATTATCAATTATGCTTACTACATTGTGTTGCAGAATATCCGCCAATGATCGAAACCATTCATCTTAATAATATTAATACACTGCGTAAAGAATTTCCAGACTGTCCCATTGGTTTTTCAGATCATTCAAAGGGAGTAGAAATTTCTACTGCTGCAGTTGCATTAGGGACATGCTTGATTGAAAAGCATCTTACTCTTGATAAATCAGCACCAGGATGGGATAACAAAATGGCAATGGAGCCTGATGAAATGCGTCAATTGGTGCAAAACTGTACAAATGTTTTTATTGCAATGGGAACTGATAAACGTATCATTGCACAAGGTGAGTTAGAACAGCGTAAAATTATTCGTCGCAGTATTGTTGCGGCACATGATCTCTGCGCAGGGACAATCTTAAAGCTTGAGGATTTAGATTGTAAACGTCCAGGAACAGGGTTATTGCCAGAACGGCTGGAAAATCTAATTGGTATGTGTTTAGTACGGGATATTAAGGCTGATGAAATGTTGAAAGAAGATGATGTTCGGCCATTTATTTAATAAAGGAATAAAAGACAATGAAAAAAAATTTTTCCGAAGATACGCAAACAAGAAGCTATAAACTTGATATTTTTAGATTTATTTTTTCTATATGTGTTCTTGTAAGCCATACATATTTGCTGAAAACCCCTAATAAAGAATGTATTTTATTTGGTGGGTACCGGGCCGTGGAATTTTTTTATATTATCTCGGGTTTTCTAATGGCAAACTCTATAAAGCGGAAGGAATATACCCCCCCCCCCCCCCCCGAGAGGGATCTGGAGTTGGAAATGAGGCTATTCAGTTTATATTCCATAAAATACAAAGAATATATCCCCCGTACTTGTTGGCATTTGTAATGACATTTGTTTTGCGTCAATATATAGCGCATGTATCTTTTAAAGAATTATTAAAAAATATGCTTTTAACATGGAGCGAATTATCTTTTTTAAGGCTTTCAGGCATTATAGAACAAATATATAATTCACCAACTTGGTATCTTTCCGCAATGTTCATTGCTATGTTAATAATATATCCATTACTACGTACAAAACGAAATTTATATCAAAATTGTATTGCTCCATTGTTGTGTATCTTTATATATGGATATTTTTCTCAGACATATCATTTTATTGCGGTGGTAACACAGTGGACAGGGTTAGCCCTTTGCGGTGTGCTTCGTGCAATTGCAGGATTATCATTAGGGACAATTTGTTTTTCTATTGTGGAATTTTTAAGGAAAATTTCTTTCAAAAGAACAAAAACAATCAGGTTCCTTTTTTGGATTTTAGAAATATATTCATTAACAGTAATATTATTGCTTATGCATTTAACCAAAAGAGGAATTAAATTTAGATCAAATCTTGATTTTACAACGGTTCTATTTATAGCGTTATTGGTGATTCTGATATTTGAAGAAAATCAACTATTTAATATATCATATTCCGAAAGCTATAAGAAGTGGTGTGTTTTTTTAGGGAAATACAGCGTTTCTGTTTATTTAAATCAAAGATTTTCACTTGATTTTGTAAATTACTTTTGTCAAGGCCAATCAGCTTTTGTGATGATTACTTTTTATTTGTTGTTAAGCGCTTTTTTAGCATTGATTAGTATGGCTATCTTACGAATATTAAAAGAACCCTTTCAAATATGGGGACGCGATATAAAGAATTTCTTGTTAGAATAAAAATATAACTTAAATATGAATTATAATGGGGAGTTTCATTTGAAGAAATTATTAAAAAGAATCCGGGAAGTTTGGCATAATGATATATTGCAAGCAATAAATAAAAAAACTGAGATTAAGCCGCAGATGTCTTCACCTAAAGAAATAGAAGAATCTTATGAATCAATAATAAAAGAAAAGCATTTAGGAAATTCAGATGAAATGGCAGTTGCTTTGAAGTACATTAAAGAATTCAACGAGGAAAAAAGAGCAGATATGATTCTTAAGGCCCCGGATACGTTAAGACATATCTATGAACGTATAACAGATATTATATTATGTGATCGGGAAGCAAAATCTCAAATGGAGAAAGTGTACGAGGGAGATCGCTATTTTTTTAGAAGAATTAAAGATCCCGGCGGAGAATTAACTTTAGAACAAAAGAAGCAGGTAAATGAATTTTGGAAAAGATATGAATTTTGCTATAAAAATAATCCTGAAACACAAAGAATTTTTTCAATTGCTTCAGGCCGGTTTGACCCAAGCTATGTGCCGTGGGGATTGTTCCGCTATTATTGTATTAAATATTGGAATAATGCGATTATAGATTATGTAAGAGATAAAAATTATACCAAATTAGCTTTTCCAAATATAAAACAACCAAATGTAATTATTAGAAGGATTTCTAATCGCTATTATAATGCAGAATGGGCTATTATCAGCAAAAAAGAAGCTTGTAATATTTGCTTTGATAAACTAAATTTGTCTGAATTCCAAAAAATAATTGTAAAACCGTGGGAAGGCGGAGGGGGAGCGGGAATTTCCTTTTTGAGAAAAGGTGATTCTAAAGAACACATAATGGCTATTTTAGAATCGTATAATGTCAATTTTATCTGTGAAGAAATTGTAATAGCGCACTATTCATACGCAGAGCCTCATCCTCTATCATTGAATACTTTGAGAGTTATTACATTTAGTTATAAAATGGATATATATTTAGTTGGCGTGCTTTTCCGTACAGGCGTAGGAAAAACGGAGGTTGATAACCTGGGTTCTGGTGGACTTATGATGTTGCTAAAAGATGGGGGCTTTATTGGCTACGCATATGATAAATATGGTAATAAATTTTATAGCCACCCAGATGGATATAGTTTTTCTGGAAAGAAACTGTATAACGTTGATAAAGCTGTTGCTGCTGCTAAAAAGTTACATTCTACAATTCCACAATTACGATATATATCATGGGATATTGCTATCGATCAGGAAGGTGAGCCTGTATTGATTGAATTAAATGGAGGTGGTAACCAAGTACCTTTGCAAATGAGTGGCGGACATATTTTTATCAATAAGGAAATCACAAAAGATTTACTAGATAATTGGCTATTAAAGCCCTTCTTTTATAATCGTGCTAACTGGAATTGGAATTTTCGAGAATATTATGATCATATAGAAATAACAAAATATGCAGGACTTGATACATCTGTAAAAATTCCAGAAACCATGAATGGGAAACCTGTAACAGTGATTAAAAACTGGGCATTTTCTAATGGAAAAATAAAAGAAATATTATTACCAAAAGCCATTAGAAAAATTGAAGATCAAGCATTTTCTAAGGCAGGAGATAACTGTAAAATTATAGAGGTATAGTAAAAAACGCTTGTTATTATATGCCTAAAAATGATTATAACACTTTTATATCAAAAAAGGCCTCTAAAAGGAGGGGGAATGTCGTGTTGGAAAAGCTGAAAAGACATCGTTTTCTTTTTGAGGAACTGGTAAAACGGGATTTTAAAAAAAAGTATAAACGAACTGTTTTGGGTATGGCCTGGAGTCTTTTGTCACCACTTTTAACTTTATTGGTTATGCGATTGGTTTTTACTCAGTTTTTTGGCAGAAATATGCCTCATTATACGACCTACCTTTTTTGTGGTAATTTAGTTTTTGCATGTTTTAATGAGTCTACCAGTCAAGGAATGACATCGCTCATGGGAAATGCACATATTTTTACAAAAGTAAATGTTCCTAAATATCTTTTTCTTTTTTCAAAAAATGTACAAACTTTTATCAATTTTGGATTAACCCTTTGCATCTTTTTCCTTTTTTGCATTTTAGATAAAATTACATTTACCTGGAAATTTATTTTGCTTTTGTATCCGACTTTTTGTTTAGTTTTATTCAATATTGGAGTAGGTTTAATTCTTTCTGCATTATTTGTCTTCTTTCGAGATATTCAATATCTTTGGGGTGTATTTCTTCAACTATTGATGTATCTATCTGCTATTTTTTATACCATTGACAAATACAGTCCAATGGTACAAAATTTATTCCTTTTAAATCCAGTATACTTATTTATCCGTTATTTCAGAAAAATTGTAATTGATGCAGCAATTCCTTCTATTGGGTTTCATCTTCTTATGACAGCAGATGTATTGGTTGTTTTAATTTTAGGATGCTGGATGTATAAGAAATATAATACTCAATTTTTATATTATGTGTAACGGAGGAAAATATGAGTATTTTAGAAGTAAAAAATGTTTCTATCCGTTATATGACAGGAGATTTTAAAGATATTGGTTTAAAAGAATATGTAATACGTAAATTAAAACATAATTATCACATCAATGAATTCTGGGCTGACAAAGATATTACTTTTTCTTTAGAAAAAGGAGATATGTTAGGGATTATTGGGACAAACGGAGCAGGAAAGTCTACTTTGTTAAAAGCGATTTCTGGGATTATGGAACCAACAGAAGGTTATGTTAAACGGAAAGGAAATATAGCCGCTTTATTAGAATTAGCTAGTGGTTTTGATGGAGAGTTAACTGTTAAAGAAAATGCGTATCTTCGGGGCGCAATGTTAGGATATACTCGAAAATTTATGGATGAAACTTATGGTGAAATTATTGAGTTTGCAGAATTAAAGGATTTTCAAGACAGACCTTTTAAGCAGCTATCTTCAGGAATGAAATCACGTTTAGCTTTTGCTATTGCTTCATTAGTCCAGCCAGATATTCTCATTTTAGATGAAGTTCTTTCAGTAGGGGATGGGGCTTTTCGCAAGAAAAGTGAAAAGAAAATGCGGGAAATTATACAAGGCGGGGCAACTACAATCTTGGTAAGTCATTCAATCCAGCAAGTACAAGAAATGTGTAATAAAGTTTTATGGTTAGAAAGAGGGCAGCAAATTGCTTTTGGAAATGTAAATATTTTATGTAGTCTTTATCAGCAATATCTAGATAAAAAGATTACTTTATCTCAGGCAAAAAATATTTGGAATAATGTAAATCAACATTATGATTATCTCATTGTCGGTGCAGGACTATATGGAGCTACTTTTGCGCAAGAAGCAACTATTAGAGGAAAGAGTTGTTTAGTGATTGATAGACGGCCACAGATAGGTGGAAATGTTTATTGCGAAAATATAGAAGGAATTACCGTTTGTAAGTATGGGCCTCATATCTTTCATACAAACCAGAAAGATATATGGGAATATGTAAGTGATTATGTAAAGTTTTTGCCATATAGTTGCAGCATAGATAAGTATCAGGGTATTCCAGAAAAAGGATATAATTGTTTAATAGAAAAACTTTTAGAAGGGTCTACGGTTATTATTAATATGCCATATCAAAAGCTGGTAACAGCTTTTCCAGGGATAGCAGATAAAGTAATTTATACAGGTTCTATTGATGAATTTTTTGAATATAGTTTGGGCCGTTTAGAATATGATAGTCTGCGTTTTGAACAGGAAATATTAGATAAACCAGATTTTCAAGGACAGGCGATAATTGACTATTGTGATAGTGAAACATCTTATACAAGGATTATTGAACATAAATATTTTACAAATCAGAAAAGTTCTAAAACTGTAATTACAAGAGAATATTCAGAAGAATGGTTACCGGGAAAAGAACGGTATTATCCAATTAATGATGAAAAAAATAATAAATTATATCAGCAATATTTAGAATTAGCAAAGGAATGTCCTAATATTATTTTTGGTGGAAGATTAGGAAAGTATCAATATTACGATATGGACAAGACTATTGCATCTGCAATAGAAAAAGCAAAAGAAGTACTGGAATAGCATAGATTATTGAGAGAGACGATTCCAAAGCGTGTAAGATCTTAGAACAGAGTTACTGCTTTTTTCCGAAGTGGCTTCTAAATGAATATGCAAATATGGCATATAATTGAAATTATCTGGTTATTGCCATAAGTATTTCACAATGCCTTCTGAGACTATCCCAAAGTTTGTGTAAACCTCCAAACTGATGTAAGATAGAAAAACTCAGTTTGGAGGTTTACACAAACTTTGGGATAGTCTCTTCGGAAACTTCTGTGCAGATCTTTCTTTTCCAAATTCCCTGTTTCTTTCAGTTGCTTTTCCCACTTTTGTATCGTCGATTTGGAAACCTTGAAGACTTGGTGGGTCGCTTCCAAGCTATGTCCTGCCTGTCGGTATTCTATTGTGCGTTCCCTATATCTTTTTGAATAACTCATGTTCTTATTCTACTCGTTGCCCTACCGTTTTTCAACTGTTTTTACTATAATAACGGCATACTTCCCGTTAGTTTATTTACTTTCTTTTTTTTCCCGCAGATCACAACACCAAAATAATTTAAGTCACTTTCAGATATCCCGTTCATTTTCTCTATAAATTCATCATATGCGGAAAAGCACCGGCGTCGTGGGAGAACGCCAATGCCCCCATACCCGATTTGCCGGACAGAAAAACAATCTGTATAATGGAAAGAGAAAGGGGAGGAATCAATGGGAACAAAAGAACGAAAACACACAGCGCCGCCACGCTATGACGAAGCATTCAAAGCCGGAGCGGTGCGGATGGTAACCGAACAGGGAAGGCTAAGCCGCGAGGTAGCAGCAGAACTCGGCATATGTATCGACACGCTGCGCAGCTGGCTCAAGGCAGCGGGAGCGCCGTCGCCCGGGCAGACGGATCGTCAGAACCGCGATGCCAAGCGCTTGCGTGAGTTGGAGGCGGAAAACCGTGCATTGCGCAAAAAGCTTGAGGAGAAAGACGAGGTCATTGATGTATTAAAAAAATCCGTCGGCATACTTTCCAAGCCATAGAGGACAAGTATCAGTACATCCGTACTACCCACTCGGGAACTTCTGTGGAACTGTTATGCCGATTGCTAGAGGTTTCCCGAAGTGGGTATTATGAGTGGCTACATCGCAAAGCTTCTGCCCATATGCAGCAGGATCAGGCTCTCAAACGCCGGCTGCTGGCGCTCCATCAGCGCTATCCAGCACTGGGGCTTGACAGTCTTTATCATCTGATCCGCAAGGAACTTTCCTGCTCGCGCAAACGCATTCACCGCTTGATGAATGAACTGGGCATTTCCTCCGCCCGCAAGCGCGTTTACAAGACTGCCACAAACTCCCGGCATGCCCATCCCATCGCGCCCAATCTCCTTGCGCGCCACTTCTCCTTTGACAAGCCCGATATGGCATGGGTTGG
>RAZJ01000170.1 GCA_003612625.1 bacterium 1XD42-1 | reverse complement strand
TGTGAAAGGGGGTGAAGCTGATGTGGCGGAAATGGCTGTGTTTTTCACTTCAATTTCTTGCGTGGGCGGTAATTTTGTCGCTCGTGCTGTCCATAAAAGCGTGTTGACCGCTTGGCTGGCATCCAAACGGTCAACATAAATTATGTGTTTGACTTGAGGGCTGACCGCTAGTAACAGCGCCCTTTCTATATTTATTATATCATCCAGCCCCATTTTGTCAAGCTTGGCGAAATGGGGCTTTTTTTATACAGATACAAAGGAGCTAGTTGTTATAAATATCACATTCAGCCAGGCAATTTTAGCCATTATCGGCGCTATGGGGATTCCCAGCGCTGTTATGGGATTCATTGTCTGGCGGTTAGAAAAACGGATCTCTAAACAGGAAGAAAAAATAGAGGAACGTGAGAAAGCCCGGGAAGATTTGATGCTGCTGCAAGTACAAAATACCCGGGCGGCTGTGGCCCTTGCAGAAGCTACGGCCAGGGCGGTAAAACGTATCCCGGATGCCAAATGCAACGGGGATATGGATGCCGCTTTGGAGTACGCTGCAGAGATTAAACATAAACAAAAGGATTTCCTGGCAGAACAGGGAATCCGCGCTTTATGTGAGTAATGGAAAGAGGTATTTAAGAGCATATCTATGAAATGGGAATTTTCAAAAAAGTTAGCACTTTGGGCAGTAGTCATTGCAACAGGAGCGGTGATACTGTCCTATATTTTAGCCTTTAAAGGGCTGGAAACTGCCAGTGATGTTACCACTACAATCTTTACCGCCTGCATCGGGTACCTTGTTACCTATGCAGCAAAATCCACGACTGAAAAAATCAGCCGTAACCGTCATGGACTCGACGCAAACGGAAATCCGTTTGGAGAATTTATAAATCAGCAGGAAGGGGAAAATCAAGATGTCTGAAAAATTAACCCATGCCGGGCTTGTAACACATGCCAAAACCATGCTGGAACTGCCCACCTCTTACATGTGGGGAACCCTGGCACGGAAAATTGATTCCAGTACCATTAACTGGTGCAAAAAAACATACCCCAGCATGTACAGCGCGGACCGGGTAGCCTACCTAAAAAAACAAATTGGAAAGCGGTATGGCTGCGATTGCGTAGGGCTAATCAAATCCTATTATTTCGGTGGTGTAGGAAGCCCTGGATACACCTTTAAGCAAAGGCAGTTTTTCTGTCTACATCATCGCCATTAGGCTTCTCTTGAACCACTCGCCTAGCGAGTGGTTTTCTTCATATAATCAAAACCACCCGTTGAACGGGTGGTTTGAACAGGCCCTATAAGGGCCTAACTCCTGTGGTAGCCCCCTAAAGGGGGCACCGAAAAGGTCTGACAATCACAATTTTACCACGGGCAGCCCCCTATTCGGGGG
>RAZJ01000169.1 GCA_003612625.1 bacterium 1XD42-1 | reverse complement strand
TCCCACGCACTGTCCGGTGCAACGCACAGTGGCGAAGATCACGATGGAAAGGGCCTGCGCTACCAGAAAAACGGCTGTGACGATGTACGCCTGACCTGGGATAAGGTCGTGAAGCTGGTTGCCGGCCTGATCCAAAAGGATCGTTATCTGACCGAAGCAGAACGGGAACAGTATGAGAAAATCCAGGCAGAAAAGGAACTGGCAGAGGCGGGCATTGTAGAATCACAGAGCCAGCCTGCTCCTGTCCATGAAACCGAAACAGAACCGCCCCAGCCCGCACTGGAAGATGTGCTGGAACAGTACAAGCCGGTTGTGACCGCCGCCATCATGGAGGATACGGCATACCGCAACGCCTGCGGCCATACTGACCATGAAAACGCTGTGATTGAGGGCAACGCCGCTGTGCGCCGCGCGGTTCTTGGCTCCGGTAATATGCAGCTTCTCAAACAGTATTCGGATGTGCCGGAGTTCCGCCACCGCCTGCATCAAGAGGTGATTGCCGAAACCTATCCAAAGCTCCATGAGCTTCTGCGCCCTCTCTCCCAGGACGATATTGACAAAGCCCTCTGTGCATGGAACGGCGATATGGACAGCAAACGGGCCGTAGTCCGCTATATGAAAGAGCATGGGAGGGAAAAAGACACCGCCGCATGGCTGTCCAGGGAGTACGGCGGTCCTGAACATACAAACCTGTTCATTGTCCGCGCCGGAAGCCCCGAAGAAATGGAACTGCCCTGGCCCAAGGTACAGCGCCGGATCGCCCAGCTTATCAAAGAGGACCGCTTTTTTACAGAGGCTGAACGGGACAATCTGGACGATATAGACCCTATCGCAATCCGGGAAAATCTGGCCCAGCGCGGCATTGTAAACGGGCAGGTAGTGGAACCGGAAAAGCTGGACAATGACCCCTTTGTTCAGCAGGTCATGGCTGATGTGGAACAGATTGCCGCCGATGAAGCAGAACCGCGCTTTTCCGTTGTTATGACCAGCGATGCGTTTCCCGACCCGGAAGATGCGTTTGCTGTCTGGGATAATCAGACCAATGATTACTATACCGCCTCTGATGGAACGGTACGGACATTTTCAAGAGAAGAAGCTGCGGAGCAATTCCTGGCCGGGCTGGAACCACAAGAGATAAAGGCGGACCGGCAAGAGGAACTGGCACAGGAAACAGCCGCACCCGCTGCGGACGAACCGGGAACACTTCCCCGCGACCCGCTGGCATCGGCCTATGGCGTAGGGGATTTTGTTTTTCTGGAAGATACCGAGTACCGCATCACCGATTTGCAGCAGGGCTATGTCCAGCTGAATGACCCCGCGCTGGCCTACCCCATTTACCGGACGGAAAGCAAAGAACAGTTTGAACGCGCCATCCGGCAGGACCCGCGCAACAGCGC
>RAZJ01000168.1 GCA_003612625.1 bacterium 1XD42-1 | reverse complement strand
GCAAAGTTTCGGGCCAACATGGACGCAATCAATCTCCTGAAAGAATTGGAGTTTGAAAACCGGCAGGCCACACCAGAAGAACAGGAAACCCTTTCCCGGTATGTGGGCTGGGGCGGTCTGTCAGACGCTTTTGACGAGAGCAAGCCCGCCTGGGCCAAGGAGTTTGCGGAACTCTATGCAACGCTGTCCCCGGAGGAATATGAAGCCGCCAAAGGGACTACCTTAAACGCCCATTACACCAGCCCTACCGTTATCCAGGCCATTTATGAAGCGGTGGGTAAAATGGGATTCCAGACCGGCAACATCCTGGAACCCTCCTGCGGTGTAGGCAACTTCTTTGGTATGCTTCCTGACAGCATGGCGGGCAGCCGCCTCTATGGTGTGGAACTGGATTCCATCACCGGACGCATTGCAAAGCAGCTCTATCCCAAAGCAGACATCACCATCGCGGGCTTTCAAACAACTGACCGGCGTGATTTCTATGATATAGCCGTAGGAAATGTGCCGTTTGGCCAGTATTCCGTCAATGACCGGGCCTATAACAAGCTGAACTTCAACATCCACAATTACTTTTTTGCAAAATCGCTGGACCAGGTGCGTCCGGGCGGCGTCGTGGCCTTTGTCACCAGCCGCTACACGATGGATTCCAAGGATTCTACAGTGCGCCGGTATCTGGCGCAGCGGGCGGAGCTGTTAGGCGCGATCCGTCTGCCCAACAATGCGTTTCGTGCCAATGCCGGAACGGAAGTGGTATCCGACATTATATTCCTGCAAAAACGGGACCGTCCTATCGACATTACACCGGATTGGACGCAGACCGGACAGACCGAAGATGATTTTACCATCAACCGCTATTTTCTGGACCACCCGGAAATGGTGCTGGGCCGCACTACCGCGCAAAGCACCCAATACGGAAAACAGGATTATACAGTGGCTCCTATTGAGGGTCTGGAACTTTCCGACCAGCTGCACGACGCCATAAAATATATTCGCGGGACCTACCAGGAGGCCGAACTGCCGGAGCTGGGCGAGGGGGAAGAAATTGACACTTCTATCCCCGCTGACCCTGATGTAAAAAACTATTCCTACACCGTTGTGGACGGTGCGGTGTACTATCGGGAAAACAGCCGCATGGTGCGCCCTGACCTAAACGCCACCGCCGAGGCTCGTATCAAGGGTCTGGTGGAACTGCGGGACTGTGTGCAGAAGCTCATCGGCCAGCAAATGGACAGCTTTGTTTCGGATGCGGCAATCCGTGAAACCCAGGCCGAATTAAACCGGCTCTATGACGCATTTTCCGCAAAATACGGGCTTATCAATGACCGGGGCAACCGGCTGGCCTTTGCCGATGATTCCAGCTATTATCTGCTCTGCGCGCTGGAAGTCATTGACGATGACGG
>RAZJ01000167.1 GCA_003612625.1 bacterium 1XD42-1 | reverse complement strand
GGTCGTGCTTCCATTATAACACTTGAGGCTATGCCCTCTTTTTTGTCATTTTTCAGATTTGCTCATTTATAGTTTATAAAAAAACATAAGGATGCACGGGAATATCTCTTGGCCTTACATTATAATAGAGAACTGCGTTATTTTGCAGAAAATCCGAAAAATGAAATATTGGAATATTCAATTATTAATAGATTGATTCCTAGAAATATATCAATTATTATAAAAAAACTGTGGAGGACTGATCAAAATAAGTTTATAATTGTTTGTCGAAATCTTATTGAAAAACGTAAACTTAATAACATGCATATTAATAATTGTACATTAAGTATGCTTATTTATATATTAGCATATTTGGATAAAATACCAGATTATATTCGTGATGAAATAAAAGAGCTATTGTTCGAGACGGCAGGCTCAGAGGTTCAGCTAACAAAAACGATAGGGGGGAATGCCGATCTTTGGGAAATTTCTGGAGAAAATTCAAAAAAAATGAAAAAATTCATTGATTTAAATTTTTTGCATTCGCAAGAAATTATTGAAGCAATTAACTCCAATTCATCATTTGCACTCGTTAAAAAATTATTAACAACACCCAACTTTGCATTATACAATCGACAGTATATGATGTGGTATTATGGAGACTTGACAATATACGGAGAAAATAGAATTAACAATCTTGTTCCAGGTAAAGATGAGATAAACAGAGGCATAGATTATTATAATTGTTTCTACACTCTATACCATAAGCTTTATGCACACTTTGAGAACCAATGTAAAGTTCCATATCCTTTATTGGAATATGATTTGTTTACGATCTGGGATTTAGCATTTAGTAGGCAATTAAATAAAAAGCAAGCTCCTGAAAAGAGATTTTTCTATTCCGAAGATGAGAAAGAAGTGGAGATATATGGATATATTGAGGATATATTAAATAAATATATACATCATTATTGTAAGATAAATGTCAGTGATAAGACAAAAGAGGAATATAATGAGAAAAACATAGAGGAGGATTTAAGGAATATTGATATTTCTCATAAAAAGGGGGCATTGGGAGAAATAATAAATTATCTTAACATACTAAATATAGATACAGATGAAAGATATGTTCATTGCTTTTTTAATGTAATCAAACAACTATTTCCTGAATCAAAATAAAAAGTTGCCGAATATGTGTATATGTTTTTGGGAGAATATTTCCATATATAATTGATGGGGGAAATTAACGGCGGATTAAATTGGACGAACCGCTAAGCAAAAGACATTCATGCTATCTTCTTGTGCCTTACAGAAGCAATTTGTAAAATTGTTCGTAATAAGTAGGTTTAAATATCTTTCACCAGTTTACAACTTTTGAAATTTCCTAAATCCCCATAAAAAGTAGCTTTCTACAACTTTTATCAGGGAA
>RAZJ01000166.1 GCA_003612625.1 bacterium 1XD42-1 | reverse complement strand
GGCTGGGGATGTAGCTATGAAATGGGAATTTTCAAAAAAGTTAGCACTTTGGGCAGTAGTCATTGCAACAGGAACGGTGATACTGTCCTATATTTTAGCCTTTAAAGGGCTGGAAACTGCCAGTGACATTACCACCACAATCTTTACCGCCTGCATTGGGTACCTTGTTACCTATGCGGCAAAATCCACAACCGAGAAAATCAGCCGCAACCGTCATGGACTTGACGCAAACGGAAATCCGTTCGGAGAATTTATGAATCAGGAAGGGGAAAATCAAGATGTCTGAAAAACTAACCAATACCGGACTTGTAAAACATGCCAAAACTATGCTGGGCCTGCCTACCTCCTACATGTGGGGAACCCTGGCGCGGAAGATTGATTCCGGGACCATTGACTGGTGCCTGAAAACGTATCCCAGTATGTACAGCGCGGACCGGGTAGCCTACCTCCAAAGGCAGATCGGAAAGCGGTACGGCTGCGATTGTGTGGGGTTAATCAAATCCTATTATTTCGGCGGCGTAGGAAGCCCTAAATACACCGCTAAACGGGATTACAATACCAATGCCATCTATGCCGCAGCACCTAAAAAAGGGCCAATTTCCAGCTTGCCGGAAGTCCCCGGAACATGTCTATATATGAGAGGTCATGTAGGCATCTATATCGGTGAGGGCTGGTGCATTGAATGTATATTAGGTAACTATGGGGATGGTGTAGTAAAAACCCGTGTTGCCGGACGGGGTTGGACAAACTGGTTCTATTGCCCGTTCGTAGAGTATCCCGGCAGTTCCGAGGATACTCCTGTTCCAGCGTTTCAAAAAGGCGATAAAGTAAAAGTGAAGCCAGGCTCTAAAACCTATACAGGCGGCAAGCTGGCTTCTTTTGTTTACCAAACGATTTATGATGTGCTGGAAGTGTCAGGAGATCGTATTGTTATCGGTATCAAAGGCAATGTTACCGCTGCCATAAAAGCCGATGACCTGGTAAAACAATAAGGGAAAGGAAATCCGAAAATGAACGCATTCATTATTGAACTGCTGCAGGCCATAGCAACTGCTGCTATTCCTGTATGTGCTGCCTACCTCATCCAATACCTGCGCCGGAAGTCAGAACATATTATCGCCCAAACCGATAATATGACAATCAAAGCATTTTTGGCGGAGGCTACGGATGCAGTATCGACAGCGGTTACATATACCAGCCAAACCTTTGTGGATGCCCTCAAAAAAGAGGGAAACTTCAATAAGGACAAGCAGCAGGAGGCTTTAAAGAAGTCCTTAGACAAGGCTATATCTTTACTTTCTGAACCAGCAAAAAACGCATTGACGGACATCTATGGCAATTTGGAGGCATATCTGACAAGCAAAATTGAAGCTGAGGTCAGGAGCCAGAAAACAGGCACCCTGTCTTTGGCTAATT
>RAZJ01000165.1 GCA_003612625.1 bacterium 1XD42-1 | reverse complement strand
TGAAATAAAGTATCTGCGCATTCATACTTGTGGATTTTTCGTGGATAATGATTGATCCAATGTTCAACATTAGAAATGTCTTGTTCAGAATAACATTTAATATCACTTCCTTTAGGAATTTTACGGCGAATCATGCCATTTAAGTTTTCATTAGATCCACGCTCCCAACTTGAAAAAGGATGGCAATAAAAAACAGTAGTACGGTTAGAATTTGATAGGAAAGATTTCTCAATTTTATTTGGATCTAAAAATTCAGATCCATTATCAATCGTGATAGAAAGAAAAATGCGAGAAAAAGATTTACCATATTGTAATTCTAAAGAATCTAGCGCCTGTTGGACAGATTCTTGTGATTTAGAAGGGATTTTTTTAATAATTTCCTGACGGGTTAAACGTTCTGTAAGGACTAATAAAACAGGGTTCATTCCTTTTGCTTTTCCTAAAACAGTATCCATTTCCCAATGTCCAAAAGTTGATCTATTATTTATTTCATCCGTTCTTTCATCAATACTTCTGTTTAAAGGACGTTTAAAAGATAGGTGTTTAATTTTTTCATATCTGCGTTTTTTCAAGCCTTTACGGGGAAGGTCTTTAGAAGTGACGCCAAGAAAATAATTTTTGTGGATGTAATTGTAAAGAGTTGTAACACAAACTTTTGTTTCAAAAGAGTCTGATTGTTTTTTAGCTAAAGCCAAAACGGCAGCAGGAGAATAACCTTGTTGAATTTTTTCTTCAACGAAAGTAGAAAATTTAAAATCATGTCCCAGTTTTAAAGAAGAACCTTTTGCTGTAGCGTTATTATCATGTACTTTTTGAGCGATTGTCGCACTATAACGGATTTCTGGTTTTAAATCTTTCCCGAGCCGGGTATAATAACCTTTAGAAAGTTCCCTGTAAACGGTTGATAAATGACATCCTATTTCAGATGCAATGGCAGTTTTGCTTATTTTTTGATTGAAAAGGGCCTCAATTTTAATACGATCAGATTCTGTTAAATGTTTTCCTGAGGGTTTCATATTAAATTAAAAATCCTTTCTTAAAAAATATAGTATTAGTATTTAAAATTAAAATTAGATCAATTCAGTATAGCATACCAAAAAGGCTAAATTCAAGCAGCAGATATAATAGGTGGTAAGGCTTATACCCTGAAAACAGGAGGTTTTATAGCAAAATCAGCTCCAGGCCCATAAAGCTTGACCTGTGCAAGGGGTAAAGGGATAGGAAGATTGACAAAAAATCTCCACCCCCAGTCTACGGACTGGGAGTAGTATTTTCCTGTCAATCTTCCTATCCCCTGGCTATGCCAGCCCCTTGTCACAAGTCATGACAATATGCAGCTTTCTTTGTGCCGACCAACTCAAAAACTAGCTAACACTGCATTTCGTTGTTGTTCGTTTAATCGAGTGTAGCATATTGTCACCGCTTTATT
>RAZJ01000164.1 GCA_003612625.1 bacterium 1XD42-1 | reverse complement strand
AATTTTTATAATAAGGCGTTGTAAAACGCCTATCATACGCTGTATACCTGGGAAGCCATCTCTGCAATGCAGTCCTCAAGAAACTCCTGCCTGTCCGCATTAGCGGCAATCTGGGCCTTTAAACGCTTGTTTTCCTCCGCAAGTTCTTTTACGGATGGAATAGCTTCCGGTGCAGGCAGAGCTGCTCTGTCTGCTTCCATCTCTGCATCTGACCGCAATACAGGGACACCGTCCATCAGTTTATAACGTGGAATACCATCCGCATCATATAAACCGCCTTCAAAATAGTGGGACTGGCACAGGTTGTATTTGTCCCCTGTGCCTTCGTCTATGTAAGTCCAGCCTGTTAAATCTTCCGGTGTGGTGTATCCTCCCTCACAACGGATAATCCGGTTATTTTCATCTGTTTTTACATAGACCTTTGATTTCAGAATTTGTATATTTTCAAGATTCACTGTACTTTCATCTCCTAAATTATAAATCTCGGCTAAAACTAATATATCCGCCTTTTGTCTGCCAAAAATAATTTTCTCCAATATCCAAACCAGTTGTAGCTATGCTTAATAACGCTTGGTTCCCGCTGAATTGTTCAAGTATAATATCAGTAATGTTATGCGTTGTGCTGCCCCAGCTATCGTTTTTTGGACTCCATGCTGCTAATTTTTCTCCTGCCGAATATTGTATAACAGGTTTTCCGTCTTCCCTCATGGTAACAGGCAGAAAAAGGATCGAATCCAATTCATTGCTTTTATATGCAATACCATTCATTTGAAAAAAAACGTTAGATGAAAGTACTGTCTTATAGAAATACCTTTGGCACTTCCTTAGCTCCGCACCATAGTCCCACGCGGGCCAGCCTGTGAAGCGTTTTCCCGGTTCTAGTTTTACCGCAGATGCTTTAACAGATATGCCATCTCTACATTGCAAACAAACAAAAAATTTATTTGACTGACCTTTATAAAAAAGCATTCCGAAATGTGTAAAGGGATAAATGTGTATATCGAATAAAGAAAGAGAAAGATCAATCGTCGCTGTAAGCGTATATATTTTTCCGTTTACAAGAACAGCTAAAGTATAAGTATTTCCATCGAATGCGTCTTGATCCTCAAAAAATTGTTCTATTTGAAACTGTGTATCCCCTGTATTTTTTATTACTATCCCATCATCTTCTAAGGCAATGTTTCCTGTACCATATCCCCACCACATATCAATTCCATAACCAGTTCCATAGCTTTTCTGTCCCCGCTGGTTTATAATTCTGTGCCGCCAATCTCCATTACGCAGTATACTTTCCTGTGGCGTAGGCTTTTGCAGCATCAGCCTTAATTGGTTCCCCATTATAACAGCTTGTACCATATCATTAGGACGTGTTCACATAAGAGCATCCACAGCAAGAGCAAAATAGACAAAAGTCAAAAAGATGACATCAAGT
>RAZJ01000163.1 GCA_003612625.1 bacterium 1XD42-1 | reverse complement strand
ACGCCCTTTTTCGCCCAGCGGTTTATCCGAACATAGATCACGTGCCAATCTCCGTATTCTTTGGGCAAGCTCCTCCATTTGCACCCATTTTCCACTACGTATAGCACTGCATTCAATACGTCCAGGTTGCTGATTTTGGCTGGTTTCCGCTGTTTGGGAAAGCACTCTTTGATTTGCTCGTATTGCTCTTTCTTTATTTCCATTCTTTAATTATATCACAATCCAACTTATGTGAACACTACCTAGGGAATCTTCCTGTTGACAGGCCGCAGATGTTTGCTGCACTGGCTGCCGCCTTAGAGGATGATTGTGCAGTGGATGGAAAACGTATTTCCGATGGAAACTGGTAGAGTGGATTATAATATAAGTTAAGAAAGGATGAGTACCCATATGAACAAACGTCTTCAGATCGACTATGTGAATGTAACCGATGTCCATTTTGGTGAGAAAGCCTCGATAGAAGGGCGTACTAACTCTTAACAAAGAGGGACTGCTCGCCATAGCTGCCAGTGATTTATTTGGTTCACTGGATATTAAATTGGCCTGCCCTGGAGAGAGCTGCCGCATTTTAAGCATTCATGATGTTATGCAGCCCCGCTGCAAAGTGGATCATCCAGAGGAATCTTATCCCGGTATTTGGGGCAAGCTGTCTTTGGTTGGTGAAGGGCGTACAGTTGCGCTTAAAGGGGTTGTCATTTCAGATATCTATCATGCCAAATGTAATATTAAATACTATTTGGACATAGGAGGCCCAGCAGCCAAGTACAGCAACTTCTCCAGACATTTTCATATCTGCATAGATGCCACCACAGGGGAAGGAGTCGCTGATGCAACCTATGCCAAGGCACTAAAACATGCATCTTTATCATTGAGTGTTCATCTGGAAAAATTAGGGATTAATCTTCCGCCTGATGAAACGGAAGTATTTGAGCGTGAGCCGGTTGCTCCTGCCCGGAAGCTGCCCAAAGTGGCTTACCTGGTTACACATATGGTCTCCCATGATACCTGGAACTTTTTAAAGCGCTTTCAATTTCCTGCCTTTTGTGGTGCAGCCCACTGAAATTTTGGATGGAGCAATGATATGGCATTATTGGGAGCCTAATTACCTTTTACAGAATGAAGTTTACATCAAAGAATTGATGCGGCGTCATGGTAAGGAGCTTGAGTTTGTAAGGATTGTTTTTGCCAACAATGTTATGAAAATCGATAGCAAGGATACCATGGGAATGATTGCAGCAAATGTGTGTAAGGAAACCTTTAGAGCTGACTGTGTACTGCTCAATAAATCGGGGATGAGACATTGCCAGCTCAACTCAGCGCCGGCTTTCAACTGGTGCCAGAAGTTGGGTATGCCAGCGATGCTGAATTTCTCAGCTGTTTCTATAGCAATCATCAAAAATACTAGGCCTTGTTTGAAAAAACGAAGCAGTAGTGCTAAATCAACAGAATGGCAATAGCGGCCAGATAGACAAA
>RAZJ01000162.1 GCA_003612625.1 bacterium 1XD42-1 | reverse complement strand
TTTCCTCCAGCGTATGCCCGTCCTGCCCATATTCTATTGTCCGTTCCCGGTATTTTTTTGATTAACTCATACCTTTATTTTACTCGACTTTTTGATCTTTTTCAACCACGATTACTATATCTTCTCTGATATAGAAACAAGAATAAAAGTCCAGTTCATTCTCAAAAAGCCTAAAATTCAGTATGCTGATACTGACACACTTTTTCAATTTTACATAAGGATCTCCGGGCTTAATTTGTTCCGTATACATTTTCGCCAGATAAAATAATGTTAGGTTGTAGTTACTACAAAGTAAATAAATGTTTTAAATTGTCTTGAGTATAGCAGAATAAAGGCCCAAAAGCAACGAAAGTCATGATAGAATCGCTCTACCACGGCTTTCCTTTTTGCTATTCCTGATTGGTTTTCTTTTGCTGTTGCATCATATTATTGTAAATTTCTGGAGTTTCGCTTTTCATCTTTTCCTCAATGGCTGTAATAATGAACTCGTTTAGCGATACTCCAGCTTGTTTAGCTGCCATATTATAAAAGGCTTTCCGGCCTTTTTTGGCTCACGGATAAAGGCGTTCATAATTTTCAGCATTAAATCCGCGCATATATTCTATCATAAACATTCATCAATTATATCCTCAAAAAACACTGGCAAGGTCTCTTGTACATATTTTAGTAACATGTTGGTAACCTCTCTCATTTGCGGGTGTGCTCTTTTTGAAGTCCTTAATCTGAGAAAATGTCTTAATTCTCTAATATTCATGGTAACTACAATTTCAGTTTTTAAACTATTTGGGAGAATGCTTCTAGCCTCTTCAGGCTTAGCCCCCCATAGAGATTAACTGATTATAGCTATTTTCAACTTTCTCCATTACGTCACACCATATCTTATATTTTTCTTTATCCTTTTTCCAAAAACACGGTCTAATCAAAGTTAATTCTTTCCCAAATTTTTCTTAATTGTAATTACAATAAATAGTACTCTCTTGACTATAACTTGATATTCTGTGCCTAACAATTTCATGAGAAACCCCACGGTCACATACAAATTTTATCGTCAACTTTTCATGTTCTAACACGGATTCATGTCCACTAGCTATGATTCTCTTTATAAATTTTTTTGCCGAGTCTTCGTTGACCATATTTTCGCTTTTATAGCAAACTCGACCACAAATTTCAATATTTCTCATAATTTTATTTGCATCAACCTCTGACAATATTTTTATACTTGGCTCGATAATTTTCATGCTACTAAAACCATCCTTTCCTTAGCTAATTTGTTAATTAAGTATTTCGCTTATATCGAATATATAAGTTTTGCCACACTCCGTGCTAATTTTCCCCTCTTCTTTAGGATTATCATATAAAAGCTCTATGTTTTTTACATTATTTAAACAAAATAATATAGCCCCTAAGGCATTTATTTTAGTCCCTAGCGGAGTAATCCTTAAATAAGTTTTAGGACGTGTTCACATAAGAGCATCCACAGCAAGAGCAAAATAGACAAAAGTCAAAAAGATGACATCAAGT
>RAZJ01000161.1 GCA_003612625.1 bacterium 1XD42-1 | reverse complement strand
AAACGCTGAAATTCCCCACCAGCCCCCAGGCGGTGGAGGCGCTGTTAAAGAATATCGGCGTGGACGGCATACGCTACGAGGAATTTTTCATCACCAGCTTTGACGGCGATGTGCTGGGGCTCTATGACTATCTGGGCGAGTATGAAAATCTGGACGAGCTGAACCATCTGGCCTGCCTGCTTTCGGAGCTCCCCCAAAGCGAGATTGAAAAATTCGAGGCCGCGCTCCATATGGGGGCGCATACCTCCAGCGTGGCGGACATCATCAACCTTGCGGAAAATCTGGACTGCTTTGAATTTTACCCGGAGATTGAAAGCGAGGAGGATTTGGGCCGCTATTTTGCGGAGGATTTGCCGATACCCGCCGAGCTGAAAGGCTACTTTGACTATGAGGCATACGGGCGGGACATATCCATCAACGATATAGCCACCTTGCCCCCGGCGGCTATATCGTCCAGACGGGCGATATTAAGGAAGTCTACCACGGGATAGAGGATATTCCCAAGGAGCACAAGGTTTTTGCCCTCCCCCGGCTCTCCATCCGGGAGCAGATGGCCGCCTACAAGGAAGTGATTGACCGTTCCTCTCTGGAGGCTGAACGCAAGCACCCGGAAACGGGCCGGGAGGAGCGGTGCCTTCGAGACATTTTGTCCCAAAGGCCGGAGGGCCTATCCCCCATGAAAGGAGGCGGTTTTGATTGATTGACGAGGATGTTTCCCGGCGCACGATAGCACTTTCTATCAGAACGGGAAGACTTTCGGCCCGGGTGCTGGCCTATGCGCTCCGGGCGGCTGGCCGGAAGATACAAAAGGAGCACCGGGCCCACCAGACGCCCCACGGCAGGCAGTCCGTGAAAAAGCTCATGGCCCACGGCGCGGCCACGAACAGCATCGAACTCACCGGGGCCCCAAAGGAATTTGACCGGGTGGCCCGGAAGTGGAATGTTGACTATGCCTTTTACAAGACCGGGCCGGACAAGTATCTGCTGTTCTTCAAGAGCGGGCAGGCGGACGCAATCACCGCTTGTTTTTCGGAATACTCCCGCCGTGTGCTGGATAAGGCAAAGACTGACCGCGTACCCATCCGGGAACAGCTCAGACGGGCCGCCGCCGAGATACTGTGCCAGCCCGCGCCCCAAAGGAAAGACCGCGTAAAGGAGGCCGCCCATGAGGACAGATAAGCTGAAAAAGTACCTTTTGCCCAACCTCCCCTATTTGTTCATCGGCTGGGCCTGCCTAAAGGTGGGGACGGCCTACCGTCTGGCGGCAGGGGCGGATTTGGCCCACAAGCTGGTGGGGATGGTGGCGGCCCTCGGCCCGGCCTTTGCCGACTTCGCGCCGGGGCTTGCTCCTTTTGACTGGCTCACTGGCATCGCGGGTGCTGTGGCGATCCGGCTGATTATCTATCAGAAAAGCAAAAAAGCCCAAAAATACCGCCGGGATGAAGAGTATGGTTCGGCCCGCTGGAGTGCATAATCTTAACTGTAAGCAACACCTATATTGACGCAGGAGGATATGCACATGAATGATTACAG
>RAZJ01000015.1 GCA_003612625.1 bacterium 1XD42-1 | reverse complement strand
GGGCAAAGAAACCCTAAAAAAAGGAAAAAAATAAAAGTTCCAAAAAGTGTACTTTTTGGAACTTTTTTAATATCAAAAAAGGATAAACAAAAAAGAGCACCCCATACCAATTTGGGATGCTCTTTTTTTAAGGATTAGGCATCAGTTGCTTTTTTTGCATCTGTATTTTCACTCAGTTTAATGGTAGCGGCACTGGCATCCTCATCAGGACGGAGCAGGCGGCCAACTACCAGGAAACGATATTGTTCTTTTTCTTCTTTTGTATTGCCGTAGAGATAAGTGCAGGTGGAAAGAACTACAAGTTTATCTGTATCGTCCACTTCTACATCATAGTCAAAAAGGGAACGGTTTTTCATTTCATCAATAATCCCTTTGATGGTAGTAAGCTTTATGTCCTTATTTTTTTCAGAAGCCGATTTCAAAGCAGCTTCATTCGGATAATAATAGGGGAGGTTTTTCCAATCTGTATAAAGAACAGCAAATACTTTAAAAGTCATATCATCATCCGGGGTTGTCAGATAAAAATAAGGATGTTCTTCTGCGAATTTCTGTTCTTTATAGCGTTTGAGCTTAGAAAATTTATCACTGTCCGGATCATCATCCATACTGTGTCCATAGATTGTAACAATATCAGACATTTCATTCCGATTGCCTACGGTTGATTCATAATCGGCAAAATAACATCCATACCAGTTGTATGCTTTATTGATATCCCGGCGTTCATAAAATTCGCCATCTTTTAATACATCAAAACCATCTGCTTTTGCCGGGCCTTGCAGGATTTCTTCATCAACCTCAGTATCTGGTACCCGCAGCCATCCTACAACATCTTCATTGATAGCAATTTTTTCATTGAGTTTGTCAGCTGCTTCTTTAGAAGGAGCAACCGGTTCCTGATGAGGCCGTTCCGGTTTAGAAGGCGCCTCACTGCTGGAGGATGTGGCTGAGGAACCCGGCTGGCTGGAGGAGGTATCTCCGCCTTTTTTACCGCAGGCCGATGATGTGACCAGCATAGCTGCCGCTAACACAAATGCGGCAATCCGTTTTGTCCATGGGGAAAAATTCTTCATTGGTATTCTACTCCTTACCTTTCTCCAGAACTGCTTCAAAAGCAGTCTGGCAACATTATAATAATAAATTTATTCATGGCTTTTCTGGCCATTCCCGACAATACCCGCAGCAGCGTCTACCCGTACATAGGTGGAAGATTTTAAAATCTGGGAAGCGTTTTCTGCAAATACAATAACAGGAATGTCCAAGGCCAAACCTACGATAGCAGCATGGGAATTTAATCCGCCCCGTTCCGTAACAATAGCGGAAGCTTTTTTCATAATGGGAAGCAAAGCATTAGAAGTTTCCGGAATGACCAGAACATCACCATCCTGGAAATTACGCAAAGCATCTTCTTCCGTAGCGGCAGCACATACCCTGCCAAGAGCACATTTATCATTGACACCCTGGCCGCTGACTAAAATATCACCGACTACATGGACTTTTAACGTATTGGTGGTGCCATTGACGCCCATAGGAACGCCGGCTGTAATGACGACCAGATTTCCGTCACGGCACAAACCTGCCTGGCAGGTCCGTTCTACTGCATGGGCAAATAATTCATCCGTATCATGTTTCACATCTGCCAGCAGGGGAATGACGCCCCAGGACAATGCTAACTGATAATAGGTAGATTCCAAATGAGTACAGGCCGCAATGGGAATATCCGGGCGGTATTTGGAAAGCATCCGGGCTGTTGTGCCGGACCAGGTAACTGTAATAATCGCCGCTGCCCCTAAATCATAAGCTGTGGTACAGGCTGCATGGGAAATGGCATTGGTAACGTCAGGCAGGCTGCCAGCTTCCCGGGAAAAGAACCGTTTTTTATAGTTAATTGCCTGTTCTGCCCGTTCTGCAATTTGAGCCATAGTACGTACCGCTTCTACCGGATATTTTCCCGCAGCCGTTTCTCCGGAAAGCATCACTGCGCTGGTGCCGTCATAAATTGCATTAGCTATGTCAGCCGTTTCTGCCCGGGTGGGGCGGGGATTTTGAATCATGCTTTCCAGCATCTGGGTTGCTGTAATGACCATTTTCCCTGTGTTGTAGCAGCGCCGGATCAGCAGTTTCTGATAAACCGGTACATCTTCATAAGGGACTTCTACCCCCATGTCGCCGCGGGCTACCATGATCCCGTCAGAAACCCGCAGGATTTCGTCAATATTGGCAACGCCTTCCGCATTTTCGATCTTGGCAATGATACGGATATGGGAAGCTTTTTCCCGTTCCAATAAGGACCGGATTTGTAAAATATCTTCGGCACAGCGTGCAAAAGAAGCCGCAATGAAATCAAAGCCTGTCTGGGCGCCAAATAAAATATCAGCCCGGTCTTTTTCGCTGACATAAGGCATGGAAAGATGGACGCCAGGTACATTGACCCCTTTGCGGTCCGAAATAATACCGCCATTTTCCACTTCGCAGACAATGGAAATTTCATCTGTTTCCAAAACCTGCAAAGAAATTGCCCCGTCATTCAGCAGTATTTTGTCACCACGCTTCACATCCTGGCAAAGCCCGGGGAAAGAAATTTGGACTTTTGTTGCATCCCCCATACATTCTTCACTGGTTAAAGTGAAACGATCCCCCTGGTGCAGTTCCGCAGAGCCGCCCTGAAATAGGCCCAAACGGATTTCAGGGCCTTTTGTATCCAGCAAAGTGGCAATCGGAGCTTTCATTTCCCGGCGAAGACGGTCTACAATGCCAAAAGTCTGCAAATGGCTTTCGTGGGAGCCATGGGAAAAATTGAAACGGGCTACATTCATGCCGGCTTCAATCAGTTCACGTATTTTCTCCTCGCTGCTGCTGGCAGGGCCAAGGGTACAGACGATTTTCGTTTTTCGCATAGTTTCCCCCCAAAATATTTGAAATAATCAGTACACTTTGAGTATATCATTATTTTTAACGGTGTCAAATCAAATAGGAAAAATTCATAAAAGGTTAAAAAACCCCTTGATTTTACAGAAATGATATGTTACTATTTAACTGTACCAATCACACTAATACAATAGGAACACAAAAAGAACATATTCTTGGGAATGAGGTGAACATGTGATACAATTAGATTTTCAAAGCCGTCAGCCAATTTATGAACAGCTTGTCTTGAAATTGTCAGAACTGATCCTTCTGGGGGCCTTGAAAGCAGAAGACCAGCTTCCATCTGTCCGGGCCTTAGCCAGGGATCTGGGGGTAAATCCCAACACCATACAAAAAGCCTACCAGGAATTGGAACGCCGTAAAATTATTTATTCCGTCGCCGGAAAAGGCAGTTTCATTTCCCCAGGAGAATGTGCTGGGGAAATGATCCGTTCCCGCAGCTGCCAGGCATTGCGGGAAGCAATGGAAGATGGCAAACGTGCCGGTCTGGTGCGGGCTGATGTAGACCGCCTGGCCGGGGAAATATATGGGGAGGAATAACATGATTGAAACAAACGCTTTAGTAAAACGTTTTGGAGATTTTACAGCGTTAGCCGCATTGACAGCCTCCATTCCAAAAGGCTCTGTTTATGGGTTAGTCGGTTCCAATGGTTCCGGAAAATCCACTTTTTTGCGTTTGGTGGCCGGCGTTTATCAGCCGGACGGGGGCACATTAGCTGTGGACGGACAGTCGGTTTTTGAAAATACAGCTATTAAGCAGCGTATTTTTTTCTTAGCAGATGATTTATATTTTCTGCCGCAAAGCTCTATGGAAGATATGGCCTGTTTTTACCAGCGCGCTTATCCTTCCTTTTCCCGGGAAATATATGGCAAGCTCTGCACCATTTTCCCATTGGATCCAAAGAAAAAGCTTTCCACTTTTTCAAAAGGCATGAAGCGCCAGGCTGCCCTTTTATTAGGATTATCCTGCTGCCCGGATTTATTGCTGTTAGATGAAGCTTTTGACGGATTAGACCCGGTTATCCGCAGCGCTGTCAGGAAATTACTGAGTGATGAAATTTCCGAACGGGAAATGACCGTTGTGATTACAAGCCACAACCTGCGGGAACTGGAGGATTTATGCGATCAGGTGGGCCTGCTGCACCAGGGGAAAATTTTATTCCAGCGGGAAATTGATGAATTAAAATTAGGCTTCTGCAAAGTCCATGCTGCATTCCCGGCAGGGATTGAGGACAGCCAGCTAAAAGAACTGGATATTATGCAGCTCACCCGTACCGGAAGTTTATTGAATCTCATTGTCCGGGGCAATGCGGAAGATGCCAGCCATTTCCTTTTGCAAAAAGGCGCTGTCTTTGCAGAAGGGGTACCTTTAACCTTGGAAGAAGTATTTGTTCATGAAATGGAGGCGGTGGGATATGACTATAACAACATTCTTTTCTAAAGAGGGCCGCTTTCCGCAGCTCTACCGTTTTACCCTGCGGCAGAATGCCGGATATTTTGGATTGGCTTCTTTGTTAATCTTTTTGCTTTACCCGGTCCAGTATTTAATGGAAGCATTTAAAAGGATTCCGGAAGCTTCCTATGCCTACCTTCCGGAAGCGCCGGACCCTTTCAGCAATTACCGTTTATATGGGTTGGGCCGAAATTTTACGGAAATGTCTATGGTTTTATTTACCATGTTGTTTTTGCTGCTGCCATTTGTGCTGGCACTGATGCTCAACAGCTACATGCACTCCAAAAAAGCCGCTGATGTTTATCATTCCCTGCCTGTGCGCCGGGAAACCCTGCTGGTAATCAATGCCGCTGTGGCTATGACTATTATTACAGTGCCTTTGGTGGTTTCCAATATCATTGTAGCCGCTGCCGCTGCCATCAAATTTGGCGGAGCTGCCCCCATTGGCTACCAGCTTTTGGATATGCTGTGCTGGCTGGCTTGTGCCGCATTGATTTACAGCATTACAACCTGTGTCTGTGTACGGGTCGGATCGGTTTTTGATACCTTCTTATTTTCCGGCGTGCTGTTTTTCACATGCCCTATCCTTTTAGCAACAGTTTTTGTTTTAGGGGAATCCTTCTTATATGGTTTTTACACGCCGCCTTTTTTTGGACATTTGTGCTTGTGGCTTTCCCCAGTCCTGTTTCCCATTGACCGTTTCGGTTATTATTATGATTCCTACCGGTTTGGCACTGGCATGGGGGATAATGCAATCTTTTCTAAATATTTCCCCGGCAGTAATATTACCATGATCCTTTACTTTGTTTTAGCCATTGTACTGCTTTTGTTTGCCATGAAGCTGTACAGCAGCCGCCACAGTGAAATGGCTGAAACCTCCACCTCCAAAGGCTTCCTGCCTTCCGTTATCCTGTTAATCGGCACTGTAATCGGCAGTATTTATACCGGCCTGTTATTTTACTACACCATGAATGAATCTACCTTTGCTTATTTCCTCTGGGCAATTATTGGCGGGCTTGTTGTATTTGCTGTTCTGGCCGTTATTTTGAACCGGGGCTTTAAAACCCTCCGGAAAGAAATTCCCAAAGGCGCCTGTATGGCGGCTGTGGCTGTCCTGGCTTCTGTCATTATGGTGACAGGCGGCTTAGGCTATTCCAGCCGGGTGCCGAAATTAGAAAGCCTGAAATCCGTGGAAACGAATTGGAGTGGTTTTTATAAGGGCATGGGGCAGAATTTTTCTTATAGAAGCGCGGAGCTGACTACCCAGGAAACCATGAATGCCCTGATTGAATACCAAAAGGCTGTTATTGAATCCCATAAAGGCAATCCAGACAAGGTTTATGAGGACTTTGCCAGTGAAAACCAAATTCCTGCATATACTACAATGTCGCTGACTTACAAGAAAAATGGTTCTGCTATGTACCGGCATTATAATGATATGGTTTCTTCCGGCGTGCTGGAAAAGCTGATACCTTTAGAAATTGACGAATCCTTCCAACGGCAGGTCAATCCCTTTTTCCTGATCGAGCCTGATAATATCGGCACCTGGGTCATTGCCGATCCCTTGGGCTGGAACCAGCAGGAAGTGACTTTATCAGCGGCAGATAATAAACGTTTGCTGGAAGCTGTCCAGGCGGATTGGCTGGCACAGGATGAAGCCTCTCTCCTCCATCCCACCCAGCCGGTACTGGCCCATTTAGCACTTCGCCTGAAACCGGATTATCAGGATGCGGCAGTTAGTGTAATTGAATATGGTCCCAGTTACGCCAGTGTATATGATGCTGAAAGCGAAATTTATATGCCTGTATCTGGGGCAAATACCATTGCTGTCCTGCGGGAAATGCGCCTGCTGCCAGGGGAGCCGGATTTGAAAGAATGTATCGGGGCGGCAGTTGATTCTTCCCATGATTATGATATTTTTTATGATGACGGAACCGGAACATCCAAAAGACGATTTACCGTCCATGACAGTTTAGTGACTCTTATCAACCGCACTTCGGATAATGGAGAAATCGTATATCAGAACTTGAAAAAAGCGTTTGCCCAGGAAGCAAAAGAAAGATATTACTATAACATGGAATCCTATTTTGAAGATCCCGAGGATATCAAAGCCTTAGCCAATGGGATCGTTCCCACCTGGCGGGCCGATGAACCTTGTATCAATGTTACTTTTTTCAGCAAAGACCATAACACCTGCCGTTCGGTGCTGGTTCCTTTATCCAAGCTGCCAGTACCCCTGCAGCAAAAATTGGAAGATTTCCAATTTTAAAAACTTTTTTATCTCTCTCATCTCTCTTGCATCTCTCCCATACCTATGGTATGATTAGGATTAGAGCCTAACTTCGAGGGGGAAATTCTTTCTCCCGGGAAGAAAGGCGCATTGCATATGCTTCTGACCTTCCCGGAAAGGCTTCCCCTGACCGGATAGGAATGGTAAGCTTTTCTTTGGATATTTTCCAAAGCGCTTTGCGCCTTTTATGATTTGGGCGCAGGGCGCTTTTTTATTGATCGGAAGGAGTTTTTTTATGGAAAATGAAACAAGGATTGCTTTAATTGGGATCATTGTAGAAGCCATGGAAGCAACGGAACAATTAAACCATATTCTCCATGATTACAGTGATTTTATTATCGGCCGTATGGGAATCCCATACCGGGAAAAGGGCCTTTCCATTATCAGCATTGCAATGGATGCCCCCGCAGGCAAAATCAGTTCCCTGGCCGGGAAGCTGGGGCAGATTTCCGGATTAAGCGTAAAAACCATTTATTCTAAAACGGGAGGAAATGGATGAATTTTGCGTCCCTTACCAAAGAGGATCTGGCTGGGCTGCTGGCTTTAGAGGACTTTACCCCTGTTTATGAGCAGGCTGATCAGATCCGCCGGGAAGCCAAAGGCAATCAGGTGCATATCCGGGCTATTTTGGAATTTTCCAATCACTGTAAAAGGGGCTGTTTGTATTGCGGATTGAACCGCCGCAATCAGAATGTTTCCCGTTACCGCATGAAACCGGAAGAAATCCTCCTGACTGCAAGATCTGCTTACAAAGCCGGTTATCAAACCCTGGTTCTACAATCCGGAGAAGATCCTTATTTTAAAACCGATTTGCTGGCAGAGCTGGTGAAAGAAATTGCTTCCTGGGGAATGGCAGTTACCGTAAGCTGCGGGGAAATCCGGCCTGCTTACGGGCCATTAAAAAAAGCTGGTGCTTCCCGCTACCTGCTCAAGCATGAAACTGCCGATGCGCTATTATATAACCGGCTCCATCCGGAAGGTTCTTTAGCAGACCGGATCATCTGTTTAAAAGAATTAAAAGCTTTGGGATTTGAAACCGGAAGCGGCTTTATGGTGGGATTGCCCGGCCAGACTTTGGAAACCTTAGCGGAAGATTTACTGCTGTTAAAAAAATTAAATTGTGATATGGCAGGAATTGGGCCTTTTATTCCCCACCCGGCTACACCATTAAAGGAAGCTGTTCCAGGCAGCCCGGAATTGACAAAGCGTTGTGTTGCTTTAGCCCGTATCCTGCTGCCCCATTGCCATTTGCCGGCAACTACGGCTTTAGGCGTGATGGACGGCAGGGAAAAAGAAACTGTTTTTTCCTGCGGGGCCAATGTTGTCATGCGGAAAGTAACCCCGGAACCTTATAAATCCCTTTATGAAATTTATCCGGCCCATTTGGAGCCTACCGATATTCCCAAAGACAGGGCATTATTGGAAGAACAAATTCTTGCCTTAGGGCGCATCCCTATTTAACTTTTTATGGAAAGAAGTGTTTCAAAAAGTGTATAATCCAAAATCAAAAATTGCTGAAGAATTTATAGATGATACAGAAATTCAGGAAACATTAGCTTACGCAGAAGCCCATAAAAATGATTTTCCTTTGATCGATTCTTTATTGGAGAAAGCTGCCACTTGTAAAGGCTTATCCCACCGGGAAGCCGCCGTATTATTGGAATGTGACGATCCGGCTTATTGGGAAAAAATCAAAGCTTTAGCCATCCAAATCAAACAGCGGAACTATGGCAACCGTATTGTCATGTTTGCCCCGCTGTATCTTTCCAATTATTGTGTGAATGGCTGTACCTATTGCCCTTACCATTTAAAAAATAAACATATTGCCCGTAAAAAATTATCTCAGGAAGAAATTGTCCGGGAAGTCATTGCATTACAGGATATGGGGCATAAACGTCTGGCTTTAGAAACCGGGGAAGATCCTGTCCACAATCCCATTGAATATGTTTTAGAAAGCATCAAAACCATTTACGGAATCCACCATAAAAATGGGGCCATCCGTCGGGTCAATGTGAATATTGCCGCAACCACAGTAGAAAATTACAGAAAGCTCCATGAAGCAGGCATTGGCACTTATATTTTATTCCAGGAAACCTATCACAAAAAAGCTTATGAACAGCTCCATCCAACCGGGCCAAAACATGATTATGCCTATCATACCGAAGCCATGGATCGGGCAATGGAGGGCGGCATTGATGATGTAGGCTGCGGCGTGTTATTTGGGCTGAACCTGTATAAATATGATTTTGTAGGGATTCTAATGCACGCCGAACACTTGGAAGCTGTCTATGGCGTGGGGCCTCATACCATCAGTGTCCCCCGTATTTGCCCGGCAGATGATATTGATCCCGGAGAGTACAGCAATGCTGTCCCGGATTCTGTTTTTGAACGGATTGTAGCAGTTTTACGGATTGCGGTCCCTTATACAGGCATGATCATTTCCACCCGGGAATCCCCAAAAGTAAGGGAACAGGTTTTGCAATTAGGCATTTCCCAAATCAGCGGCGGTTCCCGTACCAGTGTAGGCGGCTATGTGGAGGAAGAAAAAGAAGAGGAAAATTCTGCCCAGTTTGATATTAGTGACCGCCGGAGTTTGGATGAAGTGGTAAACTGGTTATTAACCCTTGGTTATATTCCCAGCTTCTGTACAGCCTGCTATCGGGAAGGCCGTACTGGTGACCGCTTTATGCGTCTGGTAAAAACGGGCCAGATTGCAAATTGCTGCCAGCCCAATGCTTTAATGACTTTAAAAGAATATTTAGAAGATTATGCTTCTCCAGATACCCGGGCGAAAGGGGAAAAACTTATCCAGGAAACCATTCCTTTGATTCCCAATGAAAAAGTACGTTCCATTGTGGTCGCTAATTTAGGGGAACTAACCACAGGAAAACGGGATTTCCGTTTTTAAGGGGGGTAATATTTTGTGAACAGCCTAAATGAAACTCCCCGGGCAAACCGTTTGCATATTGCCATATTTGGACGGCGGAATTCCGGGAAATCCACTTTAATCAATGCTTTAACCGGTCATGAAACTTCTGTTACTTCCCCCGTAGCAGGCACTACAACAGATCCGGTTTATAAATCTATGGAAATCAGCGGTATCGGGCCTTGTGTCTTAATTGATACCGCAGGCTTTGATGATGAAGGGGAATTAGGCACTTTGCGGATTGCCCGTACACAGGATGCCATGGAAAAAACAGATATTGCTGTTATTGTTTGCAGTACAGAAGATTTCACTTTAGAGGCCCAATGGGGTGAAGCCCTCCGCAAAAAAAAATGTTCCATCATTCCTGTTATCAATAAAACAGATCTATATAATGGTATCGATCTTCTGGCTGAAAAAGCTGAAAAAATATTTAATGCGAAACCGGTTTGTGTGTCTGCATTAAAAAAGGAAGGCATGGAAGCTTTATTGGAAGCCCTGCGCCGGGCAATTCCGCCGGATTGGGAAAATCCCGATTTAACCGACGGGTTAGCCAAAAAAGGCGACTCTGTATTACTGGCAATGCCCCAGGACATCCAGGCTCCAAAAGGCCGTTTAATTCTGCCGCAGGTTCAAACAATCCGTTCTTTATTGGATAAAGGCTGCATTGTCACCAGTGTTACTGCTGATCAATTAGAGGAAGGGCTGGCTTCTTTCAAGGAGCCGCCTGACCTGATCATTACCGATTCCCAGGTATTTCCCCTTGTATGGGCAAAAAAGCCTTCTGAAAGCCGTTTAACTTCTTTTTCCATTTTAATGGCCCGGAATAAAGGGGATATCCATACCTTTTTAGAAGGCGCAAAAGCCATTGACCGGCTGACAGAACATTCTAAAGTGCTGGTTGCGGAAGCTTGTACCCATGCTCCCCTGTCTGAAGATATTGGGCGGGAAAAAATTCCCCGCCTGCTTCGTAAAAAAGCAGGGCAAGGGCTTCAAATTGACATGGTATCCGGGCCGGATTTTCCGGAAAACCTGGCCCAATATGATTTAATCATTCATTGCGGGGCTTGTATGTTTAACCGGAAATATGTCCTTTCCCGGTTGGAAAAAGCCGTTGCCGCAGGGGTTCCGATTACCAATTATGGAGTCGCTTTGGCGAAGCTGTCTGGCATTCTGGAACAAATCAGCAATATCATATAAAACAAAAAAGCTGTTAAAATAGTTTATAAAACTATTTTAACAGCTTTTTTAACGGAGATGGAGAGATTCGAACTCTCGAGACGCTTTTGACGCCTACACGATTTCCAGTCGTGCGCCCTCGACCAGCTAGGCGACATCTCCATGCCTTGATCTATGCGTATTCATTTTTCGACAACGGTGATATTATACCTGATTTCCGGTCGGATGTCAAGCCTAAAATATAACTTTTTTTGCGGCAAAATGGATTTGGGAAAGCCCTGGGGAAGATTTTTCCCCCAGGGCCTCCATTCCCATTATTGATAAACAGAAAAATCGGTACTGTCTAAAACCTGGTGTATTTCCTCATCGGAACAGCCCTCAAAAATAAAGACATATATACATTCTTCTAACGAAATATAGGCATAATCCCCTTTTTCATCCCGGATCATATGGAAAGAATCCCCGTTGGCATTTTTATAAACGCCCATATTCCGTCCATGAATGTCAGAATAAGATATGATTGTACTGCCGTCTTTCGGCTCATCCACCATAACTGTCACACCGATACGTCGGCCTTCCTCACCGTAAGTGAGATAAATATTTTTCGTACCCCAATCAGTACCTTGGGCCAAAATTTGGCTGAGCTTCAATTCCAATGTATTTTCAGGCGCTGATACAGGCATTCCCATAGCGGAAGCTGCCGCTTCTATGGAAGGATATTCTTTGGGAGGTTCTGCAATTAAAATATTACCATCATTTTTGGGGGTATTCATATCGTCTTTCATAATTTTTTCCGCTCCGGCCTGTGTTACAGAAGGATCCGTTGTCGTTACAGTAACCAGCCTTCCCCCGTCAAAAAAACTAAAAGTTTGCCATTTGCTTGCTGCATAAGTGCCAACAGATAATACCACTACTAAACAAGCTGCCACTAATATTACTTTTTTATTGAAAAATTTAACCATGCCTCTCGTCCTTTCCTGATGAAGCTTCCGGATACGGGCAGCAAATAACATAGGGTCCTCAGCCTGAATAAAATCCTGTTCCAAAGCATCCAGTTGATCCAATAACGTATTGATTGCTGTTAAATCCATTTGATCAACAGCCTGCTCTAAATCCTGCTGGTGTTGTTGCCTTTCATTCATCCGGATTCTCCTCCTTTTCGTTTGGTTTTAGAGATGCATGCATTTCCCTTACACTTTAATATGTTCTTTTTCAGGCCCATGTAACATCAAATATAAAAATTTTTTTCAGCTACCTGTGCAACGATTTTCCGTATTTCGTTCCGCAGCCGCATGTACCGCATACGGACAGCTGTTTCTTCCATATCCATCTTTTTGGCAACTTCCCGCATAGAAATGCCTTTCATATAATGCAAAGCATAAAGCTGCCGCTTTTCCGGCGTAAGGGTAGAAAGGACCTGATCAATATAACGTTCCTCATCAATTTCGGAATCCAATACCCATTCTATCCCGCTGGTTTGATCCTGTGGTTCCTGAATGCCTTCCCCTTCCAAAGGTTCCTCTGCCATACAGCGGGAAAAGGATTCCCTTTTTGCTTTGCAGGCTAAATTTTTTGCCGTTTGAAACAGCCAGCCTCCGGGATTTGGATGTTCCATAAGCTGGTCTTTTTTCAGCCAGGCGGCCAGGAATACTTCCTGTACCACATCCCGGGCTGTATTTTCTTCCCCCAGCACCCGGAACAAATACCGTAAAATATTTTTATAATAATCCACACAAAGGGAATTAAAAAATATTTCTGTTTTCTTTGCTTTTCCCATATGGCACACCCTCCCTATTGTATTATGTTATAAAAAAGGCAGGTGTAACAAAAAAATCCCGCCTGAGAGAGATTTTCTCCCAGGCGGATAAAAATACAGCAAAAGTTTTATTAGTCTTTAAAACGTTCTTTGGTTAATGCTACAACAACGCCGCTCAAAACAAGCAGACCTAACAAGTTCGGAATAACCATCATACCGTTGAACAAGTCAGACAGAGTCCAAACCAAATCTACTTTTAAAGTAGAGCCAACGATTACAAATACAACAACGATAGCTGCATAAACTTTAATTGCTTTTTCGCCGAACAGATATTTTACATTCTGCTCACCAAAGAAGTACCAGCCAACGATGGTGGAAAATGCGAAGAACAACATACAAATTGCAATAAAGATATTGCCAAAGCTGCCGAATGCAGAATTATAAGCTGCCTGGGCTAATTTTACACCTGTTGCGCCGTAGCTATGTACGTCAGCAGTAATAACGATAACAAGAGCTGTCATGGTTAAAACAACAAAAGTATCAATAAATACGCCCATCATAGCAACCAAACCCTGATCACAAGGATGTTTTACTTTTGCTAAAGCGTGGGCATGAGGAGTAGAACCCATACCAGCTTCGTTGGAGAACAAGCCCCGGGCTACGCCAAAACGGACAGCATGTTTAACAGCAATACCAGCGCCTGCGCCCATAATGGCGGAAGGATTGAAAGCGCCTACAAAAATGCTTGCAAAGGCAGTACCTAATTTACTGATATTCATAATAACAACTATTAAAGAGCCTAAAATATACAGAGCTGCCATAATCGGAACGATTTTTTCGGTTACAGATGCGATACGGGAAACACCGCCCAAGAAAATGAAGCCTGCGGCAATGGCTACAACCACGCCTACTATAATTTTAGGGGTATGAAATGCCGTATCAAAAGCATCACTAATGGAGTTAGACTGTACCATATTTCCAAAGAAGCCTAACGCTAGGATAATCAGGATAGAAAACAGACCTGCTAAGAATTTGCCGAAACTGCCTTTAAAAGCTTCGGTAATGTAATAAACCGGACCGCCGATTACTTTACCGTTAGATGTTGTTTTATACTTTTGTGCCAAGGAAGCTTCGCCATAAATTGTCGCCATTCCAAAGAATGCACTCAGCCACATCCAAAAGATAGCGCCAGGGCCACCAGAAGCAATTGCTGTTGCTGCACCAGCAATGTTACCAGTACCTACTTGAGCCGCGATGGCTGTTGCTAAGGATTGGAAGGAAGTCATACCGGAATCCCCGGCTTTTTCTCCCTTCAGTGAGATGTTTCCAAACACAGCTTTAAATGCCTGGGGGAACTTGCGGATTTGGATGAATTTCAGCCGTAACGTGAAATAAACCCCTGTACCGCACAACAGGAAAATTAAGATTGTGTTCCATAGGAAATCGCTGATGGTTGATGCGAAGGAATTCATAGCATCCATAATAATTTACCCTCCGTCTCTAAATTGAATTATGTTCTCTTGCCACATACAATTATGTCCGGCTTGTTAAGTATAGCATATTTTTAACAATGTTATCAACGGTAATATCACCATAAATCTTTTCAATTTTTTGACGTATTTTATAGAAAATAATAATAGATTATATTATACAATCGGTTATATTTCAATAAAAAGAAATATCAGGAGGAAAATATTCTATCTTCTTCCTGATATTTTTATGAATTTTTTTTGAACAATCCGACTAAATTTGTACCCTTTTCACGGACGTTTCTTTGGCCCTTTAAAAGGTAAAAGCTTACAGGCGGTGCATGGATGGATTTTCTCTGTATGTCCCCGAAAACTTTCTGCCCGCATAGGTTTTCACAGGTCTGGCCGGCTGTTTCGCAGGGATTTTCAAAACCTCCATAGGCCAGGGATGCCCTTCTATTACCGGAACCGGCTTCCCCAAAAGATTTTCAATTTCTGCTAACCGTCCCTTTTCCTGGATGCTGCAAAAGGATACCGCTTCTCCAGCCATACCTGCCCGGCCAGTCCGCCCTATCCGGTGGATATACGTTTCCGGCAGATCCGGCAAATCATAATTAAATACATAGGGCAATTCTTCAATGTCAAGCCCTCTGGCTGCAATGTCTGTTGCAACCAATACACGGATTTCCCCATTTTTAAAAGCATTTAAAGCATTCTGGCGGGCATTCTGGCTTTTGTCCCCATGAATGGAACGGGCGCTGATTTTTACTTTATTTAAGTCTCTGGCAACCCGATCTGCACCATGCTTTGTAAAGGTAAACACCAAAGCCGACGGAATTTCTTTTTCCTGAAGCAATGCTGCTAACAATCTCCGTTTATTGGCTTTATCTACATAATATAAGGACTGCCGCACCGTATCAACAGGGGAAGATATGGGCGTAACCGCAGCCTGTACAGGGGATTTCAAAATATGCTTAGACAAAGCCTGGATGCTGTCCGGCATGGTAGCCGAAAAGAAAAGGGTTTGCCGTTTGGACGGCAATTTGGAAATCACCCGCTTCACATCATGAAGGAATCCCATATCCAGCATCCGGTCCGCTTCATCCAATACAAAAATTTGTATTTGGGAAAGGTTAATATGCCCTTGGCCTATCAGATCATTTAGCCTGCCTGGGGTAGCAACTAAAATATCTGTTCCTTTCTCTAAAGCGCAGACCTGGGGCTGCTGGGGAACTCCGCCAAAAATAACTTCTGTGTGTAAAGGCATATAACGGCCATAGGTCCGGAAGCTTTCCCCTACCTGAAGCGCCAATTCCCGGGTTGGCGTCAGTATCAAAGCCCGGACTGGTGATTTTTTCCCTTGTTTATGGATCTTGTTAAGCTGCTGGAGAATCGGCAGGGCAAAAGCTGCCGTTTTTCCAGTGCCTGTCTGGGCACAGCCTAAAATATCTTTCCCTAAAAGGGCTGGCGGGATTGCTTGCTGCTGGATTGGCGAAGGCTCCTGATAGCCTTCCTCCTGCAAAGCCCTCAAAAGAGGGGGGCAGAGATTTAATTCTTGAAATTTCATAAATGTAAAAGTCCTTTTTTGATTACTGAATGGATTCTCTTTTTTGTATTTACCATATTGTATCATACTTATGCAAATTTGACAAAGAAAATCCAGAGCTGCTTTTGAAAGTTCCGTTTTGACAAGTAAACTGCTATCTATAATAAAAGGCGGAAAATCAAAATGGAAAGGAGCCATGAATATGCAATACAGAATGCGGACACATCCATTATCCCAGGAACAGATCGAAAAACTTTTAAAGGAATCGCAAGCTGGAACTTTAGCCACAATCAATACAGATGGTACACCATATATAACTCCTATACATTTTGTATATGAAAAGAATCATATTTATATGCATGGGCTGCCTGCCGGACAAAAAATTTCAAATATAAAAAATAATCCGGCTGTCTGTTTTAATATCTATCATATGGACTGCCTCCTCTTTGACAAAGAAGAAAAACCTTGTGATACCAATACAAAATATCAAAGTGTAACCATTCAGGGAACCATTTCTATTCTGGAAGATATTGAGATAAAAAAGACCGTTTTGAAAAAAATTGTAGCCAAATATTCACCGCAATTATCCGATAAAGAATTGCCTGGCAATATGGTGAAAGGTACGGCTGTATTAGAGCTGGAGATTTCTGCAATCACAGGAAAGTATTACGAATAGAAATAAAAAATAGTTGACATTTCCTTTTGTCCGGGTATAATAAAAGAAGTCTGGAAGCAATCTTAATTTTGGAGGATAGCACAATGGTGCAGCAAACTTCAAAACAGAATCGATTTTATAGCTTTTTTAGCTGTGGCTTTTTCTATGCCAACGGCTTTTTTTGCTATGAAAACGATTGTGTAAAATGAGAATGTATTCCTGACCGCCAATATACGGTTGATTGATAAAGGAACTCATTTACGCAATGGGTTCCTTTCTTAATTTTTTAGCAGGGTTTCCCCATTGCTTATGAGAGCTTTGTAAAGAAATGGAGGAAAATAAAATATGATCGTTATTATGAGGCAGCATACCCCTCAAAAAGAAATTGATGCCTTGACCAATGCGCTGGTTTCAAAAGGCGTCCAGGTCAATCCGGTAATCGGGGAAGATTTAACGATTCTGGGTTTGGTAGGGGACACCAGCCGGATCGACCAGGACTGGGTGGAAGCAAACCGGAACGTACTTCGGGTTATGCACGTAGCAGAGCCTTATAAAAAGGCCAATAAAATGTTCCATCCGGAACCCAGCGTCATTGAAATTGAGGGCCGGAAGGTTGGCGGAAACAGCCCTTTGGCATTGATGGCAGGCCCTTGTTCTGTGGAAAGCGAAGAACAGATTTGTTCCATTGCAGAAAGCGTTAAAAAGTCGGGCGCTAATTTTTTACGGGGCGGGGCCTTTAAGCCCAGAACAAGCCCTTATGCTTTCCAGGGGCTTCGTTACCAGGGGCTGGAGCTGTTAAAGGAAGCCAAAGCCAAAACTGGGATGCCCATTGTAACAGAAATTATGTCTCCTTATGATATCGAAACCTTTGTGGAAAATGTAGATGTGATCCAGGTAGGCGCCCGGAACATGCAGAATTTTGACCTGTTAAGGGAATTGGGCAAAACAAGGAAGCCTATTTTATTAAAAAGAGGGCTTTCTGCTACCATTGAAGAATGGCTGATGAGTGCGGAATATATTATGGCTGGAGGGAATAACCAGATTATTTTATGCGAACGGGGCATACGCACTTTTGAAACCTTTACCAGGAATACGTTAGATCTTTCTGCCATTCCCGCGGTAAAGCATCAAAGTCATTTGCCTGTCGTAGTCGATCCCAGCCACGCCTCGGGAAAATGGTGGATGGTGCATCCTTTGGCCCGGGCAGCCGTAGCTGTCGGTGCAGACGGTCTGATCATTGAAGTCCATAACGATCCGGCAAATGCCCTTTGTGACGGGCAACAATCCATTAAACCGGCCAGCTTTGAAGAACTGGTACAGGAGCTGAAATCCATTGCCCATGCAGTGGGGAGGGGAATTTAAACAATGGAAGATTTAAGCGTTTACCGGAAACAGATTGATGAAATTGACAGCCAGTTGATCCCGTTATTTGAGCGGCGGATGGGCCTGGCACGGAAAGTAGCGGAATATAAACGGGTAAACCATCTTCCGGTACTGCAAAGCGGCCGGGAAGCTGAGGTACTGCAAAAAGCAGAGGATGCTTTGCAGGATAAGCAGTACGCAGGCCAGGCCCGCCAGCTTATGGAAACGGTAATGGAATTGTCCCGCGCTGCACAGCATAAAGATTTAGCCGGAAACCAGCCGCCGGATTCCCAGGAAAAAATTGATTTTTCCGGCCGTTTAGGCTATCCAGGGGTAGCAGGTTCTTTTTCTGAAATGGCCCTTTTGGAATTTTTCGGGAGAAGCGGCCAAGCATATCCTGACTTTGAAGATGTTTTTGCCGCTTTGGCCAGAGATGAAATTGATTATGGCCTGCTGCCCATTGAAAACAGTTCAACTGGTTCCATTGCAAAAAATTATGATCTGTTGGATGCTTATGGTTTTTATATTGTAGGGGAACATTCCTTACGGATTATCCAGAATCTTGTAGGTTTAGAAAATGCCTCTTTAGAAGGGATACACACGGTTTATTCCCATTCCCAAGGGATTGAACAGAGTGCGAAATTTTTGTCCCAGCACCGGGACTGGGAAACGGTACACTTTTTAAATACTTCCATCAGTGCAAAAATGGTAGCTGAAAGCGGCGATCCTTCAAAAGCGGCCATTGCCAGCCGCAGGGCTGCGGAACTTTATGGATTAAAAGTTTTAGTGCCGGAAATCCAGGACAGCCGGATGAATACAACGCGGTTTATCATAATTTCTAAAAAGCTGATGGAAACCAATGGAAATAAAATAACCATTGCATTTACGCTGGATAACCAAAGTGGTACTCTTTATAATGTGCTGAGGCATTTTTCTCAAAAGCATATTAACATGGTTAAAATTGAATCCCGCCCGGTTCCAGGTGTATTATGGAATTACCGGTTTTATTTGGACTTTGACGGCGCCTTATATATGCCGGATGTGGCGGCATTATTGGAATCCTTGCAGCAGGAAGCCAGCCAGTTCCGTCTTTTAGGAGCCTACCGCCGGTCTGAAGCACGATAAAATAATGGGCGCATGATAGGGGAAAAATTCTCCAGTCATGCGCCTTTTATCATAGAAAAAAGCTGCTGCAAACAGCGGAAAAATTTGCATAAAGTTTGTTGTGATGATAAAATACAAGTATATTTTTGTTTTAAGGAGGATTGGATTATGCCGCTGCTTATCTCAAATGCAATTTTACACAGCATTGGAAGCCGGGAAGAAACGACTTTATTTTCCAATGCGGAATTGGATATGGATAGTGAAATTTGTTTTGAATTTGTAAGCAAACATGTACGCCGTCTTTTACATAATCCAGGGGCAAAAGAAGCGACCTTTTCAGAAGGTTCTGCTGTATATGATAAAATCAAACAATATCAAAAAGGAGAATTGCGGTTTAAAGAGATGAGCATTCAGCTTTGCCGCAGTTTAGCAAAAATTATGTGGGAAAATGAAGATATTCCCAGTGCAGATTTTTTAATTACGGCTTTTTCCAATCGGAACCAAGATTATTTAGCTATGATCAAGGTTAATTACGGGGAATGTTTTACTCATCATATTACAGAAACAGAAAATGGGGCAGAAGCACAGATTATAAAAAATACGATGGTTCTGCCTGTAACCGCAAGCAAAGTGGATGAAGCCTGTTTAATCCCATATGATCCAATGGTTTTACATATTTTAGAAAAACCCCATATGGTAGGCAATGAAGAAACCCTGTATTTTTCAAAAATATTTTTGGAATGTGAAACAGAAATTTCGAAAAAAGAAGCCGCTGAAAAAATTATGGAAATTGCGGAAGAAGTCAATACCAAGCATTTCAGCAGGAATTTAGAGATGGAAGCAAGGCTGAAATGCGCTTTAATCGAAGAAACCATAGATGACGGGGAAGAAGAAACTTTAGTTTTAGATAATGTAGCCCAGCGGGTATTTGAAGAAAATGAGGAAGCCCGTTCTGAATTTATTGGAATGGCACAGCAATCCGGCCTGCCGCCGATTTTAAAGTTAGACAAGCCTTTTGTACAGAGGGAATTTAAAATCCAGCGTTTTAAAGCAGATAATGGAATTGAATTGAAATGCCCTTCGGAATTGTTCCAAAATCCGGATGCCATTTCCATTACCAATCATTCAGATGGGACTGTAACGATTATTTTAAAAAATCTCCGGCGCGTGGATCTGATATAAAAAGGGTTCCGCCCTTTGCGAAGGGCGGCCAAAGGCCCTGCCTTTGGAAACCGCGATTTTTTGAAAAAAATCGAGTAAAACTTTTGGTGTAAAGCAGGTGATTAGTACCAGGTTACAATCGTTTCCAAAGGCTTGCGGGTTTCGTGATGGCGGTCAGGAGAAGGAACCGGGCCGGCTCCGTAGCCAACTGCAAGAAGATTTACCGGGTGACAGCCTTGGGGAAGATCAAATTCAGAACAAATCACATCCGGCTTAAAATAGCAGATCCAGACACTGTTTAACCCTTGTTCTGTGGCTTCCAGCATCATATGATCTGTAATGATGGAAGCGTCGATGTCGCCATGGTTTTTCCGGTCAAAAGGCCGGACCCAAGCTGCGCTTTCCTCCACACAAACCAGAAAAACAAGAGGCGCGTGATAGATATTTGCAGCTTTTGAAAGCTTTTGTAGATTTTCAGGCTTCTGTATGACAAAAATATGATGGGGCTGCAAATTGGCGGCGGTAGGAGCTACATAGGCAGCTTGCAGGACAGCATTTATTTTTTCCGGTTCCACAGGCTGCTGCCGGTAAGTACGGGCGGCATAACGTTTTTTAGCCAGTTCTAAAAATTCCATTTTTACAAGATCCTTTCTAAAAATGTGATAAGCTGTTATAAGTTCAGCAAAGCTTTTATATTTTCTCCCAGCACTTGTTTTGCAGTTTCCGGCGCGGCAAAATATTCTATCATCTGGCGCAAAAAAAGCGGTTCTCCCAACGGGGCGTCGGAACCATAAAAACACCGTTCCGGCAGTTCTTTTAAAGCAGCCCGTAAGGATAAAGAGGTATAGGGTGCTGAGAGATCCAGATAAACATTTTTATGCTTTTTGGCAAAGCTTAATGTTTCCATCCAGTGGATGCCGCCCATATGCCCAAAAATAACAGGTACTTTCGGAAACTGGATACAAAATTCCATCAGGATTTGCAGCCCGGCTTTTGTGACAGGTGAAAATGTATGTATCCATATGGGAATACCAGGATATTCCGAAATGACGGAAAAGATTTGCCGAAGCTGGAGCATATTCGCTTCTGTTCCAGGTGTAAATTCTCCAAGGCCCAGGAATTTCTTTTTGATAATACGGGTTTCAATCCAAAGGGCTGTTTCGTCTGCGGAAAGCCCTAATGGAACACATCCAAAACCATAAAAACGGTCTGGATGCTGGGAAACCGCGGCAGAAAGTTCGGAAAGGCTTTGCTCCATCCTTTGGATTTCACTTTTTATACCGCCTCCGCCAGACAAAACATGATTTAAAGAACGCAGTTCCTTTTCCATTTCTTCCAATGTTTCTGCTTGTTCCATATGGATGGAAGTAGGAAACAAAACTGCCTGCTCAATTCCGGCTTCCTCCATTTTCAAAATTTGCAGCGAAGATGGCAGCATAACATGCTGGTGGCTGTCAATGATCAAAACTGATACAGATCCTTTCTTTTGTTTGCAGCCGTGCACGGGATGTATAAACCGATTCGGTAAGATTAGGATAACATGGATTTGGAGCCTCTGCAAGAACGCACTTTTCTGATATAAAATATCCTTTTAGATACTAAGAACAGGAGATGATTCCAATAGAACCAACAGATGCAAAAGAAATTTTTCTGGAAACCAATCGTTTGATTCTTCGGCCCTGGAAGGAAGAAGATGCGGAAGAATTATATTTATATGCAAAAGATCCAGCCATTGGGCCAATTGCCGGATGGCCGCCCCATACTTCTGTGGAAAACAGCCGGGAAATTATCAAAGGTGTTTTATCAGCTCCGGAAACTTATGCAGTTGTATTAAAACAAACAGGAAAACCGGTTGGCAGTGCGGGAATACTGTTTGGGGAGAATGGCAGCGCCCCCATGGTGGACAAGGAAGCTGAAATTGGGTACTGGATCGGCGTCCCTTACTGGGGCCAGGGCTTGATCCCGGAGGCTGTACAGGAGCTTTTGCGCCGCTGTTTTGAAGCGTTGGGATGTACGGCTGTCTGGTGTGGATATTATGACGGCAATACCAAATCCAAACGGGTACAGGAAAAATGCGGCTTCCGCTATCACCATACAGAAACTGATAAACCTTGTAAATTGATGGGGGACATCCGTACAGAACATTTTACTTATTTGACAAAGGCAGAATGGCAGCTTTTAAAAAAATAGCTTGTAAATTTGAAAGATGAGGGGGGAATGGGATTGGGTGAATATCGGACAATCGCCAGCCCTGCCCAGGATGAATTTATCGAACGTCGTTCCCGTTTTATTGGCCGGCTTGCACCTGTTGTTTCGGAAGAAGAAGCACAAGCCTATATTGATTCCATCAAAACGGAACACTGGGACGCAACCCATAATGTATATGCTTATATTTTACGGAACGGGGTTCAGCGTTATTCCGACGACGGGGAGCCTCAGGGGACAGCAGGTGTTCCCGTATTGGAAGTATTGCGGAAAGAACAATTATTTGATGTTGTGGCAGTGGTAACCCGTTATTTTGGCGGAATATTATTAGGCGCGGGAGGATTGGTACGGGCTTATTCCCACGGTGTAAAGCTGGCTGTGGATGCGGCCACCCCAAAAATCATGAGTGAATGTACGGAACTGCTGCTGGAATTTGGATATGATTTTTATGGGAAGTTCCAGCATATGCTCCAGCATTACCGTTTTGTTTTGTTAGGCTCCGATTTTGGCGCGCAAGTGCAAATACGCCTGTTATTGCGGGACTGTGACCTGGAAGCCTTACAAAAAGAAATCATTGAGCTTTCTTCCGGGACCGTCATCCCCCAGGAAGTGGGGAAACGGTGGGATGAAATCCCGGAATGAAACAGATTCTGTCGAAAGAGGGGAAGTGCTGTCTTTTACAAGAAATTTTTGCATGAGGCAGGAATTTTTTTGTGAACGCGGTATAATATATATAGAGTGGGTTTATTTTCAGGTGCCCCTCCAGCATACCCAGGCATAAAAAGGAGTGGTTTTATGACAATTCGGGAACAAACCCAGCAGATCCAGGCACAAACCCTTTCATCCCATGCCAGCCTCTCCCAAAATTCCAAAGGGCGGCTTCATCCCATTCCGGAATGTCCTATCCGGACGCCATATGCCCGGGATCGGGATCGGATTACCCATTGCAAATCATTCCGCCGTTTAATGAACAAAACCCAGGTATTTCTTTCCCCGGCAGGGGATCACTACCGGACCCGTTTGACCCATACCTTAGAAGTCAGCCAGATTGCCCGCACATTGGCAGCCGCCCTCCGGCTGAATGATGAATTAACAGAAGCAATTTCATTAGGCCATGATTTAGGGCATACGCCTTTTGGACATGCCGGGGAACGGGCCTTGCGGGAAGTATGTCCGGGAGGGTTTTCCCATGCGGCTCAAAGCTTACGGGTAACGGATGTGATTGAGAACAAAGGGCAGGGATTAAACCTGACCTTTGAAGTACGCAATGGAATTGTCTGCCATTCCTTTACCAATCCCAGCAGCGATGGAATGGCGAAAACCTGGGAAGGGCAGATTGTATGGTTTGCAGATAAGATTGCTTATTTAAACCATGATTTAGAGGATGCTTTGCGGGCAAAGGTTCTGACAGAGGAGGAGATTCCATACACCATTAAATATACTTTAGGACGTACAAAAAGTGAAAGAATTACTGCGCTGATCACTTCTCTGGTGGAAAATAGTGTGGAAGCTGTTTGTATGGATGAAAAGACAAAAAAAGCTTTTGATGAATTCCACCATTTTATGTATGAATCCGTTTATTGGAATCCAGTGGTAAAAAGCGAGGAAAAAAAGGCGGAAGCTCTCATTAAAAAGCTGTATGAATATTTTGTGAAAGAGCCGAAAAAACTCCCTGGAGAATACCAGTATATTCTGGAGGAAAGCGGTGCAGAATGTGCAGCCCGTGACTATATTTCCGGAATGTCTGACCGTTACGCAGTCAATATGTTTGAAAGCTTATTTGTACCAAAATCCTGGAAGCACACAGGAGGTCCTTTTTAAAGTGAAAGATGGAGGTGCTGTCCCATCGCCATTAGCGACCTGTTTTTGCAGGAATTAAAAATGAATAATGACATCGTGCAGTTAGTTTCTTCTTATGTACGGCTGCGGCGCAGAGGGAAAGTCTATACCGGGCTTTGCCCCTTCCATTCGGAAAAATCACCATCTTTTACGGTTTATGATTCCAACCAGTCTTTCTATTGTTTTGGCTGCGGGGCAGGCGGTGATATAATCACTTTTGTCCGGCAGATTGAAAATTTAGACTATGTGGACGCCGTAAAATTCCTGGCCCAGCGGGCAGGAATGGAAATGCCGGAATATGATGATGGCGCATCCCTTCTGCGGAGTAAGGTTCTGGAAATTAACCGGCAAATTGCCCGTTATTATTTCGAATGCTTACGCAAACCGGCAGGGAAACCAGGTTTGGATTATTTGCGGCAGAGGGGCCTGACATCCGATACCATTATCCATTTTGGATTGGGATATGCTCCCAATTCCTGGCGGGAAGCAAGGAATTATTTAATCGGAAAAGGGTTTACAGAAGAAGAAATCATTGCCTCCGGTATCGCAGTAAAAGGCCGGCAAGGTGTTTATGACCAGTTCCGGGGCCGTGTCATGTTTCCAATTATTGATTTGCGGGGCAATGTGATTGGATTTGGCGGACGGATTCTGGGGCAGGATAACGGCCCGAAATATTTGAATTCCAGCGATACCCCTGTATTCAAAAAAAGCAGGAATTTATTTGCGATGAATTTTGCCAAAGCTGCTAAAAAGAAGGGGTTCCTGCTATGTGAAGGGTATATGGATGTTATTTCCATGCACCAGGCAGGGTTCCCAAGTGCCGTTGCAACATTAGGGACTGCACTGACGCCGGAACAGGCCCGTCTGCTGTCCCAGTATACAGATACTGTCACTTTGGCATATGATTCCGACGGGCCGGGCCAGGCCGCTACCCAGCGGGCTTCCGGGCTGTTATCGGATGTAGGGATTAAAGTCCGGGTCCTGTCCATACAGGATGCAAAGGACCCGGATGAATATATTAAAAAATTTGGCGCGGAACGTTTTGCATTGCTTATTAACCGGGCTTCCGGTTTAACGGAATATGAAGTGGCAAAACTAAAAGACCGGTTTGATTTGGAAAGTGCTGACGGCAAAGTCGGTTATATGCGGGAATTTGTCCGTTTAATGATGCAGATCCGGAATCCGGTTGAACAGGATGTCTATATTGCAAAGGCAGCCGCAGAACTGGAAATCCAGAAAAGTGCCATTGAATCAGAAATTAAGTACCAGCAAAAACGGACAAACAGCCGCCAGCGGAAAAAAGAAGAACGGAATCTTCCTGTTTTCAGCAATGCCCGTCCGCCTGCTATGGAACGGGAAACCAGGGATTATCAGCGTTCAAAAAATTTAAAAGCGGCTGCTGCTGAGGACAAGCTGCTGGGGATTTTGCTGCGGCATCCGGATTATTATAACGCAATAGCCGGGCAAATTACGCCAAATGATTTTATTACAGACCGGAACCGTATATTTGCCCAGGAATTATTTTCCCGGCTGGCAGAAGGCAAATCCATCGATCTTTCCTTATTAGGGGAAGCATTTTCTGTGGAACAAATGGGAGATTTATCTTCTTTATTGGCGTCGGTTGGGGATATGTCATTTTCCCAGGAAGATTTGCAGTCTTACAGCCAGACCTTGCTGGAATGTAAAAAACAAAAATCAAAAGAAGATATTGCGGCTATGACGGATGACGACTTAAAGGCATACATAGCCTCTCTGGCGTCGAAAAAACAAAAAAATCAGAAATAGTGATGTGCGGCAAAAGCCGTACTGCAAAGGAAAGGATTTTACCAAATGGGCGTACAGGAAAAAAAGAGGGTTTTAAAGGAGCTTCTCGAATCCGGTAAAGCCAAAGGCAAGCTGACCACAAAAGAAATCAGCGATGCTTTGGAAGAGCTGGATTATGATGTGGAGCAGGTCGATAAAATGTATGATCTGCTGGAAGCGAACAACATTGAAATTGTGGAAGACATGGTTACGCCAGTGGAAGAGGATATGAAAGACCTCAAACACGCCGATTTGGATGTGGCATTGGCTGCGGAAGGCATCAATATTGATGATCCTGTTAAAGTTTATCTGAAAGAAATCGGACGGGTACCTTTATTATCTGCGGATGAGGAGATCAATCTGGCAGTCCGCATGTCAGAAGGGGATTTAGCTGCCCGCCGCCGCCTTTCAGAAGCAAACCTCCGTTTGGTGGTCAGTATTGCCAAACGGTATGTAGGCAGGGGGATGCAGTTCCTGGATTTGATTCAGGAAGGCAACTTAGGCTTAATCAAGGCTGTGGAAAAATTTGACCATACAAAGGGCTTTAAATTTTCCACTTATGCGACCTGGTGGATTCGGCAGGCCATTACCCGTGCCATTGCAGACCAGGCCCGTACCATCCGGATTCCGGTGCACATGGTGGAAACCATCAACAAAGTAAAAAAAGTCAGTTCCCAGCTTCTTCATAAAAACGGCCATGAACCCACAGCGGAAGAAATCGCAGAAGAATTAAGCATGCCTGCCGATAAAGTCCGTGAAATTATGCGGGTAGCCCAGGAACCGGTTTCTTTAGAAACCCCTATCGGTGAAGAAGAAGACAGCCATTTGGGAGATTTCATTCCGGATGATGACGCACCTGCCCCGGCAGATGCCGCTTCCCATATTTTGCTGAAGGAACAGCTTTCCGAAGTATTACAGACCCTGACACCCAGGGAAGAAAAAGTCCTCCGTTTGCGGTTTGGCCTGGAAGACGGCCGCAGCCGTACCTTGGAGGAGGTTGGGAAAGAATTTAATGTTACACGGGAACGTATCCGGCAGATCGAAGCAAAAGCATTGCGGAAGCTGCGCCATCCTTCCCGGAGCAAACGGCTAAAAGATTTCCTGGATTAGAAAAAACAGCCGGATTTTATCCGGCTGTTTTTTTGTATGGATTATTTTAAGCTGTCCATATATCTTTGATAAGCTGCCCGCAGTTCCTCTGCGGTCTGTTCCGGACAGGTTGGGTTGCAGTGGGCCCAGGCCCCTGTTTCAGAAGACGCATTGAATTTGATCTTGTCCGCGCTGCGCATAGGCGGGAAAAACTCAATATGGAAATGATAGTCACTGGATAAATCTTCCCCATTGACTGGGCCATTGTGCATACACATCATATAAGGGAATTTATAATCAAATAAAGTATCCAGCATTCCTACTGTATGTTTGATGGTAACGGCTAAAGAAGCTGACTCTTTCGCTGTAAAATCGGTAATGTATTGTTTATGGGCATTTGACATAATATAAACGCCATAAGGATATTCTGTAAAGAAAGGAAGGAATACGGTAAAATCATCATTCTGGAAAATAATACGGCGCCCATCCTTTTTTTCTTCCTCCAGCATGGTACAGAACAGGCATTTCCCGTTTTTAGCCCGGTATTCTTTTGCGGAATTGATTTCCAACTGTAATTTTTTCGGTACAAAAGAATAACCATAAATTTGGCCATGAGGATGGGGCATGGTTACGCCAACAGCTTCCCCGCGGTTTTCAAAGATAAATACATATTTAATCTTTTCATCTGCCCGCAAAGCCTGGAACCGTTCCTGCCATAAACCAACTAATTTTTCTACATGGTCATCCGGCAGTTCCGGCAATGTAATGGTATGGCCGGGAGAATAAAGGATCACTTCACATTTTCCATAAGCCGGAGCTGTTTGGAAAAAGTCATTGGCTACATCATCCGGTACAGGGGGATTCTGGCTCAATGCCGGGAAATCATTATCATATTCATATACTTCATAAGTTTCCGGAACTTTCCCGGAACCGGGGCAAAAAGGGCACCAGTCTTTTGGCATTTGAGGCCGTGCCTGTCTGTGAGATGCAATCATTACCCAATCCTGGGTTAAAGGATGCCACCTTAATTCTGCCATAGCTTTTATTGCCTCCTCAAATTAAATTTTCTGTAATATGAACACCGCCTACGGGACGGATGGACAAAATATGGCAGGTTCCTGCTCCAAAAACAGCTTCAATTGCTGTCTGGTAAGCTTCCAGTAAGGCTTCCGGCACAAAACACTGAATTGTACCGGCAAACCCGCCGCCATGGACACGCCATGCCCCCTGGCCTTTTAAAATCCGTTCACTAATGGCTAAAGCTAAAGAAAGCCCTTGTTCCTGAGGGGTGCTGCAAGGATATACATTTTGCAGGTACATATAAGAACTGCGCCCGCTTTCAATGACAAGATCCAAAAAAGAACGGTAATTTTTTTCTTCCAATGCTTTTTGTTCCTCGGGTACCCGGTCATTGTCTGCAAAAAAATGGAATGCCCGTAAAACAGCCCGATCGCTGCAAGCTGCCCTTACCTTGGCAAGATTTTTATAAAATTTATCCGGGGGCACTTCTCTTAAAACCTTTTTCCCAAATACAGCCGCCACAGAACCCATTTCTTCCGGAATCGTTGCATAATCCCCTGTTAAATCTGCATGGCTGCCGCCGGTATCTACAATGCACAATTTATATCCGCTGGATGCAAAATCCACCTTTACCTGTTCTACAATGGGATTGCCCGGGTCCTGGAAGTCAATGGTTACAAATCCGCCGACTGCCGAAGCAGTCTGATCCATCAGGCCGCTTGGTTTCCCGAAATGAACATTTTCTGCATACTGGCCTATTTGAGCAATTTGTACGGAAGTCAGTTTTCCTTCTCCCCACAAATCATTTAATATAACACCAACTAAAACTTCAAAAGCCGCTGAGGAAGAAAGCCCGGAACCTTTTAAAACGTTGCTGGTGGTGTAAGCGTTAAAACCGCCAATCCCAATCCCTAAAGCCTGGAATTTTGCAGCTACCCCGCGGATTAAAGCTGCCGCGGTATTTTTTTCTGATTCCTTAACCGAAAGATCCGACAGATCAATTTCATCTAAAGGATATCCTTCCGATTGAATCCGGATGATATTTTCTGTATTTTTAGATGCAACTGCAATTACATCTAAATCAACTCCGGCTGCCATAACACGCCCATGCTGGTGGTCTGTATGATTGCCGCATACTTCTGTACGGCCCGGGGCGCTGTAAAGCTCTATTTCTTCATCCTGGGCAAATATATGATGAAAGCTTTTTATTGCAGTTAAATACCGTTCTTTTTGGCTTCTGGACTTGTCCCCGTAAAGATAGGAAAAAGTCTTTTCATATCCGCCTTGGTTCAGTGTTTGTTCTAATTGGCTGATTTGCATAAAGATCACATCCCTTCCTATTTTTTTATCAGCATAGCAGAAATTCATGGAAAATACAACTGTGAAATGATGCTTTTTTATAGAGAAATGTTGCTTATTTCAAAATAAAGGGCCTTGCCGTTTTCAAAAATACAGCAAAGCCCTTTTCCGTAAAAAAATATTAACCTGGAGGCCAGCCTAATTCCCGTCCCGCCAGTACATGGAAATGCAAATGGTCTACACTCTGTCCCGCCATTTTCCCGCAATTGGTAACAACCCGGTAATCATCTCCGCAATCCAATTGTTTGGTCAACTGGGCAATCACTGCAAAGATGTGGCCTACAATACTGCTGTTGTCTTCATTTACTTGATTTGCCCCGGTAATGTGTGCCTTTGGGATAACCAGGAAATGAACAGGCGCTTTGGGATCAATGTCATAGAAGCTATAACAGATATCATCCTCGTAAATCTTTTTGCTGGGGATTTCCCCGGCAATAATTTTACAGAACAAGCAGTCTGCCATAAATGGAAAACACCTCCTTTTTAAAGCCTATTTTACATATTTAGAAACAATGGCGGGGAATTGTGCCATGGCTTCATCTACTTTGAAAATTTCTGCTGTACCGCCCATGGCAGAATCCGGACGGCCACCGCCGCTGCCGCCGCATAAAGCGGTAAAATCTTTTACAATTCTGCCGGCATGGGCGCCTTTTTCCACAGCCGTTTTGCCGCAGACCACTAAAATTGAAGCTTTTCCATCATTTACTGTGCTGACAACGCCTACCACATCATCATGCTGGCTGCGGATCTCATCACCCATATTCCGCAAAGCTTCTACTTTTACCCCATTGATGGATGCTGCTATAACTTTTAAGCCGCCCACTTCCATAGCATCTTCCAGCATTTTATTGGAACGGGCTTTTGCCATTTCCCCATTAAGCTTATCAATTTCTTTTTGCAGGGTTTTACATTCATTTTGTACGGCTGCGGCTTTGGAAGGCAGTTCCGCCATATTGTTGGCCTTTAAAGCGGCTGCTGTTTCATTCATCAGTTTTTCTTCATTTTCGATATAATGTAAAACATTGCGTCCTGTTACGGCTTCCACCCGGCGGATGCCTGCCGCGACAGAAGATTCTTTTACAATTTTAAATAAGCCTACTTTTGCGGTATTGTCTAAATGGGTGCCGCCGCAAAATTCCATAGAAGTCCGGTGAATATCGCAGACCCGGACCGTATCTCCATATTTTTCTCCAAATAAAGCCATAGCACCTAATTTTTTGGCTTCCTCCAGAGGCATTTCCTGAACCGAAACCGGCAGAGCCATTAAAATATTTTCATTGACCAACCGTTCCACTTCTTTGAGTTCTTCGGGTTTCACAGCGCTGAAGTGGCTGAAGTCAAACCGGCAAACGCTGTCATCATAAAATGCACCGGCCTGGTGGACATGATCCCCCAATACTTTCCGCAAAGCAGCCTGAAGCAGATGGCAACAGGTATGGTTACGCATAATATCTTCCCGGCGTCCCTGGTTAATGGCGGCTGTAATGGTGTCCCCTACTGAAAAAGTTCCTGTCTGCATTTCCCCAACATGGACAAAATGTCCTGTTTTGCTCTTTTTACAGTCAAATACAGAAAATGCACAGCCTTCGCCTTTTAAAATTCCGCTGTCCCCAGCCTGGCCGCCGCTTTCCGCATAGAAGGGGGTAATATCTAAAACAATACTTCCCATCTCCCCATCACTGATGGAATCTGCCCGCTGGTTGTCCTTCACAATGGCTAAAATTTTTGCTTCGCACTGGCCTTTTTCATAGCCCACAAAGCCGCTTTTCCCTTGTAAATCTGATAAAACGTCTGCTTCCCAGCCCAAGTCCCCTAAAGCTGCACGGGCATCCCTGGCCCGCTGCTTCTGCTGTTCCATGGCTTTGACAAAGGCTTCTTCATCCAGGCGGATATTTTTTTCTTCCAGGATTTCCCGGATCAGATCCACCGGGAATCCATAGGTATCATAAAGACGGAACGCATCATTGCCATCCATAACCCGGTTATTGATTTCATCGGCAGAAATTTTGTCCAGCAGATCGGTCATTAAGTTCATGCCCTGATCAATTGTCCGGGCAAACCGCTCTTCTTCCACCCGGATCACTTTAATAATATAATCTTTGTTTTCTACCAGCTCCGGATAAGCTGCTGCATTTTCCTGGATAACGGTTTCGCAAACCTGATACAGGAATGGCTCCTGAATCCCTAACAAACGGCCATGACGGGCGGCCCGGCGGAGCAAACGGCGCAAAACATAACCCCGGCCTTCATTCTGGGGCAGGATGCCGTCCCCTACCATAAAGGTGGTGGAACGGATATGATCGGTAATGACCCGCAAAGAAACATCTGTTTTTTCATTTTTATGGTATTCTGTTCCTGCAATGCGGGCCACATGCTTCAAGATATTTTGTACAGTATCCACTTCAAATAAGTTGTCTACCCCCTGCATAATGCAGGCCAGCCGTTCCAGGCCCATGCCGGTATCAATATTGGGATGTTCCATTTTTGGATAATGGCCTTCCCCGTCGCTGTTGAACTGGCTGAATACCAGATTCCAAAATTCTACATAACGGTCGCAGTCACAGCCTACGCCGCAGGTTGGCTTTCCGCAGCCGTATTTTTCGCCCCGGTCAAAATAAATTTCGGAACAGGGGCCGCAGGGACCGGAACCAATTTCCCAGAAATTATCCTCCCGGCCTAAACGTACAATCCGTTTTGGATCGACTCCTACGCCTTTTGTCCAAATATCAAAGGCTTCGTCATCATCTTCATAAATGGAAACCCATAAACGATCCACTGGCAGCTCCAATACTTTCGTAATGAATTCCCATGCCCAGGCAGTTGCTTCTTTTTTGAAATAATCCCCAAAGGAAAAATTACCCAGCATTTCAAAATAAGTTCCATGGCGGGCTGTTTTCCCTACATTTTCGATATCCGGTGTCCGGATACATTTCTGACAGGTGGTAACACGTTTACGCGGCGGCGTTTCCAGCCCTAAAAACCATTTTTTCATAGGGGCCATGCCGGAATTGATCAATAAAAGGCTTGCTTCATCCGCAGCAGGCATCAAAGGAAAACTAGGCAGACGTAAATGGCCTTTGCTTTCAAAAAAACTCAGGTATTTTTCCCGTAATTCATTCAAACCGGTCCATTGCATTTTTATATTGACTTCCTTTCTCTGATAGATCCTGAAGGATTCCTCGGAAGGGCCGGGAAACATAAAAAAAGCGCTTCCTGCCCCAAAAATGGGAACGCTTTACCGTTCCGCTGTTTTTGGGACGGAAAACGCCCGTTCTTCCTATATGATACTTCCCCAAAGCAAAAAACCTGGGAAATCCTTATTTAGTATAACCATTAGGGGCTGACTTGTCAATAAAAGCAACGGAAATATTCCTCATACTGCCGCTGCAAATATAAGGTATGCTCCCGCATATAGCAGCAGGCACATTCCCCATTATGGCTTTTAATGGCGCGGTAAATATTTTCATGCTGGCGTTCTAATTTTTGCTGGACGCCCTTCTGCCGGTTGGGAGGGACTAAAGCTCCAACAGGCGCATCCATTTGCGCCTCCAGCAAACGGTCTAAAAATTCAGTTAAGAAAGGGTTTTTTAAAGCCCGTATAATTGCTTTATGAAATTCCCCTGTTTCTTCTGAAGTATCCTGGGGATGCCTTAAACATCGTCCAATTTCTGCGATTGCTTCTTCGGATGCTGTTAATGCCACCAGGCGTACTGCTTCCGGCTCTATAATCAAACGGGCACGTCCCGCTTCCCGGAACCGCTTCCGGTACTCCGAAAAGCCTTCCACACCCTTCCCCAGCTCGGAACCATCTACTAAAACATAACTACCTTTTCCCCGCCGTGTTTCAATAACGCCTGCCTGGGATAAGATGCGCAATGCTTCCCGCACAGTAATGCGGCTGACACCTGTACTTTCCATCAATTCCTTTTCACTAGGCAAAAGGCTTCCTTTTTGATAGACTCCCTGAGCAATCATGGATTTTATCTGTTCCACAAGCTGTTCATATAACTTACGCCCAGCTACGACTTTAAACATTATGCCCCTCCCTTCCTGCTTAAAAATATCCTTTCATCTTACTATTATAACAGTTTTTAGGGAGGGATTGCAAGGGAAGGATTGCAAGAAACTTCATGTCAATCATACAGCACCATAGAAAATTTCCTCAAAAAGGGAAAACAGATTGGAAAAGCAGTATAATAAGGAAAGAAAATAAGCTGTGGCTTTATCCAGTTGCGTTATAAAACAGGCCAGTTGCGCTGACAGCCTGTTGAAATGCTTGAAATGTGCGATAGATGAAATAGGGGGAAAAAAGATGTTAAAAATTGCAGTCTGTGATGATGAGGAAAATACAAGGACTTATCTGGCTGCCTTAATCCAAAAGCAGGGGATTCCCTGTGAAATTACAGAATATGCTTCTCCTGAGGATTACCTTGTAAAAGACAGCCCGCCAGATCTGCTTTTTTTAGATGTCCAAATGGATCATCTTTCTGGCCCTATGGACGGGGTTGCTTTGGCAAAGCACATCCGCAGTACAGATAAAACACAGCCAGTGATTATTTTTATAACAGGCCACCAGAAATATGTATTTGATGCTTTTGATGTAGGTGCTTTCCAATACCTGCTCAAGCCTGTTGATGAACAGAAATTTTCCCAGGTTTTCAAGCAGGCTGTCCGGCAGATAGAAGAAAAACAAAAAAATCCGCCTGCCTCTAAAATTTTAGTGATTCAGTATGCCAATACAGTCCGCAGGCTTTTATGGGAAGATATTTCTTATTTAGAAAGCTGCAATCATAAGGTTATTTTTCATTTACGGGATGAAACGTTCCAGTATTATGCAAAAATCGGGGATTTAGAAGCACAGCTTCAAAATGATTTTTTCCGTATCCATAAGGGCTATCTTGTCAATTTGTCCTATATTGAATCTTATAACAAAACGGAGGCTGTTTTAACAACTGGGGAACAGCTGCTGATCTCAAAATATAAGTACCGGGATTTCGTAAAAGCTTATCTCCGTTTCTTAAAGCAGGAGGACGCCTTATGAGCCAGGAAATATTTCTTGCATATGTCCAGGGAACGATACGATTATCTGCCTTTTTGTATGCTGCCTGTTTTGCCTTCTTTTTTCATCCGTTTTTAAAAGCAAATGGAACTGGATTATGGAAAAAAACAGCTATGGTTTTTTCTCTTTATGCTTTTGCTTATTTATTTTGCCTGTTCCTTCCAAGCCCCCAAAACCTTTGTATGCTTTTGACTGGTTTGTTACTGGCTGCCGCTGCAAAATTCCTCCACTTACAACGATCTTTTTTGCTTTTGCTGGCGCTCCTCTTTTTTAGCACCCAGATATCCAGCATCTTAATTGCAGAAAGTTTCGATTTCACCCTAAAAAATATTTTTCCTTTAAAACCTCCCCAGGTGGAAGCAATTTATTTGCGGTCTGCTTTGTTTTTCTCTTTTATCTGGCTGATCCGGTTTGCTCTCCTGTTTTTTATGCTGTATTGGCTCCAGAAAAGGCTGTTAAAAAAGAAGTTTGCTCCCCATAAAAAAGAAACCGGTTATTTATGTGTTATTCCCTTAGCAGGGATTTTATTTGGAAAAATTATTGTACATCTTTGGAGCATTTTAAAAGACGGCGTATTTTTCCAGCTTTATGAGCAATACCCTTCTTTCCTTGTATTTGTCCCTTTCACTGCTTTGTTATTTTACTGGGGAGCTTATTTTACAATTGCTTCCTATCAGGAAATGACAGCATTGCAGGAGGAAAAAAAGGAACATTTTGTTATCCATCAGCAAATCCAGGCCATTCAGGAACGGATGAAAGAAACTGAACAATTTTATTCCGGCATCCGTCAAATACAGCATGACATACGCAGCCATTTCACCAATTTAAAAGGGCTTGCCCAAAAAGGGAATTGCAGGGAAATTACAGAATATATCAGCCAAATAGACAAAACCATAGAAATTTTTCATTTTGCCCTCCAAACCGGAAATGAAGTTACTGATATTATTGTCAACGACAAATGCCAGCAGGCTCTGAAAGCGGGAATCTCCTTTCAAACAGAATTTCATTATCCCCAATCGGAACAATATAATGCTTTTGATATTGGCATTATCCTTCATAATTTACTGCAAAATGCTTTAGAAGCCTGCGAAGCCGTTCCAAATGGGAAGAAATTCATTACTTTATCCGGAATCCAGAAAAAAAGGTTTTTCCTGATAGAAGTGGAAAATCCTTTTCAATGGAAAGTAGCCATAGACCCCCTTACTGGTTTGCCCGCTACAACAAAAACGGCTGAAGCTTCCCTGCACGGGATCGGCTTATCCAATGTAAAACAGACCGTAGAAAAATATATGGGTGACATGGAAATTACCATAAAAAATAATATGTTTCATGTAACGGTATTGTTGCAGGAAAGGAGCAATCATGAACCAGGCAATCCAAACAGATTATACCACAAGGGAATATAACAATCCTGTGAAATGGGATGGCATAAAGCAAGGCATGATTTATCCCAACAGCTTTTTTAATCTGGTCACACAAAAAACGAACAGCATCACAGAAACAGAAACTGTTTCCCAGACAGAAGCAGTTTCCTTAGAAAGCATGTTAAAAGCGAAATATCCCAGCCTTGTCTATCATGTTTTTGACGCAAGCAGCGGCTATTGGCGCACCAGAAATGATTATCCCCACTATCTGCTGTACCAGGAAGGGGACAAGGCGAAGGAAACCCTGGAAAACTGGAAGCCTTCCGGCCCCAATCCCTTTTATGGTTCCATTGACGGCCAATTTATCGCCCCAAAAGAAATCCGTGCTTTGGGGAATGTGCCGCCGGGAAGCAAGGCTGTTGTCATCCATCCCAAAGTACAGGAACGGATGGAACAGGAGCCTGAATATGCAAAAGAAATTTTCCAGCGGATTGACACATGGTTTGCTTTTGATATTGCCAGGAATGAAGCCATCCGGCCAGGCTGTACAGGGGATATGGCCCAGGCTGTGGCAATCGGTGAGGACGGAAGTATTGTTAATGCCGCCGCAAGCACTCCAGGCGGGGAAATTACTTTTTCAAAAAGCGGTTCTGATACCATTGACTGGTGGGAGCTGCGGAAAATCCGGCACGCTTATTTTATGGGGCTACTGACAAAAGCGCAAATGCAGCGAGCCCTCGCACAAGCCCAGCAGGCCCAAACAGGCGGTTCCTCTCTTTCCAATTTATTGGCCGGGCAAGGGCTGCAAACCGCAAAAAATCATTTAGCTGTCATGATGGAAACCACCGATTTAAAAACCATTTTAGGTGAAACCATTGGCGGCACTTCTATTGATACCATTTTAGAAAATACGAGAAAAGAAGTATGGGATTCCGGCAGCTTCTTCCTTTAGCCGCAGAAAGTAAAAAAATTGCCTCTACTTTAAGTGGAGGCAGTTTTTTACTATTCCGGTTAATTTGTATATCCCATTAAAAATGTGTCAACAGCGGCAGCAGCTTCCCGGCCTTCCTGGATCGCCCAAACCACCAAAGACTGTCCCCTGTGCATATCACCGGCAGTAAAGACTTTTGGAATATTGGTTGCATAATTCTGAGCGGCGATATTGGATCTGGCATCCCGTTCCACGCCGAATGCTTCTGCAATATAATTTTCACTGCCTAAAAAGCCTGCTGCCAATAAAACCAGTTCCGTTTTGATGGAAAAAGCTTCTCCTTCTATGGGCACACAAGCCATCTTTCCATTCTCTTTTTTCTCCCATATCAGCCGGTCAATCACGGCTTCCTGAACCCAGCCCTTTTCATCTGCTAAAAATTCATGGACGGTTGTACAATAAATCCGGGGATCGCTTCCAAAAACATGGATAGCCTCCTGCTGGCCATAATCTGTTTTTAAAACCCGGGGCCATTCCGGCCAGGTGTTATTTTCTGACCGGGTTTCCGGCGGCGCAGGCAGCATTTCTAATTGGGTTATGGATTTACAGCCATGACGCAGCGCCGTCCCTACGCAGTCATTTCCTGTATCCCCGCCGCCAATCACTAAAACGTTTTTATCCTTGGCAGACAAAAAGCTGCCTTCTGCAAGGCCCCCATCCAATAAACTTTTTGTAGTGGAACGGAGGAAATCTACCGCGAAATAAATGCCTTTTGCTTCCCGGCCCGGCACATTCAGATCCCGCGGGGAAGATGCGCCGCAGCATAAAACAACTGCATCAAACTGCTCCAGCAATTCTTCTGCCGCTATATTTTTCCCAATATCCGCGCCTGTACGGAACTGAACCCCTTCTGCTTCCATAAGATGAATCCGGCGGTTTACAATTTCTTTTTCCAGTTTCATATTGGGAATCCCATACATCAATAAGCCGCCTGGCCGGTCAGACCGTTCAAATACGGTAACCAAATGGCCCCGCCGGTTTAACTGGGCAGCGCAGGCCAATCCCGAAGGGCCGCTTCCAATAACTGCAACTGTTTTTCCTGTGCGCAGCTTCGGCGGCTCCGGCTGGATAACGCCCCGTTCAAAGGCCAATTCAATAATCCTGTTTTCATTTTCCTTAATGGAAACAGGCGCTCCGTTTAACCCAGAAGTACAAGCGGCTTCACAAGGGGCCGGGCATACCCGGGAAGTAAACTCCGGAAAATTATTGGTTTTTAATAAGCGTTTGATTGCCAGTTCCCATTTTCCCCGGTAGACTAAATCATTCCATTCCGGAATCAGGTTATGCAGGGGGCAGCCTGACGCCATCCCATTCAGCAGCATCCCCGACTGGCAGAAAGGCACTCCGCAGTCCATACAGCGGGCGCCCTGCCGCTGCTGGGCTTCCGGGCTTAATGGGAGATGAAATTCCCTGAAATTGGAGAGCCGTTCCTCTGCTTCTATTTCACGGCCTGTTTCCCGTTCATATTCTAAAAATCCTGTTGGTTTCCCCACAACTGATCTGGCTCCTTTCCTAAACAAAGCAAATCAATGGCTGCGGACTGCATGAAATGCTGCAATCTGGGCTTCCATGCCATCCATGCCCTTTTCTTCCATTTCTTCAATGGCTTGAAGCATTTTTGCATAATCATATGGGAGTACCTTTTTAAATTTAGGAAGATATTCGCAAAAAGCTTCTAAAATCCGTTTCCCTTTTGGGGAACCAGTTGCTTTTACATGGGCTTCTATGAAAGCCTTCAGCCGGGATACATCATCTTTATGTTCTACCGGTTCCAAAGCAACCATTTCTTTATTGACCCTCTGGTAAAAATCATGGTGTTCATCTAATACATAGGCAATCCCGCCGGACATGCCTGCCGCAAAATTTTTCCCGGTAGGCCCTAAAATAACTGCTACGCCGCCTGTCATATATTCACACCCATGATCGCCTACTCCTTCCACTACCGCAACCGCGCCGCTGTTCCGGACACAGAACCGTTCCCCGGCAATGCCGTTAATATAGGCATAACCGCTTGTAGCCCCATAAAGCGCTACATTTCCAATAATAATATTTTCATCACTGGCGAAGCCTGCATTTTCCGGCGGATAAACGGCTAACGTACCGCCGGAAAGCCCTTTGCCAAAATAGTCGTTGCTGTCCCCTTCCAATTCTATGGCAAGGCCCTTGGGAATAAATGCTCCAAAGCTTTGGCCCCCGCTTCCCTTGCACTTCAAAGTAATGGTATTTTCCGGCAGGGAATTCCCCTTTTGCCTGGTAATTTCGCTCCCTAGTATGGTGCCTACTGTCCGGTCTGTATTTTTGACCTGGACTTCTATGGTTTGCGGGGTTCCTTTTTCCAAAGCTGTCCGGCATTTCTTTAAAAATACCTCCATATCCAGAGTCTTTTCCAAACCAAAATCATATACTTTTTCTTTCTGGAAATGGACATTCCCACCCTTTTGCAAAATCCGGGAGAGGTTTAATTTCCCAGCCCGGCTTCCTTCCGGAATTTCCTTTTGCCGGAGGAGATCCGTCCGCCCAACCAATTCTTCTACGGTACGTACGCCTAAACGCGCCATATATTCCCGCAATTCCTGTGCAATATACGTCATAAAATGAATCACATATTCCGGTTTCCCCTGGAAGCGTTTCCGCAGTTCCGGATTCTGGGTTGCTATGCCAACCGGACAGGTATCCAAATTACAAACCCGCATCATGACACAGCCTAATGTGACCAGAGGCGCTGTTGCAAAGCCAAATTCTTCTGCCCCTAACATGGCTGCAATGGCTACATCACGGCCGCTCATGAGCTTTCCGTCTGTTTCTAACCGCACCCGTTCCCGCAGACCATTTTCAATCAATGTCTGATGGGTTTCCGCCAGCCCCAGCTCCCAGGGCAAACCCGCATTATGAATGGACGTGCGGGGAGCTGCACCGGTGCCTCCGTCATATCCGGAAATCAGGATCACTTGCGCTCCGGCTTTGGCAACCCCTGCGGCAATGGTGCCTACCCCTGCTTCTGAAACCAGCTTTACAGAAATACGGGCTTTCCGGTTGGCATTTTTTAAATCATAAATAAGCTGGGCCAAATCTTCAATGGAATAAATATCATGATGGGGCGGAGGGGAAATTAAAGCAACCCCTGTTGTAGAATGGCGGGTACGGGCAATCCAGGGATATACTTTGCCCCCAGGCAAGTGGCCGCCTTCTCCCGGCTTGGCGCCCTGGGCCATTTTAATCTGGATTTCCTGGGCATTGACTAAATATTCACTGGTCACGCCAAACCGTCCCGATGCAACTTGTTTAATGGCGGAACAATGGACAGGATCTGCTAACCGTTCCGGATCTTCTCCGCCTTCCCCGCTGTTGGATTTTCCCTGTAACTGGTTCATAGCTTCTGCTAATGTTTCATGGGCTTCCTTGGAAATGGAACCATAGCTCATAGCGCCTGTTTTGAACCGTTTTACAATTTCAGAAATACTTTCCACTTCTTCCAAAGGGATTCCCCCATCTGCCGGGAATTGAAACTCCAATAATCCCCGCAAATGGGCTGTATGCTCCTGATCCACAGCCGCAGTATATTCTTTAAAAAGCGGATAATCTCCCCTCCGGGTTGCTTCCTGTAACAGATGGATTGTTTTGGGATTGTAAAGGTGATCTTCCCTGCCGCTGCGGCACTGGTGAGCACCGATACTGTCCAGTTCCGGATCGGTAGCCAGTCCCATTGGATCAAAAGCCTGTTCATGCCGTTTTTCCACATCTTCCTGGATTTCTTTTAATCCGATACCGCCTACCCGGTTCACTGTATTGGTGAAATATTTGGAAACAATTTCATCACTCAGGCCCACAGATTCAAAAATTTGAGAGCCTTGATAGGATTGGATGGCAGAAATCCCCATTTTAGAAGCAATTTTTACAATGCCCTGAAGGACAGCCTTGTTATAATCGCTGACAGCCGCATAAAAATCCTTTTCCAGCAGCCCATCCCGTATCAACTGGCGGATGGTTTCCTGAGCCAAGTAAGGGTTGACAGCGCAGGCCCCATACCCTAATAATGTGGCAAAATGATGGACTTCCCGAGGTTCTGCCGATTCCAGAATCAGGGCCAGCGCTGTACGTTTTTTTGTCCGCACCAAATATTTGCTGACAGCCGATACCGCCAGCAGGGAAGGAATTGCAACATGGTATTCATCAATTCCCCGGTCAGAAAGGATTAAAATATTAGCCCCGTCCCGATATGCCCGGTCTACTTCTACGAACAGCCTGTCAACGGCTTTTTCCAAAGAGGTATTTTTATAGTAGGTAATGGGGATGGTCTGGACTTTCAACCCGCTAATCCGCATATTCCGGATTTTCAATAAATCCGTTTCCGTTAAGATAGGGTTTTCGACTTTCAGTACCCGGCAGTTTTCCCCTTTTTCCTGTAACAGGTTCCCATGTTCCCCGATATAAACGGTAGTAGAAGTTACAATTTCTTCCCGGATGGCGTCAATAGGCGGATTGGTTACCTGGGCAAACATCTGCTTAAAATAGTTAAATAAAGGCGGGCGCTGTTGGGAAAGGACTGCAAGCGGGGTGTCAACTCCCATTGCCGCGATTGGTTCGGCACCGTTCTGGGCCATAGGCAGGATAGAAGTTTTTACTTCTTCATACCGGTAGCCAAAGGCTTTTTGCAGGCGCGCCAGAGCTTCTCCAGTACATTCCGGAACCCGTTCATTGGGAATTTTCAAATCCTTCATCCGGACCAGATACCGGTCGATCCACTCCCCATAAGGCTGGCGGGAAGCATAATATTCTTTTAGCTGTCCATCATCTACCAATTCTTTTTTTGCCGTATCAATTAAAAGCATTTTCCCTGGACGGAGCCGGTCTTTTTTTATAATTTCTTCCGGCGGAATATCCAATACACCGACTTCAGAAGAAAGGATAACCCGCCCGTCTTTTGTAATATAATAACGGGAAGGCCGCAGACCATTCCGATCCAGTACAGCACCCATAATATCCCCGTCACTGAATAAAATAGCCGCCGGGCCATCCCAAGGCTCCAGCATCGTGGCATAATATTGGTAGAAATCCCGTTTTTCCCGGCTCATGGATTTATCATTGCTCCAAGGCTCCGGAATGGTTGCCATAACTGCCAAAGGTAAATCCATACCGCTCATCATCAAAAATTCCAGGGCATTATCCAGCATGGCTGAATCAGAGCCTTCCTGACTGATAATAGGTAATACCTTGTGCATATCCCCTGCCAGCCGTTCCGATGCCATGGTTTCCTCCCGGGCCAGCATTAAGTCTGCATTGCCGCGTATGGTATTGATTTCCCCATTATGGAGGATGAAACGGTTTGGATGGGCCCTGCGCCAGCTGGGAGCCGTATTGGTAGAAAAACGGGAATGAACCATTCCGATTGCGGATTCATAGTCCGGGTCCCGCAAATCCGGATAAAAGCCGCGGAGCTGGTGAACCAGAAACATCCCTTTATATACGATTGTACGGCTGGATAAGGATGCCACATAACTGGTTTCGTTGCCTTGTTCAAATACCCGCCGGAGGACATAAAGCCGCCTGTCAAATTCCAGGCCCTTGGATAGTATTTCCGGTTTTCGAATGAAGCACTGCCAAATAGCAGGCATACATTCTACCGCGCGGCTGCCTAAGATTTGGGGTTCTGTTGGAACCTTCCGCCATGCTAAAAATTCCAGCCCTTCTTTTTCGGCCATTACTTCAAACATTTTCATTGCCTGCCGCCGCTGGTGCTCCTGCTGCGGAAAAAAGAACATGCCAACCCCGTATTCCCTAGGCCCCCCTAAAGAAATTCCCAATGTATCCGCAATTTTAGAGAAAAAACGGTGGGAAATTTGCAGCAGAATTCCTACCCCATCTCCTGTTTTTCCTTCTGCGTCTTTTCCTGCCCGGTGATCCAAATTTTCTACAATCTGCAAAGCATCTTCTACTGTTTGGTGGGAAGGCGTTCCATTGATATTGACTACCGCGCCAATTCCACAGTTATCATGTTCAAATTGCTGGTCATATAAACCGCCATCATTTTTTATCATTTTTATCCTCCGTCCTTTTCTATCGGAATGAAGCAGCAGTATAAAAAAACTGCCTATAAAAAAAGCGTTCCCAAAAAGAAGCGAAAAAACGCTTCTTTTTGGAACGCCATTGTCCCTTTTTTGATTTGATTTAGTATAGCACGCCTGTTTAAAGTTGTAAAGAGAAAAAATCTAAATCTTATCGGATATTTGCTTCTTCGACCAGCTTGAAGTTATCCACCAGTTCCCGTAAAAGCTGCGCCTGCCCAGCTAAACTCTGGCTGGCGGAAGCACTTTGATGGGCTGTACCGGAATTAGCCTGGACAACGGAAGAAATCTGCCCAATTCCAACATCTATCTGCTGCAAGGAGGATGCCTGAACTTTGGAAGCGTCTGCAATGCTTTGGATAGCCTGCACAGTCTTTTCTGTTACTTTCGCAGCACTTTCCATATCCTGCGCCGTTGCATCGGCTAATTGGACACCAGAACGGACTGCTTCAACCGTATTTTCAATCAACTGGGTTGTTTCCTGTGCTGCTGACGCGCTCCGGCCTGCCAGACGGCGGACTTCATCTGCCACAACAGCAAACCCTTTTCCTGCCTGGCTTCCCGCACGGGCAGCCTCCACAGCCGCATTCAATGCCAGTAAATTGGTCTGGGTTGCAATGTCTTCAATGGTTTTAATAATAACACCGATTTTCCCAGCAGAAGCTTCTATATCTTTCATAGCCTCCACCATTTTACGCATTTCTATATTGCCTTCTGTAACATGAGTGCTGACTTCTCCCATTTCCCGGTTGGCTTCCTGGGCATAGCTGTTATTTTCATTTACATTGGCCAGGATTTGCGATACGGTGGAAGACAATTCTTCTACGGCACTGGCCTGGCGTACAGTTCCATCTGATAAATCCTGAGCGCCGGCTGACATCTGTTTGGCTCCGATAGCTACCTGGGCCGCAGCAATATGGATCCGGTGGAGGGTATCGTTCATAGAATTCAAAATTTCTACAATAGAATCGTGAATCGGCATAAAATCGCCGTTATATTCATGTTCCGGCCTTACTGTAAAATCTCCCTGAGCCATCTGTTTTAAAACATGGGTCTGATCTTTTACCAGATTTGACAGCCCCTGTACAATCCGATGGGTAGCGCCTGCTAAAATGCCGATTTCATCCTGGGTAAATACTTCCGGCGGCGGGGAAGTCAAATCCCCGTCTGCAAGCTGGGTCAATCGCAAAGCAAATTGTTTAATGGGATCTGCCAGGGAATGGGCAAACCGGATAGCAACCCCGCTTCCTATCACGATAAAGACAATGACTAAAATAATTGTAATGAAAACGGACCGGGATGCCCCGCCTAAAAAATCGCTGCGTGTGGCATAGATCCCGATACTCCATCCATTGCTGTTTGGGATTGGGGCATAAGCGACTAACTGCACTGCCCCTTGATAAGAAGTTAATGTATCCACACCGGTTTCCCGGGCGATCATACGTTTTTCAATTTCTGCCTGTACTTTTTTGGTAGGATCGGTTTTGGCCAGTTCCTGCATATTTACCGTACCAACCCGCGAAGGGTCCCGATCCGCTAAAATAGTCCCGTTTTTATCCAGCATATAAGCGCCGCCATTTGGCCCTACTTGGATATCCATGATAATACGGTTAATAAAATCCTGATCAGGTACTATTTTTACGACGCCAATGGCATACCGGCCTTCCATCCCAGCCTGCCATAAAGGGGCAGCTATTACCAATGGCTTTGATTGGGTGGCTTCCGGGTCCCGGATATAGGTTTTTCCCTGGATTGCCTGCTGAAAGAACACTTCAGAAAAGGAGCTTTCTTTGGTCAACATGCTCTGTCCTTTTTGATCCAACAGATCCACTTCTAAAAAACCATACCGTTCTTTTGTTTCTTCCAAAAGGGAAACTTTTTCCCGTTCAGAAACCGTAGGGCTGGATAAGACTTTTTCTGTCCCTAAACTTTCCACAATATTGGTATACTGTTTGATTTCAGCGCTGACCCGTTCCCCTGCCAATACCGCAATCTCTGTCATGGTCAGTTCCAGGACACTTTTGGAAGAACTTACATTCAAGACACTGGAAATACTTCCCAAAGCGATGCTCATAATTACAATCATCAGCACCACAATAAAAATAATACGTCTTTTAATTGGCCAACTGTGCTGTTTTCTGCGATGTTTCTGTACTGCCAATCAGATCCCCCTCCCTTTTATAAAAATCCTCACAAATTTTCCCTACTGCTATTATAGCCTCCTATAATTGTCTAGTCAATAAAAGGATCTCGCAAAATAGTTAAAAAACATCTGAAATTCAAAAAAGTTTTTGTAGGATTTATTATTGTGATCCCTCACAAACCTTGTTATAATCAATTTATAAGAGAAAAAAAGGGAAAAGCTTTTTCCCTTTCTAAAAAAGATTGGAGGAATTAAAAATTGAAAATAGCAGTCACTTATGAGAACGGACAGGTTTTCCAGCATTTTGGCCATAGTGAACATTTTAAGGTTTATGAAGTGGAAAATGGTTCTGTTGTCAGCTCCAAAGTTGTGGATACCAATGGAAACGGGCATGGTGCTTTAGCTGGATTTCTTCAGGAATTAGGCGTTGCACAGTTGATTTGCGGCGGTATTGGCGGCGGCGCAAGGGATGCCTTAGCCCAGGCAGGCATCACCCTTTATCCTGGGGCTTCCGGGGATGCCGACGCCCAGGTAGCAGCTTTGCTGGCTGGAACGCTGCAATATAATCCTGATACAAAATGCAGCCATCATGAAGGCCATGAATCTGGCGAGCATCATTGCCATGAAGGGCATAACGGCTGCTCCGGCCACTAAGAGAAAGTGATCTGAAATCCCCCGTCTATTGTCCATATTATGGATAATAGACGGGGGATTTTTTCTTGTCTGCTATTTGACATCCAGCCCAAAATGGAGTATCCTTACCCGTGGGCCAGCACTATGCAAGTTTTGTATTATGCTGCCTTTATCATTTTTGATCAGAAAGGATTTGCACTTTAAACATGGAACCACAAAAAACAAAAATTTTTTTGTATGAAGCTGCCCTTCTTTTAGTAGGGCTTATCTGGGGCGGCGGATTTATGGCAACACGGATCGCCGTAGATGAACAGCTTTCCGCACCTTTAATTTTAGCAGGCCGGTTTTTCATTGCAGCCATTATTTTTGGATGTGTTTTTTGGAAAACCATCCGTAAAAACTGCAGCCGTCAGGCCATCCTCAGCGGCATGGTTGTAGGCACATTTCTTTTTTTAGGCTTCTCCATGCAAACAATGGCTACGGCTGGCACAGTCCCTTCCAGCGTCGGGTTTCTGACGGCAATCAATGTGATTATTGTCCCGTTTTTATGGTGGGCCATTGCTAAAAAACGTCCCTCCCGCCGGATGATTGGAGCCTGTGTTTTGTGTTTATGCGGAATCGGCGTATTATCTTTAAAATTGGATGGTTTTTCTTTTTCTGTTGGAAATGGATTGGCTTTGGCTTGTTCTTTCTTTTTTGCCTGTCATATTGTATTTACCGGAATTTTTTCTGTCCGGGTCAATCCCAATACCCTTGTATTTGTCCAATTCGTCGCAGCCGCTGTTTTATCCATCCTGTTTTTCCTGGCATTTGACCGGAATTATGTTCCGCTGCTTCATCCCAGAGGATTCCTGTCAGTAGCATATCTGGGAGTATTCAGCACTTGTCTATGTTTTTTCCTGCAATCCATTGCCCAGGTTCACGTACCTGCTTCGAAAGCGGCCCTGTTTCTTTGTACAGAATCTTTATTTTGTTCCATTTTCTCTGTCCTGTTGAAATATGAGCCATTAACCCTCACCATGGCAACGGGAGGGGCTATGATTTTTGCTTCTGTGCTGATTGCGGAATATACCCCGGCCCATAAGGAAGAACCGCAAGCGGTATAGGACTTATTCTTTCAGGAGTTCTTCCGGAGGGGCTCCGGCTATGGCAATCCGGCGTTTCAGCCAGCCCCCCTGCCGGTAATAAATGATAAATAAAATGGAAGTGACACTCCAGGTAATGGGGTAGCTAAGGGCTATGGTTTCAATATTTTTGGAATAAGGCACTACAAGAACAATCCATAACACCCGAAGGACACAAACGCCTACACAAGTCATAATCATGGGGATCACTGCATCCCCAGTTCCCCGGACAGCCCCGCCTAAAATTTCAATGGCAATATAGGTAATATAACAAGGGGCAAGAAGATGCAAAATACCCATTCCAACGGAAATCACATTGGCATCAGATGTAAAGATACGGAAGACAACCGGGGCCGCGGCATATAACGCGCCGCTAAAAATGACTGTGCCGATCACCGACATCCACAAACAGGCCCGGACAGTTTCCCGCATCCGTTTATAATTATGCGCGCCAAAATTCTGCCCTACAAATGTAGTCACGGAAACGCCAAACGCACTTAAAATCATCCAATACAGGCCGTCAATTTTCCCATAAGCTGTCCATGCTGCAATCACATCTGTTCCCAGGGAATTGACTCCTGCCTGGATAATAATATTGGAAACAGAGTACATAACAGACTGTAACCCGGTAGGCAGGCCAATCCAGACAATATTTTTTAGAACCGGCACCGTAAAGCCTAAAGAACGGAGATCCAACTGGTAACACTGGTTGGTGCGGACTAACGCAATCAATGTCAAGCAGGCACTGGCAGCCTGGGAAAGTAAAGTTGCCAATGCCGCACCTAAAATCCCCATTTTCAAAACAGCTACAAATACAATATCCAAAACAATATTGGCTCCACAGCAGACCATTAAGAAATAAAGGGGCCTTCGGGAATCTCCAACTGCCCGCAAAATCCCGGCCCCCATATTGTAAATCAATGGAAACAGGATGCCTGCAAAATAAACACGGATATACGTAACAGCTCCACCCATAACGGATTCCGGCGTCGCCATTGCCCGCAATGCCATCGGCGAAAATAAAAGGCCGGCTGCCGTGAAAAAAATCCCCACGGTTAAGCTAAGGGCCATGGCTGTATGGACAGCTTTAAAAACCTCCTCCTGTTTTTCGGCCCCGAAGGATTGGGAGATGACTACGGTTGCACCTGCTGAAAGCCCTGTAAAAAATCCGATTAAAAGCTGTGTTACCGTACCTGTGGAGCCGCCTACTGCGGCTAAAGCTTCCTTTCCTACAAAACGGCCCACCACTACGGCATCTACTGTATTATAAAGCTGCTGGAAAAAAGTCCCCAGTAAAATCGGAAAAAAGAATATTAAAATTTGTTTCCAGATGGGGTTTTCTGTAATCCCCTGACTGTTCCTCCGCCACATCTTTGCTTCCCTGTTTCCTTTCTGACATAAAGCGCCTTGGATTATCCCAATCTGCCTTTAAAATCTTCATACCCAAATGATTTTATCATATGCAGCCCTTTCTCTTTGCTCCACAAAGCCAGCCCCGGCAGGGGCACTCCGTTAAAAGTATTATTTTTGCAAAAAGAATAGATTGCCATATCACAGAATACCAGCAAATCCCCAGGCTGTAAAGGCTTATCAAAAGAATAATCCCCGATTACATCTCCTGCCAGGCAGGTTGGCCCGCCTAACCGGTACAAATAAGGTTTCTCTCCTGGCTGGCCTGCCCCAATGATATTGGGCCGGTAAGGCATTTCCAATACGTCAGGCATATGGCAGGCTGCGGAAGCATCTAGGATGGCAATCTCCATGCCGTTTTCCACCAGATCCAACACCCTGGATGTCAAATACCCTGCATTTAATGCAACTGCTTCTCCCGGTTCCAAATAAATTCCTACTCCATAACGGTCCTGCATTCTTTTGATGCAGGATTCTAATTTTGAAATATCATAGCCGGGCCGGGTAATATGATGGCCGCCCCCCATATTAAGCCATTTCATTTTGGAAAGATAAGATCCAAAATATTTTTCCACATAAGGCAGGGTGCGTTCCAATGTGTCAGAATCCTGCTCGCATAAGGTATGGAAATGCAGCCCTTCTATCCCTTCCAGCATATCCTCCCGGAACTGATCCGGCGTTACCCCCAGCCGGGAGCCTTTTGTACAAGGATTATAAATTTCCTGTTCCACTTCCGCATAAAGGGGATTGATCCGGATGCCGCAGGAAATTCCTGCCTTTAAAGCTTCCTCCCGGTAAGCCTGCCATTGCCGGAAGGAATTAAAAATAATATGGCCGCATATTTTTACCAGTTCCTGCATTTCATCTGCTGTATAAGCCGGACGGAATACATGGACTTCTTTTCCCGGCATTTCCTCATAGCCAAGCCGCGCTTCATAAAGTCCGGAAGCTGTTGTGCCGTCTAAATATTCCCCAATCAAAGGATAAACAGCAAACATGGAAAAGGCTTTTTGGGCCAGCAGGATTTTGCAGCCTGTCCGTTTTTTAACCGCCGCAAGGGTTTCCAAATTCCGTTTGAGGGCATCCTCATCTACAATATAGCAGGGGGAAGGGATTGCTGCAAAAGCTTCTGCCATTGTCATAAATTTCATTCTCCCGTGAAATAAAAATGGCCTCCTGCGCCAAGATTCCTCCTGGCGCAGGGGCGTTTCTTTTGTATGATTCAGAAAATAAGCTCTTATTATTTTTTCATTGCAAGGGCTTTTTTCACTTTTTCCACAATACCTTCGGCTGTTAAATGATAAGCTTTCATAACCAAAGGTGCTTTGCCGGAACGTCCAAATTCATCCATAACCCCGTGACGAACCACAGGAACAGGACAATTTTCAGACAGGTATTCTGCTACGGCAGCACCTAACCCGCCCAATACATTGTGTTCCTCACTGGTAACAATACAGCCGGTTTCTTTTGCTGCTTTCAATACCAATGCTTCATCCAAAGGCTTAATGGTGTGCATATCAATGACACGGGCAGAAGTCCCTTGTTCTTTCAGGATCTGGGCAGCTTTTAAAGCTTCCTGAACCATCATGCCGGTTGCAATAATGGAAACATCTTTACCGTCCTGAAGTTCAACACCTTTTCCCAGTTCAAAATGATAGCCCGGAATGGAATCGGTTACTGTTTCCACAGCCAAGCGGCCCAGACGCATATAAGCAGGGCCTTTGTGTGCCAGCAGTGCAGCAACAGCAGCTTCCATTTCGTTGCCGTCGCAAGGACATAATACCATCATGCCAGGGATAACACGCATATTGCTGAAATCTTCAATGCACTGATGGGTTGCGCCGTCTTCCCCAACAGAAAGCCCGCCATGGGAACCTACTACTTTTACATTTAAGCCCGGATATGCTACGGAATTCCGAACCTGTTCCCAGGCACGGCCTGCGGAGAACATGGCAAAAGAATTGACAAAGGGGATTTTCCCACAGGTTGCCAGTCCGGCAGCAAAACCGACCATATCGGATTCTGCAATTCCCATATCAAAAAACCGTTCCGGATATGCTTTGGCAAATCCATTGGTCATTGTAGCACTGGCTAAATCAGCATCCAATACTACTAAGTCAGGGTTTTGATCCGCAAATTTTACAAGTGCTTTTCCATAAGCAGCACGGGTTGCAATTACTTCTCCCATGATTTAGCCCTCCAATCCTTTCAAAATGGCTTCTAATTCCGCCTTGCCGGTTTCATATTGTTCATCATTGGGGGCTTTGCCATGCCAGCCTGCATTATTTTCCATATAGGAAACACCTTTGCCTTTTGTGGTTTTTGCAAGGATCATGGTTGGTTTCCCTTTGCATTGCTCTGCCGCATCCAAAGCGTCAGCGATTGCAGCTACATCATGGCCATCCACTTTAATGACATTCCAGCCAAAAGCTTCCCATTTTTTATCCAAAGGTTCAGAAGGCATAACATCTGCCGTAGCACCGTCAATCTGCAAGCCGTTTACATCAATAATGCCGCACAGATTGTCCAGTTTATATTTAGCAGCTGCCATACCGGCTTCCCAAATTTGTCCTTCTTCGATTTCACCGTCACCCATAACAGCATAAACACGGTAAGATTTCTGATCAATTTTCCCTGCCAATGCCATACCGCCTGCCACAGAAAGCCCCTGGCCTAAAGAACCAGTTGACATATCTACACCTTTTACATGGTGCATTTCTGCATGGCCGGACATATGGCCTTCAATGCTGCGGAATAATTTCAAATCTTCTTTGGGGAAATAGCCCCGCAATGCCAGGGTTGCATATAAAGCCGGGCTGCAATGGCCTTTTGAAAGCACGAAACGATCCCGTTCCGGATCTTGTGGGTTTTCCGGTTGAATCCGCATTTTTTCAAAATATAATACTGCTAAAATATCACTGACCGAAAGCGAACCGCCGATATGCCCAGAAGCTGCCGTATGCACGGCTTCCAATGCTGCCAGCCGGATTTTCGCCGCGGTAGCCGCCAGCTCCTTGGCGCGTTTTTCATTCATGCTGCTCATCCTTTCCGCTTTTGATAGGGATCATATTTCCTTATGATTCCCCTATAAAGAAATCCTCTTTATTATAGCATACTTTTCCTCTGTTTTCAACTAAAGTATCCCTGTCTGAATAAAAAATTCTGGAGTAATTACAGACAGGATCACGCCCGGCTGTAACTACTCCATTTCGATTTTATTTATTTGATGCCCATATTTTCAAAGGCTTTGTCAAAAGGCGGATAAGCAATCCCTTTTTCTGTAATAATACCGGTTACTAAAGTATGATCTGTTACATCAAAAGCAGGATTATTGACTTTTACCCCTTCCGGAGCCATCCGTTTGGAATACCACATTTCTGTCACTTCTTCGGCCGGACGTTCCTCAATAACAATTTCGTCACCGCTTTTCATTGACATATCAATAGTGGAAGTGGGGGCGCATACATAGAAAGGAATCCCATAATATTTTGCTAAAATTGCCACGCCGCTGGTGCCGATCTTATTGGCGAAATCCCCATTGGCAGCAACCCGGTCACAACCTACAAATACAATATTGATTTTGCCCCGTTTCATGGTAATGGATGCCATGTTATCACAAATCAAAGTGGTATCCACGCCGGCAGTCTGCATTTCAAAGGCGCTCAGACGCGCACCCTGGAGCAAAGGACGGGTTTCATCACAGAATACCCGCAAATCCTGCCAGCCATTTTCCAAAGCCACATAAATAGGGGCTAATGCTGTGCCATATTTTGCAGTTGCCAGGGTTCCGGCATTGCAGTGGGTCAAGATGCCATCCCCATGATGGAGAAGTTCAAAACCTAATTTACCGATATTGCGGCTGATTGCTACATCTTCTTCCCGGATTGCGTGGGCTTCTTCACAAAGGCGGTCCTTCATCTGGGCCACTGTCATTTTATCACGGTTTTCATCCAGAACCTTCTCCATCCGGTTCAATGCCCAGGACAAATTGACTGCCGTTGGACGGGAGGAATCCAAATAAGCTTTTTTCTCTTTAAACTGCTTGCAGAATTCATCCATATTATCGGTTTCAATCTGGGAAGCAATTACATAAATCCCATATCCGGCAGCTACGCCGATTGCCGGCGCCCCCCGGACCCGTAAAGCATAGATTGCTTCCCAAATATCCTCAGCTTTGGACAAATTCAAATATTTGATTTCTCCCGGCAGCAAAGTCTGATCCAAAATCACAATGCTTTTTTTGTCCTCCGACAACAGGACTGTATCCAAGCTTAATGCATTCATTCTTGATATCCTCCTCTTTATTTTACAGGGAAGCTATGGTATCTTTTAAAACCTTCAGGAAACCCGCACCGGTATGCAGTGCAGCCCGTTCTTTAATATACCGTTTTGCAGCGAGAACACAAATCTTTTCTGCCCGTGCGCGTTTTTCTTCATCTGCAATGGTGGTCAAATCTTTTACATTTGCCATGCCAACGGTACGGCGGATCAATTCTAAACCGGTAACGGCTGCTGTATCGGCTAAAATGGTGCCTAAATAATAATCTTTATAACCTGGTGCTTTTGCCATCCGGTCAGTTACATGTTCTGTGTAATAAGCATCCATCTTCTTCATGGTCATGTCAATCACATCTGTAATGACCTGCTCTGCCCAGCCGCAGAAAGCATTCCGCTGGGCCTGATCTGCAATTTCTGCATCCCCGTTGCACCATGCAAAAATAATATTTGCAATTACATTGCCGATGTCATATCCCATTGGGCCATAGAAACAAAATTCCGGATCAAAAACAATGGTAGTATCTTCATTGATAAAAATAGAGCCTGTATGCAAATCCCCATGGATCAAAGACTGGGCATTGCACATAAAGTCCATTTTTAATTTTGCTACTTCTAAATGAAGGGCTTCATCTTCATACAATTCTTTTTTGACAAATTCCGCGTTTTTCGGGAATACATTGTTCCGGTTTGCGCAGTTGTTATAAGGCTCAGTATAAACCAGATCTTCTGTAATTTCGCAGAGTTCCGGATTGATATATTTCTTTTGCAGTTCTTTTTTCTCTTTATGCTCCAAGACCACGTCTGTTGTGCCCATCAAAGTATTGGCCATAAATGTGGAAATCTGATCGGCAAATTTCGGATAAATTTTATGCTGGAGCATACTGGTACGCATAATCATATGATCGCTCATATCCTGCATCCCGCAGGCACACATAACCGTATCATAAAAATAAATTTCCGGCACATAACCAGGAGCCAATTTGCCCTGCAAAATCAAAATTTCAGATTCAATCCGATTGCGGTCTGTCGAAACGTGCATTTCAGAAGAAATACGCAAAGATTCTCCTGCCTGTTTGATAATGGCAGAATGGCCTTTGGCATCCCATACCCGGAATACATAATTGAGGTTTCCATCGCCAATTTCCTTGCTTTCCATGGTTGCCTTGTCCCAGTCAAAACGGGTGACTTTTTCGCAGGCATACTCTTTGGCATCCTCCAGGTTCATCAGGAAATAGCTATCAAACTTTGACATATGTAATATACCTCCTAGATATTTTTATACATTCTTTACAAGGGATAGGCAGTGCCGCCGCCAGGCATCCCCTTGCGGCGGCACAAAATGCACTTTTATCAATCTTCTTTTTTGGAAGCATATGCTACAACCAATGCCAAAGCCAGAACTGCGCCTTTGACAGCAGGAAGCACATAATAGACAACGCCTACCTGAGTTAAACCGTTTTCCAAAACAGCTACCAAAGCCGCGCCAATCATAGTACCGATTGCATTGGGCTTTTCAGCGCCGCCTACGGAACGGCCTACAAACACGGCAGCTAAAGAAGGCATCAGGTAGTTATCACAGCCTGTGATCTGGGCAGCAGAATTCCGGGAACAAACAACCATTGCACCGATTGCAATAAATACGGCTGTTACCATACCGGCAACAAAGCGGTATCTTTTTACATTGATACCGGACAATTTTGCTGCAACCCGGTTGCCGCCCATGGCATAAAGATAACGGCCATGTTTTGTATAATTCAGGAAAATAAAAGCAAAAGCAACACAAGCCAGCATGATAATGATACACCAGGGTGCACGTCCGATATTTAAGAAGCCTTCGGTCCAGCCGGCCCGCACTGGCTGGCCGCCCCAGCGGGTAGGCATACCGGAAGAAACCGCGCCGCCGCCGGTCCACCATAAGCCCAGGCCCTGATGGACAAACATCAGGGAGCAGGTTGCCAGCATATCCGGAATTTTACAAACCAGAATGAGGAACATGGTCAAAAGATATAAAACCATAGTAAACAGGATGGTAACGATTGCGCTGACCAGCAAAGGCATACCAAACCAAAGGAAAGAACTTGCAAAAATATAAGCGGAGAAAGAAGCCAGTGTACAAGCGGACATATCAAACCCATCCGGCGCCATGGTTACAGTAGCGGCAATGGCGAAAATGGTGGTAATGGACATGGCCCGCAAAATATTGGTGGCATTGGCAGCAGAAAAGAATGCCTGACCCTGCATAATGGTAAAAACAATAATAGAAAAGACCAGGGCAATAACGGCAGCCCAATCCATTAAGAAACGGCCTACGCTCTTTTTCTTGAGCAGTTGATTCATATGTATTTCCCCCTCAAATTACGGTTTTCATTTGGCACTTATGATTAGCTGGCAACATAGGCTTCTGTTCCGCCTACTGCGTAGTGCATGATTTCATCTTCGCAGGTTTTTGCTGTTTCCAGCTCTGCCATAATTTTTCCATCAAACATGACATAGGTACGATCTGTAATGGAAAGAATTTCGGAGTTTTCACAGGAGGCATAAATAACACAGTTGTTATCTTTTGCAATTTCATTGATCAGTTTAAAAATTTCTGCTTTTGCGCCTACGTCTACGCCTTTTGTAGGCTCGTCAAAAATATAAACATCACAATCCGCAGCCAGCCATTTTCCAACAACCACTTTTTGCTGGTTGCCGCCAGACAAATTCCGTACCAACTGGTAAATAGAAGGGGTTTTGATCCCCAATGATTTTACAAAATGGCTTGCATTTTCAGCGGTTTTCCCCTTATTGATAAAGGACATCTTGCAGAATTTTCCAAGACAGGCTGCCGATAAATTAAAGTCCACCGTTTCGGAAACAAGCACGCCTTCCTTGCGCCGTTCCTCCGGCACCAGGGCCATCCGGTATTTGACAGCATCTGAAGGGGTTTTAATTTTCAATTCCTTTCCGTCAAATTTTATGGTACCGGCCGATTTTTTCAAAGCGCCGAATAAAGTTTTGCAAAGCTCGCTTTTGCCTGCGCCCACCAGACCGGCAATCCCTACAATTTCACCCCGGCGGACATAGAAAGAAACATCATTTACATTGCCTTCCGCTTCGGACAGATGCTCTACTTCCAGCGCCTTGCCCCCAATGTCCACAATTTCCTTGGGGAAGTTTTCCTCAAAGGAACGGCCCAGCATTTTTTCTACAATTTCTTTTGTTGTGGTTTCCGGCGTAATTAAGGAATTATCTACAATTTCCCCATTCCGCATAACGGTATAAGAATTGCAGATTTGCAGCACTTCATGGAGGCGGTGGGAAATAAAGATAACCGCTAAATTTTCCGTAGCAACCAAATGCTGACAGACACGGAACAATTCTTCTGTTTCCGTATCGCTTAAAGGTGCCGTAGGTTCGTCCAGAATCAAGAAATTACAGGTGCTCTGGATGGCCCGGGCAATTAAAACCATCTGCTTCTGGGCTAAGGAAAGATTGCCTACAAGCTGGCTTACATCAATATCAATATTGAGGCGCTTGAGCACTTCCTTAGCATCCCTTTGAATCTGGCCCCAGTCTACAAACTGTTTGTGGCCCATATTCATGACCAAGTGGTTGAACATAACATTTTCCGCCACAGACAGGGAAGGAATCAAGGCCATATCGACTTCCTGGTATACGATCTGGATTCCCAGTTCCTTCGCCGCTACGGGTTTACGCAGTTCCACCACTTTGCCATTATAGAGCACATCTCCGGTGTAATCCGGGTTTGACCCAGCCAGCACTTTCATCAGCGTTGATTTTCCCGCACCATTGGCGCCTAATACCGCATGGATTTTGCCTGTTTCAATTTCAAAATCCACATTGGACAGGGCCTTGACACCAGGAAATTCAATGGAGACATTTTTCGTCCCAAGTGTGATTTTGTCCATAGATTCCCTCTTTTCCTCTTTGTGATCCTGCCGCCAGCCGACAGTGGAAAACGGTACAAAAAAAGCTTCTGTACAGCTTTCCAGCATAGGCCCGTTGGGTGGTGTAAGATTTAACAGGGCGCCAGGGATGGCCCCGGCGCCCTGCCCGATCTCCTGGTAGGGAAAACGGGCTTATCAAGTCCGCTTCCAGATTATCATTTTTTCAGATTAGTCGCCCAATAATGCTGTCATCCAGTCGGTGGTAGGCATATAGGAACGGTCGCTGTATGTAGGGCCTGCAACGATATCCAAATTGGTTACGTTGACACTGCCGCCGGAAACCATATCCTGGCTTACAACATTTGTGGGCAGTTCCAGCCAGTCGCTTGCCTGTTTGGTCATTGGGTCAATGATCTTGTCATATTCATTGGCCATTTCCAGAGCCAGAACACGCATGCCAAATTCGCCGTTATAGTACCAGTTGGTAGTAGCGCAGGCTTTCCACGGGGAATCAGCAGCAGCCATCTTATCAATATCAGCATTGCAGATGTCAACGCTGACCATTGGGATCTTGTAGTTGCCTTGTGTCAGAGCTGTATAAACGCCGCTGGCATACAGGTCATAGCAGCACCAGATAGCATCAATGTCGCCCTCTTTGTATTTGGCCAGGGTTGCTGTGGTAACGTCTGTCATGGAAGCTTCCGCATTGTTGAAGTCGGAAGGTCCAATGGTTTCAACTGTTTTGATTTTGCCTTCGTTTTCATATTTTTCATAACCAACCTGGCGGCGGTCAAATGGGGAGTTGAAGTTGGGGCCTACCCAAACTTTCAGGATGTTGACGGTTTCTTTATCAGGATACAGGTCATCGCAGATGTATTGCAGCAATAATTCTGCGAACTGGGCATCCTGCTGGAAGAACTGGGTTACGCCTTCGATTTTCTGGGTTTCGCCGTTGTTGTCTTTGAAGGGGGTGTCAAATGTTGCAATTTTCAGATCCGGATATTGTTTGAGCAGATCGGTCAGGAAGGTATAAGCATAGTTCTGGCCGCCATGGCTCAGCAGCAGGCCGTCATAGCCGCTGGCTGCGCACTGGGAAACGGTATCCTGCCAGGTGGTATCGGAACCGTTGCAGAAGAAAGCTTTGTATTCCATGCCTAAGCCTTCAGCGGTTTTCTGGGCATATTCAGACCACATTTGGAAAATGTCGGAAGGTGCCATCTGCATGATATAAGCAACCTTCTTCCCTGCCAAGGGAGATGTACTGGTATCTCCTGCGGGAGCTGCTGGGGCTTCCGGAGCGCTGCTGTTATCTGCGGGAGCTGCCGGGGCCGCACTGGAAGCAGGAGCCGGAGCGCTGCTGGATGGAGCTGGAGCGGAACCGCCGCCGCATCCGGCCATTGCAAAGGTAAAGGTCGCAGCCAATAGCAATGCGATAATCTTTTTCATAATGTCCTCCTAAATAAAATTCTTTCAGGGGAATTCGGAATCAAAATATCCCCTGTGTTTATCTCCAATTTAACACAGGTTTTTTTGTTTGTAAACGAATTTGTGACATTTTTTTGTTTTTCGTTTAGTCATACAAAACCGACCGGTAGATTTTGTCTATTTTACATATTGAAATCTGAAAAAATTCCCTTCTGTCTGGCCATTCTGCCACACATCCCATAGCCATATCGGAATGAAAAATCCCATTTTATAGAAACAGAAAATAAAAAAGGAAATTTTTACTTCATATTGTAAAAAATACAGACAAAAAACAACATTTTGCAACATTTTTCTGTCTGATATTAAATACAGCCCTTTTGAAGAATCAGGCAGGAATAAAATGCCTTTTCGGTTGTAGCTACGACAGCATAAGCTTTTTTCGCTTCCTCATAAAAATCAAAACGGCCTATCAAGCCGCAGGCAGATTCCCCTCTGGGGTCATATTTTGCTACCGTAGATTTAAAAACATCCCATACCGGGGTTTCCATGTTTTTATGATGTTCCTGTTTATCCATAATCAGTACCGGATGCTCTACTTCATCCAAGGGGAATAACTGCAAAACTGCATCCAGCAGTTCTGTTGCCGTTACCCCGTCGGCACGGATCAGGATATTATTTTTTGCGCAGGCAGCAGCAGGGAAATTTGCATCGCCAATGACCAGCCTGTCACCATGGCCCATCTCATGCAGAATTTTTAACAGCTCCGGGGAAATACATTCCGGAATACCTTTCAGCATTGTTATCTCACCTTTCTCCAACGGGACAGCCCCGTCTTTTTTACTAAGCGTATCATTTTTCACAGGCAAATACAATGCTCGAATTCCCCAATCTAACCCCTTCGAATTTTACATTTTTGTCAATAAAAGCCTTCTTTTTCCGGATGAAAAAAATGGGTTCGTCATTTTACCCTATTTTGTTCTTTGTTTTTCTATTTCCGTTTTTGTCCTTTTCCTTGACTTTTTCTGTGGAAAACCCTATGATAAAATTTGTAAAAAGATCCGCATGATTTTAGGTATGCCAATAAAACTGGTTTATCTGGATTCTGCTGGCCTGTCAAAAAAAGGAGGAATTTTCCCTATGAAAAAGATTATCAATGCCCCGGAACAATACACAGATGATATGCTGAAAGGCATTTATGCTGCTCATGGTGACGCTGTAAAATATGTGGAAGGCGATTTGCGCTGTTACTGCACCGCCCGGAAAAAAGAAGGAAAAGTTGCAATCATTACGGGCGGCGGTACAGGCCATCTTCCTTTGTTTTTGGGGTATGTAGGTGAAAATATGCTGGATGGCTGCGGCGTAGGCGGCGTATTCCAGTCCCCGTCTGCCGAACAGATTTTCAATGTTTCCAAAGAAGTCCAGGCCGGCGCCGGCATCCTCTATCTTTATGGAAATTACACCGGCGATATTATGAATTTTGATATGGCTGCTGAAATGTGCGAAATGGAAGATATTGAAACCCGTTCCATTGTAGGGGCTGATGATGTCAATTCCAATGCAAATCCCGATACCCGCCGGGGCGTAGCCGGGATCTTCTTTATGTATAAATGTGCCGGCGCAAAAGCTGCCCAAATGGGTTCCCTGGACGAAGTCCTGGCTGCTGCCCAAAAAGCAAAAGACAATACCCGTACCGTAGGATTTGCTTTGACCCCCTGTGTCATTCCAGAAGTAGGTCATCCTAATTTTACTCTGGCTGAAAATGAAATGGCTATGGGTATGGGCATCCATGGGGAACCGGGCGTTTGGAACGGGCCTTTGAAAACTGCTGACGAAATCGCCGCGGAATCTTTGGATACCCTGCTGAAGGATATGCCTTTGGCTTCCGGTGAAGAAGTCTGCCTGCTGATCAATGGCTTGGGAGCCACTTCTGTGGAAGAACTGTATATTTTAAGCGGTTCTGTTACACGGATTCTCAAAGAAAAAGGGATTTCCATTTACCGGACTTTTGTAGGGGAATATGCTACTTCCATGGAAATGGCAGGGGCTTCCATTTCCATTTGCCGCATGGCGGATCAGGAAATGAAAGATCAAATTGATATGCCTGTTGCTACGCCATTCTATTGCCAGAAATAATGGAAGGGGATATTTCAAAATGACTGTTATTACATGTGAACAGCTTCCGGAATTGTTCGCCGCCGTAGGAAATCTGTTTGAAGAAAAACGGGAAGAACTCTGCGACATGGATGCAAAAATGGGCGACGGGGATCTGGGGCTTACCATGAGCAAAGGATATTCTGCCCTTCCCGGCCTGCTGCGGGATAATATGGAACCGGAGGATATTGGAAAAACCTTGATGAAGGGGGGCATGAAAATGTCCTCTGTGGTTCCTTCCACCATGGGCACTTTGATGTCCTCCGGCGTGATGGCTGGCGGAAAGGTTTTGAAGGGCAAAAACCAGATGGATGCGGCAGGGCTTTCCGCTTATCTGACCGCTTTTGCTGACGGTATCCAGCAGCGGGGCAAATGTCAGCGGGGAAACCGTACCATCTTAGATGCCTTAGGCCCAGCCGCTGATAAAGCTGCCGCATTGCTGGCAGAAAAGCCGGAAGCGACTTTGCAGGAAATTATGGATGCCGCAGTAAAAGGCGCTGATGAAGGCGTGGAAGCAACCAAAAATATGACGCCTGTTTTTGGGAAAGCTGCTGTATTTGCTGCAAAAGCAATTGGCGTTCCGGATCAGGGGGCTGTTGCAGGGCGGTACATGCTGGTCGGCATGCAAAATTACATCTGTAAATAAAATAAAACACGGTATGGGAATCAAATCCTGTACCGTGTCTTTTTTATTAAATCATTTTGTGCCAGTTGCCGATTTGGATAGCGGATTGAAACGCTTCCCTCTGGGGCCCAATCCCTCCGCCAAAAGCAGGATAAAATTTGATCCCAATTAAATAGAACCCCTCATATAAATCGTCCTGAATTTTGAAATAATAAACCAGTTCATTATGGAAAGTTCCAGCAAATTCCCCTTCTGTGATTTCCGTTTGGGAATAATAACATTTTCCTGAAAGCTTCCCTATGGTGACATCTCTCGGATCGCCATCCGGATACTTTTCCGCTAATTTGTCAAAAGCGGTATTATCTTCTGTCATGATACAGGGCAGCACTTCAGCAATTTTCCTTTTGTCCTCGTTATAAATGATATTTCCATCTGCTGTCCAGGAATCCGGAAGCCGGATAGAAAGTACCATGGAATTTCCTATGGGGTTCCCGTCCATGTCAACAAAATCAGCAAAAAATTCTCCGGCTGGAATATTTTCCGCATTCCCTGCCGTTTCATTTTCAGAGCTTGCCTCCGGTTCAGAACTGCTTTCTGTCTGATTCGCTTCTTTGGAGGTGCTTTGGGGCGTTTCCGAAGAAGCGGATTCTGTTTCCTCAGAAGAACTTTCTTTTACGGATGCCTCATTGGAAGATACACTGCTGCTTTCAGGAACCGATGCTGGCTGACTGCGGGCAGCACATCCAGCTAACAAAATCATGCTGGTTATAATTGCCAAATAAAAATAACGCTTCCTATTCTTTTCCACAAAACCACCTCAAAAAATTTTATTTCCGAATATCAGTATATCCCCATTTTTATTGGTATTCAAGCATTTTCTATGGCAAAAGATCTTCCCCTAATTCCTGTTCTTTGTTTTTGAAGTATTGCTCTAATAATGCCTGAATATTTTTTTCCCGTTCCTGTTCTGTTTCGGATTGGAAATATTCTTCTATTTCTAAAATGGTTTTCATTTGTTCCGCCTCTCTTTTTATTTTTCTATATTTTATGGGGTAAAGTTTGTACAAAATGATGAAAGGATTGACGAGCCGTTCCAGGAGGATTATAATAAATATACATAGAGAAAAGAGGAGGCGTTTTTTTATGGTCAACCGGGAAGATTTATTAAAATCTTTGGCAGAACAAAACGTTACTTATGAGCTGATAGAACATGTACCTGTTTATACCATTGAAGAAATGGATGCACTGGGATTATCCCGGCATGGGGTAATCGCTAAAAATTTATTTCTCCGGGACGCAAAAGGAAAACGTCATTTCCTTGTTATTCTGCGGGGAAGCCGCAGTGTCGATATGAAAGCCCTCCAGCCATTGCTGGAATCTTCCAAGCTTTCTTTTGCCTCGGAAGACCGCCTGAAAAAATATTTAAATTTGGAACGGGGTTCGGTTACGCCGTTTGGCCTGTTAAATGATGCCGGCCATGTGGTAGAAGTCTTTATTGACAAAGGCTTAGAAGGGGCTCCGGCTGTGGGATTCCATCCCAATGAAAATACAGCTACTGTTTTTTTGCCTATGGCTGAGGTGATCCGTATCATCCAGGAGCATGGTAATCCTATTAAATTTATTGATCTTTAAAATATCCCTTTATTCGAATATCTTTTGGAAAAGAGGAATCTTATATGGCATTACAGGTAACTTTGGGAAAAACTGGAATTACTGTGGATAAGAATGGTTTTGGCGCATTGCCAATCCAGCGGGTTTCCCGAAAAGAAGCAGTATATCTTCTTCATAAAGCTTTTGACCATGGCATTACTTTTTATGATACAGCCCGGTTTTACACCGACAGTGAAGAAAAACTGGGGTATGCTTTCAGTGAAAAACGGGATCAAATTTTTATTTCTACTAAAACAGCGGCTGTTACCCCGGAAACTTTCTGGAAGGAATTAGAAACCAGTTTAGGCTTGTTAAAAACAGATTATATAGATATTTACCAGTTCCATAATCCTTCTTTTTGTCCAAAACCTGGCGACGAATCCGGCGTATATGAAGCCATGCTAGAAGCAAAAAAACAAGGGAAAATCCGTTTTATTGGGATTACCAACCACCGTTTATCTGTGGCCCAGGAAGCCATAGATTCCGGCCTTTATGATACCCTTCAGTTTCCTTTTTCATATCTTTCTACCGAAAAAGAATTGGAAATTGTACAAAACTGCTGCCGTCAAAAAATGGGCTTTTTATGTATGAAAGCTTTATCTGGTGGTTTGATTACCCATTCTGATGCTGCTTATGCCTGGTTAGCCCAGTACCCGGAAGTTTTGCCTTTATGGGGAATCCAGCGGGAAAAAGAACTGGATGAATTCCTTTCTTATCGGGAGCACCCTCCTGTACTGGATGATGCCTTGCAAAAGATCATTGAGGAAGACCGCGCCCAGTTACAGGGAAATTTTTGCCGGGGCTGTGGCTATTGTATGCCTTGCCCTGCTGGAATTGAAATCAATACATGTGCCCGGATGTCCCTTTTGATCCGGCGGGCCCCTTCGGACGCGCAGCTTACAGAAGATGCCCAAGCTATGATGAAGAAAATTGAAAACTGCCTGCATTGCGGGCAATGCGCTAAAAAATGTCCTTATCATTTGGATACGCCTTCTTTGCTGGCGCAAAATTACGAAGATTATAAGGAAATCCTTGCAGGCAAAGCGATATAAAAAATATCTACATAAAATGAGGCTCTGGAAATATTTCCAGAGCCTCATTCTTTTTGTTGGGATTAGATTTCAGGATGTTAAATCTTAAGCGTAACGGCCGGTAGCAGCAGGACGTTTGGTACCGGAACCCTCTTCTGGAGCAGAAGGAACTTCAC